>CALZUA010000003.1 GCA_945829235.1 uncultured Clostridia bacterium | reverse complement strand
GAAATTCTCGAAAAAACGCGTGTAAATCGGCTGTACAAGCGGCATTGTGCGCCTTGCTGAGCGTGCGGCTGTTCACCGAGAATGTGCGCATAATTCACGAAAAAACGCGTGTAAATCGCTGAACAATCAGCATTGTGCGCTTTGCCGAGCGTGCGGCTGTTCACCAAGAATGTGCGCGAAATTCACGAAAAAGCGGGTGAGAGTGTGATTGATTACATTGTGCCGACGATTGTGGTAGGAATTTTCGTCTATGCTGCGGTGAAGCGCGTGGACGTTTTCGCGGCGTTTTGCGAGGGCGCGGAAAGCGGCTTGCGGACTTGCTTTGAGATACTTCCGGCGCTGGTTTTGCTTATCGTGTGCATCGGTGTTTTTCGGGCAAGCGGTGCTGTGGAGGCGCTCACAAAGCTCCTCACACCGCTTTGCAATGCGGTAAATTTCCCTGCGGACGCAGTACCGCTGGTAATTCTGCGGCCTTTTTCGGGGAGCGGGGCAATGGCGGTGTACAACGAAATCGCGGTGCAGTGCGGTGCGGATAGTTTTGCCGAGCGGGTTGCGGCAACGCTTATCGGCTCATCGGAAACAACTTTTTACACACTTGCGGTATATTTTTCAGCGGTGAAGGTGAAGAAAACGCGCTATGCCGCGGCAGCGGCGCTCTCGGCGGATTGCACGGCGTGGCTCGTATGCGGAGCGGTTGTTTACGCGTTTTTCGGTGCGGGTTGACGGGGATTTGCTACACAAAAAATATAGCATTTTTTTGGAAAGCGCGTTTTGTTGTTGCAAAAAAAGTGGGGTGATTATCTGAAGATACCGACGCCAATTCTGTTCAGGAAACGCGCTGAACCGCTTGACGAGCAACGCGAGGTTGTCCGAAAAGAGTACTCGGAGTTACTAGAAAAGCTCTCGGATATTCGCAGAAATTTTAATTTTGCCGAAGAGGAGGCTTGCGTGGACGCGCTGATTTTCGAGGAAAACGCGGTTGTCAAGCGTCTTGAGAAGCTTCTTCGAGAGGCAAAAGAGAGTGGGCTGTCAATCGAATTTTATGAAATCGCGAAATAATAATCGCTTGTATAATTACGGAATTTTTGTGTAAAATATGACTGCGGTGAAATCCGCGAAATATGTGTTTCATAGGAGGATTTGTTATGTCTAATCAGAACAACCAGAACCAGCAGAATCAGAACAATCAGCAGAACCAGAACAACCAACAGAACCAGAACAAGCGCTGATTGAAACCGATATTTAAACTGCTTCAAAGGCGGTTTGCCGGGATTTTCTCCCGGCTTTACTTATTTTCAAAATTTTTTTGCAAAAACCGCTTGACAATTCTGGAGAGTTGTGGTATAATATAAAAGTTGAATATGTGGAAAGATGGCTGAGCTGGTCTAAGGCGCACGATTGGAAATCGTGTAACGGCTAATACCCGTTCAAGGGTTCGAATCCCTTTCTTTCCGCCATAACGCAAAAGAACCGCATAACAAAGCGGTTCTTTTCTTTTTATCCCCGAAAAATCCCCGTTTTTATGCCGATTTTGTTAATCGATATCAATTTGATTAAGGACTTCAAGGGCTTTTTCTTCTTGTGAAGGGTATAAGTGCGAGTAGGTTCTCCAAGTTATTTCAACGTTGCTGTGACCCAAGCGACGAGCAATCTCCTGAATGTTGATGTTGCTGTTCGCTAGAAGACTTGCGTGGCTATGCCGAAACTCGTGGATTGATATGTGCGGCAGTTCAGCTTCTTTCGCAAATGCTCGATTGTGCTTATCAAGTGTCGTATCTCGTAACGGCTTTTCTCCTCCACATATACGGAATTCATCGCTAAACTGCAAGGGCGCGGCTTCTTGTTGGCGTTTTTTGTGTTCTGCAAGTATTTTCATCATCGGTTTCGGGAGTTGTAAATCACGAATACTCGAACGGGTTTTCGGCGTGGTTTCAATGTCCGAACCCTTAAGTTTTTGCGTTAACTGTCGGCGTATGTGTATCACATTGTTTTCTAGGTCAGACCATCTCAATGCGTTCAGTTCACCTTTTCGAGCACCTGTGAAAAACGCTAAATTAAAAAACACATAGAAGTTCCAATCGCTGATTGTATTACAATGCTTTTTGGCAACTGCTATATACTTTTGAAATTGTTCAACCGTATAATATCTTAACTTTTCTGGCTGTTCTGAAACCTCGCTGCTGTCCTTGAAGTTACCCAATACTGCCAATGGATTTTTGGGTATATATTCCATTTTAACGGCGTAGTTCAGTAAAGCCACAAAAATTGAATAAGCGTGTTTCTTCGTTCCGTCAGATAGTTTTTCTTTGCTAATATTCACTTTCCATTCAGCCAATCTCGGTTGTGTTAGCTTGTCTAATCTACAATCCCCTAAATATGGTGCAATTCTTAATCGGATTACTTTCATAACTGTGTCGTGAGATGAGCGTTTTGACTCCATAGCGTGGTACTCTGAATATTCGCTAATCAATTCCGAGAGCGTCATTTTTGACTTTGAGGTTGTCTTGTTCTTGACATATTCTTCGATAAGTTGCTGTTCACATAGAGTTGCTTCGGAAAGCCCGTAAACCGTCCTTTCAACTTGTTTTGGGTTTCCGTTTATATCTGTGAAATTCACGCGCACTCGGTAGCCCTGCAAGCCGTTTTTCTTTTTGTCAATCTTGTTTATCGGCATAATATAAGCACTCCTTTTCTGTGATTTATAATATTTAAAGGGCAGAAACAAGTCCCCGCCCTTTGCAATCTACCTTGCTTTTGTTTTTTCTTTTCCTACCTTATGCTGAAAACTCTTTCAATTTTTTGTATCGCCGTTCGATATCTTCAATATCAATTCCCCAAACACGATAAGCCACTTCAGTATTGACACGCTGCGCGTTCCAGCAAGGAGTATTTTGTTCTATCATCTCTTGCTTTGCGACCTGTTTTAATTTGGCGACAGTCGCGGAACTGCGCACATCAAAAATTTCTTTGATATCGGAGTTTGAAAGCTCGGTTTTTTCGTAATACTTTTTAATTGCAGTCTCAAGACTGCTTATATTAGGAATTCTAACTCTGGTTTTTCTTGAATCAATCATCTAAATTATGCCTCATTTCTTTTTACTCATTATTAAAATTAAAATCATATTTGTGTGTTTTTATGGCATTTCTTTTGTTTTTGATTAAGCAAGGTATTTCTATCATCATTATAACACGCCTATGAAATTTTGTCAACAATTTTTGTTTAAGTTTTTTCATTTTTTTAAAAAAAGTAGTTGACAAAATCTCATCCTAGTGCTATAATAAAAATGAGGAAGAATCCTCTTAAAAAATGAAGTGAATATAAACACTTCCGAAAACATAAAAAGTTGGTTGTAACTTTAATTCTTTATAATAACAAAATAAGCGAATAAGCGATATTGTCAATTCATATATAAAAAGTAGGAATTGTGTTTTTGTGTATTTTAATAAGGAATATAGAGTTATGACCGCAAAATTACAGCGGTCTTTTTTATTTTTGCCGCTAGAAAGAAGGTTTTTTATTGACACAAGAACTTGAGATTTACTATGACCCGCCTGATATCAGCTGCACAACCGAGTGTAAAGAAGATATCTGCGAAGAGATTTCTTCGTATATTAAGGCGCTGAAAAAAGAGCTGCATAAAAAATTGCTAAAAGCCGAGCCGGAAAGTAAGGAGTTTTACGAACTTCAAAATATGTGCTTGGCAATCGAACAAATAAAAACGAGTGAAATTTTATTAGACGCTGATGATAATGACCCCGAGGGAAGTTTACTTAAAGGATACGAGCAAATTTTCAATACGATATATTCTCCTCCTGTGGAGAACGAAAGTTCTATTATAGAGATAAAGCGAACGACAAAACCAACAGAACTGTTAGTTCTGAATTCAAAACTGTCAAAATATTTTTTCAACATTGAGAGAGATGTAGAATTGGTTAATGGAACGGACTTACCGCTAAATTGGAAATCCAAAAAAGAGATTTATGTTAGAAATGTTCGTTATTATCAGATGGTTGGAAATGAAAAAATTCCTGTGACATTGACCTTTTTCGACCTTGTAATATTCAGTGGAATTTATTCACTCGCTAAAAGTTTAATTGACAATGGACAAAAAGAACTTATTATGACATTGCCAATGATTTATGAGGTTGTTTCAGGTTCATCTTTTCAGCACAAAGCAGGATTTGTCTCTTCTTTAACGACAGATATCATAAAGTCTATTGACAAAATGCGTTCAACGTTCGTTGAGTTTGACTGGCGAGAACAAGCTCAATTTATGATTGAGAAAAACAGGCTTAAAGGACGGAATAAGGAGCACCCCGAAAGATGTATTTCTATCAATAACGCGATGCTTAATCTGACGGTAATAACTGCGAAAATAAATGGGTCTATTGTTAAACAAGCATATCAGTTGAATGGACTGCCACATCTTCATCGCTATGAAAATGCGCTAGAACAAATTATCAAACTAAAAAAGAGTCTCCTTAAAATTCCGGGAATTTCTAATACAACTGATAGCGTATGTATCAAAACTTATCTGGCTCGTAGAATTGAACTGCTAAAGAATCCCAAAAACAAAATCTGCAATAACACTATTTCTATTGAATCACTTTTTGACAATTGCGGTTTTGATTATGCCAACAAACTAGAGCGGAAACGAAAAAGAGAAATGATACTAAAGATATTAAATCATTGGAAGGACATCGGATATATAACTGATTTTGGTGAGAGTAAAAAGGGAAATAGATTTCACGGAGTAAAAATTAAAGTATGAATATCAATAATTGATGGGGGTGAATTTTGATACTTTAGGGGTGAAATATTGATACCTTTGGGGTAGATTATTGATACCTATGGGGTAGAATATTGATACTTTGAAATTTAAAAAAGTACCGTTTTGGTAGCTTTAACAGCGACTTTTTGAGCAATAGCATTTTCCCCGTAAGATACGTAAGTAATGTAAGTATCGTAACTAAATGCCCCTGCTTCGTTTCACTACGCAGGGCATTTATAACAGCAAGTCGATACTTGTTTATATTTAAATATGAAAGGATAAAAAATAGTATGGAAAAAGAATTTTTTAAGAATGAACAGCTTAACGACAATGAGAACATAAACATTTCAGATTACGGCATTTCCGAAGAAACTCAAAATAAGGTTAACTACTTTGCCGAAGTACCCGAAAATGATTTCTTTAATCGTGTCGAGGCATTAAAAAGCCGTACACCAATTATTGTTGAAACAAGGCTTGATGCGATAAGTCTTATTGAATTAGGATTTCAAGCATTAGCCATTGAGAACTTTGAAAAAGTATCTCATTTTATCAAAAAAATAAAATCTATGAAAAACAAATCTAGGAAATGTTTTATTTTTATGCTAAACGAAAGCGGCGAAGCGCAACGACAGCAAGAAATAATCACAAGAGAACTTGATAAATCTGACGACAAAATTTTCTATAAAACAGTAAACGCTTACTGCGAAGATGAAAATTTAAGCATTAACGATAGGCTTCTGAAGGATAGAGACAGCTTGAAAAATGAGATTGCTCTTGCAGTAAATTCTGCGGAAAAAATAATTCGAGAGTCTTCTGTATATGCTATCGAAATTCTTGATTCTATTAGATATATTAAGCCGGACACAGATAAAAAGGTACTGACTGGAATAAAAGAGTTTGATACTATAACTGGTGGTCTATCGTCAGGATTACATACCATTGGTGGCGTTTCGGCAATAGGAAAAACGTCATTTTGCGTCCAACTCGCCGATGAATTTGCAAAACAAGGTAAACACGTTTTGTATTTTAATTTCGAGATGTTAAACCGCGATTTAGTCGCCAAATCAGTAAGCAGACTTATGTTTGTTCAACAAGGATTAAAAGCCGAACAAACAAATCAAGGTAAGCGGCTTATCGCGAAGAAATATTCTGACTTATTTAATTATTCTGCCCGTCAATCATTTTCCCAAAAAGAAAATGCTGCTTTTGAAGAGGCTGTTGAAACATATAAACAAGAGTGCGCTTCAAGGATAGCATATTATGATAGAAATTATAAGTACAAGAATCGTATCGTAGGAATAGATGAAATTAAACAAATTGTTGACGATTTTGCAAAAACACAGTCAAGCGATTTTGTGTTGTTCGTTGATTATTTGCAAATTCTTGCTTCTCGAATTGAAACACAAAATGAGCGTCAAGCAATAGATTATTGCGTGGCTGGACTTAAAGATATTGCATATACTTATCGTGTACCGGTAATACTTGTGTCGGCTGTTAATCGAAATTCTTATAAAGAGCAGTTTGATATGCAGAATTTTAAGTCGAGCGGATTGATTGAATATGCGAGCGATAGCGTTTTAGGTTTGCAACTCGCTGGACTAGATTATGACCAACAAGGAGATAAAAGCGAGACTTCTCGAAAAGCAAGAATTTATGATGTTGAGCAGCAGGCTTTTGAAGCGAAAAAATCACTTGAAAACGATGTAAAAATGCAACTGAAAGTTCTAAAATCTCGAAATGGGTATCAGTTCGATGTGAGCCTAAATGCGAAACTGGGATTTGGATATTTCGGCAGTGATGAGAGCAATAATACCGATGTCAACGGCAAAAAGAGCGTAACAACAAAGTCTGCAAATTCAACGGCAAAAACAACTCGAAGCGCCACAAAGAAAACAAGCGTCAAAGCGTCCAAATCGATTATAACAAGCGATAACACGCAGGATGACGACTATGACCCGTTTGCGTTCTGAAACACGCTAATAGAATAATATAAAAAATCCGTACAAAAATCACTTGTGCGGATTTTTGTCATCTACAACTTTGATTTGTTTTTTGTGGAAGCATAATGATGTAATGCCGTGTGATATGCCATTATTGAGCAATTGATTTACTCCGTGCAAAACCTATTATTGGGGATGGGATATAGATAAACAAAGATTTTCGATTTGCTTTCAAGAAATAACACTCCGAATAATTGCGTTTTACACATTATTGTTTAGGTGTCATATATTTCCGTGTAAAAATTCGCTTTGTGGAAGGAATATATCATTGAATATAATTTTGATTTGAAATTAAGAACGTATGCTTTGAATAATAGCGTTTTACACGCTATTATTCCGTATCGCATTTCGCTCGAACAATTTCAACATATAGCGGAGCGGTGTATGCACATAAGATTGTCTGCTTGGAAAAATTTTGATTTAGATTTCAAAAAAAGCTATTTTTAAAAGAGTGTATGAGACGGCATTACTTATGGTATAGCTTGTCCCGAGCAGTTTCAGTATATAGTGGAACGGAGGAACACATAAGATTGTCAAGCTGGTAAAAAAAAGGGGGGGGATATCTGTGACTTCGATTTGTTTTTCATAGTAGACATCTTCAAAAAAGCGCATAAGACGGCATTACTTATGGTATAGCTTGTCCCGAGCAGTTTCAGTATATAGTGGAACGGAGGAACACATAAGATTGTCAAGCTGGTAAAAAAAAGGGGGGGGATATCTGTGACTTCGATTTGTTTTTCATAGTAGACATCTTCAAAAAAGCGCATAAGACGGCATTATTTATGGTATAGCTTGTCCCGCGCAATTTCAGATATAGCGGAGCGGATAAGAGGTGATGAGTTTATTTTTTTTAACGCAATCATTGCATCTGTGAAACACATTGAATAATTCTAGCAGTAAATAAAATAGTGAAAGGGGGTGTGGCATATTGAAATCAGAATTTAAGTTTGCTGATAAGAAGACAGCGGCAGAGTTTGAGCGGATTAGCGAGACGGATTTAAAGGCTATGACAAGCCGTTTTTTAGCTGATTACGGTGTTACCAAAGTTTTTTTTGGGAATCGTGTTGGGTTGGCTACAAACACAATTCGAGATTGGCTTTCGGATAAGATGGTGCTTGGCGAGCGGTCACTGAAGCGCATATTCAATTATTTGCGTTCGGTTGACTTGGGATGGAGTGAAATTTTTAAGGATTAAAATTTAGGAGGTTTTTTTATTTATGAGTAATGTTAAAATTAAAAATGGCGGTTCGAGTGAGACCGTAATTGAGTCAAAAGTTGAAATTGGAGCGGCGGAAATGTTGAGGATTAGTGAATTTATAATAAGTTCACTGGATATGACAATAAATGGTAAAAATTTGTTTACAACAGTGAATTTTGAGCCGTCGCGTTGGTTTTTGGAGATTGTAACATTCTATCCGGAAAAATTTGGAGATTTGCAATATGAAGAATTTTTTATGGATTACATTCGCGGAAAATACGATGATTTCATCGCCGCTCTGTCCGAAAATCCGTTTGCGGCTCACCTGAATGAGATTATCGACCAAAAATATCAAATTAGAGTTCGTCAGGAAGAAAACCAAATGAACATTGCAATAACCAACTTGATAAACGCTGTTACAAAAGTAGTCGAAAGGTATTCCGAAGAGAATTTGGACGCGGGAGATATGAAAAGGTTTATAAAAGATTTCGGAAATTTTGTTGCCGACAATAATGTTGAAACGCTGACATCGGAATTGCTGAAAAATCATAGACAAGAGTTATCGAAAAGTGGAACAGCAAAGAAAAGCACGAAAAAAACCACATCGAAAAATGTTGAGTAAAGGTGTGGGGATTGAATATGCTGACGAGAGTTGATGAGCGGTTAGGAAAAATTTTAGTCGATATGAGAGAGCTTTACCAAGCATTGAAGATAAATGCGCAATATGATTTGTGGGCTGCTTCAATGCTGGATAACAAAGACAAAAACACGGATTTTTGGCAAAATGATGGCAAATATGAAATTACAATCGATTTGGCTGAATCCATTTGCAAGCTCCAACCAAATAAGATAGGTGAGCAGATATACAAGAGCCTTGAACGGATAAATAATTCCAAGACCGGATTAAGATTACGGTTACAGGCATCAAACGAAGAGATTTCACGTTTAAAAGCAAAAATTGCAAAGGATAAGCCTAAAGTTCGTTTTGCAAATGCACTTGGAATATCGGGCGGCTGTATAAGTGTTGGTGAGCTTGCTTCTATCCTTACCCAAAATGGCTTCCCGATTGGGTGTAACAGGCTTTTTGAAAAGCTGCGTGAAGACGGGTATTTGTTAAGCAAAACTTCAAGAAATTTACCTTCGCAAAAGGCTCTCGACCTCAATTTATTTGAAGTTGAAAGAAGTTTGTGCTTTGTTCCTAAATGCGGTATGATGGACACTCAAAGACCGGTAGTAACGCCAAAAGGACAGATGTATCTGTTAAACAAATATCTTGCATACGTTTCAGAAGATAAAAATGTGCCGAAAATAATACATTTGAAAGAGCGATAAGGAGGGACTGTTTACGAAAATTATAATGGATAATGAATACGGAATATTTGTTGATGTCAATGGCACACCGAGAACCACTTCTCTGATAGTTGCCGAATTTTTCAGAAAACGTCACGATGACGTTTTGAAAGCTGTCAGAAATCTGGACTGTTCAGAAGAATTCAGACTCCGCAATTTTGCGGAGACTTTTTACAAAGACGGGCAAAATAAACGGCAGCCGTGCATTGAAATGACACGAGATGGCTTTTTATTCCTTGTAATGGGATTTCGCGGAAAACGAGCGGCTTCGGTTAAAGAGGCGTTCATTAAGCGGTTTGACGCGATGGAATTGTTAATCAAATCTCTTCAAAGCGCGAAAAATAATTTCGAGCGGCTTATGGCAGTTATAAAGATAACAAACGATGGTGTAAAAACTTGTGATTTTATCAATGAGGTAAATTTGATAAACAAAATCGTCCTCGGTTTGTCTGCAAAGCAATTTAAAGAAAAACTTGGGCTGAACAAAAAAGAGAGTATCAGACCTTATTTAACGCAAGAACAAATTTCGATGATTGACAAACTTCAAATCGCTGATATCGGTCTTTATATTGCCGTTCCTGATTATCAGGAGCGTAAGAAACTGTTGGCGGAGTATTTTGAGCGGCTTCAAAAAGAGCAGGAGGATAAGTATATATATTTGAAAGGGTGAAATTAGAAATTGGCTGAACAATTTGGTATAAGGCTATCGGTAGATACCAAAGATTTACTTGCAAATATTAACCGAGCTATTGAAAGTATAAATAGCAGCGGCTCATTAAAAAGCGTAAAAATCGGCGTTGATACGAGTTCATTCGATTCCGCAATAAAACGACTTAAAACAGAATTAGCGTCTATTGCGGGTAAATCTTCTGCTCATAAAATAGAACTCGGTACATCGAGGGCAGATGGTCAGGTTACTCTTGACGAGTTGACCGCTTTAAAAAAGGTCGAAGAAGAGCTTGCAAATCAAACAGGATTAGTGGCTGTTCAGGCTGAATTCAGCAAGACTGCCGAGGTCGTTAAGAGCCTAACAAGCGCGGTTTCTGCGTTTAAGAAAGAATATTCAAGCATTACAGGCGACAATATCAAGACTTTGAGAGAGCAATTTCAAGGTCTTGCGGTTGATATGGCGAGCGGAAATAATACTAATGTTGGAAAAACGTCTGCGACAGAGGCGTTAAAGCAACAAAATCAAGAGCAAGAGAAAGTCGCTAAATCTTCCGAGGAAGCCGCTCGAAAGATTGCCGAAGCGGAAAAGAGAATTTCTGACTCAATTCAGTCAACAAACGAACTTTTGAGAGTTCGAGATACAATTTACAGCGGAAGAAAAGACATCTATACTTCTGAAACTTATGGAGATTCCGTCAATAAAATTACAAAAAATCTTGTAAATGGAAATTTGTCATCTACGGTTTCCGAAATAAACTATGAACGGCAGCGAAAACAACTTGAACAAAATTATGCCGCAGCTTCTAAACTCGCGTCAAAGCTCGAAGATGTCAAAGTAAAATATGCGGATATTAACGGGCAAAAGCCTATTACAAACGCTGATAACTTAAACGACTTAAACGCGCGTTATAACAGCATAAGCGAAACCATTTCAAAAATTCCAAGTGCAAGCGCTGAAATGGTGGCAAGGTTAAAAGCTGATACGGAATCGCAGATTGCCGAGCTGGAACGTCTTGTACGTCAATATCAGAATGTTGAATATGCGGCGACCTCGCTTCGTACAAAGGATATAGGCACTATTAAGGCTGACCAAACCAACGAGATAGAGAAATTTAAGCAAAAAATTATCAATTCAAAAGTGCCTATATCTGAAATGACTACGGATATAAATGCGCTGAAAAACTCCCTGAACAGCGTTACAGATAAGAATACACTTGTTGAGTTCTTAAATCAGTTTGATATTCTCAAATCTAAATTTAGCGCACTAAACGAGCAGGCGAGAACTGCCGCCGATATCTCAAAACAAATTGACAAAAATATCAATGGACTTGATAAAATACTGAATAACACTTCATTATTTCGAAATAAAGGCTCTTATAAAGCACAATATTATGATTTAATTAAAACGGTAGACGGACTCAAAGCCAAGTACGTTGAACTTCAAAACAGTCTTAAAAACGATAGTTCTGCCGATAGCATTGCTAAAACAAAGGGGCAATTAACAGCACTTGAAGTCGAACTAAAAAATGCGGGAAGAGAAGCGGCAAATCTTAAAAGCAACCTCGCAAATGTAAAAATGGAACAGGTTGGCGTTGATATTGCGAGAAAAACCGCTCAAACGCAAGCAATGATTAGCGATATAGTGCGCAAGAATGCTTATGCGATGGGTAAAGTGAATACGGTTTCGGGGTCTGGGCTTACATTTGGGCAGGAAATTAAACAATTAAGCGCCGACTTAAGCAAATTCCCTGAAACTGTCGATAAGATAAACAGCAAAGTTCGCACGTTGCAAGCAGATATAAAAACGCTTGGATATGAGGGTAATACAGCGTTAGGAAAACTGATGGAAAGCGCGGTAAAGTTCGTTAAGTGGACTGGTATGACGCTTTTAATAACCAAAGTGAGAACCTATATCCGCAAACTGTTTACAACTGTTTACGAACTTGATACCTCGCTAATTGACCTGCGCAAGACGTTTAAGGGTACAAATGCCGAACTTGAAGACTTCTATTTTGAAGCAAATAAACTTGCTAAACAAATGGGGGTTACTACACAGGAGATTATATCGCAAGGGGCTGCGTGGTCGAGGCTTTCGTACAGCACTAACGAGGCTATGAAAAAGATGGCTGAAATGTCATCTATGTTTGCGTCAATTTCTCCCGATATGAACGTAGAACAAGCACAGAACGGGCTTGTTTCTATTATGAAAGCGTTTGATATTGACCCCGAAAACGTTCTTGACGAAATTTTGTCAAAAGTAAATATTATCGGTAATACAGCGGCTACTTCTAACGGCGAAATTGTAACTATGCTTGAAAAATCTTCGTCTGCGATGAAGGAAGCAAATAACACGTTAGAACAGACTATCGCGCTGGAAACGGCTGCTGTAGAGGTCTCAAGAGATGCACCCGGCACTGGCGTGGCATATAAAACCATCGCCGCAAGGTTGCGTGGACTCGATGAAGAAACACTTGAAGTCATTGATGATGTTGAAATTTTGTCCGGCAAACTGGCTGATGCGACCAAAACGCTCAAAACGCCGGGCGGTATCAGCTTATTTACCGATGAAACTAAAACGACATTCAAATCAACGTATCAAATCATAAAAGAACTGTCTGAAATTTGGAATGACCTCACGGACGTCCAGAACGCCAAAATCAGCGAAATTTTGGGTGGGAAGAGGCAGTCGCAAATTGTTGCTGCTACTATCAATAACTTTAAGGCTGCCGAAGAAGCTCTTAAAAATATGGAAAACAGCGCAGGCAGTGCTGAAGCTGAAATGGAAACCATTCGCGAAAGTGCTGAATATGCGATGAACGCATTAAAAGAAACATTTACCTCACTTGCACAGCACTCTGTCAGCCGTGGTGGTCTGAAAGACCTTATCAATGCGGGTACAACAATTCTTGAAATTGTTGACGATATTGTAAGTAAAATAGGATTGATACCTACAATTATTACCACTATCGTAGGTATTATTTCAGCAAAGAAATTAACTACGGGCGGGATTTTCGGTAAAAATGAAGACGGAAAATTAACTATATTTGGCTCACAAGTCAGCGGCGGTTTTAAATCTTGGTTGAGCGGTTTAGGTAAATCTACTCCCGAAATAAAAGCGCAGCGAGTAGAAATACAGAACGCTACATCGGCTATTGAGAAATTCCATAAAGCGTTCCAAAACGGCACAATGACACAGCAGGCATACAATAACGTATTAAATAGTTCTAATAGAATAGTCAGGGATTACGGAAATGCTTTAAAAGCAGGCGCGTCCGAAACAGACGCTTATACTGCGGCGCACAAAAGACTTAATTCAGAGCTGCAAAACATAGGCAGAAACGGTAAAACGGCTGGAGTTGGCACAAAGGCAGCGGCAATAGGAATGAAAGCCCTTAATACTGCCGGTTCTATGCTGTTATCTATGGGAATAAGCTTCGTACTAAATACTATAATGCAAGCAATTTCCGATAGCATAAATTCCCTGCAAAACAGTATTGATAAAGTTAAGGAACTTACAGAAAAAGAAAAAAGCCTTAAATCCGAAATTGAAGAACTTAATAAGCAACTTGGTGAAACAAAACTTAAAATCGAGGCGCTTGAAAAACTCCCTAAATTGACGTTTATGCAGCAAGAAGAACTCGACAAACTTAAAGAAACTAATGACGAACTTGAAAGGCAGATAAGGCTTAAACGTGGAGAATTGGCGAGTGACGCTTATACCAAAAATGAAGAGGCTAAAAAAGTTTGGAAAGACATCAATGTATCAAATAATATGGGGTATAATACTCCGTCTATATGGGAAACTCAAAAACTAGAACTTGAAAAATACAAGAAAATGTTAGAAGAAATAAAGGCTCTAAAAGAATCGCCCGAGTATAAGAGCGGCTCACAAGAGGCTGAAAATCTTGTTAAGGAAAAAGAAAAAGAACGTGATGATTTACACGATAAAATTCAAGGCTATTACAGCAAAGACTGGGACACAATAATCAATGGTCTTGACCCTAAATATATTGAAAATAAAAAGATTATCGATGAGGTAAAAAAAGTTGCCGATGAATTTGATAATCTAAATAAAGAAGTTAAGAAATCATTAACCGATTTATACAATGACGGAAAATATGCTGTAGTAAAGCAATATCTTGATAATCTTGCCAAAGACGGAAAACTCACCGCAGAAGCCTTTGATAAACTAACTGACGCAGATGTTGATGGAATTGAGGCGTTCAAAAAAGAACTAAAAGAAATAGAGGGTCTTGATACTCAAGGTGTTGTTGAGTCTATAATAGAAGCATTAAAAGAATCCGGAGAAAAGGGCAAAGTAGCCGCAGATGGAGTAAAAGAATTTAAAGAACAGCTTGAAGAACTCCAAGATAAAATTGATAGTGTAGTTTCTAAACAGGAAAAACTCGCTGAATCATACAAGAAAATAGGGTTAGGCGCGAAATTATCTGCGAAAGAAGCATACGACCTTGTAAAAGACGTTCCTGAAATTGCTAAATATCTTGAAAAAGACGGTAAAGAATTTACTATTTCGCAAGAGGGATATAAAAACGCAAACAAAGAACTTTATAAAGAAATTCAAGATAAGGTTTCAGACGATTATATTGAAACAAGAGAGCAAAGACAAACTCTTAATGAAATTAAATCGCTTTATGAAGAGAAAACGAAAGCGCAGGAAGAATTTGGGGAAGTTCCTAAAAACACACAATACAAATATGATAAGCTCGTTAATGATTATAAAGAGAAGTATAAAGTCACAGACGATGACGCTCTTGGAAAAAATATAGACGAAACGCTTAAAAAAGTAAATGACAATTACGAGGGGCTGTCTGTTATTCATCAAATGATGAACGACATCTTTGACGGGCGACAGCTTGCTGTTGACGCTATAAACGAGGGTTTTAATCGTGGCAAAGAGGAAATCGACAAGTTTAACAAAAATATTCAGACGTTAGACAGTGCGATAAAGGTTCTTAATGAAGAAACTCTTTTAAGCTATGACGAAATGAACGAGCTTGTTGAATTGTCGCCTGAATTGCAAGATAGTTTTGTACAGCAAGAAAACGGATATTCTATTGCTGTTTCTGCGTTGGAAGACTTGCGTAATCAAAGTTATGAAACGCGTAACCAGTATATCGATGACCTTCTTGCAGAAGTACAAGCTGAAATGAGCGCCGCTGAAGAAACCAAAAGGATAAACCAAGAAAAGTGCGGTTATATCAACGAGTATGGAGAATATGTTGCCGGAACATTAAAAGGCATTGAAAGTTATGTTGAGAAACTTGCGGCAGAAGAACAGGTTCAAATTGCAGACGCTCAAATTGAAGCACTTAAACAAATAGTACAAAAACTTAAAGGCTTACGCGGTGATATTACATACGATGACGATAAAAAAGACAAGAAAAGTCTTTCTGAAGAAATGCAAGAGCAGATTGACTATTATAAAATGCTTATCTCTGCTGTTGACGCTGTTAAGAATAGGTACACCGAAGCCATCGATAGCGAGATTGACGCTCTTAACGATAGTAAGGACGCGCTCAAAGAAACGAATGACGAACGCCAGCGTGAACTTGACCTTATTGAAGCTCGTAACAACCTTGAAAACGCTAAAAAGCGTAAAGTATGGGTTTATAGCGAAGCCAACGGTTTCCAACAGGTACAGGACGAAAAGGCTGTTAAGGAAGCGGAAGAAAAGTACCGTAACGCTATTCAGGAAGCACAAGAAGCGGCGATTGATAAGCAGATTGATGAACGCGAAAAGAAAAAGAAAGCAATCGAGAAGAAAGCTGATGATATAACTGGTATTGAAGGAGAAATCGAGGATAGTAAAAATATTGCGCAAGCACTCTCGGCACTTGGACTTTCCGAAGAAAAAGACTTGCTTAATCTCTCGGATAGCGTTAAGCAGGGAATTAAAGAAGGGCTTGCAGAAGCTCTTCTTACCAAAGAACAAGAAGAAAACAAGGATAATTCTAAATATGTTCCCGTTAGTTTGGACGATGTTCTTAAACACTTGGGGGCTAGTGTTACTTCCGAGGACATAAATAGTTTAAATCTTATATCAAAAAACGATTACAGCGCTTCTCAAAAGCTCGCAGATAATCTAAAGGCTTATCAAGACGAAAATGTAAGCAGCGTAATCAATAATAACAGCGGCGGAATGATTGTTTCTCCAACGTTTTATGTAAACGGTGTTACCGACCCGAACGAAGTCGCAAAGGTTGTTAACTCCGAACTGACAAATTTGTTTACAAAAATTAACAATTCAATTAAACCGGGCGGTTTTGGCTTGTGTTAGTTTATTAGTTCCGCTTGGTACTATTTTATAAAGAGAGGTTTTACAATGGGTTATATTTATGATAATGTTAAGAACGATATGGAATTTGATGAATTTATGTTTATTACAAATAACTTCAAGGAGGCGCTTACATCTTGCAATAGTATGATAAAAAAATATGAAGATTTGCAAAAGGTTGCAGAACCTATTATTTTAGCGTTTTCGTTTCTTGTTAATTTTACTCTAGCTCGGAAATATCCAACAGTTGAGAAAACAGAGAACGGACAAACTCTCATTACTTGGCATCAAACCATATATTCAAGAGAAATTCGTTCGCGTTTTGACGGGGTGGAGTGCATTTACGGGTTGGAAGAATTCAAAGAAATGGTAGGGAATAAATGGCGAAATCCAATGAACTATTACGCACCGGATGATTTTTCGGTAATTGAGTTCAGGATTTAAGCAAAAATGTTTGAGGGAGGTTAGGAATATGAAGATTTCTAAATTTATTGACTTTTTTATTGAAACGCAAAATAAACTTGAAACAATGGACAACAGCACATTAAAAATGGCTCACAAGAAGAAATTTGCAAAAGATGTGAGGAAAGCCTTAATGCGCAATCCGTTCGTTATCGGCGAGTGCGATGATAAGCAGATTGCGTTCGTTTTTGACAGTAACCGAGAATGTGAGAGGTTCATTAAGGACAACTTTATGCGCTCGTTCAGACGAGCCGGTTTTAAGGAGTTCCTTAAAACGATTTGCAATGGTCAGTTATCTGTTGACAATTTCCGCTATGACAAGGATTTGAATAAATTGTTTTATGTCGCGGAATAATTTCCCGATTCTGATTTTGCGTATTTATGCAAATGTATAAAATGATAATCGCCGCTAAATTTTTTTGGATTTAGCGGCGATTTTTTGTCCGAGAAAAATGCTTAATGCACATTTGTGGTTTGCGTGGATTTAGTGGTATAGCCTTTTCAATACGAGTAATAATTGTTCCAAATTGAAGTAACTTGCCACTCTTCCAAGCCGTATTCGTCCATCACTTTTTGCCAAATTATATCCGAATACTTGTCTCCTGTATTTCTACCTTCAAGTCTATCATAGTAATCATATTGATTTTGTATGTAGTTGCAAATGGCTTTCTTTTGTGAAACGGTAAGGCTTTCATACGCGGTCTGGCTTGATGACTTGATATTGGTTGACTTGTTTGACGATGAGTAAACGGACGAATACATTGTATCTGATGAACCGTAACTTTCCGTTAATTCTTTGCTATTGAGGTTTAATGCAATAACTGCAGTTACAATAGCAGCCACAAGTACGCAGACAGTGCTGATTACAGCAATTTTCCCCTTTTTGATGTCTTTTCCGGAATTACTGTTTTTTTGTGCGCCGTTATTTGCTTTGTTATTTACAAATGTCGGGGCAATGTATGTCTCGTGATTGTTAGGATTTTGATTGCTCTCATTATCTCCTTGACTTAACATAATATTTCCGCAGATAGGACAGATACACTCGGTTGAGTTTCGCCAGTCCTTACATTTAGGGCAATACTGTTTCATTGATATCATCTCCTAAAGGTAGTTTTATCATTCATTAGAAATTAAGTCAATACAGCTTTTTGTGATTGGGCAAAAGCATCGATTCGTGCATATTGGGGTTTGGAGATAGAGCCTTATCTATAACTAAATATACTTGCCGAATACTTTTCTATGTTTCTATCATCGTCAAGATAGCACTCGAATTTTGCAGAATTACCGGGGCTTATACCTTCCTCTCCTACGGCATAAGTTGTATCGGAATCAAAAACATTGCCGTTTCCGTCTATTAGTTCGATTTTTACAACAACGAATCTAACCGTTGATGGGGTATTATTTTTTACAGTTCCGCTGACTATAAAATAATTTCCCTTGCTATAACCGCTATAAGATTGTACAATAAGGCTTTTGCTATCTCTAGCTTCCCATAATTCTTCAAGGGAATTGTACGTTCTTTGTTTGATAAAATAATCTGCACTTTTTTGTGGTGTTTCGGCAACCAAATAGTTTTTGGCAATAAACTGCTTATATTCTTCCCACGATTTATATGTGGTTTTTGAACTAATGTATT
Organism: uncultured Clostridia bacterium; assembly: GCA_945829235.1. GTDB lineage: Bacteria > Bacillota > Clostridia > Oscillospirales > Ruminococcaceae > CAG-115. The sequence goes on along the minus strand of CALZUA010000003.1, from coordinate 197,521 downwards.
TATTAAGAGAATTACTTACTCGCTCGTTTACAATACAACAATTATCTATCAATCTAACATTTCTGTTAATTTCAATCAAGGCATTTTCAATGCCTTCCATCTGCTCTTTTTCCATAAGAGTAGGTTTACGACCGGGTTCTTGAAGATAATAAAAGTCATCAAAATACTTGTGAAACTGCGGAATTGCGACTTGTAAATCGTCAAAAGAGTCGCAAGAGTATTCTATTGCTTTTGAGATTTCTTTCTCATTATGTGCATATATTCCTGCAAAAACACATAGGCAGGCAAGTCCGCAAACTGCAAGCCCCCAAAATATCTTTTTTAAAGGAGACCCAAATAGTTTATTTATAATGTATTTCTTTTTCCTTGCTTTAGCCTTTTGATTTTTCTCTTCTCTTGCAATTTGGAGTTCTTTTTGCGCTTTCTGTTCAGCCTCGTATCTTATTTTGTCATAATACAATTTAACAGCAAATCCACATTCGGGACACGCTTCCGCACTATCAGATACTCTTTCTTTTCCACATTCAGGACAATTTACGAGAGCCATATAGGTTTCTTCCTTTCGTAATTCATCTACGTCTGTCAACATTTTGCAGTTCCTATTTTATAAAGGCGTCTATAAGTTTCAACCATAGTTGCAAACTGCGATTTGACGAGCGGATTTATTTGCTTTATATACAAATTTTTCCTCGTTGTACAGCAAGCAAACTGTGGCAATATACAAAATTCTTCAATTTGTTCGGAGATGTGTTGACAAATTCAGAGATGTATGATAAGATTGCATTGAGGTATGAAACCGCGCAATAAAGCAATCTGATTATTGTTATTTCCCTTTATTGACAAGTGTTTACATATTTCATTATATCACTTTTTAGTGATAATGTCAAGCACTATCACGGCATAGTGTGAACAAACGAACTAAAACAAAAGGAGAAAAAGAAGAAATGAAATTTACCGAAGAACAAACAAGGCAGAGATTGGCTTTATTAAATAGAATAAAGCAACTTTATTTGATTCCGCAGCTTGACTGTTTGACGCTAAATCAAATCGCAGACTATTTTGAAGTCAGCACGAACGCTATTGCAAAAACGTATTTGCAAAACAAAAGGGAATTCAACAATGCCGGAATATGCTTGAAATACCCGTCTGATTTCAAGATTTTCAGCGAAAATCCTCGTGTTAAATCTTTTATGCGTCAAGAGAGCGGCAATCTTGTTTTTAATATTGACAAGGACACCAAAATTATTATACCAAATAAGGGAATATTCTGTTTTTCAAGGAGAGCTGTTGTCTTGATGGGTATGCTGTTAGACGGTAGCCGAGTAGCAAGTGTATTTCGCAATCAGCTTTTGAATTTGACGGATATACTTTTCCAAGACGGCAAGGAGACCGAAGCTCGCGAAGCAGAAAAATCGTTTTTGTACAAATTGGCAAACGATGTTTCCGAAAACAGAACAACTCCTAATGAGGCAATGGAAATGATAACCGAATACAAATTCAGGAATTTTACTTATTGGATTTAAGATAAACTCAATATCAAAACGCTATCAAGTTTTGAACTTGATTTAGAACAACAAAAGAACCCGCGCGGAAACTACCTGTTCCGAGCGGGTTTTTATTTTGCGCTTTACAACAAACAAACATTCTTTACAAGAACAGCTTGCTTTATACTAAACTTCACGGTGAAAAGCCGTTAATTCTGTTATTTCTTGCTTTGCGGCGGATTTATACCGAGAGATTTACACCTACGGTAAAATGTATTTGGCTTTAATCCAAGCGTTTTCATTGCTTCGACTGCGCTTATTTCTCCGGCTGTCCAACGTTTGCAAACCGCTTTAAAACGAGCTTCATCGATTTTAATGGGCTGTCTGCCTTTATAAACCCCTCGCGATTTTGCTTGTGCAATACCTTCCTTTTGGCGCTGAAGTGTCTGCTCTCGTTCAAATTCAGATAAAGCGGCGAAAATTGAAAGCATAAACCGTCCTTGCGGTGTAGTGGTATCAAAATTCTCCTTATTGGAAACAAGCGAAACACCCTTTTCGGTGAGAATATCGACTGTTTTCAACAAATCGCGAATGGAGCGGCTTAATCTTGAAATGCTTTCAACGTAAAGCACATCACCCTCTCGGAGATAATTAATCATTTTTTGAAATTCTGGTCTGTTTGTGTTTTTACCGGATAGTTTCTCTGAAAATACTTTTTCAACGCCGTAATCTTTCATAATCTGCTCCTGACGAGCGGTTTCTTGATGTTCGGTTGATACTCGTATATATCCAATCTTTGCCATTAGAACACCTCCTTATTTTTCTTTTATTATACCACTTCTCTCGCCTTGTGTCAATATGGTTTATCTGCTTTCTGAAATATTTCAAAATTGTTTTATCAACTCGTGTGACATATAAATTAATTATTTCAAAAAACTCTGAATTTGGAAATAGTCAAAAGATTGTTATTGAACTAATCCCGCCTATATAATCAACAACATAAGGGCTGGATAGTGTAACCTATGGTAATATCTATTAAGAATAAAAACTATGAGAAAAGGGGTTTCCAAAATGGAAGGGGGTATTTAATTCCTATCAAGGCAGTAAATATACATTGCCCCTATCTTCCAAAACGGAAAGTAGGGTACACAATTTCAAAAACAAGTTTTGTAGGTGTATTGTGAAACGCGATATACCTCACCCGCAGTCTGCTGAAAGGAAGATGGGTGGGCGATTTGCCCCCTCACCGACAGTACAAAGCAAGGGGTACGGTAAAACGCCGTAGCCTTTGTAGTATTTCGGAGATAGTTCAAATTCTATGATTATGAGGTCGTGAAACGATACCCCAAGACGGGGTAACGAAACGTTACCCCGTCGGAGTTGTGATTTAACACACATAGGAGAAATTTAAGGGGTCACCGTTTTAGCGACCCCTTTGTTCAGGGTGTCGCATTCCACGACTCCCTTTCGGGAACATAGCAAAATTGTTAAAGGGATGTAACGTTTCGTTACATCCCTAAATTTACAGGGCTGTCGTGAAACACGCTAGCCCTATAATCAGAGGTGTATAACAAAACGCTACACACCACTGTTTTTATTTTGTCATTTTTTTGATTTCAGAGAGAGCTTTATTACATTCTTCAAATGTTATTGTTCCTTGATTATACAATATCTTTGTCCACAATGTAAATACGAGCTTCTTCAACTCTAAATTCTTCTCATCGATTGTCAGTGGCTTAATTGTTGTAATTGTTCTTTTCATAAGAACCTCCTTAATTTTAAATTAAATAAAATGGTTGTTTTATTTTTCATAAAGATATAGCGTTGTGCACGTTCATACACGCGCTGTATTGAGCTGTACGGTACGTTTAAGGGTGAATTGATATTCCTTAACGCCTTAAAATAAGCCCCGTTAGAACGCAAATACAAGCGAAATATGAGCAATGTGAGAATGAGAAAAAACCGTTCAAAATCGAGCGGTTTTTTCTCATATTGTGGTTAATTGTCATTGATTTATATTGAGCTGTTCCATAAGTGCCGATTGAAGAGCGGCTGAAAAATTGATGTGTTGCTTTTCTGCTGCCGTGTTCAGCCAAGCGGGAATGGTACAATTTTTCCGTACTGCCTTTTTACCGTACTTTTCAGCATAAGCGTCCATATCAAGCATAATAACGCTTACAATTCCATTTGGGTATTCATCGGCTTTAATCTTGGACGGCTCGGAGGCTTTAGGCGGGGTTCTTCCTTCTTCAAGCTCGTCTAAAACCCATAAACTTGCGGCATCAGTCGCCATATAAATAGCGTCCGAAAAGTCTTTTCCTTCTGTAATACAGCCGGCTAAATCGGGGACAACAACAGTATAACCGGTATCATTTGGATATAAACAAATTGGATATGACAACTTCATAAAAAACACCTCTCTTATTTAAGCCCTGCTTGCTTTAGAATTGAATTGCAGGTCTTTATGTCTAAATCTCCGCTGTGTATCGGGACGGTTACTTTACCCGCTTTTGTGAGGTGCACAAGCTGTAAATGTGAGCCGCGCTGATTCTTTTCAAACCAACCGTCAGCTTTTAAAATCTTTATCAGTTCTTTCGCTGTCAAAGTAATCACCTCACACCTATATTATACGCGCATTATGCGCATTTGTCAAGAGCTTTTTCAAAAAATTAAACGGTGTACGGCAAAACACCGCGCACCGTTCAATGTAACCGCTTGAAACGATTTGATTAAAGGGCTTTCAATTCTTTCAAGAGAGAAAACGCAGCCTTAAAACCGTTCATAAAGCCTTTTTCCTCTGCTGTGCAACTCACATTGCTTAATACCTCGAGCAAGTCGTTTTCCGCTTCTACCGTTGCAAATCCGTACTTTGATTTAAATTCATTCGGTACAACGCTTTCAATCTCTTTGACGCTCATTGCAGTAAATCCGGGAATTTTGTCAACAAGGTATTCGTTGCAAATTGTTTCAATCATTATTATTTCCTCCCACAATTTTAATTGAGTTCGTCCATACGAATGCCAAACCCGTTTATCTCGTTAACCTCGTCCATTGTCAAGCCGTAGTTGGGCAATTCATCCATCCGAATACCGTATTGAGGAAGTTCGTCCATACGGATGCCGAAATATTCGCTTGCTTCAGGCTCTAACAATTTAATAGAAGTCAAGCACAAGTTGCTGTCTACGGTGTAATTATTCGGGTTTGTCCAATCATACGGAGAAATATTCACTAAATCCGCAAAAGATATTTCAGAACGTTTTGCGCGTTCGTTTTCCAGTTCGTCATCAGACAGTTCCGGAATACTGAATTGACCTTTGACTTTAATGAAATTATTACACGTTTCAGAATCGTCGAATACATACACTTCACAATCTATCGGTGTGCCTTCGTATTCTTCGTTGACAAGAAGTGCAAAATGCTTGTGCGGGAGAATTTCTCCCATCATATCGGAAAAAAGCTCATAAGCTGAAAGGCTCACATCATCCGTGGTATCGCATTCCCCGATTTCGCGAATGTAGTCTCCGATTTCGCTGATTTGGTCTACCATAATCTTGAAAATCTCCACGGTGTAGCAGGTTTTTGCCGATGCTTGAATTTCTTGTGCAAGGTTTTTCATAATAAAACTCTCCTTTAAAAATAATTTTTTGTCCCTTTCGGGAAGTTATTGCTTGACAAAGACTTGATTATGTGGTACAATGTCAATGTTAAGGTGGCATCGTACCACATTTTCAAGTGAAGGCTCTTGCAATTCGCACTTGCAAGGGCTTTCGTTTAGTTGATGGTAAAGCGGCGGCTCTCGGTTGTTTTGGTGAATCGTTCCGCTACATCGGGCAGCTCCTTTTTAAGGGCTGTTGTATCAATGCGGCTTGTTGCAACTGTTTTCCAGCGTACTTTGAAACAGTCAACAACAAGTTCCTCCGCGTTCTGTGCCGTCATTTCAGCCTTAACTTCATCGGTCAGGCTCTCAATCTCGGCAGTGAGTTCTTCCTCCATCCTTTTCAGCTCTTGGATTTGATGGATTTTTTTCGCCAGTTCGTTGTTACTCATTTTTGAGTACCTCCTTTTATAGTGTTTGTTTTAGCTTGGTTTCCCTTGCTATATATAATTATATCACAAATATTTGTGATTTTCAATATGCAAACATCACAAACTTTAGTGATTATTTTTGTGCATTTTATCACTTGATTTAGTGCTGATTTGGGCGTATAATAAAAAGGGGGTGACATTATGCCAATTAAATACGACAAACTTCTAAAGCTGTTAGAAGAAAACGGATATACTTCATACAAGCTGAAAAAAGAAAACATTATCGGACAGGCGACATTAACCGCGATAAAAAAGGGTACAGGCGGTCTTGACCATCGTTCTATATCAAAGTTCTGTAAGTTGCTTCACTGTCAACCGGGCGACATTATGGAATATGTTCCCGAAGAGGACGACACCGACAAAATCGAAGGATAAAAGCATAAATAAAAGGCGGGAGTTTTTCAGCTCCCGCCTTTTTGATTTACGCTACACGAAAATAATTGACTTTGTGGATATTTGGTTTAATTTGCTTTTGCATTATTTCTTCATAATGTTCAGCGATGATGAAAAGCGCTTTTGCCTTTGTCATTGTCTCCCAAGTTTCAACCTCAAGAGTCATTACAATTTCAGCGCCGTAGGTTAAGGCATAAACCTTGAAACCCGCTTTGGGCTTGTCGTAAATGTAGGAATTAACCTCCTGTTTCGCCGCTTCTCTGATTGATTTACTCATTTTGTTTACCTCCAAAAATTTAGTATTGATTTGTAAGGTTTTCCCTTACAAGTATATAATATCACAAAAGTTGGTGATTTTCAATAGGCGAATATCACAAAATTTAGTGATTTATTTGTGCATATGTAACAAATGTTAGTGATAGTCGCTACAAGGCGGGTATAGTTTACATTTTCGGCAAAATATGAAAATTGCAGAATAGGGTAGTTGTTAACAATTAGTCAGGAGATAAAAAATGTGTTTCCCGATGAATACACCTATTATAATATAACCACGTCTTTATTATTTCGCGCTGATTTGTCGTCAAGGAGACCCCCTCGCGTTTCGTTACCCCGTCTGCGCTGCTAACTACTTGGACAAGAAAGTCCAATTAGATGGTATAAGTAAAAAGAACCAAGATAATTGTAAAATAATGTTGACTTTTGCCTGATTTTGTGTTATAATTCATTTTAATAGATAGTGCTGAATTAAGTTTCGCGTACATTATCAATGTATAGAGTTGTGAAAGCGAATAATACAGCAAAAGGAGAAATGCAAAAATGAAACAGTTTTGTTCGCGGTGTAACGAATGGAGAGAAACTCCCGAGCGTAAATGCTATAAATGCGGAAGTATTATGTACAGCCAGAGCGAGTATGTGCAGAAAATGGAACGCAATAAAAATTTTAGCAAGCTCGTAGAACAGAATGTTTCTCGGGCTGTTAATGTCAATGACGATAAAGAAGAACAAATCGAAATTGAGGAAACCGAAAATCCAACCTATGATTATAAGAAAGCTCGTTTGGTTAGAATAAACATTCTTTCCGCTTGTATAATAATTGCTTGCGTTGTTGGTATTGTTGTAATAACGAATACTGCTTTAAACATAAATAAATCATCGCAAAACGACACGCAAAATTCATCAAGAAATGAGTTAATATTAGTTAATAGCCAATCTTCTAACGTTTATAATCTTAATAATAAAGAATGTGAAATTTATGAAGCATTATTGATAGGAATAAAAGATTTTTATAATCCACAGGCTGTAAGAGTGTTAGAAATAAGAAACATAAATGATAGAGGTCTCTGTTATTTGACAATCACTGGTCAAAATAGACTAGGAGGGACTCTTCAAAAATTTTATAGATTAGTGCTTAATGATAGTGGTTATATTAAAAAAGGGGAATTGTCAGAATATTCAGACTCTGACTATCAAAATATTGAACAGAATTTTGACATTGATAAATATGTTAGTGTCGGAAATATCAATCGTGCATTAAAAAAACACTGGGAAGATTTAGGTATTGACTAAATTTTGTATATTTTTTCCTATAACATTGAGGTGCTATTATGATAAACTTCTGTCCTAACTGTCATTCAATAGTCAATGATGGCGCAACATTCTGTGCTAAATGCGGAGTTAATATACTAGATTTTAACGAAAGCAAAGAAAGTACACAAAACTCACAACAAAATCGCAGCGAAAGATTTGAGGTAAATATCGTTGATGAGCAGGAACAGCCGCCGACTGATTATACTCAATCTGAAAATATTTCCACAACTAATGATATAGGTAGAAAACCCAAACTAAAAAGATATCCATTTTCTGTTTTAGCTGCTTTTTGCATTATTGGCGGTATTTTTACAGTAATATATGGTGTTTGGGGAGCAGAGCTTGAGATTACGTCTGTATTTTCAATTATTTCAGGTAATTTTTTTATTGTTCTCGGTATTATCCTTGCAAAAGTTGAAGCGATATTAAACGGAGATATTGTTTTAAAACACAACCGAAGAAATAGATAGTGGCGGTAGTATTACCTCGATGAAAAATTTATCTCCCGATAAAAAATAAGCCAAAATTACTTCAATATACGGCTTATACGAGCATTTTAAACATATTGCAATAGCAGGCTATGGGAGCAAATTACTTTAGAATTTTAGTTTGAGCGGTTTCAAGCGGTTTTTGCTCAAAAAAGTTTCGATTGACGTATCGTAGAAACATACTTTTACTCGTGTTTTGGGGGATTATATGAAAGCCGAATATGATGTTCCATTGAAAAGAATATGTTAAGACAATAACGTTGCAGAGCGGATTATCTCGAAACACTATGTTTTTCTTTAAAATACGACAAAAATAATGGCAAAAAAATTCGTATTTCTTGTGGTTGCTGAATTGAAATAATACGCAATCATACGATACTTTTTTATAATAACAGGACTTATCGATAAATATATTATCGAAATAAAAATCGGAGTAAAAAATCCCCGAAATATCCCCGAAAAAGTTGGAATTTGTGATTTTTTCACTAAAAGTCGAATGTATGAATATAAACACAAATCGCATAATAATGCGGTTCTATGGGCAATGAATAAAGGCGAATAAACCACAATAAACGGCAAAATCTTAACCCTTTCTTTCCGCCAGCCGGTGCGACCGGCAACGAATTTCGCCCCTAGTTTCTGCTAGGGGCGATTTTTGTGCCCGAAAATAAATCTTGCGCTCATTTAGTCCGAGTTTTTCTGCGTTTTTTAAATTCTCGCCGGTGACATAATGCCACACTTGCACGAAAAATCCAAAATCCGCGGTGCACTATCTTGTTTTGGGGTATTTTTCGCTATTAGTTTCTGCTGGGGACGATTTTTTATCCCCGATAATGAATTTTGCAAAAAAATCCCGAACGCGCGGAGCATTCGGGATTGGATTTAATATGAACGGTCTTCGGCGATTTTTCCCACAATTCTTCCGATAGAGGTTGATAGCGTATATAGAATAAACGTTAATATCAAAGTGCCTGCAAACCAAAAAATGTTGAACGATTTGAAAGAGTCCTTAAGTATTGCCGTTTCCGCAAAGAAAATACATACGCACCCGATTGTCATAACGTTAAGGCAAATCGATGTATATGGGAATTTTGTAATAATTGCGGCAACTCCAAGCGCTGTTGAATAAATCGCCGGAGCCAAAGCGTATCGGAGCATATCCCATATCCAATCCGACAAAGGTTCTCCTGACATAAGATTGTAGCACAAAAACCAGTAAATTAACAGGAATATAGGTATTGAAACGAAGAAAATTGCGCTTTTAATCCGGCGTTGTTTTGCTGATTTTATGGCATAAGCCTGAATTCTCTCGTTTCTTGCGATAACCTCGGCTCTCCATTTTTTGTAAACAACGGCAAATTCGCATTCTTCGGAAAAACCTTTTGTGCTTCGGGCGGTGTTGAAGAACCTCTCCGCTTGCGCGAAGCAGTCGTTGGAAACGCAGTAATCGGTGAAATTCTTAGTAATGGACGCGGCTAAACCCTGCCAAACGCGGTAGTCCTTTCCATAGGTTGCTATGAGTTGCGAGTAAGCGGCATAAGCGTCGCCGTAATACTCGTTTTTAAGAAGTGTTTCCGCACTTTCAAGACTTTGAGCAAGCTCCGAGTCAAAATCGCGGGAAATATGGGTGAAGCTATGTCTGCCGTCAAGGGAAACAGTGTTGCAGTATTCACACTTGAGCGTTCCCTTGTCATCGACAACCTTAAGCGGTGCTCCGCATTGTGGACAAACAGCGGACACTATTGTTTCATTTTCGGGCATAATGTTTTCCTTTCGCTTTTCAAAAAATACTATGAACCATTAGTTAAATATTATCACAATTTTGCCAAAAAGTCAACCGCTTTTGCTTTTTTCAGCAAAAATCCCGAACGCGCGCGGCGGTCAGGCTTGTTTTATTAGCCGTTTATTGCCTTGTACAATTCATCATAATTTTCGGGGGAGTAGGTTTTGCCTTTAAAGGTGATTTCTGCTATGCAGCCGTAAAATGCCTGTTCTCCTATATATGTAACGCTGTCTGGGATTGTTATGCTTTTAAGTTTTTCGCAAAAGTAAAACGCTTCTTCTCCTATTTCTGTAACGCTATCTGGGATTGTTATACTTGTAAGCCCGTAGCAGCTTCTAAATGCACATTTTTCTATTTCTGTAACGCTATCCGGGATTGTTATGCTTGTAAGTCCGTCGCATTGGCAAAACGCTTCTTCTCCTATTTCTGTAACACTATTCGGGATTGTTATGCTTGTAAGTCCGGAGCAGTTTATAAACGCTCCTGTTCCTATTTTTTTTACGCTGTCCGGAATTGTTATGCTTGTAAGTCCGCTACACCAGGCAAACGTCTCTTTTCCTATTTCTGTAATACTGTTTGGTATTATTATGCTTTTTAGTCTGGCACAACTTCTAAACGCACCGTTTCCTATACTTGTAACACTGTCTGGTATTGTTATGCTTGTGAGATTAGAACAAAATCCAAATGATTCAAATCCTATTTTTGAAACGCTGTTTGGAATTGTTATGATTGTAAGTCCTTTGCAATTATAAAACGCATATTTTCCTATTTCTCTAACAACAACCCCTTTAATTTTTTCAGGAATTTTTATAGAAGTTGCAGAGCCTTCGTACATTGCAATTATAATCTCGTTGCTATCTGTATAACTGTAACTAATGCCATCGGGCAAATCCCCGGGAACTTCGACAGGCGCGGTCGACTTGGACGAGCTTGACGAACTTGTCGGTTTAGACGAAGAACTTGAAGATGAACTCGAAGAGCTTGCTGAAGAAGAACTTGCCGATGATGACGAACTTGATGACGAGCCGGACGAACTGCTCTGCTGCTCCGAAGATGAACTTGCCGATGATGACGAACTTGATGACGAGCCGGACGAACTGCTCTGCTGCTCCGAAGATGAACTTGCCGATGATGACGAATTTGATGACGAGTCGGACGAACTGCTCTGCTGCTCCGAAGATGAACTTGCCGATGAGGACGAGCTTTCGGTACTGCTTGACTTTTCGGAGGAACTCGATGAGCTTACATAACTGCTCGGCGTTTTCGAAAATGTCGAGGTTTTTGCGCCGTCGCTGCACGCGGTCAAAGTAAGTACCATTGCCGCCAGAATTATGCTCAAGATTTTCTTTCTGATTTTCATAACATTTTTCCTTTCCACAAATTGCTATTTCCCAACAAAATTATACTACATTCTGCACAATTTGTCAAGCATTTGAACAAAAAAGAGCGCCCTCGCGGAGCGCCCTTTCTTATACAATTTTACTTCAAATCCGCGCGCATTTTGTTCTTGAACACGACAATCGAGAGCACCAAAACAACCAGCGCATAGCCCGCGGTTATCGCAAGATGAATGAAGAAATCACCCGAGAAATCCAGCGCGCACGCCATTCTTGCCGCTTTTACGCCGTGGAAGAAGGGGAGGACGTTGCAGATATTGAGGAGCACGCCGCCGGTTGACTCCGCATCAAAAAATACTCCTCCGAGGAACGAGCCGAGCGAGATGATTATCGAACAAAGTCCGGGAGCGGATTTTTCGTTGAACAAGGTGCCGAAAAACAGCCCGAAGCTCACCAGCAAAATCATCGTCGGCAAAAGCGCAACCACTGCAAGAAGCAGTCCGAGCGGGTTTATCGAAACGCCCACGATAAGCGAAACTATGTACGAAAAAATCAGCGAAATCACAACCTGAATTACCGCGAGAATTCCCATCGGGAGAATGTAGCCTGCGATGAAGTCGCCGCTTTTCATCGGTGTTGCGTAAAGCCTTACCAAAAACGCGCCCGAGCGGTCTTTGGCTATCGAAAGGCTTGTGAACAGCATCACAAACGTGAGACCGAAAAACGCGATTCCGCCCGCGAGGTTGTCGATTCTGAACACCGTCATACCTGCCTCGGCGGGAATGCTCTCGTTGACGAGCGTCATCACGACAAGCATTACCAGCGGAAATCCCAAGCAGAAAATATAGCTCAGCGGGTCGCGGATTATCTCCAAAAAGTTTCTCTTTGCAAAAGCGTTTATCTTATTCATCTTGCCGCCTTCTTTCCGTATTTTTCGGCGATTGCCACAAAGCTCTCCTCAAGACCTTGCTTGCCGCTCAGCTCCTCAAGCTCTGCGAGAGTACCGAGCGCGGCGATTTGCCCCTCGAGCATTATAGCAATTCGGTCGGCGAGATGTTCTGCTTCTTCCATGTGGTGAGTTGTGAGAACGATGGTGATTTTGCCTTTCAGCTCCTCGACAACGCTCCACAAATCGCGTCTTGCCAACACGTCAAGTCCTAGCGTGGGTTCATCGAGGAACAGCACCTTCGGCTCGGAAATCAGCGCCATCGCGATTGACAGCTTGCGCTTCCAACCGCCCGAGAGCGTTTTTGAGCGGGAGTTGCGAACCTCGTCCATATTGAACAGCGTTATCATTTCCTCGATTTTCGCCGTGGTTTTTTCCTTTGAGTAACCGTAAATGCCGCAAATCAGGCGAAGGTTCTCGAAAACGGTGAGATTATCGGCAACAGCGGTGTCCTGCGGCGAGATATCGATAATTTCCTTGACCGCCTGCGGTTCTTTTATGCAGCTTTTTCCGCAGACAAAGCACTCGCCGCTTGTCGGCTCGGACAGGCAAGAGAGCATACGGACGGTTGTGGTTTTGCCCGCGCCGTTTACGCCGAGCAGAGCGAAAAGCTCGCCCTCGTTGACCGTCAAATCAAGCTCGGAAACCGCGGTTTTTGTCTTGTAACGTTTCGTGAGCTTTCTGGTTTCAATCGCGTTCATTTTTTACCTCACTTTCGGTAAGGGCAATCAGTTGTGGTTAATCTCGGGGATTTTCACGAGCGCCAAACCCTTGTCCTCGTCACCGAGCAGCAAAAGCGAGTCGCCGGGCTTAAGTCCGAACACCTCGCGAGCCTTTTCGGGAAGGGCAACCTCGCCGTTTTCGTTCATTTTGGTGAAACCGAAAAGGTGCTTGCCTTCTTTGGGCTGCGGAGGCACGGTTGTGGTGAGATTGCGCGCGAGCGCGTCCACGGACATATCGTACAAATCCGCGAGCGCAATCATATTCTCGATATTCGGAAGCGACGCACCGCTCTCCCACTTTGCGACAGCCTGCCGCGATACACCCAGCTTTTCGGCAATCTGCTCTTGCGTGTAGCCGTTTTTCTGCCGGAACAATTTCAGGTTGTTGTAAACAAATCCCATAAATCTACCCCTTACCTATACTAATTATAACGCAACTGCTTTTATTATTCAACCAAGTGAACATTACAAAAATGTTAATTTTAGTTGCGCTTTGAGCAAAATGAACGCATTTCATATACAAAAAACACCGCACAAAATGCGGAGCTAAATAATGTTGTCAAAAATCGTCCCACAAAACGAGCGGGAAACAGCGGATTGAAATTCGGTTGCACAAAATTCACTTTCGGGTGAAAATCGCCAAGTACAAAGCGAGATAGTCGCACCGCGGCTTTTCAAATTTTCAGACAACGCACGAAAGTTTGAAAAACGCAGGAGAGGACGGTTCTTTGAGAACAGAGCCGCTTTCGGGTGAAAATCGACAAGTACAAAAGCACAAAGCGAGATAGGCGCACCGCGGCTTTTCAAATTTTCAGACAACGCACGAAAGTTTGAAAAACGCAGAAGAGGACGGTTCTTTGAACCGTCCTCAAGCACGCTGGTGGTGGGCGCAGGTGGATTCGGACCACCGAAGCGAAACGCAACAGATTTACAGTCTGCCCCCTTTGGCCACTCGGGAATGCGCCCATTTGTATTAAGCCGCAAATTGAGAGAGTTGGAGCTGGTGAACGGACTCGAACCCCTGACCTGCTGATTACAAATCAGCTGCTCTACCAACTGAGCTACACCAGCATTTCGCCCTCAATTTCTAACGACTTGTATATTATATCACAACAAAATCGGTTTGTCAAGGGGTTTTTGAAAAAAATTTTCGGGCGGCTGAGCTTGGCGGTGAGATTTGGTGTAAACCGGCTTGTACAGCCGTTTTGCAAGCTGTAAAAAATCTGCTTCGGCGAGAAAATCCGCCGATTTACACCAAAAAATTTCTCGTTTCGCGCAGTTTAATCGTCAGCAGGCGGGATTTTGCTCTGTTCGTTGTTCATTGCCTTTATAAAAAGGAACAACATTTCCTCGGCGTATGCTCTCTGGTCGGGGGTGAGGGCGGAAAGCATCTGGTTGAGCATCTGGTTTTCCGAGTAAAATTCCGTGCCGTTGACAATATAATCGATTGTGACATTCAGCGCGGCGGCGATGTTTCGGAGTGTTTTCACCGTCATCGACTTCCGCCCCTTTTCAATATCGGAAAGAAATGTCACCGAAATATCCGCGTATTCGGCAAGCTGCTCTCGTGTGAGCTTTCTCATTTTTCGGGCATTCTCGATGCGTTCGCCAACTTTTTCGTTCGTTTCCAATTGACGCGCTCCTTCCTTTCGTTTATATCTTATAGTTATAGTATAACAAATTCTATAGAAATAAAAAAATATCTAAAGTTGTAAAAAATTTTTATCAATAGTTACAAAAATAATCTTTAGTTATTGACAAGACATAACTAAAGTTGTATAATGTTTTACAGACGTGAAAAACGTCGAAAAAATAATTATGGAGGATTTGGTAATGAAATTCAGGAAATTTGCGGCAACAGCGGCGGCTGTTGCGGTGCTGGGTGCAGTAGCACCGGTTGTTGGATTGAGCGACCCGCTTGGCATGACCGCAAGCGCGGCAGAGATGAAGCTTTTGACCACCGACAACGTTTTTGGCAAATACGATAGCGTAATTGGTTTGGGAGAGGGCTATTATGTGATGTATAATGGCTACTCTGCCGGCGCAGAAATTGTATATTGCGGAACCGATGTCATCGACAGCTGGCGCAAGACGGGAAAGCCGGAGGTAAAGACTGTGTCCTGCGGTACCGATATCAGCGGAATGACCTTTAAATCGGGCATTATCGACAAGAACGGCGGTATAGTTAAGCTCGTTTCAACTTCTCAAAACGATACTATCTGCCATGTGTTTACGCTTGACAAGGCGAAAAATGAGTTCACCGAGGCTTATTCCTATCCTATACAGAGTGTTTGGAGCAAAGTTTCAAGCAGAAATGACGGTTATAGCTTTGTTAAAGATGAACCAAATTGGCAAACGTGGGAATGTACTTATTCCGTGTACGACGCCAAAGGAAACATGACGCAGAAGACTATTTCTCCCAAGAATAATAATATTAGCATTGAAGATAGTGGTATGTGCGAGAGAGTTTCTTTCATTGATTGTTACGGTGAAGGAAAATATGTCGGTTTTGCGTGCGTTGCTGATTATGCAACAGAAAAGACTATGACGATAAGTGAATCGTTTGAAGCGCCAACATTTATATACGAGATAAACGGCATCAATAAGGACGGAAGCCTCACGCCGCTGACCGAAGTACGCAGTTATGGTAATGAACTTATCCCTGTTTTCTTCGGAGGAGAGAATTTTGTTGCGTGGAAAAACTATGAAGACGGCTGCTACTATGTTATGACTCTTGACGACAACAAGACCTATAAGCTCGAGAGTAATGATAAGTTTAATTATATTGCCGAGGTTATCGGGAAAAAGGTTACCGTGGAAAAACGCAGTAATTATATGCCCGACGGAGGTTATCCTCGGATGGTTTTTGACCTTGAAACAGGAAAGATGCTCGCCGAAAACGAGTATAGTATGACCTCAAACGATGGCGGAAAAATATTTATGTCAAAGGCGAAGGGCTATGATGGCGAATGGCGCTATTTTGACGAGAACCTCAAGAAGCTCGGCACTTTCTCCGACGCAGGCAGCTTTATTGAGGGCAATCAGTACGCTCCCGTTGTTCAGGACGGCAAGGGCTGGCTTGTTGACAGAAATATGAATCAGGTTTCCGAGAAAATCGACGCGGTTGGCTGCACAACTCTCGGCAAGGATTTGTTCCGCTTTAAAACAAGCGAGAGCGGCGACTATATTTTGGTGACATCTTCCGAAAGCGGGGCTGTTGATGTTCCCACAACTCCCGAAACGCCCGAAACTCCCGAAAAGCCCGTGAAAAAGGTTGAGTTCAAGAACGAGGACGCAAATGCTGTTGTAACCGCAAACGAGGGCGCTGTTCCCGAGGGCGCGGAGCTTGCTGTAAAGGCGCTTGCCGATGAAAACACCGAAACCCGCTCGTTCTTCGACATCAGCTTCGCAAAGGACGGAAAGGACGTTCAGCCGAAGGGTGCGGTTTCCGTGAAGCTCCCCGTTCCCGAGGCACTCAAGGGCAAGGACATCAACGTTTACCGCGTTGAAGCCGACGGGAAATACACAAAGCTGAACGCAAAGGTTGACGGCGATTTCGTCACATTCACCACAAACCATTTCAGCAAGTACCTCATCACAACCGATACTATCGCCGAGGCTGTTCCCGAGAACCCCGATACGGGTATTGTATTCGCATTCTCTGCGATTGCACTCAGCGGCGCGGCAGTTCTGGTTTCCCGCAAAAAGATAAGATAATCTTCATTTAATCCTCTTTAAAAGCGCGTTTCGAGCAACTCGGGCGCGCTTTTAGTTTGCGAAAATGCTCAAATGGTGATTTTGTTGAATTTTTGTCACATCGCATACTTGTCATTTTGCCAAAATATTTTGTTAAAAAATAACAAAAAAATCCGTCCCGATGTCAAATTTTCGCCAAATGTAACGCATTACATTAAAAAAATGTACAAATTGCAAAAAAATTCAATAAAATCTAAAAAAACATCTAGCAATTTTTTGAAATTTCTGTTATAATAGAAAAAGGAGTTTTAGGGCAATTTTTCCCGCCCGAAAAAAGCTCAAAATCTAACTTTTTTAGGAGGAGATTTCCAATGGCTAAAAAATGGGTCTATACCTTTAAAGAAGGTAATATGACTATGCGCAACCTTCTCGGCGGTAAGGGCGCGAACCTTGCCGAGATGACCGAGATTGGTCTGCCCGTTCCTCAGGGTTTCACCATCACTACCGAGGCTTGCACTCAGTACTACGAGGACGGCCGCAAAATCAACGATGAGATTATGCAGCAGGCTATGGAAGGCGTTAAGTGGATGGAGGAAGTCAACGGCAAAAAGTTCGGCGACCTCAAGAACCCGCTTCTCGTTTCTGTTCGTTCAGGTGCGCGCGCTTCGATGCCCGGTATGATGGACACTATCCTGAACCTCGGTCTTAACGACGACGTTGTTGCCGCTATGATTGCCGGCAACCCCGACCCTAAGTTTGAAAGATTTGTTTACGACTCTTACAGAAGATTTATTCAGATGTTCTCCGACGTTGTTATGGAAGTCGGAAAGAAGTATTTCGAGCAGCTCATCGACGAGATGAAGGCAAAGAAGGGCGTTAAGTTCGACGTTGACCTCACCGCTGCTGACCTCAAGGAGCTTGCTACTCAGTTCAAGGCTGAATACAAGAAGCAGCTCGGCACCGATTTCCCCTCCGATCCCGTTGAACAGCTCAAGCTCGCTATCGAGGCTGTTTTCCGTTCTTGGGACAACCCTCGTGCAAACGTTTATCGCCGCGACAACGATATTCCTTATTCTTGGGGTACCGCTGTCAACGTAATGCCGATGGTATTCGGTAACCTCAACGACAACTCCGGTACAGGCGTTGCCTTCACACGCGACCCCGCAACCGGTGAGAAGAAGCTCATGGGTGAGTTCCTCTTCAACGCACAGGGCGAGGACGTTGTTGCAGGCGTTCGTACTCCTATGCCTATCGCACAGATGGCGGACAAGTTCCCCGAGGCTTATGAGGAGTTCGTAAAGGTTTGCGGCATTCTTGAGGATCACTACCGCGATATGCAGGATATGGAGTTCACCGTTGAGAACGGCAAGCTCTATATGCTCCAGTGCCGCAACGGTAAGAGAACCGCTCAGGCTGCTCTCAAGATTGCTTGCGACCTCGTTGACGAGGGTATGATTGACGAGAAGAAGGCAGTTTCGATGATTGACCCGCGCAACCTCGATACTCTGCTTCACCCGCAGTTTGACGCAAAGGCACTCAAGGCTGCTACACCCGTAGGCAAGGGTCTCGGCGCATCGCCCGGAGCTGCTTGCGGTAAGATTGTATTCACAGCAGATGACGCTGTTGAGTGGAAATCCCGCGGCGAGAAGGTTGTTCTCGTTCGTCTGGAAACCTCTCCCGAGGATATCACCGGTATGAAGGCTGCTCAGGGTATCCTGACCGTTCGCGGCGGTATGACCTCTCACGCTGCCGTTGTTGCTCGTGGTATGGGTACCTGCTGCGTATCCGGCTGCGGCGATATCGCTATGGACGAGGAGAACAAGAAGTTCACGCTCGCAGGCAAGACCTATCACGAGGGTGACTGCATCTCCATCGACGGTTCTACCGGTAACATTTACGATGGTCTTATTCCCACCGTTGACGCTACCATCGCTGGCGAGTTCGGCAGAATTATGGCTTGGGCTGACAAGTACAGAAAGCTCAAGGTTCGCACCAACGCTGATACTCCCACGGACGCAAAGAAGGCTCGCGAGCTGGGTGCTGAGGGTATCGGTCTTTGCCGTACCGAGCATATGTTCTTCGCGGCTGACAGAATTGCGGCTTTCCGTGAGATGATTTGCTCCGACACTGTTGAAGAGCGCGAGAAGGCTCTCGACAAGATTCTGCCGATGCAGCAGAGCGACTTCGAGAAGCTCTACGAGGCTCTCGAGGGTTGCCCCGTAACAATCCGCTTCCTTGACCCGCCTCTCCACGAGTTCGTTCCTACCGAAGAGGCTGACATCGAGGCTCTTGCAAAGGCTCAGGGCAAGTCTGTTGAAACCATCAAGAATATCATTCAGTCGCTCCACGAGTTCAACCCGATGATGGGTCACCGTGGCTGCCGTCTGGCTGTAACTTACCCCGAAATCGCGAAGATGCAGACAAGAGCGGTTATCCGCGCTGCCATCAACGTTCAGAAGGCTCACGCTGACTGGAAGCTCGTTCCCGAGATTATGATTCCGCTCGTTGGCGATGTTAAGGAGCTGAAGTACGTTAAGGACGTAGTTGTTGCTGTTGCTGATGAGGAAATCAAGGCTGCAGGCTCCGATATGAAGTATGAGGTTGGTACGATGATTGAAATTCCTCGTGCTGCTCTCACCGCTGATGAAATCGCTAAGGAAGCTGAGTTCTTCTGCTTCGGCACGAACGACCTCACTCAGATGACCTACGGCTTCTCGCGTGATGACGCAGGCAAGTTCCTCAACGCTTACTACGACAAGAAGATTTTCGAGAACGACCCGTTTGCAAAGCTCGACCAGACCGGCGTTGGCAAGCTGATGGAAATGGCAATCACTCTCGGTCGCAAGGTTCGTCCCGAGATGCACATCGGTATCTGCGGCGAGCACGGCGGCGATCCCTCGTCCGTTGAGTTCTGCCACAAGATTGGTTTGAGCTACGTTTCCTGCTCACCGTTCCGTGTTCCGATTGCAAGACTTGCTGCTGCGCAGGCTGCTATCGCTGAAATGTAATTTGTTACATTGAACAAAGTTGGCGGTTTTCCGCTGACGATTAGCTGAACAAAAAGCTCCCCGTTCCGCTTGGAATGGGGAGTTAGCTTATTTCAAAAGTAAACTCCCCGTTCTGTTTGGAGCGGGGAATAAATTTGTGCAAAAAACTCCCCGTTATGGGGAGTAATTTTATTTCGCCCAGTGATTGAGCTTGGGGAGCTGTTCCTCGAAATAGGCGCGCGCCTGTTCGGGAGGGAATTGCTCGCTTGACATATGCCCGACAAGAAAATCCGTGAGTTCCGCGAGGCTTGTGTAGACGAATTTCCCGTCCGTGTAGCACCATTTGCAGTACTCCTCGTTAAACTCACCGCTTGGTTCTTTGCTGATTGAGCTGTCGTCGAGCGGCATTCCGCAGCACTGACAAATCAGCTTCCTCGGCGAACCCAAAAGCGTGTTTATCGACACGTCAAACAACGCCGACAACAGCTTCAGCGTTTCGGTATTCGGCACGGTTTCGCCGTTTTCCCAGCGCGACACCGCCTGCCGCGTCACGAAAACCTTCTCGGCGAGCTCGTCCTGCGAAAGCCCTTTTTCCGTACGCAGTTTGTGTATAATATCCTTCGTTTCCATAAAATTCACCTCACTTGTATTATATCACGTTCCCAAAAACATTTCAAGCAACCCGCTGTTGCTGTAAAAAAATGTAAAACAGGCTGTCGTTACCGGCAACCTGTTTTGTGGTTTATTGCGAAACTTTTAGGATATTGGACAAGGTTGCCATCAAATCATCGACATTGATAGGCTTTGAAATATGCCCGTTCATACCGGCTTTCACGGCGTTTTTGCGGTCCTCCTCGAACGCGTTTGCGGTCATCGCGAGAATGGGGATTTCCGCCTTTTTCTTGTCGTAGAACTTACGGATAATCTGCGTTGCCTTGTAGCCGTCCATATTCGGCATTTGAATATCCATCAAAATCAAGTCGTAATAGTTAGCGTCTGCCTTTTCGAGCATATCCACGCAGACAATTCCGTCCGCGGCGTGTTCCACCTCAAACCCGACTTCCTCGAGAATTGCCGTGGCGATTTCCGCGTTCATCTCGTTGTCCTCGGCGAGAAGAATCCGCTTGCCCTTGAACGAGTTCGCGTCATAATCCGCGGTTTTCTCAACGTGTTGAACATCACCGCCGGTTTCGGCAATCCTATGCGGCAGGGTAACGGTGAATTTCGTGCCCTTGCCGAGCTGGCTCTCAACCGTAATCGTGCCTTCCATCAGCTCGACCAGCTTCTTGACAATCGCCATACCAAGCCCCGTGCCGTTTATGCGGCTTTCGGTGCTGGAGTGCTCACGGGTGAACTCATCGAACATATTCGGCAAAAATTCCTCCGACATACCGATACCCGTGTCCTCGATTTCGGTCTGATAAATCGCGTAGCCCTCGCGCTCGGACGGGATTTCGTTGAGCCGCATCGTGACCTTTCCGCCGGCGGGCGTGTACTTGAGCGCGTTGCTCAGGATATTGAGGAAAATCTCGCGGAGCTTTGTTGCATCGCAGAAAACGTTTTGATGTTCAACGTTTTCGGTTCTCACAAACTCAATTCCTTTCTCCCTCATCTGCGTGTCAAACAGCGCAAACAGCGTGTCGTTAAAGGAATACGCGTCCCAGACGGTTTCGTCGAGCGTGGTTTTTCCGCTCTCAATCCGCGCCATTTCGAGGACGTTGTTGATAAGCGAGAGCAGGAAATCGTTTGAGGTCTTGATTTTCTTGATGTAGCCGCGCGCAAGCTCCTTGTCGTCAAGGTGCTTGTCGAGAAGCTCGGTGAAGCCGATAATCGCGTTCATCGGCGTGCGGATATCGTGCGACATATTGAACAAAAACGCGGATTTCGCGGCGCTTGAAGCGTTCGCGATTTCGAGCTGAGCCTTGGTATCAGCCTTGTCGTGCGCCTCGGTTACATCACGCCCGAGAATGTTGATAATCGGCTCGCCGTTCTCGTCATAACCCGCGAAAACGTTGATTTCGTGCCACTCTGGCTTTTTGGTGTAGTGAAGAAGGAACTCCTCGGTGCCGAGGTGACCGGACTTATCCTGCTTAACGCGGTAACGGTCGAGGAACAGCAACTCGATGCCTTTTTCGAGATACTCCTTGTCAACCGACTGTAAAAAGTATTGATAAATATCGTCATAGTTGTCGGTGGCTTCCATTCGGGCAACGGTATTTTCCATTCCTGTACCCGTGATAAGCGTGTACTTGCCCGTTTTGATGTTGACGGTCATATTGTAGCTGTACAACATCTTGGTAACGCCCGACAACAGCTGGTCGCGCGCCGCCGAAGCGCGAAGCTCGCGTTCTTTTTTCTCCTGTTGCTCGTGAGCCTCGGTGATGTCGCGCCCGAGAATGTTGGCAATCGGGTCGCCGTTCTCGTCCGTACCGAGGAAGATGTTGATTTCGTGCCACTCGATGCCCTTTTCGGTTTTCGCGGAATACTCAAGATTTCCTATGTAACCGGTTTCGTTCTCGCGCTTTCGGAGCGCGGAAAGACTGCTGAAATTGCCGAACGGCTCGATGTAGTCATCGGTAACGTACTGTATTTTCTGATTATAAGCGGTTTCATAGTCATCGGTTGACTCAAAAATCTTGACGAACTCCTTCATACCCGTGCCGAGAATAAGGCTGTATTTTCCTGTAATCAGGTTGAGCGTGAGGTTGTAGCTGTACAGCGTTTTGGTGATGTTTGACAGGATTTGGTCCTTTGCGGCAACCGCTTTCAGCTCGTTTTCACGGCGCTCCTGAGCCTCGTGAGTTTCCGTGATATCGCGCCCGAGAATGTTCGCCGTGGGGTTTCCGTCCTCGTCAATCCCCATAAACGCGTTCACCTCAAACCAACCGATGCCGTTTTCGGTTTGCGCGGCGTATTCCTTCTGACCGATGTGACCGCTGAGGTTTTTCTGCTTGCGGAGCGCGTCCAGCGAAAATCTGTTGCGCATATCCTCGATGTATTCGGGCAGAACACGTTCGAGCAGATACTCACAAGCCGTATCAAAATCATCGGTCTGCGAGAAATGCCGGATAAGCTCCTCCATACCCGTACCAACGATAAGGCTGTACTTGCCGGTGGTGAGGTTAACGGTTGCGTTGTAGCTGTACAGCGTTTTAGTGATATCGGACAAAATCTGGTCTTTAGCCGCGGAAGCTTTGAGCTCACGCTCTTTGGCTTCCTGTTGCTCGTGAATTTCGGTAATATCGCGCCCGAGAATGTTTGCAACAGCAACGCCGTCCTCGTTTGTACCGATAAACAGGTTAACCTCGTGCCACTTGTTTGTTTCGCCGACAATAAACCGATAGGACAGCGAGCCGATGTAACCCGTTTCGCGGCTTATTCCACTTAACGCGCGGATACTCACAAGATTATCCAGCTTGTTCTTATCTTCGGGCGCAACACTTTTGGATAACTTTGCAAAAAGCAAAACATAATCATCGTTATGTTGCATAATATTCAAAACCTCGTTCATACCGGTACCGGTGATAAGCGAGTATTTCCACGTTTCGAGGTTAACCGTGATGTTGTAGCCGTACAGCATTTTGGTGATGCCCGAAAGGAGCTGGTCGCGCGCCATAGCGGCTTTCTGTTGATTTTCACGCTTTTCGTGACGCTTGTGAGCGTCGGTGATATCGCGTCCGAGAATGTTTGCGACAGGCTCGCCGTCCTCATCGGTGCTGACGAACACGTTTATCTCGTGCCACTCCTCGCCGTAGTCGGTGATTGCGCCGTACTCAAGGTTCCCGATAAAGCCGTTTGCGTTTCTGCGCGCACGAAGCGAGGCAAGACTTGCCAGCGCCTCGAATTGCGGAACGTGCTGAGGGTCGAGGTATTGAATTTTCTTGTTGTAAGCAGTTTCGTAGTCATCGGTTGACTTAAAAATCTCCATAAACTGCGTCATACCCGTACCGATAATCATACTGTACTTGCCGGTAATGAGGTTAAGGGTGAGGTTGTAGCTGTACAGCTTTTTGGTAAGCTCGGACAAAATCTGGTTCTTGTCCGCGGCGGCGCGAAGCTCTTTTTCCTTCTTTTCCTGAGCGTTGTGGGAATCGGTGACATCGCGCCCGAGAATGTTTATAATGCGCTTTCCGTCATCTTCGGTATCGATGAAAACGTTGATTTCGTGCCACTCGTATTCATCATCGTTCGGATAAATAACGGGGTATTCGAGAGTACCGCGAAAGCCGTTCTCGGCGGGATTTTCCACTGCGGACTCACAGCTTATCAGCTCGTTGAAACGTGCCGCGTAGGTCGGGTGCAGAATGTTGTCGTGAAACACGCGAAGCTCGGCGAAATTGGAGTGCTTTTTGTACTCGTCAACCGTTCGTTCCATACCGGTACCGGTGATGAGCGTGTAGTTGCCGGTATCGACATCGATGGTGAGGTTGTAGCTGTACATAATCTGCGTAATCTGCGAGAGGACGCGGTCTTTTTTTGCAGGCGCTTTTTCAAGCTCGTTGTTGGTTTTCCAGATTGAGTAGTTTTTCTCGATGAAGAAATGCAACATTTCGCTGAGAAGCTCGTAAGCGCCCTGCATTTCCGTATCGGTTTTACGGTGAACGCGCGAGAGCACGTCCTTGACGGTTTTCTTGCTGATACCGAGAGCGGTTGTTTTTTGGATAATTTCGTCAAAATTCTGATCCTCAGCGAGAGCTTGTCCCGCGAGAACTCTGCCGAGAACCTGACCATCGGGCAGTTCAATCGGCATTGAAAAATCGCAAAACCCGATAGGGCAGACATAGATGCCCTCCTTCGCGGATTGCCACGTTGACTTGCAACATTTTATACCATTTTCGTTGTCGTGAATCATTTGGCAAAACTCCGTCATACCGAATGACTCGGAGGTAGGGTTTCCCTCGGTATCCACAATAACGGCGGACATTCCCGTGCTTTTTGACCAGTTGTCGATTAACCTGTACAACTGCTCCATATCGCAGAATTCCTGCAAATCCAAATGTGTGTGTTTAGCCGCAGAATCGCTTACGGTATCCATAGTTTATCTCCTTTGGCAAATTTTGACATAATAACTCATTTTCATTATACCATAATTTTCATTTTTTGTCAATAATATCATTTTGCCGGAAAAACAAAACCCCGCGTCGGAAAACGCGGGGTGAGCGAAAACTTGATTTTGAGATTATTCCTCGATATTGAGGACATCGGTGAAGCCGGTCATATCGAAGATTTCCATAATACCATCGCAGACATTTTTGACGCGCATTGTGCCGGTTCTCTCCTCGCACATCAGCTTGTGAGCGGCAAGAACAACGCGCAGTCCCGCGGAGGATATGTACTCGAGCTTTGCCAAATCGACAATCAGCTCCTTGACGTTCTCGGGGATTTTCTCAACGACAGCTTCCAGCTCGGGCGCGGTAGTGGTATCGAGTCTGCCTTCGAGCGCGAGAACAAGCGTTTCGTTGTTTTGATTTTGATTGATGGTCATAGTAAAACTCCTTTCGGGCAACCTTGCCGAATTATAATTTTTTAATCATCGTTAATATGTTTTCGCCGTTTTCGTTGGCGTAAAAAACCTCGTCCATTGTCTTTTTCATCATAAAGATACCCAGCCCGCCGATTTTCCGTTGTTCAGCGGGGAGAGTGACATCGGGATCGGGCTTTGCGAGCGGGTTGAAGGGGACGCCGCTGTCGGTCATACGGAACATAAGCTCGTTTTTCTCAGCGTTGTGTTCAATTGCAAGAGTTGCCGTACCACCGCCGTTCGGGTAGGCATAGTGAGCAACATTGACAAAAATCTCCTCGATAGCAACGGTTAGCGACATAGCCGTTTTCATCGGACAACACGCCGCTTCAAGCTCGTTTTCCACAAATGCAATAACCTCAGGAAGCGCCTTATCATCGGCGCTGAACGTTTTTTCGCGCACAATGCCACCTCCGTTTTCAGCAATTTTTGACGAAAAAATCAACGAATATGTTCAACAGGCTCGACAAGCTTGTAGCTTAACTCAAGCTCGGTCATCGGCGCAGAAAGCGTTTGAGCAAGCGCTTTCACGGCTTTTGGGATATCGGGTGAAAAGTCGAGATACCAGTCGATGCTTTCGAGAATGTAGCGCCGCTTGAAATCCTCGCTTGCAACAACCGCGCTTTGTAGGTTGTGGAGTCTGTCGGCACCCTTGACGGCAAAAGCGATGGGATTTGCCTTGATAGCCGAAACGTACTCCGACATCACATAGCCCTTGTGCTTGGTGAGGAGCTTCACTGCCTCGAGCACCTTTTCACCGCCGAGTGCCTCGATTTCACTCTCGGAAGCGTTGGTATCCTCAAGCAAGTCGTGAAACAGCCCGGTTATCTGATAATCAATGCCAAAGCCCTTCTCGCGCATCATTTCCGCAACGGCAATCGGGTGAGTTATATAAGGCTCGCCGCCTTTTCGGAATTGCCCGTTGTGCTTATCCGTGGCAAATGCCAGCGCTTTGGAATATCTCTCTTCATCGGTCATATCAAACACCCTGTTTTATCTCATCGTACATCTTAAACAGTCGTTTCGCTTGTCTGACGGCGCGCTCTTTTTTGTTCACGGAGAGGGAAATGAACTCAGCGGCTTGTTGCTCGGAGTAACCATCTTCGAGAAGGATTGCGCGGCAAAGAAACCGCAAAGCGGCGTTTGACACGAGCATATCCAGCTCGAAGCCCTTGATGGTTTTCTCGGCAAGCTTAAAGGCAAGCTCGCCGTGTTTTTCGAGAGCGCTCTGCAGGTCGCCGATAGTATCGAGCTTCAGCCACTTGAGCTGAGCGACATAATTTTCCGCGGAAACATAGTTTATCTCGGAATTATCGATTTTGGCAATTCTGTCGATAAAGCTACACATTTTAGGATTGAGTTGCATATACTCGTTGAGCGAAACCAGTTCAATCAGCACATCATCTGCGGTGTTGCTTGTGATTTTCTCGTGGATTTTCTCGGTGTAGTTGTTCATCGCGTCGCGAACACGGACAAACTCGTCATCGGCGATTTCCATAAGTCCGGCAAGTCTTGCAAACTCACGCGTAACCTCTCTCGGCACGCCGTACTTGTTTTTGTAACCGAGGTCGTGGTTTATCGCGGACCACGCGTGCTGGAGCATTGTACGGATTTGGATTTCAAAGCGCCTGCCGCAAAGCTCCGCGGGGTAATCCTTATCTTCGGGTAGAGAGCAGATGTAGTGCAGTGAGAGGTAACCGAATGTATCAGCCTTTATGAGCGCGCGTTTATCGGAGGAATTCTCCCAGTCAATCACAAATTCCTGTTCAACGAGCTTCCCGAATTTATCCACCTCATCGCCAAAATAGCAGATAACCCGTTCGCCGAGAATATCGGTTATATCATCGAATTTCTGATACCACTCACCGTTTTTGTACAGCTTACCTTCGAGACTTTTCTCACTCTTAACGCGGTGCTCGATACCCATAACGAGTATTCCCGTGTCATCGGCGAGTTCCCGAAGTTTTTCGTGAACGATATCGCCAAGCCGAATAAAATCACTCTTGTACTTGCGATAATCCTCCATTATCAGACAATCTTTTATATTCAACGCCGTTCCTCCTCAATTAAGGATTTCAACATTATCATAAATATCAACACTTATATTCTACCACAATTACCTTGAAATTTCAATACCTTTCGCAAAACTTGGCTAATAAAATGAGCTTTGGCTGTCGGTAACAGGTTTTTGGTCTGCGAACAAAGCCTGATTTTTGCGAACTTTTGGCAGTCTGGTACGCGTGGGACTTTGGCTTCTGCGAAGCCACGGCGATTTTTCGGGCATCGAACCCGAAAAATCGCTTTCATGATGCAAAGTCTGTTGGTTTAGCTGAATTTGTGAAAGGTGTTTGCATTTTCGCCGGCATCGAACCGGCGAAAATGCGCGGGTGCAGTCACGCCCCGTTGAAAGAGATAATCTCGGGTTTGTTCGGCGTGACTGCACCCGCCTGTTAAGATGAGTTTGTTTAAAGGGATTTGCGAATTTTTTTGCGTTCGCAAAAAAATTTGGCAATGGTCGCGAAACTGATGTACAAGTTTCCTCGTTGATTTATACAAAGCGAAATTGTCCTTTTATTGGTTTGACGCTTCGCTCTAGTCTGCGGCTTCGCCTTAAGTTGTGGGGCTTTGCCCCACACCCCACAAGCCTTTTGAAAAAGGCTTGACCGAAAACTTTTGTACGCTTCGCGGTGCTCGATTACTGATTTGCAAGAACTCCCGCCGCTCATTCCTTCTTCGGCGCGTTTTCTGTTTCCAGCGCAAACTCTGCGTGAACCTTCTCAACCTTGTCCCGAATATCGATAAAAATCTCCGCAATCAACGGGTCAAAATCCTTGCCGGAGCCGTTCTTGATAATCTCAAAGCACTTGTTGAGCGGCATTGCCTCGCGGTAACACCGTTTCTCCGAAACCGCGTCAAACACGTCCGCAACCGACATAATTCTCGCGCAAAGCGGAATGATGTCGCCGCTCAGCCCGTCCGGATAACCCTTTCCGTTCCACTTTTCGTGGTGATACCGCGCAACCTCAAACGCCATTCTCCGATAATCCTCATCGCGCAGATTTCTGAAAACATCTCGGATAATATTCCCGCCGTTTTCCGCGTGAAGCTTCATAATCGCGTACTCTTCATCGGTGAGCTTGCCGGGCTTCTTCAAAATTGCATCGGGCACGGAAATTTTCCCGATATCGTGGAGTGGTGCGGCTTTAAGCAGGTTTGTTATGTAATCCTTGGTGAGAATTTCGGGGTAATAGTTCCTCCCCTGCAACTCCTCGGCAATCAGCCCCACATAACGGCTTGTGCGCTTGATGTGACCGCCGGTGCTGTTGTCGCGGTTTTCGACAAGGTTGGCGAAGCTCATAACCGTTTCGTTGTGGAAGCGCGAGAGCTCCTTCAGAGCGGGGTCCTCGAGGTTCATATACACGCCGACAATAAAAACCGTCACGGCAATGCTTGTGATAAGCATCTCGGGGAAGAACATCTGAACGGTGGTGACCGCCATCATCACAAACAGGTATGTGAAAATGCTGGTGCGCTTGTGACGCTCGATATGCTTCCAGCGCTTGAAGAACACAAACACCGCAAGCAAGCTGTACACGGCAACCATCGTGTAGCAGGCGTACACGGGGAAACCCATCGAATAGTTTGTTTTCACGCCGTGAATGTATTCGAGGGAATTTGCGCCCCCGATTACCACGGCAACATTTATGACAAACGGCACAAACAGCGCGGCTCTTTTGAGTTTTTTTTCGGGAACGCGCCCGTCATAAACAGCATATACAAAAACAGCACGAAGATAACCGAATCCAAGCTGATAAGAAACGCGATGTGCAGGATTTTGTTCAAGATATCGGGGACAGTATCGAGGTGATTTACCGTGAAGGCGGTTGCACCGTCGAGAGCGATGCTTATCAAACCGATTTCCAAAAGCTCGTCAAACAGCGTTTCGTTCAGCTTTCGGTGATAGCGCCGACACTCTTTAACATAAATAAATCCAACATACAGCAGAATTATTATACACCCAATCTGGAGCTTGAAATATTCCATCTGAATTGTCCTTTCAATTTACTTTAGCTCGACAACTGTAACACCCGCTTCGCCCTCGCCGTACTCGCCCGCGCGGAAGCTCTTGACAGCGGGATTTCGCTTCAGCGCCTGTTGAACAGCGGCACGAAGCGCGCCCGTACCTTTTCCGTGGATAATCACAATCTGCGAAAGTCCCGCCATAATCGCGCTGTCGATGAAGCGTTCCATTTCGAGGACACCCTCGTCACCCATTTTACCGCGAATGTCAAGCTCCATACCGCCGCGCCGCGTCATATTTGACGAAACGCGTTTCTTGATACTGCCTGCGGGCTTTTTCTCAGCCTTTTTCTCGACCAACCGCAGGTTTTTCGCGGTAGTTTTCACCTTCATCGAACCCGTCTGAACATAGCAAACGCCGTTCATATTCGGCACGGTGAGCAAAACGCCCTCGCGCGAGGTATCGGCAAGCCGCACGGTATCGCCCTGCTTGAACGGGCGCGGCGGGATATAGTCCTCAACCTTTCGCTCAACAACGGGATTTGCCTCGTCAAACATACGGTTGAGCGCGGAATTTGTGCGGGACTTCGCATCGGAAATGCCTTTGCGAAGCGCTTCCTTGTCCTTTTCCTTTTTGAGTTCCTCAAGCTGATTGAGCAAAATATCCGATTGCGCGCGCGTCTGCTCGATAATCGAAACGGCTCTGCGGCGCGCGTTTTCGAGTTCCTTTTCCTTTTCCTGTTCAAGCGCGGAGAGCTTTTGTTTAAGCTCGCTCTCGGTCATTTTCGCGTTTCTCTCGGAAACCGCGGCGCTTTCCTTGAGCTGTTCAAGCTCCTTGCGGGCGCTTTCGAGCTGGTCGATAACCTGCTCAAATCGGCGGTTTTCCGAGCTGACAAGCTCCTCGGCGCGCGAAATAATTCTGCTGGGCATACCGAGCTTCTGCGATATCGCGAACGCGTTGGACTTGCCGGGAACGCCGACAATCAGCCGATAGGTGGGTTTCAGTGTTTCCACATCAAACTCACAGCTTGCGTTCTCAACGCCGTCCGTTTCGAGCGCGAACAGTTTGACTTCCTGATAATGCGTGGTCGCGAGCACCTTTGCACCGACATTTTTGAGCGATGTTAGTATCGACACCGCAAGCGCCGCGCCCTCAACCGGGTCTGTTCCGCTGCCGAGCTCATCGATAAGAGCTAGCGATCGTTCGCCGGCATTGTTGAGTATGCCGATAACGTTGGTGATATGCGAGGAAAATGTGGAGAGGCTCTGCTCGATGCTTTGCTCATCGCCTATATCCACGAAAATCCTGTCGAAATAACCGACCACGCTCCCATCGCCCGCGGGTATCATCAGCCCGCACATCGTCATCAGCGTGAGCAAGCCCACGGTCTTTATCGCCACGGTTTTGCCGCCGGTATTCGGACCGGTTATAATCAAGCAACCGTAGTTCTCGCCAATTTCCACCGATATCGGAACAGCGGTATCGCGGTCAAGAAGCGGGTGCTTGGCGTTTTTGAGGACAACCTTCGGCTCCTCGGAAAGCCGCGGGGTAATCGCCTTCATTTTCGCACCGAGATTAGCCTTCGCGAAGTACAGCTCGAGAATTTGCGACATCCGGAAATTCTCGGAAATCGCCGCCGCGTTTTCGCCGACAGCCGCCGAGAGTTCACGCGTTATCCGCTCAATTTCAGCCTGTTCGCGCGCTTTGAGGATACGGATTTCGTTGTTCGCCTCGACAACGCTCATCGGCTCGATGAAAAACGTTTGTCCGGTCGCCGAGGTGTCGTGTACAAGACCGGGCACATCGCTTTTGTGCTCGCTTTTGACGGGGACAACGTACCGCCCGTCGCGCATTGTGACAACCGCGTCCTGCAAGAAGCCGCGCGTGGTCTTGTTTTTGAGCATACCGTCGAGCTGTTCGCGGATTTGCAAACCTTGACGGGTAATTCTCTTGCGGATTGAAGCAAGCTCGGGGCTTGCCGCGTCCGACATTTCCTCCTCGGAGAGAATGCTCTCGGAGATGCGCTGTTCAAGCGACTTTATCGGCGTAAGCCCGCGAAAATACTCGGCAAGCGAGTTCTCCATATTCTCGCATTGCGAGTACCAATCGCACAAAACTGCGGTTTCGCGAAGCACCTTTGCCGCGTCCAGCAGTTCCCGAAACGAGAGGGAAGAGCCGGTTTCGGCGCGTTTGAGGGAAGCCGAGATTTCGGGGATTTTCCGGAAATGCGGTGTTCCAAACTTTGCCGAAAGCGTGAACGCGTCATCGGTTTTTTGCAACTCCTGTTTAATTGTATCAAAGTCCCGCGCAGGCGCAATTTTAAGCGCTTTTTCGCGGCAATAATCGCTCACGGTTTCATTTGCGAGCAACTCTAAAATTTTATCTAATTCAAGTTTTTTGTAATATTTGTTCATAAAAACCTCATTTGTTGTAAAACAATTCTATACTATTGTATCGCAATTTCCTTGTAATATGAAAGGGTAGGGAAACTCCGTTCGGTGCGGCTCAAAAAGTAGTTCTCGCAGATATCGCCGAGCTGTTTTTCGGCATTTTTGGCGATGTTGAACTTAAACGCGCGGTCGAGGGGGGAGAAGATGATGTTGCGCATCGCGAAAAGCGTTTCTGGGAGCAGTTTCACGGCGTTATCGACATACAAACAGTCCGCGCAAATCAGCTTTGCCTTATCGGGGAGAAAGTACATACCGTCATTGCAGTCGTACTCGCCGCAGTTGTCGCAACCGACAAGATTTGGCGCAAAACCAAGCTCCGCGCTGTACCGCAGTTCAAATGCCGCCTTAACCGAGGGGAGCGGCCGC
This sequence comes from uncultured Clostridia bacterium, assembly GCA_945829235.1. Taxonomy (GTDB): domain Bacteria; phylum Bacillota; class Clostridia; order Oscillospirales; family Ruminococcaceae; genus CAG-115. The sequence continues at coordinate 165,654 of CALZUA010000003.1, read as the reverse complement.
CCGTGCATAATCTCGAACAACGCGATTGCGAAAAACCGCACAATGCTGTCCTGAGGCTGTTCGGACGGCGTGCAGAACCGCACGCTCTGAGCGAAATACGAAGCGAGCGCGAGTTTTTCGATATCCTTGCCAAGCTCGTGGAACGAGAATTTTGGCTTCGCGGAGTTGACGGTGTAGCGAAGCTTGTTCTTCGAGAGCGAGAAAGTTGAGTAGGAGAAAAGTGCGGCGGCGGAGAGGATTGAGCTGTTGATTTTGTTGGCACCGTGCGCGGAAGCCTCGATGATGCCCTGTTCATCGGTGAGGATATCGATAAACACGCTGTTTTCGCCGACCTCGCGCCGCGCAATCACAATCCCGTCATACGTTACAAGCATTTTTCCACCCGTTTCATAACCGCAAATTTTGCCGATTTCGCCTCTGTTCACCGCAATTTTTCGTGGATGTTCACCGCAAATCCTTTTCGTTAGCTCAAGAAGAAACCGTGAATTTCAGCCGTTTTTTCGGAAAAATCGCCCGAAATTAGCTGAAAATCCGTCATTATCGAGCAATTTTTCGCGAAATCCACCATTTTAGCACGTTAGTGGGTGAAATCTCACAAAACGCCCTAATTTTCTCAAAATCGCTCGAAAACAGCCGAAATCTCCCGAATTTGCCCGAAATCACCCGAAAATCAAGCATTTTCGCTCAAAATCTCGTGAAATCTTGCCAAATATCGCGCCAATTTACCGCTGAATTCCTTGCCGTTAGCCCAAGAAATAACCGCGAAATTCAGCCGTTTTTCGGAAAAATCGCCCGAAATTTGCTGAAAATCGGTCATTTTCGAGCCGTTTTCGCTTAATTCACCATTTTAGCGCGTTATCAGACGAAATCACCCAAAATCACAAAAGCCGCCCTAATTTTCTCAAAATCGCTCGAAAACAGCCGAAATCTCACGAATTTGCCCGAAATCACCCGAAAATCAAGCATTTTCGCCCAAAATCTCGTGAAATCTTGCCAAATATCGCGCGTTTTTACCGCCGATTCCACCGATATTCACCGCCGATTCCACCGCTGTTCGCCACAAGTTTCTTCAAAGTACAACGTAAGTTTAGTTAGCATTTTACCGCCGGTTTCATCAAAATAAAACGCGCCCCGAAGAGCGCGCCGAAATTATCTCATGTATTCGCGCCAATCGAGGTCGCCGCGCTCAAGTGCGTGGATAAGCGCCTCGGCTGTCGCTATGTTCGTAGCAACAGGGATATTATGTACATCGCACACCCGCAGAATGTTGATATCATTCGGCTCGTGCGACTTCATTGTAAGCGGGTCGCGGAAGAAAATCAGCAGGTCGATTTCGTTGCAACTAATCTCCGAAACCAGCTGTTCGCCGCCGCCCTGAGAACCGCTCAGAAAGCGCTTGATTTGCAGACCGGTTGCCTCGGCAACGAGCTTGCCGGTTGTACCGGTTGCGCAGATATTATATTTGCTCAGTATTCCGCAGTATGCAATGCAGAACTGAACCATAAGCTCCTTTTTTGCGTCGTGAGCTATAAGAGCAATGTTCAACTAAAACACCCCTTAATCAATCTTAATTGTCAGCGGAACATCTTGACCGGTAATGCGCTTTGCAATCGCAGTGTACGCCTTGTAGCCGCCGCAGGTCGGGGGCAGAGCCTCACCCTTTGCGCCGCAGATTTTAATGTTCTGGTCCTCGGGCACAACGCCGATAAGCGGGATACCCACACTGTCCATAACCTCATCGAGGTCAAAGAGAATCTCCTCTTCCTTGAAATTCGGGCTGACCTTGTTGATGACAAGACGCTGATTTATGCAGTTCTTGACGTACAAGAAGTCCGAGAGAATAGCGCCGTCGCGCACGCAGACGGTATCGGGAGTTGTAACCATAAGTATCAGCTCAGCCGCCTTAATTACGCTGAACACCGAGCTTCCGACACCTGCGGTATCGATAATTATGTAGTCGAAATGCTCGCGCATCTCCTCGCACACGCCCATAATCTTCTCGGGGTTGATATCGATAAACGGGTTTCGTGTCGCGCAGACGAGATAGAGGTTCTCTACGCGGTCAACCTTTGTTGTCGCCGTCAAAATATCGATTCTGCCCTCGAGGTATTCGCCGATATCGTGCTTAACCTTGTCCTTAATTCCGAGCATTATATCAAGGCAGCGCAAACCAAAGTCCAGCTCCACGAGCAACGTCTTGTGACCGAGAGTTGCAAGACCTGTGGCAACATTAGCCGATGTTGTGGACTTACCTGTTCCGCCCTTTCCTGCTGTGACAGCTATTATTTGTGACATAATTTCCCCTCTCCGCCGGCGAAATTCCGTCTTGATATGAATTTGCCGACATTAAACCAAATTATACCCTATTCTTATTGTAGCACAAAATTCTAAATTTGAAAAGGGTTTTTTCTCATTTATTAAAAATTCGTGAAAAATGTTGTTTTCCTCATCTAATTTTTGTGCAATTTTCACAAAGCAGTAAGCGGCTTCCCGTCCTCATCATAATTCGTGTTGATAGTGCCGGTAGCGTAAGCCTTGACAATGTTTGCCGCCATAACTCTCGCGAACTCGCCGTGCTCGAGGATAACGCCGAACGCGATTTCGGGGTTATCGGCGGGGTAGAATCCGACGAGCGCGGAGTTGAACTGATAAGCGTCGGGATGCTCGTAGTCATCCGCCTCGGGCGTACCCGTTTTTATCGCAACATTTTCCTTGCCGACACCAACGTAGTCAAACGGGTTAACCCAGCCGCCAGCGCCGTCAATGTAGAAATAGTCCTGCGTTGAGGCAACGAGCTTCATTCCCTTGTGGATTGCGTCCATATAGGTGTCCATTCCGGTAAGTCCCGAGAAATCCTCGGCAACAGCGGGCGCTTTTTCATAGATTTTCTCGGTGAAATCATAGTTGTAGACGGACTGAACAACGTGCGGTTCATAGCGCACACCCTTGTTTGCGATAGTCATCGCTTGGGTTGCGAGATGAAGCGGCGTGAGGAGCGTTTCGGATTGACCGATACCCGCCTGCACAACGTTGCCCTCATACCATTCCCAGCCGTTTTCCTCAAACAGCTCCAGCGAGGTCATTCTGCCCTTGCTCATCGAGAGGTCGAAGCCGATGTCCTTGCCAACGCCGAAGCGTCCCGCCCATTCCGCGAGCGAGTCGATACCGAGCCGCCGCGCGGTTTCGTAGAAGAAGATGTTGCACGAATACATCAGCGCAGAGGACACATTTATTGCGCCATGTTGACCAAGACAGGTTGGCTTGAAGCCGCCGTAGTAGGTGTACACACCGCCGCAGGTGATTTTGCTGTCAACGGCAATCGCGCGCTCGTTCAAGCCGGCGGTCGCGGTGATTGTCTTGAACGTTGAACCGGGACGATAAGCACCGTTAAGCGCACGGTTAAACACGGGCGAATACGGCTGATTGAGAACCTCCTCGTAGTTTTCGACATAATCGTTGAGGTTATAGTTAGGGTAGCTAACCATTCCGAGCACCCCGCCCGTTTTCACGTCAAGTACGACAATCGAACCCGCCTGACAACCCTTTCCGCGCAGATTTGTATCATACTTTGAGGTGTAGTGCGGGGAGTTGAGGTATTGAATGTGGTATTCGAGCAGGTCTTGCAGGAGCTTCTGAAAATCCGCGTCAATCGTGAGCATAACGGACTTTCCCGCGACAGGCTCTTTGGTAACCTCATCGCTTATCATCAAGCCGTCCGAGCCGCGCGTTATCGTGCGAACGCCGCGAGTGCCGCGAAGTGTGCTCTCGAACGCGCTTTCGATACCGCTCATACCGATAGTATCGTTTATGTTGTAGCCCTTGTCTTTGAGTTCCTTATACTCCTCGGCTGAGATTGCGCCGACCGTTCCTCTGAAATGCGCGGCAACATCGCCGTTGACGTACTCGCGCTCCCAGCTTTGCGTGATATCAACGCCGTCAAGCATTGTGGCAAGCTCTTTCAGCTCGGGGACAACGTCCTCGCTCACATCGGAAGCCAGCACAAACACATTTGCATCGGAGAAATTCTTTATGGTCATCTCGTAGCGCACGCCCGCGATATAACGGCGCATTTGCTCGGGATATTTTTCGTCAACATTATACGTTTTGTAGAGCTGAAAAATGCAGTCCTCAACGTTCGTGTAGCTTGCCACATTCAGCTTTTCCTTCATCGTTTTAACCGCCTCGGGACGCGATTCGTCAAAGGAATAAGGCGTGGTTTTGGAGATAGGCAGACTGTCGTTCCATTCTTGGTTGTTTTTGATAAGAACCGTCAGAACGCGGTAAATAATCTCGTTCTCGGTACCCGAAACGAGGGAAGAGCGCTGGAGGTTGATGTTAAAGACGATTTTGTTGGAGTTGAGCACCTTTCCGTTGCAGTCAACAATCTGCCCGCGAGCCGCTTCGATTTCCTGATTTGCCTGATAGGTGCTTTTGGTCATTTCGAGGTATTTTTCGCCGTCAACGAGTTGCGTTTGAAGCAGACGAATCCCGCACATAAAAGCCGCCGCGACAACCAGCACGACCAGCGTCATTGTTCTTAAAACTGAAGAGAGCTTAGACATATTTATACCTGTAAATTGTGGCAGTTCCACTGCCTTTGCTGTTATTCGGTTTCATTGCTTTCCGAGTCCTCGGCACTGCGCGCGGATTCTTCGAGCTTGCGTTTTTCATCGGGGCGGAGTTTTTTGACGATGAACGCGACCAAAAGGTACACGGGCGCGGCAAGCAGGATTGAGCCGCCGTAAGCCGGCAAAATCACGCTCACAAACGAAATTCCGAATTGCGAGCCTTCCCAGACCCAGTGGAGGAAAATCGTATCGAGGAGCGCGATGATAACGGAAACCGCCGCGTTCAGTACGAAATGCGACACGATGTTCACCTTAATCCAGAACCGCGACAAAAGTGACACCACGGGACACGCGCAAAGCAACCATAGCGCGTAAAAACCGGCAGTAGTGCCGCTTGCGAGGTCGAGCATAAGCCCGCAGACCGCGCCGAAAATACCTGCCGCAAGGTCGCCCTCGAACATAGCGACAGCGATTGCGAGGGGGATTATTGCGAACGGACACCAGCCCTTTATCACGGGGTTTCGCAAAAATACGAACATCAGCAGAAGCGCCGCCGAATACAGCGCCCACCGCAGTATAACGCGCAAGGTTGCCTTACGGGAGCGCGCTTTTATCCACGAAGTTTTTTTCATAATCTCACTCGTTAATCTCAAAAGGGATACCCTTGCCGTCAAAATCTGTGACAACGAACGCGCTTGTGATGCCGAAGATATCGACAGCGGGCTTTATGAGCGCGTGTTTGGACAACCCGTTCGGGTCGTCGTACACCTCGGTAACCGTTCCCACCAGAATATCATCGGGGAACAAGCCGCTTTTTCCCGAGGTGAAGATGATATCGCCTTCTTTGATGTCGGCGTCCTTTAGAATATCGCTCATCAGGCAAAGTCCCTTTTTGGCGCTCTCGAGGTCGTTTTCGATAACGCCGGTTGCCTTGGAACGCGTTGTGAACACACCGACTTTAACCTGCGGGCTAATGATTGTGGTGACTTTAGCGTAGTTGTCGGCAATCGAGGTAATTCTCCCGACAAGCCCGACTGATGTGACAACCGGGTCATTGAGCGAAAGCCCCGAGTTGCTTCCCGAGCTGATTGTGAAGCCGCCGTAGAGGTCGTTTGCGTTGCGGGCGATGATATCGCAGGGCTCGGAGAAGATGAAATCCTTGTTTTTCTCCTTCAGCCCGAGCATTTCGCGAAGCTGTTCGTTTTCGTTGCGAAGCGACTCGTAGTCCATCGTGTGCTTGTACATTTCGGTGAGCTTAGTGGAAAGCTCGTCGTTTTGACTCTTGTAGGTATCTGCGTTGACCAGCTTGTCAATAAAGCCCGAAACGCCGTCTGCAATCCAGTTTGCGGCGGCGGTGAAAGGGTATGTCAAAGCGTTGAGGATTTGTTCGGGGCCGGACTGCGTGCCGACGTTGATAGCAACGTAGGTCATAAGTCCCGCCAACAGAGCGGCAACGCAAATCAGGATTTTGAACTTAATGCTGTGAAAAAATTCTTTCATAGAGGTTGAGTTGTGGTTTCGGAGCTTCGCCGCGCCAACCCTGCCGCGCACGTTTTCATCAAACGGGCAACGCCCTTTTGCTTATCGCGAGAGCATTCTTGCTGACAAGCACCGCGAGCGAAACGGCAAGTTGAGCGGAGAAGCGCGATTTATCAATAAATAGTTTCGTCCTCGGAGAGCACATCTTCGAGCTTTTCAATATTTTCGAGAACCTTTCCGGTGCCGTCGGCAACGCAGTCGAGCGGTCTTTCGGCGATTTTAACGGGCATACCGGTTTCATCGTGAATGAGCTTGTCGAGACCGCGAAGAAGCGCTCCGCCACCCGCGAGCATAATACCGCTTTCAATGATATCGGCGGCAAGCTCGGGCGGGCACTTTTCGAGGGTAGTCTTGATAGCGTCGATGACGTGAGAAAGCGGCTCGGAGAGGGCTTCTCTCACCTCTTCGCTGGTGATTGTGATATTCTCGGGCAAGCCGTTGAGGAGGTTGCGCCCGCGGATATCCATAACCGGTTCTTTGTCATCGGTTTTTGCCGCGGAGCCGATACCTGTTTTGATATTTTCGGCGGTTCTTTCACCGATGAGAAGGTTGTATTTTTTCTTGATATAGTTGATAATCGCGGAGTCGAATTCGTCACCGGCAACTCTCACGGAGCGCGCCGTAACGATACCGCCGAGCGAGATGATAGCAACCTCGCTTGTGCCGCCGCCGATATCGACAATCATACTTCCCATCGGCTCAGCTACGGGCAAACCTGCGCCGATAGCCGCCGCCATAGGCTCCTCGATAATGGAAACGCGCTTTGCGCCGGCTTGCTGAGCGGCTTCCTTAACGGCTCTGCGCTCAACCTCGGTTACACCCGACGGAATGCAGATGATAACGCGCGCCTTTCCTCTGCCCTTGAGGGCTTTTTTGATGAACTGACCGAGCATAATTGAAGTCATATCGAAATCCGCGATAACGCCGTCCTTGAGCGGTCTGACAGCGGTGATAGAGCCGGGAGTACGTCCGATAACGTCCTTTGCCTCCTGCCCGACATAGCGCACTTGACCTGCCTTTTTGTCAACCGCAACCACAGACGGTTCGCGGATAATAATACCTTTTCCTCTCATATAAACGAGGGTATTTGCCGTACCGAGATCGATGCCGATATCCTTGCTCATTCCAAACATTTAAGAAATCCTCCGAATTTATCTAAAATTTGAATATTTTTATCCAACTTATATTATAACATTATTTTTGCCACGTTACAATATATTATTTATCATAATTTTTACTTTTTTCAACGAGGATTTTTGTGATTTTAACCAAAGTCGCCGATTAACAAGTTAGTTGCCCTAGCAAAATTATTGCCCGCGAACGGACGCGGCTGTTGATGAAATGCACAGTTGTGGTTATCGGGAACAACCCGCCGTGCAACGCGAAAAAACTTGTGCTCACCGCCGATTAACAAGCCTTGTTGCCAAAGAACAAAAACGGCGCCCGAGAACAGACGCCGTTATTCCGATAAAATTGTGCAGTCAAACGAGACCGAAAATCATCGCAAATTACTTGTTCTTCTCAACAATTTCCTTGGTATCGCGAGCGATAAGCAACTCCTCGTTGGTAGGAACAACCCAAACCTGAACCTTGCTGTCGGGAGCGGAGATTTTCGCGAGTTTTCCGCGAAGACCTGCGTTTGCCTTTTCATCGAGCTTGATGCCGAGAACCTCCATATTGTTGCAGACATCAGCGCGCAGAGCGTCGGAGTTTTCGCCGATACCGCCTGTGAAGAGAACAGCGTCCAAACCGTTCATAATAGCCGCATAAGAGCCGATGTACTTCTTGATTTCATAGCGGAGCATTTCGCCGGCAAGCTGAGCCTTGTGGTCACCGTGAGCGGCAGCCTCGCCCAAATCTCTCGCATCGCTGGAGATGCCGGAAATGCCGAGGAAGCCGGACTTTTTGTTGAGGTAATCGCTCATCTCGTTGGGAGTGAGGTTCATCTTGTTCTCGAGGTAGGTAACAGCGGACGGGTCAACGCAACCCGAGCGAGTGCCCATGATAACGCCGTCAAGGGGAGTGAAGCCCATAGAGGTATCAATGGACTTGCCGCCGTCAACCGCGGTTATCGAAGAACCGTTGCCGAGGTGGCAGGAAACGATTTTGAGGTCCTTGATATCCTTGCCCATAGCGTCCGCAAGCGCCTGAGAAACGAAGCGGTGCGAGGTACCGTGGAAGCCGTACTTTCTGACGTGGTACTTCTCATAAGCCTCATACGGCATACCGTACATATAAGCCTTCTCGGGCATTGTGGAGTGGAACGCGGTATCGAAAACGGCAACCTGAGGAGTGCCGGGCGCGAGGACGTTCTTGCAAGCTCTCAAAGCGAGCGCGTGGGGGTGGTTATGTACGGGAGCAAGCTCGGAGAGGTCATCGATAGCCTGAATAACCTCATCGTCAACGATAGTTGTTGCACCAAACTTTTCACCGCCGTGAACAATGCGGTGACCAACAGCGGCGATTTCGTTCATCGAAGAAATAACAGCGGCATCACCCGTGGTGAGTACCTCAACGAGCTTCTCAAAAGCCTCGGTGTGAGTGGGGAACTCGCAGTCGATATCAACGGTTCTGCCGTCGAAAGTGGTGTGCTTGATGTGACCGCCGATGCCGATACGGTCGCAGTTGCCCTTTGCGATAACGCTCTCGTCGGTCATATCGAGAAGCTGATACTTGAGGGAGGAGCTTCCCGCGTTAATTACCAGAATTTTCATTTTTCCAATTTCCTTTCATAAATCCGAATTTTGGGTTTTTTGCAAACATCAACTACTATTTTAAAACATTTTGTGAAAAAAATCAAGTATTTTTCGGAAAAAATTCTAAAAATTTATTGATTTTGTTGAAAAAATGTTGTAAAATAGAACTATGGTATATTGATTTTGCATTCACGGGAGTTGAACATTATGAAAATCGCCGCAGTTATCAGCGAGTACAACCCTTTTCATTTCGGTCACAAACACCTGCTTGACCGCACGCGCGAGGCGGGCGCAACGCATATTGTAAGCGTGATGAGCGGGAATTTTGTTCAGCGCGGGGATTTGGCGATTTTCGACAAGTACGCGCGCACGAAAACCGCGTTGGAAAATGGCGTGGACTTGGTTATCGAGCTTCCCGCAAGGTATTCGCTGATGTCGGCTGAGGGCTTTGCGAGGGGCGCGGTGAGTCTGATATCGGCGCTCGGGTGCGTGGAGATGCTGTCCTTCGGGAGCGAGAGCGGCGAGATTTCCGCATTAAAAGAGGCTTCGGGGGCGGTTGAGTACTGTTTGCACACCGATGAATTTGCAACACTGATAAAGCGCGGGAAAAGCTATCCCGCGGCGCTTCAGGACACGCTTCGCGAGTTTTACACCGAGGACGTTTCCGAGGTAATCGCGTCCCCGAACAACACGCTGGCAATCGAGTATCTGAACGCGCTCGACAACATCGGAAGCCGCATTGAGCCGTTCACCGTGAAACGCGCGGGCGTGGCTCACGACGATGACAACGACGGGATTTTCGCGTCCGGCTCGTCGATAAGGAAGAAGATTTTTGCCGGCGAGGATTATTCGGCTTTTGCGCCCGTTTTAAACGAGCCGACCGCCGATATAAAGCGGCTTGAAACGGCAATTTTGGCGAAGCTCCGCTTGCTTCACAAAGAGGATTTCGAGCAACTTTACGACTGCGCGAACGGGCTTGGCGAGCGGCTTTTCAAGGCTGTCCGCAAGGCGGGAACTCTCGAAGAGCTGTTGTTCTTGACCAAAACCAAGCGCTACACACTCGCAAGGGTTCGGCGCGCATCGTTATGCGGTTTCTTGGGGATAACGAAGGCAATTTCCGCCGAGCCGCCTGCGTATATCCACATTCTCGGAATGAATGCGCGCGGACGGGAAATTCTCGGTGCGGCTGACTGCCAAATCCCCGCTGACACCTCTCTGAAAGCGCTCTCGCAGACCTCGCGTGCCGCTCTGAAGCAGGCGAATTTTGAGGCACGGCTCGGCGATATTTACTCGCTTGCGTTTGAAAAACCGCGGGTTTGCGGGCTGGATTTCACGGCGAAGCCCGTTATTTTGGATTGAAAATTAACATAAATTAGTCGAAAAGGGGGCGGTTTTACGGGACTTTACGATGAACTTCGCGAAAAGCACAAGACGTTTATTTTCTACGATTATCGGCTTGAAAACGGCGTTCTGACCTATCATTTCGGCATTGACGGCTATGATTTTTACCCGACTTGGATGTTTCCGTTTAACATCGATAAACTTGAATATGACCGAGAACAAGCGGATTTGATAATGTTCTCGCTCGGAATGGCGGAGCTGGTTTCTTACTGGAAATGCTGTTGTTCACCGCGCGTGGAAATCCGTTGCGGAGCGCTGTCCGAGTGGCAGAAAAACTGGTGGAAAAAGCTGTATTTCAACGGCTTGGGCGAGTTTTTCTACCGCAACAAAATTGACGCAAATTTCGATGATTTTATGACAATCGAAGCGCCTGCTCCAACCGAGAAAAAGCGCTTTGCACCGCGGCTTTCCGGCTCTCTTGTGCCTGTCGGCGGCGGCAAGGACAGCGCGGTTTCGCTTGAACTCCTGAAACAAGCCGGCGAGGACATCACTCCGTTTATGATAAACGGGAGAAAAGCGATTTTCGGTTGCGTGGAGGCGGCGGGAATTTCGCTTGACAAAGCCGTTTGCTTCAAGCGGACAATCGACAAAACGCTCCTTGAGCTGAACAAAAAAGGCTATCTCAACGGTCACACGCCTTTCTCGGCGGTTGTCGCGTTTTCAACGGTGCTCTGCGGGTGCTTTTTGGGCAAGCGCTACGCGGTTTTGTCCAACGAAAGCAGTGCAAACGAAACCTACGTTGACGGGAAAAACGTCAACCACCAGTACAGCAAATCAACCGAATTTGAGCGCGATTTCCGCGAATACTGCTCCGAAACCTTCTCCGAATGCACCGAGTATTTCAGCCTGCTCCGCCCGCTTTCCGAGTGGCAGATTGCGCGGGAATTTGTGAAATATCCGCAGTATTTTCCCGTTTTTCAAAGCTGTAATCTCGGCGGAAAAACGGACATTTGGTGCTGCGAGTGCGCGAAATGCCTGTATGTGTACATTTTGCTTGCGGCTTTTCTCGATGACAAAACGCTTGTGAAAATTTTCGGTTGCGATATGCTCCGGAAACCCGAGCTTTCGGGAATTTTGGACGGGCTGATGCTGGACGGCGAGGATAAGCCGTTTGAGTGCGTGGGAACGAAAAATGAGGTACGGCTTGCGCTCTCGATGGCTCTCGACAGGCGAAGGGACAATCCGCCGACATTGCTCGTGCGTTTTGCAGAGCGGTTTCCCGAGTACCGCCCGATTGATTTAAAAGGATTTTGGGACAGGGACAATTTTGTTCCCGAAAAATTTTTACCGTATGTGAGGAAGACAGCATTATGAATTACGATAAACTCAAACCGCTATTCCAAGACAAGCGCGCCGTTATTTTAGGGCTGGGGCGCGAGGGCAGAAACTGGCTGGACATCATTCGCGGGCTTCACAGTTGCCCTGAAATTGCGATTGCCGACATCAATCCGCTGGAGCTTGAAATCCGCAACGTAACGCCAATTTCCGGCGACAACTACCTCGAAATCTGCAAGGAGTACGACATAATTTTGCAGTCGCCGGGGGTTATCATCAAGGACGCTTACGATGATGAAACGAAGGACAAAATTATCTCGCAGACGGAGATGCTGATGCGGCTTCACCCGTGCAAAATCATCGGTGTTACGGGCACGAAGGGCAAGTCCACCACAGCCTCGCTGATTTACCATTTCCTGAGAAATTGCGGCTTCAAGACAATGCTCATCGGCAATATCGGTGTTCCTCCTCTCCAGCGTTTGGAGGAGATGACCGAGGATACGGTTGCGGTGTGCGAGATGAGTTGTCATCAGCTGGAATTTGTGTCGCACTCGCCGGACATCGCGGTTTTGCTCAACATTTACCCCGAGCACCTCGACCACTACGTTTCCTTTGACGCTTACGCGCAGGCGAAGCGGAACATCGTGCGTTTTCAGGAGAACAGCGGGATTGCGCTTGTAAACAAGGAGCTTCTGCCCGTTGACAGCGCGGCGAACGTGAAAAAAATGTCGTTCGGGAGCGAAGCGGACGTGTGGACGGACGGGAACGACATCTACGTTTTCGGCGAGAAAATACCCGCGGAGAAAATCCAGACGGGGCTTCGCGGCAAGCACAATCTCTACAATATCGCGGCGGCGCTTGCGGCGGCGGTTTCGGCGGGCGCGGACTTGAACAAGTGCTTGGACGCGCTGAAAACGTTCCGTGGACTTGAGCACCGCTTGGAGTACGTTGCAACCAAAAACGGAGTTGAGTACATCAACGACAGCATAAGCACGGTGCCCGAAGCGACAATTGCGGCGGTGAAAGCGTTTGACGGCACGGACTGCGTTATTCTTGGGGGAATGGACAGGGGAATTTCCTACGATTTGCTGGGTGAATTTTTGAACAGCGGTGTTGTGGAGAATGTAATTCTGCTCCCCGACAGCGGACGGAGAATTGCGCGCCTTATCAAAAATCACCGTGTAAACGTGATAAACGCGGCGGATATGGAGGAAGCGGTGAAATTCGCGTCACGTTGCGCAAAAACGAGGGTAATTCTCTCGCCGGCGGCGGCAAGCTACGGTTTTTACCGCAATTTTGAGGAACGCGGCAGGGACTTCAAGCGGCTTGTGAACGAGCTTTAAACAACAAAAGCGACTCGAAAAGAGCCGCTTTTTTGTTAGTCTGCGTTCACGATAACGATAAACCCGTTTTTCGCGGCATAGCGCAGAGTTTTGAGCTTTTCCTCAAGACCGAGCTTGTTGTAAGCGAGAGAAATCGCCTTTTCAAGCTCCGCGCGGTTGATTTCACCGTCAAAGCGCACGGCAAAGGTCTTGGTTTCGGGGGTGAGGTTTTGCAACAGCAAGGCGCTGTATTGTTCGATAGTTTCGGGGCAAAGTCCGTTTTTGCGGTAATATTCGAGCTGTTCATCGGTACCGACAAATTCGGGAATATCCGCGTCAATCGCGAACAAATTGTCCTTTGTGTAGCCGGATTTTTCGGCGAGAGAGCTGTCCGCCTGATAGAGATAGTAGGGAATACCGGTGTTCACGGCGTTGTTGGTGCAGTCGATTTCGTACATTTTCCCGTCAATGGAAACCATATTCCACGCGTGCGGGAGATTGCCGTTGAGATAGCCCGTGACAACCGCGCAGTCGATGCCGCTCAAATCGCACAACAGCTTGAACGAGTACGCATAAGATGCACACACGCCCTTGCCGTCAACGAGCACTCCGTAAACGTTGAACGCGTCCGCGAAAGCAGAGTTTGCGGCCTTTTTGAAATTGTTTTTCTGCGCTTCCTCGAGAGCCGCCTTGTCGTAAACCGAGTTGTTGACGAGGTAGTTGTAGAGCGCGTTGATTTTCTCGGTCTGCGTCATATCGGCGCTGATTGTTTCCGCGACAATTTTGTCCGCTTTTTCGGCAACCTTTTTCTGTTTATCAACAGCCGAGCTCTTGTCAACGGAATATCTCACGGACAACGTGAGCGTTCCGTAATCGTAGGAAAACGCGTCAATGCCCATTATAAAAGGGTTCTGATAGTACACCTTGTAGAAAACGTCAACGAGCGTGTAAGGATTTTGGAGTGAGGGAAACGCCTCGAGGGAGATGCTTTCGTTTTGGTTTATGAGGTTGAGCGCGAGCCAGTTTTCCTCGGCATTTTCCGCATTGACATAAACACCGTTTGGAACATTTGCGACAACATCGGTTTTCGCACTCTCAACGTGATTTTTCGTGTTAACGGACTGCGCTTCGACAAGCGGAGCGTTTGTGTTTGAGGACTCGGGTGAGATTATGGTATCGACATCGGGAGCGGGCGTTTTGTCAACATCGTCCGTTGGGGCAACATTTCCCGTTTCACCCGCAGAGCCTGTTGAAGCGGGCGGCTCGCCGATATCATCGTCAAAGCAAACTGAGCCGAAGATATAGGTACCTTCGATGGTGTAGTCGTATTCGTCCCACTCAAATTCAAACCATTTGACGTGACTTCTCGTGTAGCTTACTTTTCTCATCGAGGAAGTGCCGTCAATATTCACAACCTCAACCTCTGCGGGAAAATCGGCGGGAGTTGGATATCTGCCGGCAATTTCGCTCTCGCGCTTTACGATATGCGGAAGAGAAAGCTCGGCGGTTGACACGCAGTTGCTCAGCCCGCTTTCCTTGCCGTTTACAACCGCCGTCACGAAATACTCGCCCTTAACGCCATAGTTCTGACCGCCGTTGATGTCTTTGCCCGAGATATCGCTTGTGATTAAGGCAAGGCTGTGGCTTTCGGGACCGGAAAAACCGTCGAAAACGCACTCGGCGGTTTCACCCTCGCGCAGGAGGTAGAGCTGAGTATCTTCGGTTGCGTTTTCGCCGCAGTCATAGCCGGTTTTGCTTCCGTCAATCGCGTGGTTGTCGGAACCGGTTGACAGCTTGGAGTCGATGAGGTTGTACACAACATACCTTTCCGCGCCCGCAACCGGCTCCCAGCTTAACGAAAATCGTCCGTCCGCGCTCACGTTTCCCTTAATTGAGGGAGCTTCGGCGTCCTGTTTAACGGTGAACGGAATAACAACGGGCGTGTCGAGCTTAACCGCAGAATTTGCCTCCAAATCGTAATGCACGGCAATATAATACATCGGTGCGTTGCCCCAGCTGTCGATTTTGTTGTGAACATAGTCTTTGTCCTGAGAATCGGTTGCGAGAACGGGCGACATCGGCTTTACGAACAGCGTTGTTTTGCCGTTTTCGACATTCAGCTCAGCGTTGTAATAGATTTTGCTTGCGTCCTCGCAGGCGGCGTCGGTGTGAACGGAAACGAAATCGTACAGCTGAATATTTGCGTCAAAAGCGTCAAAATTGAAGCTGAACTCAAAGCATTCGGTCGGCGAAACGTTGTACAGCGGCATAATATTTTTGCTGTCATCGTAGTTGTACGCCTTTTTAATCTCGTCCACGGTAACTGTCGCTCCGAGCTTGCGGATTTCCTCGGAAACGCTTTTTCCGGCGAGTGATTCGGGCGTGAGCCGGTCATTGTTTTTGTTTGTGCAACCGCTCACGAGGAGTGCGACTGCCGTGCAAACCGATAAAAATGCAATACTTTTCTTCATCACAAATACCTCTCAAATCGTGAAATCAAGCGGGATTTTTGTCCCTTTCACTTATTGAACGAAACAGCGGCGCGTTTGGTTGCACAAAATCGATTTTTTTCTCAAGAACCTACTTAAACCGCATTGCAGAGCCGTTTATCGTGACAACACCGTTTTCGTAAACGCTGAATTTCACAATCTCTTCACCCTCAAACACCGCCATATAACAGCATTGTTTTCCGCTTGGAGCGGCGGTTGTTTCCGTTGCGGAGGAAAGCTTTTCGATAAGCTCGCGGCGGTTTTTCTCGTCAACATTTTGCGCGTTAACAAAATTGTTGCTCTCGCTCACAAGCAACTCGTCAAGCGACTCGTCAAGCCGCTTTGCAAGCTCCTTTGCGGTAATCTCGGACAAGTCGCCGAGAATATCGAGCGGCTTTGCGTCAAGCGCCGAAACGTTAACTGTTCCCGCGTAATCAAGCGTTGTTTTATCGACAGGCAAGGCGGGCGATTTCGCCGTAGAAATTGCCAGCACAACGGCGGCACAAGCGGCAATACCCGCCGCAGTTATCGAAGCAACGCGGATTTTGATTGCGTTTTTCTTTTTCGCGCGAACACGCTTTTCCTCTTCTTTCAGGCGAACCGTGAGTGAAGAAAGAAACTCCTCGCTCGGATTTTCGCTGTCCATATAGGCAACATATTTTTGCTCAATTTTATCCGACATAGCTTTCTTCCTCCAAAATTTCCTTGAGCTTGGCTCTGGCACGCGCCAGAAGCGATTTCACGGTACCTTCGGCAAGGGACATTGCCGCGGCGATATCCTTGACGGACAAATCCTCATAGTAAAACAGGTGAATGGGAACGCGGTATTTTTCGGGGAGCGCGGCAATTGCCCTGCGGATATCCTCGGTTTCATCGGCGTTTTGAGCGGGTACACAAGGCACGTTTTCCGCCTCGGCAAGCTCGGTTGTACGGCGTTTCCACGCGCTTTTTGCGAACGAGTTCACCGCATTCACGGCAACTCGAATAATCCACTTTCTGCGGTGTTCCTCGTCATCGAAGGTTTTGTCCGCATTTATGTACTTTATCAGAACTTCCTGAGTGATATCCTCGGCATCAGCAGGATTTCCAAGCCGTGACAGGGCAATACGGTAAACGGTTTTTGCATACCGCGAAACCAGCTCTTCCGCCGACAGCCGTTCCGCTTTGTTCATCTTCAAGCTGAAAATCCCTCGCTTTCGTTGGTTTTCTGTAATTTGAACGAAATAAAATCCGAAAAGGTTGCGTTTTACGGAAAAATTTTTCGGAAATTTTTGCAATGATTTATTATAGCACAATTTTCTGTTGTTTTCAAGATAATCAGTCGAGAACGGAATTGAAAAAAGTAGTTGAAAAACAACCCTGATTGTGATATAATTAGCTTATGCGAAAAACGCGCGAGGAGGAATAATATGAATGACAGTCTGACCTTGCTTCTTGAAAAGGCGAAAAACGATAAATTGCTGAAGGAGCGGATTTATGCAACACGAAGCGACCGAAATCCCGTAAACGCGCTCTGCGAGCTATCCACGGCAGAGGGCTTCCCGATAACAGCCGCCGAGCTTATTGACGAGGGAGAAGCGTCCTGCGCGGCGATGTTGCGCTCGGTAAACGGCGGGGGAGTGGAAGCGCCCGAGGGCTGGGACGACTTGTACGAGATGTTTTTCGCGGCGCTTGATTATATCTGAAAAGGCAAGGTGTAAAAATGAAATACATAGACCAACTGAAAGAAAATTATCACTCGTCAAAAAAGAGTTGTGTAATCGTGCTGAACGTGTGCGTGGGCGCGGTTTTGCTGGTGATGATAAGGCAGATTTTTCTCGAGAACTGGCAGAACGTGGCGCTTTGCGTGCTGTCCATGGCTCTGATGTACATACCGGTTTTCCTCAAGTCAAAAATCGGGATAACGCTCCCGAATGTGCTGGAAATCGCAGTGATTGTGTTTGTGTTCGCGGCGGAAATTCTCGGGGAAATCTCGAATTTCTACAACAAAATCCCGATTTGGGACAGCATACTTCACACGACAACGGGCTTTCTTGCCGCATCGGTCGGGTTTGGGCTAATTGACCTGTTGAACACGCACTCCAAGCGTATTCAGATGACGCCGCTGTTTGTTGCGCTGACATCGTTTTGCTTCTCGATGACCGTGGGAGTTTTGTGGGAATTTTTCGAGTTCAGCGGCGACAAAATGTTCCACAAGGATATGCAAAAGGATAGAATTGTGAAAACGGTAGCGTCCGTTATGCTGAACCCGAGCGGCGCAAACAAGGAAGTTGTGGTGAAGAACATCGACCACACCGTGCTGTACGACAAGGACGGAAACGAGCTTTGTACGATTGAGGGCGGCTATCTTGACGTGGGAATAACCGACACGATGAAGGACCTCGCTGTAAATATGTTGGGAGCGGCGGTTTTCTCGGCGGCGGGATTTTTGTACATACACCGCCGCGACAAGTACAAATTCGCCGAGGGCTTTATTATCACAATTGACAACCCGAACAAAAAGGACGAAAATCCGCAGGAAGCCGATGAATTGACCGAAACGAAAAGCTGAAAAAAGCCGATTACCCGTGCGAAATGGGCAATCGGCTTTTGTCAAACCGAACACCTTATAGCTATTTTGCATCTAGCTTAACAATCTACCTACATTTTTCCACGTTTGGCGCATTTGTCAAGTGGACAAGAACAACTCACCCGAGCTGAGGAGGTTTCTCTTATTTGCAATACGCCTTAATCGCCGCCTGCATAAATTCAGCCGTGCCGTCGCCGTGACGGTCGATATTCGCTTTAAAGCGCTCATCGGCGGTATACATTTCACCCAGCCCCGAGAGAATTTCGTTTGTGCAGTTGTAGTAGTTTGCGGTGAGGAAATCCTGCCACTTTTTGACAAGCTTCTGCGCTTCCTTGCTGTCGTGAGCAGAGCCGTTCCTTTTGCACTGCGCAAATTCAGCCAAAATGCTGTCCATACCCGAATTCACCTCGTTCTGCTTTTCCTTTGTGTAGCCCTTTGTTTTTTCGGTGCTTTCCCGATAAGCGGCAGTACCGCCCCATTTTTCCTTTGCTTCTTTTGCGTAAAGCTCGCGCTGAGCTTCAAATTCGCTGTTGTCAAATGCCGTCATAGTAATTTTTTCTCCTTTCATCGCGCTGTCAAGAGCCGAGATAAGCCTTTCAAGCCGCTCCTTTTTAAGCGTCAGCAAGCGCTTCTGCTCTTTTAGCGCAGTCTGCTTGTCGTAATCGGGAGAGGACAGAATCGCAATAATTTCTTTTAGAGGAAAGTCAAGCTCGCGATAGAACAAAATCTCCTGCATACGCAAAAGTGAGCTTTCATCATAAAAGCGGTAGCCGTTCTGTTCGTCAACAGCGCAGGGCTTCAGCAGTCCGATTTCGTCATAATAGTGGAGCGTGCGCACACTCACACCCGTAAGCTTTGCAAATTTCTTGATGTGCATTTTCATCAAATCGCCTCCCTTGATTTATATTATATACTATAACGTAACGTGAGAGTCAATAGTTTTTTGAAAAAATCTTGATAAATTTTTTCAGCCTGATAATTTTTGACAGGTGAGGACAGAAAAATCGGAAATATTCACAAAACTTATCCAACGAGTTTCGGACAAAAAGAAAAACCGCTCAACACGAAAAATGAGCGGCTGAAAACTATTCGCAAACCTGCGGATTTCAAGCGTTTCAGTGCACCAGTGACATCGTGTCAACTGCGAAACGCTTGAAAACGCAAAAGAGGGATTCGAACCCCCGACCCTCTGGTTCGTAGAAGTGTACCACCGCTTTTTTCGTTTCCCTGATTTGCACAAATGGCTTTGTTATGCGGTTTGTGATTTGGATAAATCTGTAAATTCATCAATTTCAGGCGGCTTTTGGGTGTCTGTGTACCCAAAGTGTACCCAAAGTGTACCCAAACTGTTCCCAGAAATCAGCACTATTTTTCTCAAAATCAGCAATCAGCCGGTCAACCTTTCCCGTCAAGAATATCGAGCATCTGCCTTGCTGAAACAAGTACATTTGTGTCAATTACGGCGCAGCAAATCATATTTCGCCCTCGCCGTTTCTCGCTTTATTGATTTCATCGTTTATCTCGTCAAGGCTCATACTGTTCGGAAAATCTTTGTTAGCCTGCGTTCTCAAAGATTTGAATGCCTGCATAGCCTTTTCGCGTGTTATTTCAGGCTCCGAAGCTGCTATCTCAAAAGGAATCCTGCGCTCGCGGACTACTGCTCTGGCAAACACGTTGATTGCCGTGGAAGCGTTCATTCCAAAATCGGAGCAAAGCTCGTCAAACTGTTTCTTCAATCCCTCGTCCATTCTTACGCTGAATGTTGCTTGTGCCATAAATATGCACCTCCTTATATCTATATTATAATCGTTTCCGAACCGTTTTTCAATATATTTGAACACATCGGGTGCGAATTTATTGAATTGTCAATACATTAAGTGCAAAACAAGGGAAATGTTGCCGGTAACGCAGATTTGTAAATCCGCCCTATTTTCCCTCCAAATCGTTAATCATCCTGTCAACAGCATCAATATCAGCCGAGTAAAATTTCGTTTTCCCGACCATATTTATAATAAGCACATTTTTGTCAATCATCTTCAGACGCTTTTCTGCTGTTGAGCGGCTTGCGGAAATCATTTGAGCAAGCTCGGTTATTTCAATACCGTTGTCCGAAAGCAGCGCAGCCTGAATAAGCGTTACATAAACGTTTCTGATTTTCTCATCCTCGGCAAGCGGCAGAACTCTCGCTCGCTTTATATAGTAATTAAGGGTTTCGTTCTTACTGCTTAACTCGTCGATAAGCTCGGTATAAGCGCTCTCAATTATATCAAAAAATGAAATCACAAACGGTGTTAAGTCACCCTTGTTTCTTTCCTCGTTGCAGATTTTAAATGCCTTGTAGTACTTTTCGATATTCTCGTTAATTGTTGTGGCAAGACGATAGCCGATAACCGGAGTTTCGGTTTCGCTTGCTAACAGGTAGCTGCTGATAAATCTTCCGGTTCTGCCGTTTCCGTCGTAAAACGGGTGAATATACCCGAAAAGATAGTGAAAAACAGAAATTCTGAAAAATATGCTTATGCTGTCATCGTTCAGAAAATCCAGAGATTTCTGCATATATTCAATGATTTTCTCTTCGGGCAGGACTCCGCGATGAATAATCTTGTCGGTTTTGCTGTGAACATTCACCTCGTTTTTTCTGAAAATAACACCGTCGGGAAGGTTTTCGCGGTCCTCCTGTTCAATCTCGGAATACAGAAGTTCATTGTAAATATCGCGGATATCCTGGCAGGTTTTCAGCCGACAGTGCTTATCGGCGAGCATATTGTACCTGCCCGAGATATCGTAGAATCTGTTTCTCGACCGCCCGTGACGCTCGGACAGAATTTCGCTTATCTCTTTGCGCGTGCTTATAACGCCTTCAATTCCATTTGTGCTGACGATTTCATCAATCAGACACTTTTTCTTAAACCAGGACATTGCCCTTGAAGGCAGTTTCTCGCACAGAACGCGAGCCTTTCTGTCAAGATTGTTGATACGAATAATCTGCTCGTAGAGGTCGGGTGTTCTCAAAAAGAAAGCCGGCGCTCCGTGGATAAACAGGTCTATGTGTACGGCAATTTCGCTGTTAAATCTTGAATTATAAAGCTTTTCGTATTCTTCGGTGCTTTGATAACTGACACTTTTAAGAAGCTCGTATTTCATAACACAACCCTCGTTTCGACGATTTCATTCGTAGAATTGACCTGTTTTACGAATATTATACCATATAATTGCTCTTTTGTCAATAAAACGTGAGGAAATAGGCTGCAACTCATTGTAATTCAAAATTTGCTCGTGTACCCGACAAACTTCGTGATGTTTGAAAGTAATTTTGTCTATTTACGAAAAAATGATTCCTTTTATCGCACCGAGATTTGAGAAAAAATAAGTGTTGAAAAATTACGATAATTATGCTATAATAATATCGGTAGAGAAAATCTTAATTCAAAACGTGTAAAAAATCCTCGAAAGGAGTGGCTTTATGGGTGACGTATTGTCTTTGAACAAAATAAAAGAGATTGTAAAACCTATTGCTCTAAAGTATCAGGTAAAAGAGATTTATCTGTTCGGCTCTTATGCGCGAGGCGAAGCTACCGATGAGAGCGACCTTGACTTTCTGGTGTTCGGCGGAGAGGGCTTTAAATTGACGTTGATTTTCTCTTTGGCTGAAGAACTGCGTGAGTCATTTCAGAAGAATGTTGATGTGTTTGAAATTCACGAAGTAAATCGAAAAAGCACGTTTTATGATACAATTATGAAAGAAAGGTTGCTTGTCGCATGAAATACTCTGATGAACAGCGCGTACAAAAGATTCTTGATTACTCGCATAACATTTTCGGACTTGCCTAAAGCCGTGCTCAATAACAAAGAGCACGGCTTTATTGTTTGTATAATCGGAACGGTGTTTTATGCACCCTCTATATTATCCAAGAAAAAATTACTAAATATTGTTGACAAACAAGATACAATGTGATATAATACATATGTGAAATTGATATATGTATTATTGAGGTTTTAATGATGAAAAAGTACATTGAAGAAAACTTCTCTGAAATCTATACTCATTTCAGAGATTTTCAGACCAACAAAGACTATGAGCAATATTGGAATAAATGTATCGAAGCAATCAGCGACGAGCAGCTTTTGTCGCACATTGTATTCTGCAATGATGTATTCTGCATACCGCCCGTTAAAACTTTTCTTACCTATTACAAGGACGATTTTATAGTGTTGACGGGCAAAAGCGACGCTGAGTTGCCCTTGTTCGTCAAAAAGAGCATCGGCGCTTTCTGGGGTATGGTGTTCAAGTTCGGGCTTGGGTATAAAGGGCAAAAAAGCGTGTCCGTATCAATGAACGAGTATTTCAAGGTCAGGACAGCAACATATTTCACCAAGGAGGAGATGTAAATATGGGTTACACAAGAAACGATATTTTGGAACAGTGCAAAACTGCATTCCAAAACAAAAGCACATTTTACAAGCAGTCGTTTATCAATTACAGAGGCAAAACCGAGGACACAGATGAGTTTTTCACGGAAGTGATAGCCGAATTTCTTTGCAGGCACATATCCGAATTTACTAATGGAATAACCACCATAACAAGGGAAAGCTCTTACAAAACTCCCGGTCACGACGGCATTATAAAAGACCTTGACAGTGGGCGTGAAGAGGAAATCATCGCAATGAAGATGTATGACAAGAATTACGATTTTATCGGGAAAATGATTGATTATCAAACGCCGCTAAAAAACAAGCGCACCGATGAGGCGGGTAAAATCGACCTGCTCGCTTATGACGGTGCAACGCTTCGCATTCTTGAATTAAAGAAACCCGACAGCACCGAAACAATGCTGCGCTGTGTGCTTGAGGGATATACATATCTCAAAACAGCGAATATTGCCAAGCTGCTTGATAACTTTAAGCTGCCGAGCGACACAATCGTCAAAGCTTGTCCGTTTGTTTTCAAAAACGGTGAACAGCACAGCGAAATGCGGGAGCAACGCCCTCATCTCAAACGGCTTATGGATTTGCTTGACAGCAAACCTTATTATATAAGCGAAACTAACGGAAAATTTTTTGTAACGGAGGAATAAGAAATGAAGACGATTGACAAAGAAAAACTACTGGCAGGAATGCTTGCTGTTATTGCTTTAGCAGCAATTATATGTGAAATGATATTTAGTGGTATTTCAACTGCATCTGTGGCATCTGCTGTCAAAGATATAGCGGGAATTTTAGTTGACGTAATTGTACTGTTGGTAGCACTCAAAGCATTTGTGAAAAAAGATGATACATTTAGAGGAAAACTTGAAAGTGCTATGGAAGAAATTGAGAAATCATACGCTCCGCTTATTCAGGAACACAAAGCCAAAGAAACAAACCAGAGCGATGTAAACAAGAATGTGACATACATAAGATATGACATAGCCAACAAAGTAGAGGCTCTATTTGGTGTTGAATGTAACGACTATATGCGGTTTTTTGAAATCAACGCACAAACACCGGATAAAATAACATTTTTCGTCAGAAAGAAGTTTTTTGGAGAACCATTTACTCCGGATATTATCGCAGAACATATTAAGGGGTTTTGTGATAAGAACTATAACCAATATACCACAACTTATTCAACCGACAAAGATGGTGCCAGTATTACCGTATCATTCGGGAAAACATTGGAAACTTGTGAAGATATAAAAAGCCTTATTTCAATAGTTGATGATGTTTTGTTATTATATATTGCCGAATACAAGAAGAAATGATGATGTCTGCTTTACTCAACCAATACCGCATATACAGCCGCCAATTCATCTGCTGGTGGATAACTACGATTGTTTCGATATTCATTCCGTTCATCTGTATGCTTACCGGCGGCGAAATTATGGCATATATCGTGATAATTCAGCTTATACTGGCAGTGGTTTCGATAGTCGGCTTAACCGTATGCGGAGCCAAGAAATCCTCTGCTGTGCGGGATATTGCATATCAATTAAGTTCCGAAAACGGAGATGTGTTTCAGAAGCTGATTGAACTCGGCATACCGGAAAGATACGCCCGTGTATATCGCAACAGACCAACGCCTGACGCAAGCAGTAAACCAACGCCCAAAGAAGCTGTGAGAATTTGCTGTCCGAATTGCGGCTCTGAAAATCTGGTAAAAGCCCGCTCCGACCTCCAAGAATTTTTCTGGATTATCGTGCTTTTCGGTTCAGCAAGCAGCGTTACCCCGTTTGCAGTGATTTGTTTTGGCATATGCGTTGTTTTATCGGTGCTTCTGGCTATCCTTAATAAGCTTGCCGGCGTAACGCTAGCGAAGCTGAAATGCAGGTCGTGCGGCAAAAAGTTTGAATACCGGAGCGATGGGAGATAAATGAAAGTACATATCATACGGGGCAAAAATCAGATTGGCGGAAACATCATAGAGATTTCCACAGAAAAAACCAAAATCCTGCTTGACGCAGGGCTTGAGCTTGACGGCGAAAACGAGCTGCCCGATATTCGGGATTTGTTCGATTTTGCGGGTTATGACGCTGTTTTTGTTTCTCACTATCACGCCGACCACCTTGGACTTGTTTATCACGCACACAAGGATATCCCCGTGTATATGGGCGAGGGCTGCTGTAATATAATCAGAGCGTCCGACCGCTACAAAAAGCGGGAAACGATAACTCCTACGGGATTTCTTCGCCACAAGCAGAAAATTGTTGTCGGCGATATTTCTGTTACGCCCTTTCTCTGCGACCATTCCGCTTTTGACAGCTATATGCTTCTCTGCGAGGTAGACGGAGAAACCGTACTATATACGGGAGATTTCCGTTCAAACGGCAGAAAACCGTTTGGTATGCTGTTAAATTCGCTCCCCACAAAGGTTGACAAGCTGATTTGCGAGGGAACAACGCTTTCAAGGGACGGATATATCCCGCAGACCGAAACGGAGCTTGAAGAAAAGGCAGTTAAGCTGTTTTCGGAGCATAAAGGCCCTGGTTTTGTACTTCAATCGTCAATGAATATAGACAGAATAGTGACTATGTATCGCGCGGCAAAGAGAACGGGGCGAGTTTTTCTTGAGGACGCATATATGGCGGAAATTACCACAGCCGCAGGCGAGCATATTCCAAACCCGAAATTCAGCGATGTATATGCTTTCATAACCAACCCGTCAAAATACGAATTTATAGAAAAATATCAGCGAAAAGTCGGCAAAGACGGAATATCCAAAATGCACTTTGTAATGTGCGTCAGGACGACAATGCTCGCTTATCTGAAATCGCTTTCCGATAAGATGTCTTTTGGGGACGGAATTCTTGTTTACTCATTCTGGAGCGGCTACCGTGAAAACGATAGTATGAAACAGTTTTTGTCGGAGTGTGAAAAAATGGGGCTTCATATCGATACTCTACACACAAGCGGTCACGCAGATGAAACTGCTATCAGTCAACTGATTGAAAGAGTAAATCCCACAGTTCTTATTCCCGTTCACACGGAAAATGCGCAGCGATTCAAAGAAATCGCTCGCGATATTGTGATAGAAGAATAATTATCATAAAACAGAAATAAGCTGCCTACCTCGCAAGTCATACGAAAAGATTCAAAAGATTATCGCTTTTTGAAAATATGCAGAAAACGGCTGCCGGAACCCCGACAGCCGTCATTTCATTATTCATCATTCTCGACAAACAACACAATAGGATATTTTATACTGCACCTGTCCGTTGAAAACGCGCCCTTCACGACCGCGCTGCCCGTTTCAAGATTGTTGAGGCAGCACTCTGCGTCATTGCTTTTCTCGAGGTTCATCATTTTCAGCGTGTCGGAAGCGTTTGCCGGCTTAAACGAGCAGAAACTCTCGCATTGTTTGAGGAGCTTTCCGATGTTTTTCGCGTCATCGGAGGAGAGGTACTGCGTTGCCATAACCGCGGAAATGCCGAATTTTCGTCCCTGACGGAGAATACTTGCGGCGAGCGGCGAGGTGCCGTCCAAGTTGAAATTCTGCACCTCGTCCAGAATCAGCGTGCAGGTTACAACGCTGTCTGCCTTCTTTGCCTTTTTGTGAGCAAACAGTTCCTCAAGAATAAGGTCAAGCAACGGCTTGATATTCGGCACATCAAGCGCGGAGAAATCCAGCACCGATATAAATTCTGAAATGCAAATATCATTCCAATCAAGCGCCTTGCCGTTTGTGACACCACTTTCTTGCAACGCATCGCAAACATTTTCAAGAATACCCGATTCATCTTCGGAAACCTTTTCGGCAAAACTTGCAAAAAGCTCGTTCAAGGAGTTGCATTTGTTAAAGGAACAGGAAAGTTCCTTTAGCTTGTTTTTCTGCTTTTCCGAAAGTCCGGCGCTAGCGTTTGCGGCGGCAATCAGCGTTTTCCCCGATGCCGACGAGGAAATTCCGTATTCCTCGCCGATGCTATATACCAACACGTTGTCACCCTTCAGCGCTTGTGCGAATTGCCCGTCGGTGTCAATTATCACGGTTTCAAGCCCGTTTCGAGCGGATTCTCTCGCCCATTGACGGAGAAGTGTACTTTTTCCGCAGCCCGAAGAACCCGAAATATAAACGTTTGCGTTCTGCGAACCGTCCGTTTTGTTAAGCGTGAAATAAAGCGGATTGTCAGCGGTCGTTTTGCCCAAACGAAGCTGAACCTCAGGCGCACCATAAGCGTACTCGTCGGTTTCGGGAATCTGCTCGCCGTATTCAAAGAGCCTGTCGATTGCGATGCAGTACATATTCTCGCTTTTCCCCGCTTTCGGGAGAGAAACTTTTTTCTGGAGCTTTCCGTCAGTCAACAGCAAGCCCTCTGCTTTCAACGCCTCTGCGAAATTTCTCGGTTTCTCAAATTCGCACAGTTCGGAGAATTTCGCAAAGCTGTTGTTGTCGAGAGAAATTTTCTCGTTATCCACAAGAATAATGCCGCTCGGAGAAATATCGTGGCATTTCGCTCGGTCAAACACGGGTATTTCGCGGTTCTTCATTATCACAGATTTAAGCCGCTCGACAATCGAATCTGTTCCGCCCTCATCGGTTTCGATAAGATAATTAGTCATATCGTCAACGAGCTTTTTATGTACACTCGGTTCAAGCTCCCACGATGAAACAAAAACGTCATAAATAGCAAGAAGTGCGGCGAAAAACGGCGCCGAAACATCGTTTAATCTCGCGTCGCTGTCAAGCAGGGAAGAGAAATGCTTGTAATTTTCAGAAAGTGTCTGCATTGTCAAAAATCCACTCTCGGAAATCAGCCTTTTCATAAACCAAAGGGCAACCCTGTTTGAGTGCTCACCGAGGGTGTCGTCCAGCTTAACCCCTATAATTCTGTTGCTTTCGCGTTTAAACAGGTTTCCAGATACAGTCACAACAATCGGCAGACAGTTGATTTTTGCCGAGCCCTCGCTGCCCGATTTGTCCAAAATCTCAATCAGCCTGTCTGCAAAATAAGTGCTTGCGGAATCGGCGATAATAAACGCAAGATTTCCCTCAACAGACTCCAGATTTTTCCCAAAATTCCGACCGAGAGCAATCTGCGGGACATCGGGAAACGCTCTTTTCAGAACGTCCTTTGCAGCGTCAATATTATCGCATTTCAGCACAATTACGGGATTTGCCTTGTGCTTAATCCAGTCGAGCGGCTGTCTTATTTCCGCATAGCTGTTGATTAACAGCATCGCTCCGTTCGCAAGATTAACTCGCTTGTCTTTGAGCCCGAACCGTGTTTTGCAGTCCATCACCTCGCAAGCGGATTGGAGTATCTCGTCTTCATCGCTATGCAAAATCCTGTTCTCCGAAATGCTGAAACCATTGTGTATTTCCTTGTACGAAACAAACCGCATTTGCGCTGAAAGATATTCGCAAAGATAGGACAGCTTTTCGGGCTTGTGGACGATTATTCCGTTCGCCTCAAGCAGCTCCTTCAGCATCTTGGATTTTTGCAGAATTTCCTGCGTAGCTTGAACGTTAACCGCGACACAGGCGGGCGCGAAGATTTGCAGCCAAACCAAATCTTTGACGGCACCGTCGTCGTATGTTATGCGCTCTTTTCCCAAAACATCAACCGTCCCATTACAAAGCACCTCAATTTTGTTTTTCTCGGTAACCTTGCCCGTGTGCTTGATTTTCTGCGGAAAGGGCGGCGCGATATAATAACTGTATTGGTAAGTCGGATAAACAATTTGCGAGTTCATTTCGTTTGAAACGTTTTCCTTCTCCTTAACGGAATGATAAATCAGCAGCATACGACCATTTTCCTTGACAACGGTGCAGTGTGACTTGTTCGACTCTCTCGCATTATGAAATGAATCGCTTACATTCGACATCAGCGGTGCGGCAACATAGACATCTTGATTGGGCTGCTGCGTATTAGCCGGTTGGCTGGGAATATTGTCGCCAGAAACCACAAACGGATTTGGATATTCATTCGTATCCATAATATTTCCTCCTTTTTTCCACCTTTTCAAAAAAATAAACCGAATACTACCCGAAAAACCCGCGTTTTGGGGCGTTTCCAAAAATATTTTACAGAAAAGGTGGAATTTTCAAACAAAAATCATTTTCTTTCATCGAACAAAAAACAAGCGCGGGCTTGTTAAATTTCGCGACGAGCTACGGATTATCCCGCAGCTGTCACGTTTTCGGAAGCTACTTGCCGCTGTCGTCATCACATTTGCGGCGGAGCTTGTCCGAGGGGTTTAGCATATTGTCAAGCGCATCGGCGGCGATTTCGTCAACGGAAGACAGGCTATGCCCGTAGATATCGCCCGTTGTGGAAAGCTGCGCGTGACCGAGCCGCTTGGAAACCGCCTTGAGCGGAATTCCCTGCATAAGCAGGAGAGTTGCCGAGGTGTGCCGAAGCATATGCGGGGTAGTGTGGGGGAGACCGTTGTCCTTGCAGAATTTTGCGAGCCACTTGGTTATCGTGAGCGGGTGAATGGGCTTGCCGCGAAACTGCGTGAACAGCTTGTTGTGCTCCTCCCACGCCTCTCCCATAATCGCTTTCGTCCTGTCCTGTTCTGCCTTGAACTCGCGCAGCATTTTCATCACAGATTCGGAAATGCTTACAATTCGGTCGGAGCTTTCGGTTTTCGGGGTGTCCTCGTACATACCTTTTTCGGGAAGATAGAGCGAATTTCGCCGAATATGTATCTTCCCCGATTCCCAGTTTACGTCGTCCCATTCAAGCCCGCAGATTTCCCCGCGCCTTGCTCCCGTGCAAATCATCAGATAAACCATCATTCTGTACTGCGAGGGAGCGTTGTCGAGCGCCTTCATCAGCTGAATTGCCTCGTCCTCGTTGAGATAACGAGCCTCTTTGCGCTTGAGCTTTGGCGGGTCAACGCGGTCGCACGGATTGTTGTACACAATATTCCATTTAACCGCTTTTTCAAACATTGACCGCAGCAGCCGAAAGTGGTGAAGCAGCGTTTTTGCAGAGAGCGGCTTGGTGAGAGCCTCGGGCTTGAACATCAATTCGACGCTGATTTCCATCGCATCGCAAAGCCTTTGTGCAGTTACTTTGCTTACTCTCCCGTCCTTGCAGAGCTTGTCGAGAGTGGAAGTCCCGATTCCCGCGATATCGCAGAGCTTTTGTTGACATATATCGTTGTCCTTGATGAACCGCTTGAAATCCACTTGACAGACGTAAACCCCGTCAACTCGCACGCCGTCTTGCCGAAGCATATCCATAAAAGCGTTGATGTGCTCCGGACCGATTTGCTCCATTCGCAAATGCCCAAACGCGGGAAGAATGCGCTTGAGGAGCAGGTTGTACTGCGAATGCGTGGTGCTTTTCAGGCTGTTCGAGGCGTAGTGCTCGTTCCAGTAATCCGCAAATTCGGAGAAGGTCATGTGCTGGTCGAGCTTGCCTCGCCGCCGGCACTTTTCCTCAAACAGAACTTTCTTGCGGTTAACCTCCTTCTCAATCTGCAGCTCGGTCATATTATCGGGCGGAATCCAGGTTTCCTCGATAAACCGACGCTTGCCGGTTTTGGGGTCAAAGCCGTCGGAAGCCCTGAAACGATAGCTCTTGCCTCTCTTCTCAACAGACGCCATAATTCATCACCTCCTTATCTTCGCGGGCAAGGGAATAATTCCGACCGCCGTTTCAACTGCGGGCTTTTCCTGCTTTTGAACAGTCCCGCCGCTCTGAATGTACTTGTAGAACACTTCCCAGTTGATAAGCGTCTTGCGGCCTATCTTAATGCTGGGGATTGCTCCGCTCTTGCAGAGGAAACGGATGCTGCTCTCGGAAATGCCGATGTTCTCCTCACGACAGCGCTTGGTAATTCCGCCGGGCGTGTCGTACAGAGGATACTTCTTTTCCGAGCTTGCCTTAATTGCCGGGTTTAATGTTACATTGCTTGTGTCCATAGGTTAATTCCTCCTTCATATAGATAATATGTCATTGAAAACCCGAAGAGTTCATACGTCAACAGACACCAGAGTAGGCTAAGGTGTTTTTCAAACAGTATCTCAAGCAGACGAGCTGATTGTATTTCTCCGAAATGGAGCATTTGATTTGAGAAATTTATTTTGTCATTGATACTCGTTTTTAGCAACAGAAAAACATGAGTATGGTTTTGGCAGACTTTGTTCTTTAGATACCAAAACACTTCCTCTGACTGTAAGCATTCTGATACTGGATTGTACAGCTATGTATGTTGCGAATAGTTCATTGCTATTCTTCCTTTCGGGATTATATGAAAGCATTTGCTTTCCTGTTATCAGTATAGAATTATTCCAGTCATTTTTCAACGACAACTTTTCACTAAAAATTTTCATTGACAAAATGAAGATAATATGGTATAATATACTATTAAACATTTTTGGGAGGGCGGTTGTATGAATGATTATAGTGAGATAACCTTATTATTTCTGAAGTCGCTTAGGGATACGCTTAATGAAGTTTTTCTGCCCCAAATACAAAATGAGCCTGAAACATATAGAACCAATGTCCGGCACGATTTTCCTAAATTGCCGCCTGAACTATGCGACGAGTACCTGAGATATATTGAACGTGTATTTGGATTCTTTCTGGTTCATTATGCCATTATTGTTTTGTCTGATAATGATCAGAATAAAGAAATGGACACATATCTGGAATACATGCCACTGGGGATAATGAAAATGGTAAAATCAGATTATATGCTTCATTCTAAAATTGATTTTCTATTTTTACTGGTCGAAGACAAATATCACTATTCAAAACTATTCCGAGCTGTAAAAACTACGTTTCCTTCCATTGCTTTCATAACACTAAACAGGTTTATATCAGAATATACTCAAAAATATGGGTTTGACCCGAGTAAAGCACTTGATAACCATCGCGATTTTATGGTGTTGTTTAATCATTTTGAAACCATATATAAGGAGCTGGCTGAAAAAAGCGATTTGAGGAGGACGCCTATCGACTACGATTCGCCAATCGATTCCCTTTCACTTGAAAGGAAAGCCCTTATTATGAGGCATATTGCAGACCCTCAGAAAGTCGTATGTCATGGCGATTTTAACAGTTTTTATCCTTATTTCCATTTCCAACGCAGAGAACTATTGTAGTTCATGTATTAAATAAATGTACGAAAATCAGCCGATAATTCTACCCACTCGATTACGGCTGTATAAGATAAAAACGGCAGGAGCCCAAAGCCCCTGCCGTTAATTATATTCACTTTTATTCGGAAAGCAGAAAATCTCTGATAGAAACTATCTTACAGTTTTACCGAAAAGTCAAACCAATTTTAGCAATAGTTTTCGATATATCGAAAAGTGCTACCATTTTCCGATGATTGGTCGTATGCCTATTATTTACCTACACCGTTCCATTACATATTCAATCACCGACTTTTTCGGTATCATCCAAACCCTGCCGTTGTGAAAAGCCTTTATACTGCCGCTTCGCAGAAGCTGATAAGCCTTGCTACGCCCGATGCGCAGCATTTCCTGTAATTCCTCGATGGTTACGATATCCTTGTACTCGCTAAACATACTGTACATTAAAACGCCTCCTTTGGTGTGTTTTACTGATATGTTCGCTTGGAGCGGCTTAATCAGTGAGGTTAACGGTTTTCTACCATTTTCGATGAATTGTTATGTT
This sequence comes from uncultured Clostridia bacterium, assembly GCA_945829235.1. Taxonomy (GTDB): domain Bacteria; phylum Bacillota; class Clostridia; order Oscillospirales; family Ruminococcaceae; genus CAG-115. The sequence continues at coordinate 133,723 of CALZUA010000003.1, read as the reverse complement.
AATTTAGAATAGGCTTGGAATGAGTTTTTCGTTACTGCGGAAAAATAGCCAAAAACATTTTATAATGCGTGATAACATCCGAAAATATGCAAAACCATCTTAAAACAATACCAGAAAATCTGCATAATTCGCAAATTTTATTACCCGATTTTATGCATAACACTTGATTTTTTGCAAAAAATATGGTAAGATAAAAGGGAAAGCGAGGGGAAATTATGCTTAAGCGAAAAATGTACGAGCAACTGCTCAGGTGGAAGAACAACAAAGGCAAGGAGTGCCTGCTGATAAAAGGCGCAAGGCAGGTCGGAAAAACCTATCTTGTGCGCGAATTCGCAAAGGCTGAATACGAGAGCTTTGTCGAAATCAATTTTCATATGCAAAGCAGCCTGAAGGTCATTTTCGAGGGCGACAAGTCTGCCGAGGAAATCTACAAGCGCATTACCGCGAATATCCCCGGCGTAAAGCTAATCCCCGGAAAGACGCTGATTTTTCTCGATGAAATTCAAAAATGCGCGAACGCGAGAACCGCTCTCAAATTTCTCGCAGAGGACGGCAGATACGATGTAATCGCGTCGGGTTCGCTTTTGGGACTTGCTTACGGCAAGGACGCTGACAAAGATGTCGAGGAAGTCGAGTCGGTTCCTGTCGGATATGAAAAGCCGCTGATGATGTACTCGCTGGACTTTGAGGAGTTTTTGTGGGCTTATGGGTACGGCTCGGATACCGTTGACTATCTGAAGAATTTCTTTAATTCAAAAGAAAAGATACCGTTTGAGGTAAACGAGAAATTTGAGGCGATTTTAAATGAATATCTTGTTGTAGGCGGAATGCCAGAGGTTGTGGCGGACTTTATGGAACGCAAGGATTTTACACGCGTTCAGGAAATCCAAGATAAAATTCTCGCGTCCTATGCCGATGATATTTCGCAGCACGCCAAAGGTGCCGAGAAAGTCAAGGTAAGGAAGTGCTATGACAGTATTCCGCGGCAGCTTGCCAAGGAGAATAAAAAGTTCAAGTATTCCGAGGTTGAAAGCAAAGCGACCGCAAGAAAATTCGGCGACAGCATACAGTGGCTGCGCGACGCAAATATGGCGTACATCTGTTATAACACGACAACGCCTATGCTTCCGCTCAAAGCGTATGAAAAGGACAGCGAATTCAAGGTGTATATAAACGACACGGGTTTGCTCCTTGCGCTGTACGGTTTTGCGACAAAGCAAGCTCTCCTGAACGGCAATTTAAAAGGCTTTGCCAAAGGCGGAATTTATGAAAATTTTGTTGCGGAAACGCTTGTAAAAAACGGCTATTCGCTCCATTACTATAAGCCAAACGACAATTCCAACCTTGAGTTTGTTATCGAGAGAAACGGCGAGGTTGAACCGATTGAGGTTAAGTCAGGCAACACCGCCACAAAATCGCTCAATCAATTCATCGAAAATTTCTCGCCGTCGGTTGCTTTCAAGCTGATAAGCGGAAATATCGGCGAGAACGAGCGGAAAATCTCGCTTCCGCATTATCTTACAATGTTTATTTAGTATCACAAGTCGAGGCAAGAACTCTCCTGTTCTTGCCTCTGTTCGTTTATCTGTTTATCGCCAATCGAATAAGCTCTCCTGCTCTGTCAACGAGAAACAGCGGGATATTCAGCAGATTTCCGTCCATAGAAAGGTTCATCAGCGAAAACCTCACTATAATCGGAGTTTGCTCCGTATATTGCTTCGAGTATTTCTTCAGGCTCGTTGATTTCACATTTGTCTCAGCCTTGCATTCCACGGGGATTATGTCATTGTCAAGCTGCACCACAAAATCCACCTCATAAGGAGCGTCAGCCCAATATCTCGGTTCGGTTTCAAGCTGTCTTGACAGGCTTTGCAGAACAAAGTTCTCGGTAAGCGCACCTTTGAATTCCGTGAACAGTCTGTTGTAATCGGCAAAAGCGCTTGTAGCAAGGTGAGAATGTTTACGCAGCAGCCCCACATCAGACATATAGATTTTGAATGCTGTCAGGTCGTCGTAAGCAGACAGCGGAAGTCCGGACTTGCTTATACGAAATGTTTTGCGCACCAAATCCGCATTGTAGAGCCAGTTAAGAGCATTCTCATATTCTCTGGCTCTTGCGCCGTCCTTTACTGCGCTGTACAGGAATTTCTTGTTTTCCCGTGCAAGCTGTGACGGAAGGGAGTCCCAGATAAGCTGTATTTTCGGAACATCAGTCGGGTCAGCGTGCTTGGCAAAATCGTTCTCGTAGGACATCAGTATATTTGACAGCACACGGTCAGCTTCCTTGATATCGCCGTCCTCTGTCCAGACAAGAACCGGCTCGGGCATTCCGCCGACAACGAAATACATTTTCAGCTTTTCTACTAACGGATTGAAAAATGCGTCAGGTATCGGAGCAATCTCGTTTATCCCCGACAAGTATTCCGCAAGATTTTCCGCTCCGTCCGCAAGAAGATACTCCGTAAAAGTCATCGGACCAATTTCCATAAAATCCACCTTGCCGACAGGAAACCCCTGCGACAGCTTTATACCCAAAAGAGAACCTGCGCTTGCCACATAGTACTCCGGAGCGTCTTCGCAGAAATACTTAAGCGAGTTTAGAGCCTCCGGGCAAGCTTGTATTTCGTCAAAGATTATCAGCGTGTCCGTAGTTATCTTCTGTCCGCTTGCCATCGCGAGGTTTTGCAATATGCGGCGAACATCCTTTGTTGACTGAAAAAACTGCCGATATTCTGCATCTTTATCGAAGTTAAAATATGCGTAACCGTCCGGGAAACTGCGCCCGAACTCCTGAAGCGCCCATGTCTTTCCAACCTGACGAGCTCCCTTGACAATCAGCGGCTTTCTGCGCTTTGAGCTTTTCCATTTCTGAAGCTCGTCCAGTACGAATCGTTTCATAGGCTCACCTCCATATACTCATTATACCCTTATTATACTCTAATGTCAAGAAAAAAATCACGATATTTTATATAATTGTGTGATTTTTATCACATAATTCTTGATTTTTTGGTGATTAGGTGTATAATAAAGGAAACAAGATGGCTCACGATTTCGATTTTGAAAAATACAAGGAACTGCCCCAAAACGAATTTATCAGCGAAATCTCCGACCTGTTGATGATAGGCAGTATTCAGGCGGCTTCGGGTGTTATGGATACGCTTGTGCAGGTTTTTGAAGAGAATAATGTAAGCCGCTGACTTGCGAGGTCAGCGGCTTATTTATATCTAAGGAACCTCTGAAAACCGGTTAGAAAAAGAAATAATACCTGCCTTAGCCGACAGTTTCGCCGCTCGGAATGCTCCTTTCTCAAAAGCAAAATTGATTTCTTTATATTATAGTGTGATTTGGTGAAGTTTTTGCGAAAATCATGCGAAAATCATCTGCGCTTGCGCAATAATACCGTAGTTAAAACGCTTCCCGCGATAATCGGCGCTGCCACGCAGACAACCACCCCTGTGTCAGGGTTGCCATTGCTTTCATCGGGGGCGCCTGTCGAACTTCCTGCGCTGTCATAGGCGCCGTCCTCGGGCGCAACGTATGTCGCGAGATAGTATGCCCCGTCCTTAATGAGGAAGAACAGATCACTGCTCATTGAATTAGCAAAGTCGCAGTCGATATCCTCGGAAACACGGTTCATCTGCTTGTCGATAAGATAATACCTGCCGTCCTGATATACCGGCGCATATTCAGAATCCAAGAAGTTCGCAGCGTCATCAAAGGTCGCTATCTCCTCGCCGTTTTTGCTGACATAACCCCAGATACCGTCCCTCTCGAAGAGCAGCGGCTCGGTGTTGTCGGCAAATTCTCCCATAATATAGCAGTAGCTGTTCATCAGCTGCAAAAAGGTGTAAACGCTGTTATTGAGGGGAGTGAAAGAGCCGTCCTCGCCTATCTCGCAGAGAACATAGCGCAGGTCGTTTTCATCTTCGCCGATATATTCCAGTGTCGCGCTGTCCCCGAAAATCGAGTACACCCTGTTGAGCGCATAACCTGGAACCTCGGGAATAACTGTTGAAGCGTCAACGGTTATCAGCCGCCCGCTCATGTCAATATACAGACTCGTTACTGTTCCGTCAGTCAGGGTGAAATTCTCATTTTGGATGTAGTCGCAGTCATTACGCCAGTCTATCGATACAGCATTTTCCACCTCGGCAAGCTTTGTCGCCGTGCCGTTCTCGTCCACCCCGTATAACCCGTAGGTATAAACCCAGCCGTCGTCGGTCTGCTCGGATTTTTCGGAAATAGTGTACAGGAAAATGTAATCGCCGTTATAGCTTTCCATTATCCGTGCTATTGCGTTGTTTTCATCAGGCTCGCCGCTTGCCTTGCCGCCGACAGTGCTGCCGTCCGGTTTCTCTATCGTATAGTAAAAAGTGTTGTCCTCTCTTGAAACATATGTGCAGTATCCCCGGGCGTCCGCAATGTACCAGCCATCATCTTCCTTTAGGGTAACAAACGTTGTTCCGTCCTCGCTAAGCTCTGCCAGATATGACGTATCCGTACCGGGGGCATAAATCACTGCCTTGTTGCCGTGCCAAAAGCCGCCCGAAGTCGCCACTGCCTCGATACCCAAGTCGGACTTAACCTTATTATAGGTAAACTCGCCGGTCTGACGCCAGTTTTCAATGTCTTTATCGCTGATGTAAACTAACGCAGTTTCCTCTCCGCCAACCTCTTCGTGGCAGGAGAAATATCCTCCGCCTGCGATAATGAGGTCTGCCGCACCTTCAATGCTTTCAAACGGCACAGAAATAATGCGCATAAGTCCGTCCTCGGCATAGCCTGTGCAGGAGAAAGCGGTCATCGCGGAAAACGCTGTGGCAGCTGCTATTATGCTGCTTATAAGTTTCTTTTTCATTTTTTCCTCCTAAAATAACTAATTTGGGTTCGTCCGAAGACTATGCGGAATACCCCCATTATCTTTATACGATGAAAACGAGCGGCGGGATAATAATTTTGAGAAAATTTTCGGAATTTTTTTTAATTTTTCTGTATTCACGCCTGACAACTCGCCCTTCTTCATAAACTACAATTTTTTTCAAAAATATTATACCTCTTGGAAAATCATTCGTATAAAGAAACAGAAAGGCAAAAAATTTTCGAAAAAAATTATCCCTTTCGGAATTTTCATCGTATAAAAGAACAGATAGGCAAAAATCACCCAAGGTGAGCCTACAAATCAAAATAAATCAACAGGAGGAAATTTACTATGGAAAACAAAGAAATGCAGGAGTTGCTTAAGAAGCTGAAGGCCGCAAAGTCGGCAGAGGAGCTTGTCGAAATGGCAAAGGCCCAGGGCAAGGAGCTTCCCGCCGACAAGGCGGGGGAGCTTTTCGCAAAGCTGAACGGCGGCGAGCTCTCCGAGGAGCAGCTTGACGCTGTTGCGGGCGGCATGACATATGAGGAGTGGGTGGATTGGGCCAGGGATTATTATTGGAAAGAACAACTTAATTACAAAATGGCAAAGAAGTCTTTGGATGCGCTTGCGAAATTAAACAAAATACAAGATATCATCGAAAGCCATACTAAATTTTCAAATTATTAACAATCAGCCGTGTTCTGATTCTTTGATTTGGAACACGATGTGTGGTTTTTATAATATCAAAATAAAGTTTTAAATATTCGCACGAATTTTTTATCCCTTTCGGAATTTTCATCGTATAAAAGAACAGATAGGCAAAAATCACCCAAGGTGAGCCTACAAATCAAAATAAATCAACAGGAGGAAATTTACTATGGAAAACAAAGAAATGCAGGAGTTGCTTAAGAAGCTGAAGGCCGCAAAGTCGGCAGAGGAGCTTGTCGAAATGGCAAAGGCCCAGGGCAAGGAGCTTCCCGCCGACAAGGCGGGGGAGCTTTTCGCAAAGCTGAATGCAAAGGAAGAGCTTTCAGACGAAGATGTTGAAAAGATTGCCGGAGGTTCTAACCCGTTCTTTTAAGGCGCATTTCCGGCGCAGGAGCTTATCGAGCTTGCAGAAAAGTTAGCGGGCATTTCGGACGAACAGAAGCTCGCAGAGTTCCTGAAAGAGAACGAAGTGGACTGCACAACGGAGCAGTTCAAAGCGTTTATTCTTGAAAAGGCAAAGCAGAGCGGCGAGATTCCGGAAGAGGAGTTTGACGCTGCTGCGGGCGGAAACCGGACGCAGGACGAACCCCTGCACAAGTTTGTTATCAAACTGCCGTCAGTAATGATTGACAGCAGCAAAAAAATTTTTTATTTAGAAAGGAAAAATCACTATGAAGACAATCGAACAGTTTTTTAACGAGGTCATTGCAAACAAGGAGCTTGCCGAAAAGTTAGCGGGCATTCAGGACGAACAGAAGCTCGGAGAGTTCCTGAAAGAGAACGAAGTGGACTGCACAACGGAGCAGTTCATGGCACTTATGATTGAAGCAGCAAAGCAGAGCGGAGAGATCCCGGAAGAGGAGCTTGACGCTGTTGCAGGCGGATCAGTTTTGGGGCAGATAGCGGCGATAGCTTTGCCTCTTGCGGGTCAGTATCTACAGGATCATCCGGAACAAATCTCAGATGAAATGGTTAAGTATATGCGGTATTTTTAAAAAATCTCACGAATTTTTTATCCCTATTCAAGATTCACTCAGCCGTGTTCCAAATCTTTGGGACACGGCGTGTTTTTTTATACAGTTTTTATAAAAAATCTCACGAATTTTTTATCCCTTTCGGATTTTTCATCGTATAAAAGAACAGATAGGCAAAAATCAAACAACAGGAGGAATTCCTATGGAAAACGAAAATATGAAGGAACTGCTTGAAAAGCTCAAAGCAGCAAAGTCGGTTGAGGAGCTTGTCGAAATGGCAAAGGCAAACGGCGCGGAAATTCCCGCTGACGAGGCACAGGAGCTTTTCGCAAAGCTGAACGACGGCGAGATATCCGATGATGAGGCAGAAGCAGTGGCGGGCGGCTTAATAATTAAGTACGTGGAAATACCTGAAGAAGCGCGCGAAAGAATAGACCCACTTGATAATGAGAAGCGCAAAGAGAGGCTCGAAAATTTACGTCGTGCCTTTGGACAAAGTGAACCCGAATCGATACCCTGTTCGGAAGAAATGATTAAGCAAATAAAGAGTAAAAAATGGGGGTATTGATATTAGAGAGCGTGGAAGCTCCATTGCGAGAAACGGGAAGACGTTTTACTAATATCAATATACAGGTTTTATAAAAAATCTCACGAATTATTATCCCTTTCGGAATTTTCATCGTATAAAAGAACAGATAGGCAAAAATCACAAGGTGAGCCTACAAATCAAAATAAATCAACAGGAGGAAATTACTATGGAAAACAACAACATCAACATCAAGGAACTGCTTGAAAAGCTCCAGACCGCAAAGTCGGTTGAGGAGCTTGTCGAAATGGCAAAGGCAGAGGGCGCGGAGATCGCCCCCGACAAGGCAGAGGAGCTTTTCGCAAAGCTGAACGCAGAGGGCGAGATTTCCGAGGAGGAGCTTGAAGCCATAGCGGGAGGATTATTCTTTTTCCAATTTTCCTTTATGAAACGTGATATAAACACCAATGGGTTTAACTAATATCAACAGGAGGAAATTACTGTGGAAAACGTAAACATCAAGGAACTGCTTGAAAAGCTTCAGGCTGCAAAGTCGGTTGAGGAGCTTGTCGAAATGGCAAAGGCAGAGGGCGCGGAAATTCCCCCTGACAAGGCAGAGGAGCTTTTCGCAAAGCTGAATGCAGAGGGCGAGATTTCCGAGGAAGAGCTTGACGCCATAGCGGGAGGATTATTCTTCTTTCCTTTCTCCTTTTTGGAGACATGACATAAAAAGCAATGGGTTTAACTAATATCAACAGGAGGAAATTACTATGGAAAACAACAACATCAACATCAAGGAACTGCTTGAAAAGCTCCAGACCGCAAAGTCGGTTGAGGAGCTTGTCGAAATGGCAAAGGCAGAGGGCGCGGAAATTCCCGCTGACAAGGCAGAGGAGCTTTTCGCAAAGCTGAATGCAGAGGGCGAGATTTCTGACGAAGATATTGAAAATATTGCCGGAGGCGTGCATCGCTGGTTCAGACCGATCAAACCTGTCATCAGACTGCTTTGACGCAGAGAAACATCGGCTGAACATAACAGCTTTTCCAACAGGAGGAATTATAATGGAAAACGCAAACATCAAAGAGCTGCTTGAAAAGCTCCAGACCGCAAAGTCGGTTGAGGAGCTTGTCGAAATGGCAAAGGCAGAGGGCGCGGAGATCGCCCCCGACAAGGCAGAGGAGCTTTTCGCAAAGCTGAACGCAGAGGGCGAGCTTTCCGATGACCTTATGGAGGAAATCGCGGGCGGATGTATAAGACATTGTCATTGTAAACCCAAAAAAAGAGAATTTAGATGAGGAGAATTTACTATGACAAACGAAATTCTTGAAAAGCTGAAGGCGGCGAAATCAGCGGAGGAACTCGCCCGGCTCGCAAAAGCAAACGGCGCGGAGATCACCGCAGAGGACGCACAAAAGCTGTTTTCGCAAATCAGCGGCGGCGAGCTTTCGGACGAAAACGCTGAAAATCTTGCGGGAGGCTATCGCCTCGAACCGGGTACCGGAGGCAGCTTAGGCTTCACCAAATCCGTTCTTCCCTTCTGACTGACGGGCGCGTGGTGGGTTCGGTGAATTAACACAGTGATAACTGCGCACACAAACGCGCAGAAACACATACAAAACACATTTTTACAGGAGGAAATTACTATGGAAAACGTAAACATCAGAGAGCTGCTTGAAAAGCTCCAGACCGCAAAGTCGGTTGAGGAGCTTGTTGAAATGGCAAAGGCAAACGGCGCGGAGATCGCTCCCGACAAGGCAGAGGAGCTTTTCGCAAAGCTGAACGCGCAGGGCGAGCTTTCAGATGAGGATTTGGAGAAAATCGCGGGCGGGTTATACTTATATGATCATCTTCGTGGTAAATACGTAGAAATCTTTTTTTAACACTATATTTTTTGATATGATAATTTACTATGACAAACGAAATTCTTAAAAAGCTCAAAGCTGCAAAGTCGGTTGAGGAGCTTGTCGAAATGGCAAAGGCAGAGGGCGCGGAGATCGCCCCCGACAAGGCAGAGGAACTGTTCGCAAAGCTGAACGCAGAGGGCGAGCTTCTCGATGACCTTTCAGAGAATATTGCCGGCGGGCAGTATACCCGGAATGGGACTGATGGCGTTGATCATTGGGGTATATTTAAAGTTTTTTTTGAGTGAACCGTTTTTTAGTTGGCTTGGGTTAAAGCAACCCATACAATACACATTTTTACAGGGAGGAAATTTACTATGGAAAACAAGGAAATGCAGGAGTTGCTTAAGAAGCTGAAGGCAGCAAAGTCGGCGCAGGAGCTTATCGAGCTGGCAAAGGCAGAGGGCGCGGAAATTCCCGCTGACAAGGCGCAGGAGCTTTTCGACAAGCTGAACGACGGCGAGCTTTCAGACGATAAGGCAGAAGCAGTTGCGGGCGGCGTAGTCTTATAAAAAAACAAATAGGCAAAAATCACCCAAGGTGAGCCTACAAATAAATCAACAGGAGGAAACTTACTATGGAAAACAAGGAAATGCAGGAGTTGCTTAAGAAACTGAAGGCTGCGAAGTCAGCGCAGGAGCTTATGGAAATGGCAAAGGCTCAGGGCACGGAAATCGCCGCTGACATAGCAGAGGAGTTGTTCACAATGCTTAATGCAGAGGAAGAGCTTTCGGACGAGGATATGGAGAAAATCGCGGGCGGGGACGAGGTTCCTGAACCAACGTATGATATAGTCAGCTTGGGTGGAGGATTATGGCGTATTATAAAAAGAAAATGAGCCACTTGTGAAAAAAACTCGTGTATATTAGTCCGCATGGAAGGATGGATTAAATTAGGATAATAACACGACAACTAAAAATCATAAATGCGGTGTTGGCATAAGCCGGCACCGCATATCTTTTTATTCATATATGATAACCGAAACGGTGAATATCCCGTTTTCCGGAACGAATGAGCAATTTCCTTTGTATCTTTTCACTATATTATCAACGGAACTGATACCGATACCGTTTCCCTTATGCTTTGAGGACAAGAAAACGCCGTCCTCGTTTATATGCGGTTCGATTTTGTAGTTGTTCTGAACGATAAGGGAGAGCTTTGCGGGTTTGTCTTGCTCCTGCGTATATTCACCGGTTACAGTAATAAACCTGTTTTTCTCAACCATCTTGCAGGCTTCAACGGCATTTTCGAGGATATTTCCGAACATAACGGCAAGGTCGGTTTTGTCGATGAAAAGGTTTTCCGGTAAATTCATCTTTACCGTCAGCTTTATACCGTGATTTAATGCAATATCGGAGTAATATACAAGAACTGCATTTGCGGTATCGTTAAGACAGTATGTGAGCGGTTGGTCGTGCAGTACGGGCGCAGGATAGGATTCGAGCAGCTTGTCAATAAGTGAAAAATCACCCGTCTGCTTGACTTGGTTCAGCAGAACGATATGATGCCGCAAGTCGTGCCGTGTTCTTCGCATATCCTCCATACGCTGTTCGATAATATCATACTGCATTTTTTGCAGTTCCAGCTCATGGTTGTCCGCCTGCAGCCGCGCGTTTTTGTCGTACAGAGCCGAAAGCTGTACCACAGTGCGGTATATAAGCACAGAGCCCATATCTATCAGCAGCAGATAACCTGTGCTGAACGGGTCGAGCGCGTTCTCAAGGGCTGATTTACCCGTAGTGTAGAAATGCTGCGACCAGATAAGGTAGAAGACGGCGGGTATCAGCCACATATATCTCCATATCAGCCTTGACGGCGCGTTTCTTTCCGGCTCTCTGCTGTCATTCGTGATGCCGCGGAATAAAAGGAAATACACCGCCGGCAGCATTACGGCAAGAACGGGAATCATAATAAGCGAATATGTAAAATGGTATCGGAGCAATGCCTCCTGCGGGAAAAAGAACCCCTCAACACACTTTGAGGTAACAACAACGAGGTTTCCCAGATTCATTAACACAAGAACGGTAAATACAAGCTTTCCGAACCGCTCTTTTATCGCAAGGAAGATGAACCCGACATACATCGCAGCTATTATGATGTCAAATACAGGGTTCTGTACCTGTGGAGAAAAGAATCGGAATGTATTCAGCGTGACCTGTGAAACTGTTGCGGCAGCAAGCAGGAGCACTGTTATCCTTGTGCTGAATCTAAAGCGTTTTCTGAACGAAAACAGAACAAGCAGCATGTATGGAAAGGAATTCAGGAATGCGTACAGCATAGCCTCCCATACGGTAAAATCAGTATCCATATATTCTCTATCCTTTATCAACTAATCTGAATGATTTTATAATATCACAAAAATTTCGTTGTGTCAACCTTAATTCGATAGTTTATTCGGCTGATTGCATTTCGTGCATTAAAACCAACAATTGGTGCATAAATTCACACATTCGCCTTTTTTTATGATATAATAAAAATAATCCATATAAAGACGAGGTGAAGATATGCGTATAGCGATATGTGATGATGACAGAAATGACGCGAATAAGATACGATATGCTTTGCTGGACGTTGAAAACAGGCTGGAAATAGACATCTTTGAAAGCGGGCAGGATTTTCTTGACAGCATAAAAGACGGCAGGCAATACGACCTTGTATTTATGGATATCTATATGGGCGATGAAAACGGAATGGATACAGTACGGGCTATGCAGACCATATCGCCTGATACTCAGGTCATATTCAGCACCACCAGCGTTGACCATGCCGTGGAGGCTTTTGAGGTAAACGCTATCGGTTATCTTGTCAAACCATATTCCGACGCGGATATTGTGAAGGTATTTGCGAGGGCAAGCCTTCGCCGTGAGCGGACTAATGATAACGTACTTGTTCAGGCGGGAAACGACAGGAAGCTATTCCGCAACGATGATGTGCTAACGATTGAAAGCGACCGTCATTATACAAGGATAACCGTAAAGGACGGAACAGTAAGCCGTTTTCATATAGGTTTTTCGGAAATTCTCCCGCTCTTCAAGGGGTTCATAGAAATAAGCCGCGGACTTGCGGTCAATATGTCGTATATAGATATGATAAAATCGTCTGTGATAACTATGTGCGACGGCAAAAGCTACAATATTGCCAGAGGCAAGAAAGACGATGTTGTTACGCAGTATACAGCATTTGTGCTAAATCGCAGTTAGCCTTTTTGACACATTTGCACAAAAATATAGAATCCATTATCCCCTTCTCCTTTTCCTTCGTATAAATATATAGAGGAAAGGGAAGGAGGTTAGCAGCATGGAAAAAAAGCTGAAACAATTATTTGATTATCAACTGTTTGAAAACAATCCTCGTTTAGCCGCAATGCTTTCCCGCACGCATGAAAAATATGACTTTTCCGGCGACAGAGAGCTTTCGGACGATGAAATTGAGGAGTTAAATGCAGCAGGTTCGGTCGTCAGCGACCCGGACAACGATAAGAGGAATTGACAATGATGGAAGCAGTGAATGAATTGGAACTGATTTACAGGGAGTATGAGCCGAAAGTTACGGCGTACATAAGAAATCATGTGAGCAATCCCGATGATGTGAAAGCACTGTCTGACGATGTTTTCCAAAAGCTCTTGCAAAATAAGGAAGCGTTCAGAAAAGAGCCAGAGTCTGTTTCCCGTTTGGTATATATGACTACAAAACAGACTGTGGAGGAGTATTTCGCGGAGATTTCCGAGGAAACGCAAATGCTTGACGCAAAATCGCTTGACAGACTTGCGGACGCGCTTGAACAGCTTGACGTGAGGTCGCGCGACATCATAATTCTTCACTATTACGCCGGTAAAACACTCGATAAAATAGCTGCGGCTATGGATATGCCGTATGCTGAAATAGAATTACTGAATAAGGAAGCGCTCGAGCGGCTTCAAAAGCTTATCGAACTATAAATATTGATTTTTATGAATAAAAACCGAACCTGTATCGACTAAAAACGATGCGGGTTATTCGAGGTTATAATAAAAAACATTATCGGGAGGAAAAAGCTATGAATAACAGCATTTTCAGACAAAAGAGCATCGACAAAATATCATCGCCTGAGAAGCTTGACGATTATATCAAGGTCACAAAGCCAAGCGTATGGATAACGCTTATCGCAATCGTACTGCTGCTTGCGGGAGCGGTGGTATGGAGTATTTTCGGCGAAGTCGTGATACATAACGAGGACGGCACAACCGAAACAGTCGCACCGATAACCTTTATAATGAATTGAGAGGTCGTTAAATGGCACAGAAAGCAATAAAGCAGCCGGTCACTAAGGGCGTGGTCAAAGTCCCGGTCGTGATGCAGATGGAGGCTTTGGAGTGCGGCGCGGCTTCGCTTACGATGATACTCGCGTACTACGACAAGTGGATACCGCTGGAGCAGGTGCGGGAGGACTGCGGAGTTTCCCGTGACGGCTCGAACGCACGTAATATACTGCGTGCGGCGCGAAGCTACGGGCTGAACGCAAAGGCGTACCGTTACAGTCCCGAAAGGCTGAAAGAGGTGGGGAAATTCCCGATGATAGTTCACTGGGAGTTCAACCATTTCATCGTGCTGGACGGTTTCAAGGGAAACAAGGTTTACATCAACGACCCCGCGCGCGGAAATATCGTCATGACCTTTGAGCAGTTTGACGAGGGCTACACGGGCGTTTGTCTTATGTTCGACCCGTCAGAGGACTTTCAGCCGTCCGGAAAGCCGAAAAGCGTGTTCAAATTTGCCAAGAGCAGATTGAAAGGCGCGTCCGTGGCGGTTACATTCGTTATGGTAACAACGCTTATTGCGTCCATAACCGGCATAGCAATGTCGGGATTTTCCCGCGTGTTCATCGACCGTCTGCTTTCCGGCAATGACCCCGACTGGCTGTTTCCGTTCATCATCGGCTTGTCGGGGCTTGCCATAGTGCAGCTTGCCGCCGAGTGGATAAAGTCGATATATTCGCTGAAGATAAACGGCAAAATGGCGATAGTCGGCAATATGAGTTATATGTGGAAGGTTCTGCGCCTGCCGATGAAGTTCTTCTCCCAGCGCATGGCGGGCGATATTCAGCAGCGCAAGGAATCAAATGCAAGCATTGCGGGAAGTCTGACGAATACTCTCGCCCCGCTTGTGCTTGAAACGGCAATGATGATATTCTATCTTGTCGTGATGATACGGTATTCGCTGCTGCTGACTGTGATAGGCGTTGCGTCCATTATTGGACAGGTGTTTGTTTCACGGATTATATCAAAAAAGCGCGTCAATATCACCCGCGTGATGATGCGCGACAGCGGAAAGCTCGCGTCTGCAACGGTCAGCGGTATCGAGATGATAGAAACTATCAAGTCGAGCGGCGCAGAGAACGGATTTTTTGAAAAGTGGTCGGGTTATCAGGCAAGCGTAAATACCCAGAATGTCCGCTTCCAAAGGATAAACAGCTACCTCGGAATGATACCGCCGATACTCACACAGCTTGCAAATTCGGCAGTGCTGATACTTGGCGTTTACCTTTGTATGACGGGTGAATTCACGGTCGGTATGGTCATGGCATTTCAGGGATTTCTCGGTTCTTTCATGACTCCCGCGCAGACGCTTATCTCCGCAGGTCAGACGTTTCAGGAGCTGCGCACCGAAATGGAGCGCGTCGAGGACGTAATGAAATACCCCACCGATGTTGAATTCAACGACGACGACATCGACGAGGACGCAGATTATGACAAGCTCTCGGGAACGGTAGAGCTTAAAAACATCACTTTCGGCTATTCCAGGCTTGCGCCGCCGCTGCTCGAAAATTTCAGCATGAAGCTTGAACCGGGAAGCAGAGTTGCTTTCGTGGGAGCGTCGGGCTGCGGAAAATCCACTCTCGCAAAGCTGATATCGGGATTGTATGAACCGTGGGAGGGCGAGATACTCTTTGACGGAAAACATATCAACGAGATAAACCGTGGCGTGTTCACAGGCTCGGTCGCGGTAGTTGACCAAGACATAACGCTGTTTGAGGACACGATAGAAAACAACATCAAAATGTGGGACAACACTATCGAGGACTACGAAATGATGATGGCGGCGCGTGACGCGCAGATACACGACGATATAATGCAGCGCGAGGGCGGATACCGCTACAAGGTCATCGAGGGCGGCAGGGATTTCTCCGGCGGTCAGAGGCAGCGGCTTGAGATTGCCCGTGTGTTGGCACAAGACCCCACTATCATCATAATGGACGAGGCTACCTCGGCGCTTGACGCAAAGACCGAATACGAGGTCGTGAACGCGATAAAGCAGCGGGACATCACCTGCATAGTGATTGCGCACAGGCTCTCGACTATCCGTGACTGTGACGAAATAATCGTATTCGACCACGGAAAGGTCGTTGAGCGCGGAACGCATGAGGAATTGATGGCGCTTGACGGCGCGTATACCAAGCTTATCACTGCGGAATAAAAACAGCGTCCGCGCGGTGTACATATCGCGCTGTAGGAGGTGACCCTGTTGGGTTGGTTTGACGAACAGATAAAAGAAAGAATGAAAGCCGATAACGAGGTCTTTGAGGACTCGTTCATCAAAGCGGCAGGCATTATAATGGGAAAAAAGCTGTCCGCAGCGATGAACGACCAGCGGCAGGCTGCTACCGACGCTATCGGCGAGATACTCAAATGTTTTCATGTAAAGCCCCGTGAAGTTCCCGACTCTATAACGGATATGAACGACACGTTGGAGTACTTGCTGCGCCCGCATGGGATAATGCGCAGGAACATCACTCTTGAAAAGGGCTGGTATAAGGACGCGTCCGGACCTATGATAGGTACGCGCACGGACGACGGCAGCGTTGTCGCGCTTATTCCTACGGGAATGACGAAATACAGTTTTTTTGATACAAAATCGGGCAAAAGAGTGTTTCTGAACAAAAAGACCGAGAAGCTGATAGACAAGGAAGCAATAGCGTTCTACAAGCCGTTTCCGTCAACTAAGATAGGCATACCCGGCTTGCTGCGGTACATTGTCGAGAATTTGCGCCCCGCGGATATCGCGCTTGTCGTTATCGGGACGATAGCGGTAACGCTGATAGGTCTGCTCACTCCGAAACTCAACGAGATGCTGTTCTCTGATGTCATAGCGTCCGGCAGCATAAAGGCGCTGGTTGCAATCGCGGTGTTTATAGTTTGCGTATCGCTAAGCTCCCTGATGCTCGGGACGGTAAAGGACCTGCTGATGACAAGGCTCACCACGCGATTAAGTCTGTCGGTGGAAGCTGCGACAATGATGCGCATACTTTCGCTTCCCGCGAACTTTTTCAAGGATTACAGCTCGGGCGAGCTTGCGAACCGTTCGCAGTACATAAACGAGCTTGTAACGCAGCTCCTCAATATGATACTTACAACGGGACTTACATCGGTATTCTCGCTGGTATATATCACGCAGATTTTTGCGTATGCGCCATCGCTTGTTGCACCGGCGCTGATCGTTATTATCGGAACGGTTGTCATAGCCGCCGTTTCCGCGGTGCTTCAGATTAAGGTTTCCATGCGGCAGATGGAGCTTGCTTCAAAGGAAAGCGGTATGAGCTATGCGCTGATTTCAGGAATACAGAAAATAAAGCTGTCGGGCGCTGAAAAACGCTCATTCGCACGCTGGGGAGATATGTACTCCAAAGGCGCGAAGCTGCTCTACGACCCGCCGATGCTGCTGAAGGTAAACACGGTTCTGACCACGGCTATTTCTCTGATAGGTACTATTGTTATCTACTTCGCAGCGGTAAGCAACGGTGTTTCGGTAGCGGAATACTACGCGTTCAACACGGCATACGGTATGGTGAGCGGAGCGTTCATTTCGCTTGCGGGGATAGCGCTCTCGGCGGCGCAGATAAAGCCTATCCTTGAAATGGCAAAGCCTATCCTTGAAGCACAGCCCGAGGTTGCGGAGGAAAAACAGGTAGTTGAGCGCTTAATGGGCGGTATCGAGCTGAACAATATCACATTCTCCTACAACGAGAATATGCCGAATGTTCTTGACGGCGTTTCGCTGAAAATTTCTCCGGGACAGTATGTGGCTATTGTTGGAAAAACCGGCTGCGGAAAATCCACGCTCATGCGTATAATGCTGGGATTTGAGAAGCCGCAGAGAGGCGCGGTGTATTATGACGGCAAGGACCTTGAACGCATTGACCTGAAATCCCTGCGCCGCAACATCGGTACGGTAATGCAGGCAGGAAAGCTGTTTACCGGCGACATCTACTCAAATATCGTCATCACTAATCCCCGTCTTACCCTTGACGACGCATGGGAGGCTGCGGAAATGGCGGGCTTTGCCGATGATATCCGTAGTATGCCTATGGGAATGTTCACGCTCATATCAGAGGGACAGGGCGGTATCTCCGGCGGTCAGCGGCAAAGACTGCTGATAGCCCGGGCAATCGCGCCGAAGCCGAGAATACTGATGTTCGATGAAGCGACCAGCGCGCTGGACAACATCACCCAGAAAACCGTATCCGACTCGCTTGAAAAGCTGAAATGCACCCGTATCGTGATAGCTCACCGCCTGTCTACGATAAAGCAGTGCGACCGCATAATCGTGCTTGACAAGGGACACATAGTCGAGGACGGCACTTATGACGAGCTTATTGAGAATAACGGCTTTTTCGCCGAGCTTGTTGAACGCCAGCGTGTAGAAGTATAAAAGCGGAACTAACCGAAAATGCGAGGGCGATGTTTCCGAAATCAATGTCAGAACGCGGAATGAAGGTAATTCCGTGATCAGCGGCACAGGCTGACACTAAGCAATGAAAGGAATAGAACACAATGACAGTAAATACGCAGAAAGACGGAACTAAATTAACGATAACCGCGGAGGGAAAGCTCGGCACGACCTCCGCTCCCGCGCTTGAAAAGGCGTTAAAGGAAAACATAAGCGGCGTTACCGAGCTTGTTTTCGACTTTGCAGAGCTTGAATATATGGCGTCGGCAGGACTTCGCGTTCTGCTTTCTGCCGCAAAGGTCATGAAAAAGCAGGGCAGCATGAAGATAATCAATGTAACTCCCGCCGTAATGGACGTTTTCACCTTTACCGGAATGGCAGACGCACTTGATATCGAAGCAAAGTAACGAGGTAATATGAAAAGCTCTAAGAAGATTTCACGGATTATTACAGTAAGGCTGTTCGCAGCAGTATTCGCTGCGTTTCTCGTTTCCTCTGTGCTTACTTTTTTCCTGCTGTTGTCTGTATCCGAGCGTGACGCATACGATATTGTACAGCAAAGCACCTATGACGTCAGCAGCGACCTGATAGATAAGAGCAGAACTTATATCATTACGGAAGATATGTACTTGCTTTCTGATTACATAGCCGGCACCGCAGACGATTTCCGAGAGAAACTGGGGGAGCTTAATTCAAGATTTACCTATGTTACCGATAGGGCAGGAATTGTTGTTATAAGCGGGACCGGTGAATTTATCGGACGTGATATGCATGAAATTGAGCAGGTGGGAGATTTTATTGACAATCAAGCTAAAGAAGGAATTATTGAAGACTACGGAACATCGGCAAATATGACCACAAAGCCGGTAACCTGTCTTGACGGAGAAACTCAGCTGTATTATGTTGTCATAAAGCTGATGGACGAAACTGGGTTCATTGTCGCAGGTGTTTTTCCGGACGACTATGAAAGGACATTGATAGAGCAGGGGCAGTTTATTGCTTCAAACCGCCATGTGGGTAAAACCGGCTTTAATGTTATTGTAAATTCAAAGAAAAAAATCATCAGCTCGCCGTACAACGAACAACTGTTTTATGAGGAAATACCTCACTCAGAGCTTATAGACGAGCTGAATTTCGGAAACAGCACGCTGATAACAAAGCAGACACATCCGGGTGACCAATCGAACGGTTTTACTGATACTGTAAAATACTATATAAACGGCAAGGATATATTCTGGGATACCGAGTATTACTATTCGATAACCTCGGATAACGGAGTGTATTTCACATACAGCCTTTATCCTGTAAGTGAAGCCCGTAATTCGCTTTATACAACAATACTGATTATAATCATCATTGAGATTGTGGTATTCTCGGTACTGTTTTTTACAATGCACCTGCTGATAAAGCGTACAGTAGTAAGAAAACTCGATTCTGTCAACAATTCCCTCGGCGAAATAACGCAGGGCAATCTTGACGTAAAGGTGGAAGTGCGGGATTCCTACGAGTTCGATATGCTCTCCACCGACATAAACGCTACCGTTGACCGGCTGAAAGAGTACATCGCCGAAGCTGCCGCACGAATTGACGCTGACCTTGCCGTCGCAAAGGCGATTCAGAGCTCTGCGCTTCCGACGGTATTCCCGCCGTTCCCCGAACGAAAGGAATTCGAGCTTTATGCAAGTATGAAAGCTGCTAAAGAGGTCGGCGGTGATTTCTACGACTTTTATATGTTAAACAATGACACCCTCGGTTTTCTTATAGCAGATGTTTCCGGCAAAAGCATACCCGGCGCAATGTTTATGATGACAGCAAAGACTGTAATAAAGAGCCTTGCCGAGAGCGGTCTGCACCCCGCAGAGGTATTCACGCTTGCAAACGAAAAGCTGTGTGAGGGCAATGAAGCTGAGATGTTCGTTACGGCGTGGCTCGGCTATCTCGACCTTAAAACGGGTATTGTTCATGTGGCGAATGCCGGTCACAATCCGCCCCTGCTTATCCGTGACGGAAAAGCCGAATATGTGATACTAAAGCCCGGTCTGATGCTTGCGGGAATGGACGGAGTGCGCTATAAGGAGCAGACCGTGGAGCTGCAAAAAGGTGATATACTGTATCTCTACACGGACGGCGTTACCGAAGCTATGGACGCTGCCGAGGAGCTTTACGGCGAGGACAGGCTGCAAAAGCTGCTGTCATTTGGCGAGAATTATCCGAAGCCCTCTGCTGATAATGGCATTGTCGAGCCTGTGTGCAGTATGGTAAGCGAGGATATCGCGAAGTTTACAGCCGGCGCAGAGCAGTCGGACGATATAACCATGCTCTCTATTCGGTATCTGGGAGGTAATTGAAATGAAAGAACTGACTATTGAAGCTGTTCTTGAAAATGTAGATACAGTCATTGATTTCATTGACGAGCAGCTCGCTGAATACGGCTGCGGAATGAAAGAGAAAATGGCGATAGATGTCGCAGCGGACGAACTGTTTACAAATATCGCAAGTTATGCCTATAATCCCGAAACAGGCAATGCTACTGTGCGCGTTGAGGTGTTTGAGGACCCGCTTGCTGTCGAGATAACCTTCATAGATAACGGCGTGCCGTATGACCCGCTTGCCAAAGCCGATCCCGACACAACGCTTTCCGTAGAGGACAGACCGATAGGCGGACTGGGTATTTTCATCGTGAAAAAGAGTATGGACGCCGTGAACTATGAATACAAGGAAGGCAGGAACATACTCACTATCAGGAAAAAAATCTGATAATTCCCATAACCTTCATTGCTTATTATTTCAACATCTCTTTCGTTATAATATAGCTGGTATTTTTAGTTTTACCAATATCCTGACCCTCTAACATTCTCATTACAAAACGATAGGACCGCTTGTTACTGTCGCTTATCGTCAGTTTCATCATTGTAATCTCGGGGTGCTTGCGTATAGCTTCAAAAGATGCACACAGAGGAGCTACTATCCTGCCGCTTCCGATTTCACTTTGCGCCTCGGAAATATGCTCTACCGATATGGAATTACACGAGGGACGGGTGATAAGGGTGTAAGCCCTCAGCTCCCCGTTTTTCACAAGGACTGTACTTATCGCCGAATCAACGTTTTCGGATTTGTTCTGTAAAAGCGGCGCAGGGTTCAAAGTGTTTCCAAAACTGTTTGACGAGGAATTGATAAGCTGCTCTCTTATGCTGTCCGACATCTCGCAGAACGGGATACACACAGCGCCGCCCCTCAGCAGAAATCCTTTTTTACGCACAAGATTTAACTCGTCCATACGTTCCCAAAGACTGTTTCCAACTGTGACGGAATAAACACAGCTTGTATCGTTTACAACAAATCCCAATTTGTTAAGGCAAGCCGCTATTGCGCTATAATATGGGTGGGAATGAACGATATGTACACGCACATATTTTTCCGTCCGAAGAATTATTTCGCGTATCAGGTATGACGCATAGCCCATTCGTCGCTTATCCTTATCCGTATAAATATATTTCAGTATCCACCCCCGATTTTCCCTGACCAAAACGGCATACGCCACAGGCTCTTCATCATCTTTAAGAACAAACGCCTTACCCGATTTTGACTCTGCCGTCTTCATATAATAATCCGACATCGGGCTTCGCCATTCTGCGGGAAACATCATCAGATATTGCAGATAATACAGCTCGTTTGCTTTCAGCATTTCACATTTCTCCGTTCTTCGATTATAAACTGTTTGGACTTAAGGGAAAGGCAGATTTCCCTTAAGTCCAAATCACATCATCGCCTATTAAAAAATCGCCAAGGTGTTTTAATCCGGTCTGTGGCTTTGTGTCATTATTTTTTTCGGTTGTTTCACTTATTCGCTTATCTACCGCAAAGCATTCCGTCACCCGTAATGGCTGTGCCACATTTTTTATCTTGACAACCTTCAAGAATGCCCCCAAAATTACTGTCTATTGCAGTAACAGCGCAATAGAATCCAGCTGTGAATACGGACCAAATCACTTCATCGTCATCGGCACTCTTACCGCCTGCGATCTGCTCGACCTCTTCCTCGGAAACCTCGCCCTCCGCCTTGCTCTTCTCGGTGAGGAAAGTCTTGATTTCGTCAAGGGTAGCCTTGCAGCCGTGCTTCTCGGCAAAGCCCTCGACCTCCTCGGGTTTCAGGGAGCAGAATTCCTTTTTCAGCTCATCGCTTGCCATTACCTCGCTGTAAAATTCTTCCAGTGTTTTCATAGTGAAATACCTCCGTAAAAATTTATTTTATAGGAAAGGATTTTCCTATATTTACTGTTTGGTATCAAGGGAAATAAAATCCATATCCCCCCTTACCCACCTTACCGCCTGCGATCTGCTCGACCTCTTCCTCGGAAACCTCGCCCTCCGCCTTGCTCTTCTCGATGAGGAAAGCCTTGACCTCGTCAAGAGTAGCCTTGCAGCCGTGCTTCTCGGCAAAGCCTTCAACTTCCTCGGGCAGCAGGGAGCAGAATTCCTTTTTCAGCTCATCGCTTGCCATTACCTCTTTATACAGTTCTTCAAGTGTTTTCATAGTGAAATACCTCCGTGAAATTTATTTTATAGGAAAGGATTTTCCTATATTAACTGTTTTGTATCAAGGGAAAAAAGCTTTCCCTTAAGTCCAAATCACATATCGCCTGTTTTAAAAATTCGCTAGGTGTTTAATCACAATAATCACAATATGATGGTCCCTGAGTACAGTCTGCTACAGAGGATAAAAATACTCCAGAACTATCAGTCATCTTACCGCCGCCTGCAATCTGCTCGACATCTTCCTCGGAAATCTCGCCCTCTGCCTTGCTCTTCTCGGTGAGGAAAGCCTTGACCTCGTCAAGAGTAGCCTTGCAGCCGTGCTTCTCGGCAAAGCCCTCGACCTCATCGGGTTTAAGAGCGCAGAACTCTTTCTTGAGCTCCTCGCTTGCCATTACCTCGTTGTAAAGTTCTTCCAGTGTTTTCATAGTGAAATACCTCCATATAATTCATTGAACTCTTCCCGTTTACACTTTTCAAATCGTTTTTTAGCGGCTCTAACAATGTGTGCGACGTTTGACATTGGCATATGCGTCATCGTAGCAAGAATAATTCCAGCATTCTGGATCGTTAGTCTTACCGCCTGCAATCTGCTCGACATCTTCCTCGGAAACCTCTCCCTCTGCCTTTGATTTTTCGGTGAGGAAAGTCTTGATTTCGTCAAGGGTAGCCTTGCAGCCGTGCTTCTCGGCAAAGCCCTCGACCTCATCGGGTTTAAGAGCGCAGAACTCTTTCTTGAGCTCCTCGCTTGCCATTACCTCGTTGTAAAGTTCTTCCAACGTTTTCATAGTTATATGCCTCCTTAAATAAATTATAATAACAAACAATTCAATGAAAAATCGTCTGCTTTTAACAGTAAGTGACCGATACCGCTTAATCCGTTCAGAAGTCCCGGCGGGCTGTAATTCTCGTATAGGTCGGGCAGGAAAGTATACTCGCCGTTTGCCGCTTTTCGCTCCGTAACAGCATTCAGGCGGCGCATAGCGTCCTGTGTAAGCTCGGGGCGTTCAAGCACTTTTCCTGCGTCCAGCAGGAACTCTATGGACGGACAGTTTCCGCAGCAATAATGGTCGCGCGGCATTATGTCTGTTGATATCACCTTGCTTATTGCTTTTTCCATATCATCATCAAAGCCGGTGATTCCCCATGCGTGAAGCTTCAGATACGCGCTTCCCATGCCCGGCGCGCCTGAGCAGTATCCGTTCATTGCTCCGGCGGGTACCGAGGAATCACGGAAATCCGGCCAAGTTTTCAGCCTGTCGCTGTATAACAGCCGTTCCAGTTCAAACGCATTCTGTATTGCAATGCGGAGCTTTTCGGACGGGAAAAGGCGATATGCGCTTGCCAAAGCAAGCCCAACTCCCGCAACGCCGTGTCCCAGTCCGCTTATGGAACGTTTTTTATTAAGCGTATCCCACGTCAATATTCCTTGCGGAGTGTTCAGTGTTTGCAATTCAAGAATACGGTCACAAAGCGATAAAACAAGCTCCCTGTAATTTGGTATAACTTGCAGTTCCTCGTTGGTGCAAAGCAGATAAAGCCAACCCGCCAGCCCTGAATAAAAATCAACAAGCGTGAATTTATCCGGCGATATGCTGCTTAGAAGCTGAACCGTTTCCACGGCGCTTTGGAGATGCTTCTTGCTGCCCAGCGCCCTCGCCGCCATAAGCGACGCCTTTATCGTTCCACCGATATTCGTCGTTCCCAGAGCATTTGCCACGGGGTTAATATCCCCCATAGAACGAAGCTGCGATACCGATTCCGAAACCTTATCGAGAAAATCAGTTATGACCTTTTCCGCACGCTTATCTCCGGTGGCAGTGTAATATTCCGAAGCAAATGCTGCGATACCGCCCTCGCCCATTCCGTAATCGACCGAAAGATAACCGAAGGAATTGCCGTCATTCCGATGGTCAAGCCAGCCTGCTTTTCCCGAAGGGCTTATGACCCTTTGCTCCCATATCTCGTCAAACATCTTCCCGGCTTCTTCGGAAAAGGATAAAACAGCTTCCTTACGAACGGGTTTGCAGGTCGGAGCGTTCTGCGGAATATGAGCGCAGCGCAGTGAATGATGTATCAGTCCTAATTCAAATTCACATTCTCTATCCGTCAGATGTTCGATGTTGTACAGCACATTTTCTTTAATCGAACGGCTGAAATAATCCCGAACAACACATTTTTCGCCGGAGTAAAGGTCTTTGCTGTCGGCAATGCAGTGAAAAATCGGAACATCTCCGCAAAGCAGAGAGGATATCTCCTCATCGGCAACCGCAGACTGTTTTTCGCGCTGCTGTTCATTTGCCGTCTGACCCAAAGCATTTCTGAGCGACTTTATCCGCTCGCTGCGGTATGGTTCAGAGGAAAGCGTCTTTACCGAATAAAGCCCCCGAAGCATTATAGCGTAATCGTTTGTATTTCGAAGCAGACAACGAAATCTGCATTCGGACAGACGTTCAAGATATTTCAGGAGAACGGATTTTTGGGCAATACAGCGGTGATATATCGCCCGGAATCCTTCATCGAAAAACGACAAGTATCCGCGGACATCGACCCTTTCACCATCAATCAATGGCAGAATAGAATATCTGTCCTTGCAAAGCAGAGGAGATAACTCACGGTCATCTTTTCTTTTCGGAATAATTCCACTGAAAAAAAGGGAATGGCTGAGATCAATTTGGAACAGATCGGAATTTTTAGTATCAGCCGCATTGGGAACTCCCAGAAAGGTTTCCAAGTCCACGACTGCGGGAAAATCTCCCTTTGCCAGAATATTTTCACAATGAAAATCGGTGCTTGCAAAGGTCTGAAACAGCGCACAAACGCCGCCTAAACGGTAAAAGAACCGTTCGGCTTCTTCACTTGTTTTTGCGGGTTCGTCCTTAATAAACTCTGCATAGCCATACTGTCCGAAATCCAGCGCTTTCGGCAGGATAACGGTATCCGAAAACAGCTCCGAAACCATATCATAAAGCACTGTATCAGCCCTGAGATTTCTCGGTTTGTAAAGGAATGTGCCATGCTCGGTGGTAATTATGCAGGCACATCTGCCGTTTTGATGTTTGTCCGACTTTCCACCGTCAATTTTTAATATCCTGCCGAAATCCGTTCCGCCAAAAAATGCCCTGCTTATATCTTTACGGTCAGCCTGTATACGGGTGAGCATTTCGGAAAGCATTTCGCTGAACTGCTTTTCACACAATGTGAATTGACTGCTTAACAGCGGAGATACATCAAAAAGTATCTGCGGATTCTGTTCGAGCTTTTCCAAAAGCGACAATTCGGCTTGTTCTCGTAATTCGCAAGTGGCAAGCTCTGCGTTCCAGCCAAGCATAGGATTTATATGTATCAGTTCCTGTCTGTAAAGCTGTTCCAGCGTATTTGCGGCTATTTGGTTGTATGCCTGAAACAGAAGGATACCTATGAAATACTTTGCTTGATTTGTAAGGAGCTTCTGTTCGGTTTTTTCATCATTCCAGAACTGCTCCTCCCAGTTATTCACAAAGCGTATCAGAACAGAATAGTGCTTCTTTTCTATGAAGCAGTTGTCCTTTGTTAAATAATGCGCCATCGTTTTTACCCGCCTTTTTTTCTTTCAAATCAAGCAAAATGTCGGAAAGAATTTCATTTTTGGTTTCATTCTTTTATACGATGAAAAAGGGATAAGGGATAATATATTTTAAAATTTTTTCAAATTTGCCATTTAATGATTATTGGCGGTCGGCGCAGTACTTGTTCTATGTTCGTGTATTTGTGATGTCGGTGAAAGGGGGTGACGGCATTATTCCGCTAAAACGCAAAAAATTGTTCCGAAAGGCTTGATATTATTCCGACAAACAGAGATATGCTGCTTGTATCGGAATAAGCGTTTGTTTTTGGCTTAATTGTGAAGAGTCCGCAAAACGTTCGTTTTCCGCACAAAACAGCTACGCTGTCACTATCTCAAACCCTTTCTCGAAGAGCATATCGTTTACGGCAAAGATGCTTTTATTGTTGGTGAGGGCAAAAATGATTATTGCGTTGCGCTTGTTTCTCGCATATAGAGCGGAAAAACTTGCATACTTAAGCAACTCGTCAATTTCCTCGAGAGAAAGCCGAACCTCACGAGTTTGGCTTTGATTTTAGTCATAATATCCATCATTTACCCAGCAGTAAGAGACTATGCTGTTGTCATCGGGAAAACCGTGTGTTGATGAATATATCATAAAGTCAAAAGTAATATCACCACATTGATATGAGAAAAAATACAAGTTATTATCCATTTCACTCATATAAATTGTTTGTCTGCCTATATATCGGAATATTTCTCCAACGGTCATTCCTATCTGCACATTATCAATTTCTCCATAGCCGCTTGCAACATATGCTCCCTCATAGAGCGTCATTCTATGAGTTCCCTGACCAACGCCAAAGGAAATGCCCTTATCTTCGAACAAATACCAATCAAAGCCGTAATTGTCGAATATCCTGTAGTTTCCGAGTTTTTTTATGGCTTCCGCCTCCGACATACCAACAATGTTTGTAGCTGCAAATTCGTGACGTGTCCCAAGTCCACCATCCCGCTCCAGCTTCGTACATCCATTAAACGCAGTTCCTGAAATGTCAGAGGGAAAAGTTTCAAACTCGACCTCGGACAGAGATGAGCATTCCCCGAAGGCATTGTCACCAATGGCTGAAATATTAGCTCCAAAAACGCTTGTAAGTGCTGTGCAGCCGTAAAATGTCTCATTAGGTATAGGTTTTTTCTCTAAAAAATTCAGCGTGGCAGTTTTCAGACCGGTACATCCCTTAAATGCTTTGCTACTCGGATTTAATCCCTGAGCTCTCAACTGAGCTGCCTTCAAAGCTGCTTCACGCAGTGACTCGCCGGTATTATCTTGTGGTATCATTTCGGCAGGCGTGATGTCTCCAAGTTCGCCGGCGGTCATAGATAATTCGATTATACCCGTGCAGTCCATAAATGCAGAGCTATCAACCCTAGTGTTAATCAGCGACAGATTTTTCAAAGACGTACATCCTAGAAATGCATTTTCGCCTATATAGCTGTTATTTTCAAATGTTCCTATAGTTGCTCTGTAATTCTCGTCTTCCGAAGTAAAAAGGATATGCTGTTCGGCTGTAATTATATCTTCAAGAGATGAGCACTTACTGAAAGCTGAACGTCCAATAGATATGCCTGAATGAGGAAATGTAATCTTCTTCAAATTCGTACAGTTTTGAAAAGCAAAGTCGTTAATAAGTAACTCTTTTCCGTTTTTTATCTCAACTGCCGAACAATCCAGCTCCTCAAGTGACGTATAGCCCTTAAAAGCATCCATGCCTATTACGGATATATTTTTTCCAAGCTTTACGCGTTTAACGCCGGGCTTTCCGGTTTCCGTTGGGGATGCATTCCCCGATATTGATGTAGCTATTGATGTCACCGGCTTAAACCATATCGTATCGGGAACCGTTACATCTGTACCGGAGCCGGTATATTTTGTAATTGCATAGTGGTCATTATCGACCAACTCGTATTCAAACCCTATTCCCGCCTGCGGAATAAAAACAATCAGCGCCGCAGCAACGACAGCAGCCAACGCAGCCGCTATTATCAACAGTTTTGACAAAGTTTTCTTACGGCTTTTTCGTTTCATTTCCGTGGGATTATTCTTTATTTTTTGGTTTATCTCACTTATTATTGATACGGAGTCCTCGTCCTTTTCACCATCATAGAACGGATTCGGCGTATCACAATTCGGGCATTTCTCCAGCTTTGTTGTAAGCTGCCTGAAACACACCTCACACCTCATAGGTTTATCTTGAATTTGTTCACGTTGTTCCGGCGTATCGGTGAGTTCCTCTTTAGGCGATGCTTCTGATTCTGTTGCCGCTCCGCATTTCGGACAGAACACACTGTCGTCGGGAATTTCTTTTCCGCATTTTCTGCAAAACATATTTCATACCTCCGTCATTATACAAGCCGATCAAAATCGCCGAGATTGTTTATGTACAAGAAGATTTTTTCAGCCATTTTCTCCGCGGCGTCTTCCGGCGATTTTGTGAAATAGCAGTTGTTGTAGTTCTCGTTCAGCTTTTGGAGCATTTGTATCATCAGCTCTTTAGACCTGTTAATTTCTTCGGTAGCCAAAGGTGCAAAACTATTGCACTCTTTGACATCTTTCTTGTGAAACACCATATTTGATGCACTGCTCAAAAATCCACCGGTAAGCACGCCTTGTTTGAGTTCGATATATTGCTCAATAGCCCTGTTCCTCGGAATAAGAACTTCAATGCAATTATCCGGCGACATATTGGCGAATGCTTTGCAGATTGCCTCGAACTCGCTTTGATAGGACAGCCGTCCTGCGCCCATCGGCTCCATTTCAACCTTGGCACCGAATTGACCGTCCAGCTTCGATTTTATCCATATCGCCTCGGCATAAACCGCTTCGTCCATTATAATGCAAGGTTCGGAATCCAGCCTATCTTTAACCTCCTGCAAGGGAAGGTTAAGCGTTTCTTTCAGGAGTTTCATAATTGCAACCTTTTTCGACTTGTCATATGACTCAAGAATTACGTCATACACGGATTGTTCATCAGCGACAGGCTCGTTTGACAATTCCTTAACCGGAAGGCGATTTCCGCATTTACTGCAAAAACAGGAATCATCGGGCAGACTTGTACCACACTTGTTGCAAAACATAACATTTCCTCCTTTAACCGCCCGAACACCTCGTCAGCAGCCAGGCAATAAATATAATGTCTATAATTGCGAAAACAATTTTACCGACTATTGTTGCACAGCCGTTTGAATCATCTTCTTTATGTACTATTTCGCGTTCCTTAATGATTACCTGCGGCTGAACGGGCTGAACAGGCTTTTCCGGTTCAGGCTCGGGCTCGGGGGCAATATAAAACGGATTTGGTGCGTCGCAATACGGGCATTTTTTCCACTTTGTCGTGAGCGGCTTTGAGCAAGCCCTGCACACCATACCAAGCGTCTGCGGACGGCTCTCGCGTGGAGCGGATACCTCCGGCAAATTCTTTTCCTTTTCCAATGACACCTTTTTCTCAAGCGTAGCCCCGCATTTTGTGCAGAAAGCGCTGTCGTCCGGCAGCTTTGTGCCGCATTTGTTGCAAAACATAAATTCACTCCTTAATAATTTATGCGTTACGGATAGAGGGCGCGAATGCCAACAAAAAAATTATGAGCGCAATAATTGAGCATACAACGGCGATTCTTATAATAATATTACGCTTATGCTTTTTGCGTAAAACAGGAAGCCTTTTGCGGCATTCCACTAACGCTTCTTCAACACCTTCGTGTTCCTTTATCAAAACCAATCTGTCCTGAGCCACTTCGACTTCCGCAATTTGTGCTTTTGGATTTTTGAGAATATTCAGACAATACTGCAATTCAAGCTCATCCGCATCTTTTTCGTCCTGTATTTTTTCGGCATTCAGTTCTTCGACGCGTTTCCTGCACTCCTGCGCCCTTTGTTCCGCGTCCTTATAATCCTTGATTGCCTCAAAGACGCCGGCTGCATAGTTCTTTTTTTCTACACTATTATATTTTGCATTATCCGCCGCTTCTGCATATATTTTCTCGAAAGCCTTTGAGCACATTTCCTCGCTGTCAAGAAAATCACCCAAAGCACGAAATTCTTCAATTACATCCATCAGCTGATGAACAGAGTTTGCGTCATCAAGGCGTTTTACGGCATTCTCATACCTCTTGTATTTTTCAATCTGACTTCTTCCGTTTAGGGCAAGCTCTTTGCAATCTTTGTAATCACCCAGCTTTTCAAGCTCCTCGCAAGCAGAAAGCACCTCGGAAGAGGCTTTCGCCCCATTCAGTAGCTCGCAAGCGTTTGTATAAGCCCTCTCAACAACCTCTTTTGCTTTGTTTCTGCACTGTACAGTGAGTTCTTGTGCGTCCTCATATTCACCCAAAGTTTCAAAATCTTCTGCTGCCAGAAGAAGTTCAGCTTCTGTTGCCCCATCGTTGTTCAAAACACCTTTTGCGTGTTCGTATGTAGTCCTGCGGCGATAATCAACAGCGCCCGTTAAGCAGCGCTCGGCAAGCTCGTCCGCGTTTCTGAAACCCGAAAGGTCAAGCAGAATTTCTCTTGCCTCATCAAAGTTGTTATTATTCATAAGCTCCTTGGCTTTATCAAGAAGCTCGTTGTTCCGACGATATTCACGCTCAATGCGCGTTTCCTTTACGCTTGCAACAACCTCGGTGCCGCAAAATCGGCAAAAGGTGCTTTCATCGTCAATGCTTTTTCCGCATTTTCTGCAAAACATTTTTCTCTCTCCTTGGTAAATATTCGTATGATTTGACCTAATTATATCATAATACACTTGATTTTTGGTAAGCACGGCGCTTACAGTTATGCATCCGTTTGGGTGCTAACTCCATTATAGCATTCAAACGAATGCTTGTCAAGACCAAATGATTTTTTACTTGATATAATTAAAGTATAGAGAGGAGTTGATACAATGCGGAAATATCAGCGTTTGCAAGACCTTCGGGAAGATAACGACCTAAAGCAAGAGGACGTAGCCGAGGTTTTGGGGATAACCCGTCAGCAGTATCAGCTTTATGAAAGCGGTAAACGCGAAATCAAATTCCACCAGATTATCGAGCTTGCAAAGTATTATAATGTATCTATCGACTATATCGCCGACCTGACAAATGTACCAACTCCGTTTCATAGAAAAAACGATACCGAAAAGAAATAATAACAATAATACCCCCGAAATTACAAGATTTCGGGGGCTGTTTGTTAACGAATAACGTGTGGCGTTGTGGTTTGTTATCGTGTGATTGCAAGCATTTTTGCTTGTTTACCGTTTGGGCAAAAAGACAGGTCACAAGCCGAGTGCGGAAAAATAGGAATATTCTTCAAAAACAGTTTTCACCATAACATATCATTACAAAACATCAAAGGAGGCTTTTCAATGTACAGTTTATTCAGCGAATACAAGGATATTGTAACTATCGAGGAATTGCAAGAAATGCTGCGAATCGGACGGAGCAAGGCTTATCAGTTGTTGAGGAGCGGACAAATCAAGGCAATGCACGACGGCAGGGTTTGGCTTATACCGAAGAAATCGGTGATTGAGTATGTTGTCGGACGGTGTGGATAATTAGCGTGAGCAAAACATAGGCAAGGGCGTGAATGCTCTTGCCTCATTCATTTTTTAACGATAATAATATCCACCTGTTAACAAAGAAAAACAACCAATAATCAAAAAACATAATAATAAACAAATAATATACTAACATATTATTAAAAGGGCGGAGCCCTTTTAATAATTTTTCCAAGGGGGAGGGCAGGGAGACTCGCTGCTTGCGCAGCAGTCTCGCCCTCCCCCTTGGAGAACCCCCTCCTCTTGACCGCACTGTTTGGCGTCTCTGAGATTGATATGATTTTCTTCAACTAAATTTTCTTTCTGGTATTAGAGGAAGTTGGTTAAATATGACAGACATATAAAACCTGTTCCTAAGAAAAAAGTTATTTGTCATTTGAGGCAAGGGTGAAACACCCTT
Source organism: uncultured Clostridia bacterium (assembly GCA_945829235.1). Classification (GTDB taxonomy): domain Bacteria; phylum Bacillota; class Clostridia; order Oscillospirales; family Ruminococcaceae; genus CAG-115. The sequence goes on along the minus strand of CALZUA010000003.1, from coordinate 101,984 downwards.
GCCTCTGTCATTTCGATTAAAGGAGTATCAAATGAGATCGCGATCAATTTCAAGAAAAAGAGTCGAGTTATCAATATCTCCTTCATAGGCAGTATTATGAGGATTTGCAATATGTTTCATAATAATAGATTTTTTTTCATTAGTAAGATTATAATGCGGCAAATCGTCCATGATAAGTGTTCTTCTGGTGCCTTGTAATAATATCAATTCATTATATATTGTGGTAAGATGGTTAAATAGTATATTAAAGTGTTCGCGATGATTAAGCACCTGATCGGGGCGGAAATTGAATTTGCGATCATAATCATTTATAAATCTATCTAATACCAGACATGCTGCGGATGAGAACGATTGTTTTACTGCTCTGAATAACTTAATGTATTTTGCCCCGTTATATAAAAGTGTGTTTGTAAATCCTATTTTTGAAAAAATCATATCATTAGATTTGGCTATCTTGATAAGTCCTACTATTAATTTGTCGTGGCTTGGGGGAGTTATTACTCTTGGAACTTGTTCTTCTAGATTAAAAGCCGCACACCGTACTGGGAAGAATCCAAAAACTCGTTCAATATATGCGTCGACTAAGCTTTCGAGTAAAGCTGATGGTTTGTTGTGGAGACCTTCTTTATCATTTAAAATAGAATTACGTGGATGAATTAGCCCTTCTTGGATTATTTTTTCAAATTCTAAAAAGTCTTCCAAATATAATTTTTCATATATATCATCCTTTACAAAAAAATCGTATGAAGGATTTGCCTTATTTTTCCCCTTTTCCAGTTTAATATTAGAGTCCGAGTAAACGCACATAAAATGCGGAGGCATAGGAAATGATTTTATGCGTCCTGTGAGAAGATGCCTTTTTTCTTTAAAAGTATCCCACACTTTATCCGAGCATTCCATTCTTCCATCAGATATTTTATTGCTGCTATGAAAAGAATAGTAGCAAGCCATTTGTTTCTTTTCGTATTCCTCGGGCTTTGCGAACAATAGTTCAGAAGCTATCCACAAAAATATATCAAATCGCAAATGGTTAATTAGGTCCAAAAGGGAATAATCATATGCCATAACGATTTTCGCTGCTTCATCTTTATTCTCATCATATTCAGTGAAAAAACGCAGGTATGTGTCAAGCAATTCTTGCGGAATTATAGGAAACAAAATATCTGGCTCACTAGAATAATAATTGCGGTGTGGTTCAGGCTCAGGCTTCGGCATTGCCTCCATAGCCCAGTATGCATATTCAGGGATGATGAATTCCTCGTTGGGGTCAAGGTCAATTTCCCTCTCAATAACAGGTATTTTTGATTCAGATGAGTTTTCGGAGCAGGGTTTCGGTGACTCTTGTATTAGTGGCAGAATATTTTTTAGAGTTGTTCGAAGTGAATTCAAAAACAACGATGTAATTTCACTATAATTATTCATGATGTACCCCTTCGTAGCATATTTAATTTTTTATTATACCACATTTTCTTCAATTTGTCAATGAAAATTTTTGCGCAAATTTTTCGTTTTTTTTATTGACATAAACAAGTATAATGATACTTACAGAGCAAATCTCTGAAAAAATTTTGAAAGGGTGTTTCAAATGAGCTTATCTGACACGCGTATATTGCACAAGCCCTCGACGGACAATCTTCAAGCGGAGGAGTTTCACCGATTCCTTAACAAGAACGTCCCATATTTTGTATCGAATAACCGTCTTTTCGTCTGGATATCCGAGAAGCGCTGCTATGAGTGCTTGCCAAAGGCGAAAGCAATGGTATGGATGGATTCGTTGATTGATCCGTCATACGATGGAAAAATCCGAAGCTCTGCTCTGGAGGAAACTTACAAAAAGCTCCTTCGGGACAGCTCCCATACCAAAAACCTCAAGTCGATACTAAATGAAGGGCAATATTTCCTTAATTTGGAAAACGGTGTGCTTGATCTCCGAACGCTTTGCCTGCTGACGGGAAAGGAGGCGGAGGAGAAAGCGGCGGAACTTTGCTTTACTTATTGCTTGGAGTTTAGCTTTATTGACGCTGCTGAAATCGAGAGCGCTCCGGCGTTTTGCCGTTTCCTCGATACCTCGCTTGACGGGGCAAAGGATAATCCCAAAGCGGTTCTGCTGTTGGAGATAATCGGCGTATGCCTCTCATCTCTGAAGTCGGTGAGGAAGATGTTTTTTCTGGTTGGAGCAACCAAGAGCGGCAAGTCGGTTATGGCAGATTTTCTGCAAGCTATGGTTTGGCCCGATGTCGCGGTAACGGTTTTCGGGATTAACGAGTTGAGCGGCAGATTCAATATGCAGCACCTCGAAAGCTCTCGGCTTAACATTTGTCGGGAACTTACTGCAGCGAAGATAACCGGCACGGACACTATAAAGAAAATAGTGTCCGAGGAACCGCTTTTCGTTGAGGGCAAGGGCAAGGAAGGCTATGTGGCGGATATTCACACAAAGCTCTTTACTTGCGCAAATCAGATGCCGTTATTCGGCGAAATGGATTCTGCGGGAAACAAGTCGCTTACAGACCGTATGGTTGTACTTCGATTCAACCATACGATTTCCGAGGAGCAGATGGACAGGCATCTGTTGGACAAGCTACTCGATGAGCGGAATATTATCTGCTCTTTGGCGATGAAAGCATTGAATGAGCTGATTAAGCGCGACTACATCTTCACATTACCCGAGGACAGTAAAAAGCTGATAGAGGCATTTGTTCAGGAAAATGTAAGCCTTCAGCTGTTTCTGGAGGATTGGTGCGTTGCCGATTCCGAGGGGAGAGTACACAAGCAGGAGCTTATCCTACGGTATCACGAATACTGTCAGGACAATGCGATTAAACCTTATACCGATAAGCAAGTCAGCGCTTTTATTGAGGGTTTTTACCCCAATGTCACGAGAATCAAGTTCCGCATGAACGGCAAGTATCTGTGGGGCTGGACAGGAATTAGGTTGAAGTCGGTAGGCTTCGACGAAATAAATTTTACGGAGGATAAAAACAATGGCTAACACAATCAAGAATGAAACCAAAACAGAAATAATAAAATCTTGCAAGATTCAAGAAAATAATATTTCTGATGATATTGCACCACCGTTCGCTGCCAAGCGAACAAAAGGCGGTCAAAAAACGTCGCCCGTATCACTTTCGCTGAAATCGGATATAAAGGAGAAGCTGGACGCGTCGGCGAAGGCTTGCAATATGACCAAAACTGCGTTTGTTGAGCGGCTTATTATGGATAGCGAAGGAAGAATAGTGTCATTCCCCGAGGGAGCGGGTATATTATCCGAATTGGCGTTATGCCACCGGATATTATCCGATATCCGTGATGACAAGGCGGATAGTATACCGCAAGAGCGGCTAAACGATGTTTTTGAAGCTCTTGAAAAAGCCGCTTCTGCGATGTTCGGCATTTGCTACAAAATGGAAGCGCTTTTGCCTGATGATGAGGAGGGTGCGGACGATGATACTTAATGCATCATTTTGCAACAGCAACAGCAGAGATGCTGCAATGCGCGCTCAAAGATATATCTGCGATGAGGCGAAGGTGCCCATTGGTGGAATCAACTCTTATGGCTGTGGGGTTTCACAATGGTGTACAGCCAATCTGGCGGTTAAGATTTTTTACAGGAAACAAGACAAAGGTAAACACTACAATTTGGTAATCGGATTTGACCCGGCGGATAAAATTACGACGGAGATGGCGATGAAGTTCGGAAAGAGAATTGCGCGATATTTTCCCGACAGATATGTAATATTTGCAGTACACACAAATACGAAACACATTCACATTCATTTCCTGATAAGCTACACAACCATATACGGTGAACAAAAGGGAATGAAAAAGAGTGCGCTAAGTGACCTGAAAAATTATGTTTCGGGGATTGCTAGGGAATTCAATTTATGTCCTGTGAGAATGAAGGGTAATGATTGGAAACCTTTCAATGCACTGGCTCCGGCGGACGGGAAAGATATTCCGGAATTGGAGATTGACGAGGGCGATTACCTGGCTGAACCCGAGGAGATATTGTTTGAGGGGTTGCCGAAAAATACCGCTTCAAATAACGTTTTTTCCTCAACGCCTTGTTATATACCCACTCAAAAGGTTATTAACAACTATAACATCACCTATAACGTGAATTGCACACAACCGAGGTACATTAAAAACAATTACGACGGAAACCGCAACTATAATTGGGACAAGGCGTATAACGCGAATCAAGCACAGCCTGCGCTCCCGGCAAAACAAAGCGTTGATTATACGCGTGATGATATGAATGCTCCGGCAAATCTGGATTTTTCGATTGTTTTGCCGAAAGACTCCGCGGAGCTTTCTGATAATGCGCCTGTCAATCCTATTGTATCTGTACCGAATGATGTCATCGAGTACGGTGTAAGTATTCGAGGGTTTGCTACGAACGAATTTAGATTCAGCGATTATTTCAGTGCATTGCAGTTCTGTAATTCCTACCGTAACGCAGGATATCAAGTGAGCATATATCCGATCAGAAACGGCAAAGTCAATCCGTTTTGTACTTATTTCTGATATATGAAGAATTTTTGGACCGTCCGTACCAATGGACTGCGTGAACACTAAGCAATCATAGTTATATATTATATCTATGATAATCACCCGAGCGGCTCTCCGGCGGCTCGGAATCATAACGAAGGAGGTTAAACTTATGGACGAAAACACAAACGTTCAGATTATCGCATTTTTCCCTCTTGCCGAGGGAATGCCGCCGCAGCTGATAAACAACATCTCTGTTACGGCAAAGTATTGCAGGGAGCGGCACATCGGGCTGAACGAGAACACCTTGCGCTTTCTCTGCCGCACGGGGCAGATACCTTGCATAAGAGTTGGCAACAAGACGCTTATCAACTGGAATGTGCTTATGGAGTTTCTGGTTAAAGGCGGCGTTAAGGCTGAACAGCCCGAGCCCGAGGAACACGTTCCCGTGTCGGCGGCGGACGGTATCAGAAAAGTTCCCGTGAGGCTGAAACGCTGATTTGCAAGCCCGTCTGCCGTGAGCGGACGGGCAAATCTATCGGAAAGGATGGTAATATGGGAAATGTTCAAATTCGTGGCGACAGCGCTCGGATAAGGGTTTCAAACGGCTTTGACCCAAAAACGAATGTCCGACGCTACAAGACGAAAACAATACACCTCGACCCCAATATGACCGAGCGGCAGAAAAAGGAGGAAATAAAACGACAAATGGTTCTGTTCGAGGAGAAGTGCCGACAGGAGAGCTACATTGACGATATGATAACGCTAAACGGTTTTATCGAACAGTGGCGGCACGATTACGAGCAGACGCACCTCAAAAACACCACGCAAAAGCACTACGACGACCTGCTCAAACGGATACAGCCGGCGCTGGGGCATTTGAAGCTGTCCGAAATAACGCCGCTCCACTTGAATGCGTTCTACAACAATCTCGCCGAAGAGGGAATACGAATCGACTATAAATACAAGTGCCGTATTGATTTCAGAAAGTTCCTGAAAGACAATGACATTTCGCGGTTCAAGCTGATAGACGCGGCGGGAATTTCGATGAGCACGCTGGAAAGTATGATTGCGGGAAACAATGTCAGCAAGGAAACGGCGTTCGGCATAAGCGCGGCGCTTGAAATCAAGCCGGAGGAGCTGTTTGACGTGATAGGAACGGAAAAGAAGTTCTCGCCGAAAACGCTGCTCCATTACCACAGATGTCTTTCGGCAATTCTTGCAAAGGCTGTTAAATGGGGACTGTTGTTCTCTAACCCGTGTGAGCGTGTTGACCCGCCGAAACTGCGCAGAAGAGAGGCGAAATGTCTTGACGAGGAGCAGACAATTCAGCTCATAGCCGCTTTGGACGAGAAAGGTCAGTATCAGTATTCGGTAATGGTAAAGCTGATGATATTCAGCGGTGCAAGGCGAGCGGAGATATGCGGGCTTGAATGGAACGATGTGGATTGGGAGAGCGGCTGCATACATATCTGCCGCAACTCGCTCTACTTGCCGAATGTCGGTATGTACGAGGACACGACAAAAACCGAAAGCTCCGAGCGTTTTGTAAAGCTGCCGCAGTCGGTTATGACAATGCTTGCGGAGTTTCGCGAGTATCAAAATGGAATTAAGGAGCAGATGGGCGAGGGCTGGCAGGAGAGCGGCAAGATTTTCACGCAGTACAACGGCTTGCCGATACACCCGTCAAGCGTGACAACATGGTTGAGGAAATTCACGGCTAAAAACGGTCTGCCGCATGTAACCCCGCATATGCTTCGCCACACCTCGGCAACAATGCTGCTGATGCAGGGTGTACCGCTCAAAGCCGTGTCGAAACGCCTGGGACATACGCTTGCCTCAACGACAAGCGATATCTATGGGCATTCGCTGCGCTCGGTCGAGGACATAGCCGCGGACAAGCTGGAGGCTTTGCTCACTCCAAGCGAACAGTTGAAGAAGGGTGATGAATAAGATAACCGGAGAGGCGTGAAACCTCTCCGGTATTTATTTTTTCATTGGGCGGCTGTTATAATTAACTCATTGGTAACAATTTACTATTGCTTAATTCAGAGGATAGTTGATCAAAGAGCTTAGAGTATTCATTAGTCAATTTTACGATTTCTAACCAGTTTGTTAATGAAATTTTTCTATCATCTGTATGTTGGCTACAATCATTTGGACAGATATTACTTTCGTATTGAGTAATATTGTCAGAATGCTTTATGAATTGATGTTGCTTACATATATCTAATTTTTTATGTGCAACAGTATTGCGCTTTTTCACAATTTTTTCGAGATAATCAGATATGCTATGGTCGTGGAATAAACAGTTGCCCTGCTCATTTAAAATCATTTCAAAAATTTTGTATTTTGTTTCTAAAGTTATAATATAGGCTGGTAAATCTAGCAACTTCTTAACGCTCATTTCAGGGTTTTCCATAATTTTATTGTATGCTATTCTTTTTGAATCTTGCTTTACCTTTTCATCTTCAACACTTGATTTAATATAATCACGTATCCGATTTTTGGCTTCATCTGACAATGTGCCGAAATAACGAAGTATATATGAATTAACCACATAATCATTTTCAGATGTTTTATCCGCCAAGAAACCTCTAATATTTGATAATGATAATAGGTTGCGCGTGTTTTTCTTGTAAAGTGCTACTGCTTTGTCTTGAAAATTGTCACGATTAGCTATGTATATCCCCTCGAAAGACCCATTGCTTTCGAATAAAATTTTCTTCAAATCATTAGTAGGTTGAGCAGAATAAAAAAGAATATCCGCATCTATATCATTGTTCCTTAACATATCAATTATATGATTTCCTAACAATGAACTTGAAATATTGTAATCAACAAAAATTAGATCGAACAATTTAAATCCAGCAGATTCATTTGATAGCGTATGAATTATTGAATCACCCTCTGAAGTATACTCAATATGGTATAATAAGCCATATTCCTCTATAACTAATTCAAATAAGCTCTGTTGCTCTTTTTGCCAGTTTGGTGAATCGTCAATCCATAATATGTTTACGTCATATCTCATTGCTTTATTCTCATATTCAATTCAAATCCCGAAGTTTTCTTATCGTTGATACTTACTATACCTTGCATTTCTTCAACGATTTCTTTGATGTGGTATAATCCTACGCCTGACCCGGTTTGAGTAAATCCCTTTCCAAATTCAAACAAAGAACTCAAATCGGATACTTTCCTCCAATTGTTGTCTTTGCCATCATCTATTGCATCAATGCAATAATAACCGTTATCTTCATACATGCGAAAAGTCAAGCATTTTGCATGAGCTTTTTGAGAATTGCTCTTGATATTTTCTAATATAACAGCAATATTTTGCGGAGCAAAACGAATAATAGCTTGACCGTTGGTTTCAACCACCACTTTTATTTCACTATTGCTAAATATTGTTGCACAATAGTCTGCAATAAACCCAAAAAGATCTGCCTTAATTGTTTCCTCTTGTGTATTAAATGTGGCTTTCATTCCGTAAGCTAAATTGGCTTTTATACGCTCAGCACTGAATGAGATCGATTTTATATCGCCCCAAATATTATCTAATGTCAACCTGCCTTTATTTTTCTTAAGAACGAGTTTTTGAATGATGGTTGTAATTGTATTAATATTGATTTTTGCCATATGCAACCGTTTAGCTATTTCAATCTGGTCAATTGATAAGCTTTCCATTAGAAAACTAGTTCTTTTCTTTTCAGAACCCAAATCCGCATTAACTGTTTCTAACTGTTTGTTTAACTTTGTTGCCTTATGTTCTGCTGCTCTCTTTTCAGACAAGGCAATTTCACGTTCTTTTTCAGCAGCCTTTCGGGCTTCTTCTTCCCGTTTGCGTTCTTTTTCTTGTTGCTGCCTAATTTTATCGTAATATTCTTTTTCCTCTTCACGAATTTGATGACCAATCTTTACGCGTTCCTTTATTAAAGTAGAAATAATTGGTCTCAATATTTCTACAAGAAGTACTATTCGCTCGTCATCTTCTATAAAACCTTGACGGTTTGAGGTCGCAATATCCGGCAATCTATTATCATCTAAAATATCAAAACTTATTTCGCCTTCGATATAGTTGCTGAATGCCTGCGTGTTTTTAACATAATCCAAAAAGTTCTCTACAGCCAGCTTATTACGCACATATAATCGCAATTGATTAGGACGGTAAGTTTTATTTTTTAAGTATTCTGGGTCATTGATTACGGCATCCTCCTTATTAATCGAAGAATGAATCCCAATCCAACCAGTCATTTCATAGGGTAATTCTGTATCAGTAAGCGTACCATCTATTTGAGTAAAGCGTCTTTTACCACTAGTAGTTGAAAACTCTTTGGCATCAATAATAACAACTTCTCTAGGAATGGCTTCTATTGATTCAACTGAAGAATGAAATCTTACTGAATTTGACAACCTTAATGTATAATCATATGCAGTATTATTATAGAAGGAATACATATTTTTGAAAGCTATTGACTTTTCAACTTTTTCAAAAACCAGTTTTGTGGATTTACTTGTAAGAAAAGCAACCTCAATCGTTCCGTGAAGGGAGTTTAATAAGTAAAAATCTGAAAGACGTGCTTTTAAGCCCGCTAAAGATTGTACGCCAAAATTAGTCAAATCCACATCTGTGAGTTTTATCATGGTTCCAGTCTTAAAGCTATCCCATTCTTTTTTGGCTTCAATGTCAATATTACCAATATCCTGCTTATCTAAATGAGGTATATCAGAATCGCTAGCATTGGATGCATCTAAGCACCAAGCTGATAATTCGTTCTTGGTCTTTGAAATTAAATAGTATCGATGTGACAGATATAATGCTGCCAGTTTTCCAATACCTTTTCTTCCCATTAATTCATTTTTGGTCTCTTCGTCGAGAGTGTCATCATCCCTCTTGTCTTTTCCAATAAGAGCATACTTCTCCGCCAAGTCATCATAACCCATACCATATCCATTATCGAAAATCTCAATAACGGAATGCTCTTTATCGGTGGCATTTATATATACTTTCACATTAGTAGCTTTTGCGTCAAATCCATTTGCTACGAGTTCTGCGATAGCTGTCCATGCATTTGAATAGAGACCTTTTCCTAGGAGTCTGAGAGCAAAATATGAAAAATTAAAATATATCTTGTCATTTGAATTCTGCATAATCATTCTCCTTGTATAGAAATTATTGATTGTTACGATATTCTTCAAAAGGTATTCGTTCGACTTGTTTTGCTAGTGCGATTGCCAGTAAAGGTGGTACAGCATTTCCTACTTGAGAATTGCGTTCATACTTGTTTCCGAAGAATCGAAACCAATCAGGAAACGATTGTAATCTTGCACCTTCTCTTGTAGATAAAGCTCTGTCTTGCAAAGGGTGAATGCACCTCAACGCCGATGGTGTTCCCAAACTATTTGTGATTGTAGTGCAAGGTCTATCCCACCACAAACGACCATAAGTATTTTTGTAACCTGATGTCAAATAGAATCTTCTGTCAAGTTCACCATTCTCAACCAGATTATTAATGTAAGGACGTCCCTCGCCTTGAGGCACGGCTTGTATTACAGCCGTTATTTTTTCTCCATAAGTTCCACAAAAATGGTCGTGCAAAATGTTTTGGTTGCCACGCATTAATCTTTGATATTCTGTATTGGGTTCCTCGTTATATTCTTCCACGGCTTGTCCATAATTCAACGCTGGCAAATCTGAAATAGCGTCTTCTACTGTTAGATACGGATGTGTTGTATTGCCGTGCGTTGCATTTGGAAATTCCCACTGATAATTTACATCATTTCTGATACCAACAATAAATACTCTATCTCTACTTTGTGGAACGCCATAATTTTTTGCATTTAATACTTGTGTAAATAATCTATACCCCAAATTGTTATCAATATTTTCAAATAAAGCAGTTATTTCTTGAATAACTGGTTGACCATCATCATTTTTCATTGACAATAAGCCTGTAACATTCTCGAAAATAAACATAGTAGGTCGAAACATTCTCAACATACGGGTATACTCTTGGTACATTCTAGCTCGCTGATCATATTGTCGTCTTCCAACAGTACTATATGATTGACAGGGCGGTCCCCCGATTATCAAATCTACAGGCTCGTTAATCACAATATCATTTTGTTCCAAAGTTTGTAGCGTGATATTAGCAATATCACATTCCATCAACGGAATGCGTGGGAAATTGTGAGCGAAGGCTAAAGCTGCTTGATGGTTATATTCATTTGCAAATAAAAACCTAAATTTTTTATTTTTGACAAAACGATTTGCTCTAACTCGATATGAAAAACCAAACGTTAATCCGCCTGCTCCAGAGAATAAATCTATTACATTTATCATATTTCACCTCATAAATTTATCGTCAACAGCTTGCGAACTACACTATTATCAACATCACTGCCGATCATTTTTTAACTGGTGGATAATCTTGGAAGCAATTATTTTGGCCATTTCAACAGGCACAGCATTGCCAACCATCTTATATCCATCGTCTAACTTTGAGTATATAAATTCAAAATCATCCGGAAAAGTTTGAAGTCGTGCACATTCACGAATGGTCATACGTCTATATAAATGCTCATACCCCTTGGCAAATATGTGTTGATTTTTGCCGATCATAGGCATAACTGGAGCTTGTGGATGAAGCTGAGCTTGCCTACCGCTTGCCTGAACAGTAAACCCACATTCATCCCATTGACGCACTCTGTTTCGACTCATAAAAATCGAAGAATACGATCCTTGGAAGTATTCGTGATTACTGAAAACTACATCCGGATTTGCATAGTTCTTTTCCAATGATGGAACAGCGGTATCTTTCAAATCCCATATGGCGTCTTTTAATGTGCGTTTTATTTTGTTTGGTTCTGGAAAATGAAAATCAACATTCAGGTCTTTCCTGAAGCCGATATAAAAAACACGTTTTCTGTCCTGAGGGATTCCATAGTCTGCAACATTTACTAGAGTTACAGTTAAATCATATCCACAGTCCACAAACATCTTCTTTATATTCTCAACCGCTTCGCTATGCCTTTTAGAAAGCATCCCTACAACATTTTCGGCAAGAAAGAATTTCGGATGTTTATCATTTAAAATGCGGATATAATCATAAAAGAGCTGCCCACGAGCGTCCTTGATGCCTTTTAATGCGCCCGCTTCAGACCACGATTGACAGGGAGGTCCCCCAATAATTCCATCACAATCAGGTATTTCGGATGAATCAACATTGCGTATATCTCGTTGGTCGAGAAAGCCACTGTGATTCTTTTTATATGTAGCCCATATCGATGGGTCAAACTCATTGGCATAAATGATATCAAAACCCGCTTTTTCAAAGCCTAAATCTAATCCGCCTGCGCCAGCGAATAAGCTAACGATGTTCATTTTTTCACCTATTATATTGTATATGTAATTAATTTTGCCTTTTTAAGTTGTGCAGGATTGTCGGGATTTTTAATTTTTATATCAGTAATCGAAAGACCATCAATTGTACCGCACAATGCTATTAAGTCCTGTGTATTGTCAAATGATTCAAATTTCTCGTCATTGATAATGCACATAAAATTGAAATCTTTATCGAAGTCACGCTGATAAACATAATTAAAAACGGAAAATGGATTTTCAATACCCCACATACCTCTTACTCGTAGGTATGTTATTCCCAAAGGGTCAACCTTATTCACTCTGCCAAGTTCTTTTGTATCAGAAAACTCAACATCGGGAATGGTTTCAATACCATCTTTTATTTTCTGCTTTATACTTTCATACACCTCATCACTGGCAGCGTAATCAAGTCCATATACAAATGATAGATGTTTTATTGAATTGCGGTTTACAACACCTACTGCGTAAATAATGTCCTTCTCAGTCCATTTTTCAGCCGTCTTACATGCTTTGCTTATCATAGGGCTATTAGCATACAGCTTGTGTTTCGGATATGACGAATTTAACTGAAGTTCGGAATTGGTGCCTTCGATTTTCTTTACTTCAATAGCATCTCCACCTCTTAACATTCCATCGGGTGGATTGCTTTTGTTGCCCAAATAGGAAAATACCTCGCTGATTTTCTCTATGCGCTTTGCTTCGTCGGTTTCATTAAAGGTGTTACAGAACAAATCCTTGATATACTCCTCAAGAGCATCGCCCATGTTGTTAATACGGTTTTTGCCAACATAATGAGCATGAACATTAGTTACTGGGTGATTTACAAGATTTATAATAGCATCTATGATATTCATATATAAACTGCCTCTCTATCATACAAATAATAGGTATAACTACCCACGTATATTATACACCAATACGATTGTTTTTTCAATATGATAAATGAATTTTTTGTGCGAATAGGAAATTGCGGTTTAGCCGCCGATTAGTGTATAGTAATGGAATCGTTCGGTTAAAAAACAGCGATACTTTTCACGGTACCGCTATAGTAATTATTGTCTTCAATACCACAAAACCATTTGTTACATTTTCTCTTATTTCGCTATTTTTCCGAATGAGTCTTTTGGACAAGGATTGCTCTGCGTGTGCTTTTCGTAGGAATTCCCATATCTCCCACAAGCACTATGCAATCCTAATCCCCTCTCTCTGAATGTTCAGATAAAACGGCAGGGTGTCCTTCCACTGCTCAAATTCCGAGTGAGGAATGCAGCGAAAGCTTGTCAGCGTATCATATTTCAGGTCGAGGTTCGATGAGAACTCAATAAGCTTTGACCGAAACGCAGATTCCTGACCTCTCTCCAAATCGAGAATTACAGCAATATCGATATCGGAGTCCTTGGTGAAATCGCCTCTTGCGTAGGAGCCGAACAGAATTATTCCGACAATGTGGTCGCCGTAAATCGCTTTCAGACCTTCAGCGGCTTCGTTGAGCAGCATTGACATTTCAGCTTTATCGAGCATACTACCACCTCGCTTTTTCCTCTTTACTTTATTATAACCCTTTTTCATAATTATTGTCAATAGCAAATTTCATTTTTTCCCACACTATGCCCCGAAAACCCACTCGTTCGCCGAAGCCTCCAAACCCTAGTGTGACCAAAAGTGTGACCATTTCACCTGTGACCAAATGAAATCAAACAAAAGAAAAACCGCTCAACCCTAATGGTTAAGCGGTTTGTTGTGGCACGCCAGGAGGGATTCGAACCCCCGACCCTCTGGTTCGTAGCCAGATACTCTATCCAGCTGAGCTACTGGCGCATTTCTGCAACAGTAATATTATATCACTTCGTTATTGATTTGTCAAGAGGAAATTTGAAAAAAATTAAAAAACGGGCAAAATTGGCAGAGAAAAAATTCGTCATTTTCAACAAAAGCCTTTATATATCGCGGTTTTATACGCTTTTTTTCTAAAAAGTGATGTTCACTTACCTAAAATTTTTAGGAAAAATATTTGCATTTTGTGACAAGAAGTGGTATTATTATATTAAGAAAGTGTAAAGATTAAATTGGAAGGGTGATTTTATGCGTGAAAATGAATTTGAAGGCTCTGATATACTGAAAGAAGATTTTGGGGAACTTGTGGCGAAACAACGCAAGAAATACAATTTAACTCAGGAAATGCTGTCCGAGATATCGGGGATATCGGAGGTTTATCTGCGGCGGATTGAGCGCGGGAACTGCACGGTGACGTGGGTAATCTGGCTCACGCTTTGCACGGCGCTGAATGTTGACATCGGCGAAATCCAACGCAAATACATTCTCCCGAACATCAAGGAGCGAGTTTCGGACTTGGGAATTAAGCCCGAATACATAACCGAGTGAAATAATAGGATTTGATACCAATTGAAACCCGTGTCGATGAGGACACGGGTTTTGTGCATTTTAAACAAAACTTTGTGCAACATAACAAAAAACGCGTAGCCAAATGACCACGCTGTTAACAATGTCGCACTATCGCCGATTTCCCCGAAGCAGAAATTGTAGCAAAATGGAATACATCAAAGTAAGATTAGCTCACCGCGGCTTTTTAAATTTTCGTGCAAAGTGCGAAAATTTAAAAAACACAAGGAGGTCGGTCCTGTGAACCGACCTCACTGGAGCTGATAATCAGAGTCGAACTGATGACCTCATCCTTACCAAGGATGTGCTCTACCAACTGAGCTATATCAGCAAATTTATATTCTGCAATTGCAACGATATTATTATACCACGTTGTTTTTGATTTGTCAATAGGTTTTGAAAAAAATTTTGAATAATTTTGTCGAGAGGTTTTTTGGTGTTGATTTTTTGGCAGATATATGCTATAATAAATATGTATTTGGAAATTTCGGGAGTTGATTTTGTGAAACCGGTAAACATTGGCTTTGGAAATATCGTGAACGAGGACAGGATTGTCGCGGTGGTAAGCCCCGAGGCGGCTCCGGTGAAGCGGATTGTCCAGCTCGCAAAGGACAGCGGTGCGGCTATTGACGCGACCTGCGGGCGCAAGACGCGCTCGGTTATAATCTGCGACAGCGGTCACGTTGTGCTCTCGGCGTTGCTCCCCGAAACGATTGCGGGAAAAGCGACACCGAAGGACGTTCCCGAGAATTTCGAGGAATAGTTGGCAAAAATTTACATTAAAGGAAACGTTTCGACAGATAATCAAGAGGTAAAATATGGAAAAAGGACTTTTGTTTGTTGTTTCAGCACCCGCCGGTTGCGGTAAGGACACGATTTTGGGTGAACTTTTCAAGAAAACGGACAAGGCGGGCTACGCGGTTTCCGCGACAACTCGTGCGCCGCGTGAGGGTGAAATTGACGGTGTGCATTACCATTTTTTGACAAGAGATGACTTTTCCGAGAAAATCAAGCGCGGCGAGGTGCTTGAGTACACCGAGTACTGCGGAAATTTCTACGGCACGCTGAAAAAGAGCGTGGACGACCTGATACTCTCGGGCAAGGACGCCGTGCTGAAAATCGAGGTTGAGGGCGCGATGAACATCAAAAAAATGTTCCCCGAGGCTTGCCTTGTGTTCATCTTGCCGCCGTCGCTGGAAATTCTCGAGAAACGCTTGCGCGGTCGCGGCACTGAAACCGAGGAGAAAATCCGCGAGCGCACTCTCCAAGCCAAAAACGAGCTTGCGTTCGCGAAAAACTACGATTATCTCGTGGTGAACGATGATTTGAGCGAGGCGGTCGAGGACGTGCTTTCGGTGTTCAGAGCCGAAAAGTTGCGCCGTGAGCGCCGCGCGGGGCTTATCGAGCGTATTTCGGGGGAGAAAACTTGATTGCGAGAATTGCCGTAGAAAACACGCTCTACTCGTTCGACAAGCTGTTTTCCTACGAAATCCCCGCCGAGCTTTCGGGCAAAATCCGCACGGGAATGCGGGTTGTCGTGCCGTTCGGGAAAGGCTCGAAAAAGCGTGTGGGGCTGGTTTTCGAGGTCGGTGAACCCGAGGAAAACGCGCATCTGAAGCCAATCTCTGCGGTTATCGATGAAGAACCGGTTATCTCCGAGGAACTGCTTCGGCTTTGCGGTTGGCTCCAGGAGAACACGTTCTGCACCTACTTTGACGCGTTTCGGTCAATTTTGCCCGCGGGGCTGTCTTATTCGCTCAAGCACCGCTTTGAGTTGAACAAGAAAGTGCCCGAGAACACGCTCACTGCCGAGGAAAAATCGCTTGCAAGGGCGCTTGAAACGGCGGGGAAATCCGAGCTGGAAACGCTTTACGCGGAGAATAAGGCGAAAATCAACGAGCTGGTCAAGCGTGAAATTCTCACGGAAATCGAAATTCCACAACGGCGTGTGGGTGACGAGGTTAACGTAATGGTGCGGGTTTGCGAGGATTTTGACGAAACGCAAAAGCTCACGCCAAAGCAAAAAGCCGCCGTTGAGTTCGTTCGGGCAAACGATTCGGCTTCGATTAAAGAGGTGTGCTACGCGTGCGCCGCGACAAGTGCCGTGGTGAACAGGCTGATTGAGAAGGGGATTTTCGAGCGGTTTGAGAACGTTGTTTTTCGGTTAAACTCGGACGTTTCGGCAACCGAAAGTCCCGATGACATAAATTTGTCGCCGAAACAAAGCGAGGTTTTTGACGGAATTTCCGCGCTGATGACGGGCGAAAAACCCGAGTGCGCGTTGCTTCGCGGCATCACGGGAAGCGGAAAAACCTCGATTTTCATCAAGCTTATCGACAAGGCGGTTAAGGCGGGAAAGGGCGCTATAATGCTGGTTCCCGAGATTTCGCTCACGCCGCAGATGGTCGGGAAATTCCAGCGGCTGTTCGGGAGCGAGGTTGCGATTTTGCACAGCTCGCTGTCGGTTGGTGAACGCGCGGACGAGTACCGCCGCATAAAAAGCGGACTCGCGCGGATTGTTATCGGAACGCGCAGCGCGGTGTTTGCACCCGTGCAAAATCTCGCGATAATTGTTATCGATGAAGAGGGCGAGGGGACGTACAAGTCCGAGAATTCGCCTCGATATCACGCGCGCGATGTCGCAAAACAGCGCTGTTTCGCGCAAAATTCGCTGTTGCTTTTGGCATCGGCAACGCCCTCGCTCGAGAGCTATTATTTCGCGAAAACGGGGCGGTACAAGCTGTTTGAGATGGACGAGCGGTTCAACAACGCGGTTTTGCCCGAGGTTGAGATTGTCGATATGCAAAAAGAGCGGCAAAACGGCAATATGTCAACGTTCAGCGCAATTCTCGCCGAGCATATTGAATACAACCTTTCGCGCGGCGAGCAATCGATTTTGTTGCTCAACAGGCGCGGTTATCGAACGGGAGTGCGGTGTGCGATGTGCGGGAAGCCGATGGAGTGCCCGAACTGCTCCGTGCCGCTGACCTATCACAAGGCGAACGGTTGTTTGATGTGCCACTGTTGCGGCTATTTCAGGCGGTTTGACAGCGTTTGCCCGTTCTGCGGCGGCAAGTTTTTCGGAATGAAAGGCGAGGGCACACAGCTGATTGAAGACGAGCTTTCCGAGTTGTTTCCGAAAGCGCGGATTTTGCGAATGGACGCGGACACGACATCGGGAAAAACCGCATTCGAGCGCCGTTTCAAGGCATTTGCTGACGGCGAGTACGATATAATGGTGGGAACGCAAATGATAGCGAAAGGGCTGAATTTCCCGAATGTAACGCTGGTCGGCGTGCTCAAAACGGACAACTCGCTCTATGCGCAGGATTTTCGCGCTTACGAGCGCACGTTTTCGCTGATAACTCAGGTTGCGGGGCGCTCGGGACGCGGCGACAAGCGCGGGCGGGCGATTATCCAGACGTTTTCGCCGGAGCATTATGTGATAAATCTCGCGGCAAAGCAGAATTATCCCGCGTTCTACGATGAGGAAATTCAGCTTCGCGAAGCGGTTTTTTACCCGCCGTTCTGCGATATCGTGACGTTTGTGTTTTCGGCGGTGAACGAAAAGGAGTGCCAAAAATGTGCGAAAAAGTTCGCGGATATGTTGCTGAAAACCGCGAAAGAGTACGGGAAGAGCGTTCCTATGCGGGTTTTGGGACCGGCACCGTGCGCGGTCGGACGGGTGAACGGGAGATATCGCTTTTCGCTGATGGCGAAGTGCAAAAACAGCCCGAGTTTGCGCGAGGCGGTGGACAGAGCGATGAAAGCGGCGCTTGCCGATGCGGATTTCGCGAACGTGCGCTTTTTCGCGGACATCAACGGAAGCTTTGCGATATAACGAAAAAGCTGATTTCGCGAGAATTTTCGGGAACAATCAGCGATAACTCGGCATTTGTTTTTACGGTAAACGAAAGCAAGTGCGGACATCAACGGAAGCTTTGCAATATAAGAAGAAAGGTGATTTGCTGAAATGGCTTTGAGAGAGATTATCAAATTCGGGGACGATATGTTGCGGAAAAAGTGCCGCGAGGTGACAAAGTTTGACGATAAGCTGGCAACTTTGCTCGATGACATGGCGCAGACGCTGAAAAGCGCGGACGGCGTTGGTTTGGCGGCACCGCAGGTGGGAATACTCCGGCGCGCGTGCATTGTTGACGTGCGCGACGGCAAGGGCGTTTTGGAGCTGATAAACCCCGAGATTATCGAAAAAAGCGGCTCTCAGACGGGCAACGAGGGTTGTCTTTCGGCACCCGGCGAGTGGTGTGAGGTTGTGCGGCCGGCGATGGTTAAGGTGAGGGCGTTTGACAGGCACGGGAAGGAGTTCACGCTCGAAGCAAGCGAGCTGAAGGCGCGTGCAATCTGCCACGAGATTGACCATCTTGACGGAGTTTTGTTTATCGACAGGGTTGAGAAAACAATTCCGCAGAAGTCGTGAGGGCGCTATGGTAAGAGAAATTTTGACATTCGGCAACCCGATTTTACGAGAAAAATCAACCGAGGTAACACGCTTTGACAAGGAACTCGCGCAGTTGCTTGACGACATGTACGAAACGATGCAAAGCGCCGAGGGCATCGGTCTTGCGGCACCGCAAATCGGCGTGTTGAAGCGGGTTGTGGTGATTGACACGGGTGCGGGGAAAATTGAGCTGGTAAATCCCGTCATAACGGCGATGTGGGGGAAGCAGTTTGAGGAAGAAGGGTGCTTGTCGCTGGTTGGGAAAAAGGGCATTGTAAAGCGCCCGATGCACGTCAAGCTGAAGGCGTACGACCGTTTCGGGGTACTTCGCAGATATCACGGCAAGGAGCTGTTGGCGCGGGCGTTTTGCCACGAGGTTGACCACCTGAACGGGATTTTGTATGAGGACAAGGTGCTCGAGTGGGTTGAGGAAGAATAAATCGCGAAAACCCTCTCGTTTAACCGAAAATTTACCGAGAACAATGCGCTTGGTTTAGCTGAAAAACAGGTTGTTCAGCACCGCGAAACCCTCTCGTTCAAACGAAGATTTACCGAGAACAAGGCGTTTGGCACAGCGAAGAATAAGGAGAAAATTTTGAAAGTAGTATTTATGGGAACGCCCGATTTTGCGGCGAAAAGTCTTGAAGCGTTAATCGGGGAGTTCGAGGTTGCGGCGGTTTTCACACAGCCCGACAAGCCGAAAAACCGCGGAAAAAAGCTTGAAACAACGCCGGTGAAGGACTTGGCGCTTTTGCACGATATTCCCGTTTATCAGCCGTTTTCGCTACGAAAGGGCGAGGACGCTGAGGCGGCTCTGGGAGCGCTTCGGGAGATAAATCCGGACGTGATTGTGGTGACTGCTTACGGGCAGATTTTGCCGAAAACGGTGCTTGAGTTACCGAAATTCGGTTGCGTGAACGTACACGCGTCGCTGTTACCGAGATTTCGCGGCGCGGCACCGATTCAGCGCTGTATTCAGGCGGGCGACACGAAAACCGGCGTTTGCACAATGCAAATGGACGAGGGGCTGGACACGGGTGACGTGATAATGCGCTCCGAAACGGATATTTCTGCGGAAATGACCGGCTCGGAGCTTTGGAAAATTCTTGCGGAAAACGGCGCGAAACTGCTTGTAGAAACGCTTCACGCGCTCGAGAACGGCACGGCTTCTCACGAGAAACAGCAGGGCGAGGCTTGCTACGCCGAGAAGATTTCCAAGGAAGAGCTGAAAATCGATTTCACGAAGCCCGCGCGCGTTGTCCACAACTTTATTCGAGCAATGGCGGACGTGCCGTGCGCCTACACGATTCTTGACGGGAAGCGGCTCAAGGTGTACCGCGCGGCGCTTGTTGAAAAGAAATCCGACCTGCCCGCAGGAAGTGTTGTTGATGAGAAAAAATTCGGCGTTGTGTGCGGGGACGGCGCGTGCATGGAGTTGCGCGAAATTCAGCTCGAGGGCTCGAAACGTATGAAAACGGAGGATTTTCTGCGCGGGAAAAAGCTTAGCTCGGGTGAAATTCTCGGAAATTGAAAAACGGAGTGAAATTTTATGTCAGACGCTCGTTTAACCGCGGTGAAGTTGCTTCTGAAGCTGGAAAGCAACGCGTCCTATTCAAATATTCTGCTTGACAACGCGCTTTCCGAGCAAGGACTTTCGGAGCGCGAAAAGGCATTTGCGGCGGCACTGTTTTACGGCGTGACGGAGCGCCGCCTGACGCTCGATTACATCATCGAGCAAAACAGCAGAATCCCGTTTCGCAAGCTGGAAAAAGAGGCTGTCGCGGTGCTTCGCGCGGGGTTTTATCAGTTGCTTTATATGCCGTCCGTGCCGGAAAGCGCGGCGGTGAATGAGAGCGTGAAGCTGTGCAGAAAGCTGAAAGCGTTCGGTGCTGAGGGCTTTGTGAATGGAATGTTGCGGAGTTTTATCAGAAACGGCAAAAAAATCAGTTTTGAGGGACTTGACGAGGTGAAAAAGCTCTCGCTGAAATACTCCTGCCCCGAGTGGATAGCCGCGAAGTGGCTCAGGGAGTACGGTGAGGAGAACGCGGTGAAGGCGATGGAAGCGTCGCTGGGCGCTCCGCCGTTGTACGCGAGGGTAAATTCCACCAAAATTACCGATGACGAATTGGTGAATTTGCTGAAAAAAGAGGGCGTGAAAGCGGAGCGAAACCCGCGCCTTAACGGGTGCATACGTCTGGAAAAAGCGGGCGAAATCGAGAAACTCGACTCGTTCAAGGCGGGACTTTTCCACGTTCAGGACGTGTCAAGCCAGCTTTGTTGTTTGACGCTTAGACCGATTGTGAACGAAACGGTCATCGATATCTGCGCGGCACCCGGCGGGAAAACGTTTACAATGGCGGAGCTGATGGGCAACAACGGGCGCGTGCTGAGCCTCGACCTGTACGACGGGCGCGTGAACCTTATCGCTGAGGGCGCAAAGCGCTTGGGACTGCGGATTGTCGAGCCGCGGCAGAACAACGCCGTGAAATTTTCCGAGGAGCTGCCGCTTGCGGACAGGGTGCTGTGTGACGTGCCGTGCTCGGGGCTGGGGGTAATCCGTCGCAAGCCCGAGATAAAGTACAAAACCGAGGAGGAGTTCGAGGAGCTTCCGCGGCTTCAGAGAGCCATTTTGGAGGTTTCCGCGCGCTATGTCAGGGAGGGCGGCACTCTTGTTTACTCAACCTGCACGCTGTCCCGTGCGGAAAACGACGAGGTTGCCCGCGATTTTGCGGAAAATCACCCCGAGTTTTCGCCGATTGTTCAGACCATTCCCTACGACACCGCCGAGAACAGTCCCACGCGAACATTTTTCCCCGAAAAAGACGGCGGCGACGGCTTTTTTACAGCCGCATTCAGACGCATAAAATAGGGGTAATTTTCGGGCTGAAATTTGCGTTAATTTTAGGGCTAATTTCGGGTTGTTTTTGGGGTTAATTTTGAGGTTAATTTCGGAGGCAATTTTAGGGTAATTTTAGGGGCGTTTTTGAACGTATATTTTTGGTCGATTTTTTTACCGAATTTTAGAACGCTATTATCCCGAAAATATCGCTTTACAGTGCGGCTTTACGCAATTTAATTTTATCGAAAAAATACACCGATTTTTGGGGTAATTTCGGGCTGTTTTTCGGGACATTTTTTGAGCTGATTTTCGGGCAATTTTTTAGGTGAATTTTTGGCTTGAATTTAGGGTAAATTTTGGGTTATTTTCGAGGTAATTTTTTCGCCGATTTTCTAACCGAAAAACACCGCAATTTTTGAGGAAAAATTATGGATAAAATTGATATATTATCGCTGAATTTTGGGGAGTTAACCGAGAAAATTCTCGAAATGGGCGAGAAAAAATTTCGTGCAAAGCAGATTTTCGATTGGTTGCACGTCAAAAAAGTAACCGATTTCGAGCAGATGAGTAATCTTTCTGCACAATTTCGTGCCGAATTATCGGAGAAATTTTGTTTAAATCGCCTAAATGTTAAAAAAAGACTTGTAAGCAAGATAGATAATACTGTAAAATATCTGTATGGGCTTCCGGACGGCGAGGCGGTTGAGAGCGTGCTGATGGACTACAAGCACGGTGCGGCGCTTTGTGTATCCACGCAGGTCGGCTGTAAAATGGGTTGCAAATTCTGCGCGTCAACGCTGGCGGGCTGGGTGAGAAATCTCGAGCCGTCCGAGATGCTCGGGCAGATGTACGAAAGCGAGCGCGACAGCGGCAAAACCCTCGACAGCATTGTCCTGATGGGCATCGGCGAGCCGCTCGACAACTTCGACAACGTGATGAAATTCATCCAAATCCTCGAGGAAAGCGGCTTCAGCCTGCGGCGCGTTTCGCTGTCAACGTGCGGAGTTGTCGATAAAATCTACGATTTGGCGAAGCTGAAACTCGGCGTGACGCTCTCCGTGTCGCTCCACGCGGCAACCGATGCGAAGCGCTCTGAGATTATGCCGATAAACAAAAAATTCCCGCTGAAAACGCTTATGACCGCGTGTGACGACTATTTCGCGGCAACCGGTCGGCGAATCAGCTTTGAGTACTCGCTTATCGAGGGCGTGAACGATGACGAAAGCTCCGCGAAAGAGCTTATATCGCTACTTGGCGGCAAAAATTGCCACATAAATCTGATACCGATAAACGAGGTGCGCGAGCGTAGCTTCAAGAAAAGTCCTTATGTAGAGCGATTTCAGCGGTATCTCACGAACGCGGGGCTGAACGCGACCGTTCGGCGAACGCTCGGTGCCGATATCAACGCGGCTTGCGGGCAACTTCGGCGGGACAGCAAAGACGAATAAAATTTGTTGTATAGATTTGTCGCTTGCGGGTAAAAAATCACCTCCGGCATTATCCGGTGGCGAAAAAGTGTGCAAGTATGACGGTTAGAAGGTGATATTTTGAATATTTACTCAAAAACGGATATTGGGCTTGAGAGAGCCGAAAATCAGGACAACGTGTGGGGTGAAATGCTCGGCGCGAACGTTTGCGCCGCCGTTTTGTGCGATGGAATGGGCGGTGAGAGCCGCGGCGGGCTTGCAAGCAGGATTGCCGTGGACGTTGTTTCGGGAAGAATTTTGGAAAATTACAGGGAAAATATGGGAAGAAATTCCATAAGAAACCTGCTTGTAACCTCGATAGTTGCGGCTAACAATATGGTTCGCGCGGCGGCTGAGGAGCACGGAAACGAGATTATGGGTACAACCTGCGTTGCGGCAATTGTCGCGGACGGAACTGCTTACATCGTAAATGTCGGCGACAGTCGTGCCTATCAGCTTTTCACGGACGGCGATGATGAGTGCATTCGGCAGATAACCAAGGACCACTCGCACGTTCGTGAGCTTGTGGAGCGCGGTCAGATAACGGCTGAGCAGGCGCGCGTTCACCCCGAGCGCAATAAAATCACCCGCGCAATCGGTGCTGAGGAAGAGGTTACGCCGGATTATTTTGAGCTGAATTTGAACAAGGGCGATATGCTTTTGTTGTGCAGTGACGGGCTTTCGTCCTACGGTGACGACCTCGATATTCTCGATATCTGCTTCGATTCGGAACAGTCGGAGTGTTGTTCAAATCTTGTCGATTACGCGAACTCAAAGGGCGGTCACGACAACGTTTCCGTTGCTTTTATCACGCTGTGATTTAGCGGTTTTGTGCAGATAACAGCTTGCATCGTGCGTTTTTTTGTGCAAATTCGGCAATTGACTTTTTGCCGATTGTATGTTATTATGTAAGTTGGAGTTTTATATTTATTTAGGTATCGAATTAGCTTCATTTGTTGCAGAGGAGAATTTCATTTTTTATGGATAACAACATAGGAAAAAAACTCGACGGTCGCTATGAGCTTCTTGAGCTTATCGGAGTCGGCGGAATGGCGGATATTTACCGCGCGAGAGATATTCAGGAAAACCGAATTGTCGCGGTTAAAATCTTAAAAACCGAGTTCGCGGGAAGCGACGAGTTTTTGCGCCGTTTCAGAAACGAGAGCAAAGCTATTGCGTTGCTTTCGCACCCGAATATCGTGAAAATCTACGATGTCGGCTTCACCGAGAAGGTGCAGTTTATCGTTATGGAATATGTGGACGGAATCACGCTCACCGATTACATCGAGCAACAGGGCGTGCTCAAATGGCGTGACGCGGTTCATTTCACCGTTCAGATTTTACGGGCATTACAGCACGCTCACGACAGAGGAATTGTTCACCGTGACGTAAAAAGCTCGAACATTATGCTGTTGCGTGACGGCACGATAAAGGTGATGGATTTCGGCATCGCCCGCTTTAACCGCGAGAACAACAAAACGATGTCCGAGAAGACAATCGGTTCTGTTCACTACATCAGCCCCGAGCAGGCGCGCGGCGATATCACGGACGAGCGAAGCGATATTTATTCGGTTGGCGTTGCGCTTTACGAGATGCTGACGGGCAAAAAGCCGTACGATGGCGACACGCCGGTTGCGATTGCGCTCAAGCATATGCAGAGCACCCCGCAGAAGCCCACCGAGCTTAACTCCACAATTCCCGAGGGCTTGGAGCAGATTGTTCTTCGCGCGATGCAGAAGGAGCCGACCGCTCGTTATCAGACAGCGGGCGAGATGATAACCGACTTGGAGGAGTTCAAGAAGAACCCCGGTATTGTTTTCGATTATAAGTACAATTCAACGGACGGCACGGCGAAATTTGCCGACAAAAATCCTGCTGTTGAACAGGAAAAACAGCGCCGTAAGAATATGGTTGTCGAGGACTATGACGAGGACGATGACGACGATGATTACGATGATGACGATGAGGTTGAGGAGCGCAGAAGCCCGCTTATCCCGATACTTTTCGCAGTCGGCGCGGCGTTTGTTATCGCGACAGTTTTCCTTATACTGATGCTTCTTGCCAACGGTCCTTTCGGTAACAAGGAAAGCTCCGGTTCATCGCATTCGAGCAACTCCGGAGCAATCAGCGTAACGGACGGCGGCGAGTTCAATATGCCGAACCTTGTCGGAATGACTTGGGACGAGGCACTTGCTCAGTACGGTGACGGTAAGTATATGAAGCTTGTTCCCACGCAGGAGTACAACGAGGCAAAGGAAGGCTTTATTTTCGAGCAGGAGTTTGTCGAGGGCAGACGTGTTAAGCAGGGCGTTACGGTTAACGTCAAGGTAAGTATGGGCATCAAGCAGGTTGAAATTCAGGACGTTTCGGGACGTACCGCAGACAATGCCGAGAAGACGCTGAAGCGCGATGGATTTAAGGTACAGAAAACATTCGCGGACAGCGAGGATATGGCTGAAGGACACGTTATCAAGACAACTCCCGAGGCGCACGAGTTCCTGCCGCAGGGAAGCACGGTTGTAATAGTTGTAAGCAACGGCGCGGCGGATAAGATGTTCTATATGCCGAACCTTGTGGGAATGCCGATGGAGGACGCAACAAAGCGTTGTGACGAGTACAAGCTCATTCCGAAGCTTCAGCCCAAGGACAGCGATGAGGAAAAGGGCAAGATAATCGAGCAGAGCATAAAAGAGGGCGAAAAGGTTGCGCCTAACACCGAGGTTATCCTGACGTACAGCACGGGCGAAATCCCCGAGAAGGAGTGCGAAATTGATATCACGCTCCCGACGAATATTAAGGGTGAATTTAAGTTTAAATACTTTGTTGACGGAGAACTTAACGGAGAAACCAATCCAATCGATGTAAGTCTTTCCGGTTCAAAGACAATCAACTACACTGTCAAGGGCAAGCCCGGCGAGGAGAAATACTTCGCGATTAAGGTTGTGTCAACCAAAACGGGACGCGATGGAGTTTATCTTGAGATGAAGATTAAGTTCAACGAGGGCGATGAAAAGGCTGAAATAACTGAAATTTCCAAGAACAGTTTGATTTTCTTCGAGCTGTTGAGGTCGGACTCTTCGAGCGAATCCGAGCCTGAATCCTCAAGCTCGTCCGACAGCGATACTTCTTTGGTGTAACAGATGAACAATTCCTATGAATTTAACGGAATAATCACAAAAGCGGTCGGGGGCGTCTACTATGCGGACGCCCTCGACGGGCATATTAAAGGTGAAAACGTGAAGTGCGCGGCGCGCGGGATTTTCCGCAACAAAAAAATCAGTCCCGCGGCGGGCGACAGGGTGCGGGTGAGCGTTTCGGAGAACGCCGAGCCGGTTATCGAGGAGATTTTCGAGAGGAAGAATTTTCTCCCAAGACCTCCGCTTGCAAATCTTGACCGAATTGTGTTTGTGAACAGCACCGCCGAGCCGAAAATCAATCGTTTTGTGTTGGACAAGCTGATTGCGATAGCGGACGGAAACGGAATTGAGCCGATTGTGGTGTTTACGAAAATCGATTTGGATACCGCGGGGGAACTGCCCGAGGTGTACGAGAAAATCGGGATACCGGTGTGCGTTGTGAACAACCTGACGGGTGAGGGCGCGGAGCGGGTGAGGACGCTGATTGAGGGGAGATTTTGCGCGTTTGCGGGGAACTCGGGTGTCGGAAAATCCAGCCTGCTGAACGTGCTTTATCCGGAGCTTTCGCTGAAAACCGCGGAGATAAGCCGAAAACTCGGACGCGGACGGCATACAACGCGGCAGGTTGAGCTGTTCAAAATCGGCGAGAATTACGTTGCGGACACGCCGGGATTTTCGGCGGTTGAGGTCGAGAATTATTGCGAAATACCGCGCGATGAGCTGGATTTGGCGTTTCGGGAGTTTCGGGAGTTTAGGTGTGAATGCCGATTTTCAAATTGCCGGCACGCCAAGGAAACGGGGTGTGCGGTTAAGCAGGCAGTCGAGGACGGAAAAATCGCGCAAAGCCGCTATAACAGCTACCTCAGGCTGCTTGAGGAACAGAAACCGGAGTACTGATTGCGCATTTTGTATTGGATTTTATTAAATTGCTATGCGACTTTGTTGCGATAAAGCGTAGAAAAAATCAGCACTTTGCAGTGAATTTGAGTTGAATATGGGCGGAATTTGTTGGATTACCACGCTAAAGTGTGGGCGAAGAAGCGGCTAGATTGCAGTGATTTTCAGCTGGTTTTGGGTGAAATTTGTTGGTTTACCACGCTAAAGTGTGGGCGAAAAAGCGGCGAGTTTGCAGTGATTTTCAGCTGATTTTGGGCAGAATTTGGCGGTTTATTGCGCTAAAGTTTGGACGAAAAAGTAGCGGGTTTGCAGTGAATTTCAGCTGATTTGGGACGGATTTTGTTGGTTTACCGCACTAAAGTTTAGGCGAAAAAAGCGGCGAGTTTGCAGTGATTTTCAGCTGATTTTGGGCGGAATTTGGCGCTTTAAATTGGTGAAGCGCAAGCTGGTTAATTGAGGAAGATTTGGAGTGATATGGGAAAAATTGGTACGATAATTTGCGGCGCGCCTTGCGAAAAATTCCCGAAGGAGCTTGTCGGGGGCTTTGTTATCGCGGCGGACAGGGGGCTGGATTACGCGCTTGCGGCAGGGATTTTGCCCGATTTGGCGGTCGGTGACTTTGACAGCGCTGAAAATCCCGTTCCAAGTGGGGTTGAGGTGATGAAATTCCCGCCCGAAAAGGACGACTCGGACGCACTTATTGCCGCAAAAATCGCTTTGGAACGCGGTTTTGACGAGCTTCGGTTTTTGTGTGCGCTTGGAGGTCGCATTGACCATACATTTGCAAATCTCCAGATGCTCTACAACCTGAAAAAGCGCGGCGTTTCTGCGGAGCTTTTCGGCGACAACGAGCAAGCGTTTTTCCTCGAAAACGAAACCCGCGAAATCCCGAAATTTTTCGGCTATCTCTCGGTTTTTGCGTGGGAAAATTCGGCGGTGATAAGCGAAATCGGCGTGAAATATCCGGCGGACCGGCTTCGGTTTACCAACGATTTTCCGCTTGGGGTGAGCAACGAGGTTGTCGGAGATTCCGCGATTATTACGGCGCATAGCGGGGCGGCGCTGGTTTTGCTCGTGACGGAAAAGCAGTGAAATTTAGGTGTCGGCGATGATTTCGCGGAGAACTTGCGCGTGTGTCGAGGGACGGTGTCGGCAATGTTTGCGCGGGGAACTTGCGGGGTTGTTGAGGGACGGTGTCGGCAATAATTGCGCGCGGAGCTTGCGTGGGTTTTATAGGAACGGTGTCAGCGATGATTTCGCGGAACTTGCGCGGTTGTTGAGGGACGTGTCGGCGATGATTGCGCGGAACTTGCGTGGTTGTTGAGGGACTCGGTAACGGTTGATGTAACCAAAATCCGTGGTGCTAAGCGAAAGCGGCGTATGCAACAGGATTGTTCAAAAACGCGTTTTTTCGGTGTACAACGCTGATTATACAGGTGAAAGAGAGGTAAAATATGGCAAAAAAACTTGGATTTGGGTTGATGCGGTTGCCGCTTAACAACCCTAACGATGACGGTGATATCGATATTGAAACGGTGAAAAAAATGGTGGACGCATTTATCGAAAACGGTTTCACCTATTTCGATACCGCCCTGATGTACTGCGCGGGCAAGAGTGAGGCGGCGGTCAAGACGGCACTCACCTCGCGTTATCCGCGTGACAAGTACACCCTCGCCACAAAGCTCCACGCGGGCTTTTTCAACACGCTTGAGGAACGCGACAAGGTGTTCAATGCTCAGCTCGAGAGAACAGGCGTTGATTTCTTCGACTATTATCTTATCCACGATGTCGGTGCTGATCACTACAAAAAGTACACCGAGCTTGACTGCTTCAACTGGTTGATTGAAAAGAAAAAAGCCGGTCTTGTCAAAAATATCGGCTTCTCGTTCCACGACAGTGCCGAGTTCCTCGACAAGGTGCTTACCGAGCACCCTGAGATGGATTTTGTTCAGCTCCAGATAAACTATCTCGACTGGGAAAGCGCCGGCGTTCAGTCGCGCAAGTGCCACGAGGTTGCCGTTAAGCACGGGAAAAAGATTATCGTCATGGAACCCGTCAAGGGCGGTACTCTCGCAAATGTTCCCGAGGAAGCCGAGAAGCTCCTCAAGAACTACAACCCGAACGCTTCCGTGCCGTCTTGGGCAATCCGCTTTGCGGCTAGTTGCGAGAACGTTTTTATGGTGCTTTCGGGTATGAGTAACCCGGAACAGCTTGCCGATAATATGAGCTATATGCGCGACTTTGTCCCGATGAACGACACCGAGCGCGAGCTTGTCAAAAAAGCCGCCGCGATTATCAACAGCAACATCGCTATTCCTTGCACCGGCTGTTCCTATTGCACCGAGGGTTGCCCGATGAACATCGCTATACCTAAGTACTTTTCGCTCTACAACATCGATTTGCTCGACAGCAAGGGTAAAGACTGGACTCCGCAGGGTGAGTACTACGACCGTCTTGCAACCATTTTCGGCAAGGCAAGCGACTGCATCGCCTGTGGTCAATGCGAGAGCGTTTGCCCGCAACATTTGCCGATTATCGAGAATTTGAAGACTGTTGCCGATTATTTTGAGAACGGTCAGCATTGATTGCTTTTCGGTAAGGCTTGCGAGAGCGGTTGCCAGTAGTATTTGTCCGACAAATTGAGTATTGTTTCAAAAATTTATAAATAAGGAGAACTACCGTGTAGCTTTTTGTAATTCCTAATTCTCTTAATCAGAGAGGAAATCTTGTTACCGGTAATCTTGGCAAAGAAGATGGAACACCGCTTTTTTACAAGAACAAGCCAATTGTTTTTACATTTGATTTTGATACTAAGGCAGATTTTTTCATTCCGGAAAGTCTTGAACCTATCTATTCACTCATAGAGGATGCAGTGATGCGGTATTTTGTGGGTTGAAAATGAATTGATACATTTCTTCTTTTGAACTCGCTTAAATTTTCCTTTGGGTCGCGCAGATTACTAATAGAACAAATCCCCGAGAAGAACGCTCTTCGCGGGGATTTTTTATGTTATATTTTGGTAAAGCTCCTCTAACTGCGGGCGACATTCTAGGAAGATTTTCCCGAGCTGTGGGTCAAAATGCGTGCCGAATGAGTTTTCGATTATCTCGAACGCTTCGGTGTACGGGAACGCTTCCTTGTAGCAACGCTTTGAAATCAGCGCGTCAAAAACGTCCGCAAGCGCCATTATTCTCGCCTCAATCGGTATCTCCTCGCCCGATAGCCCCTCGGGATAGCCCGAGCCGTCCCACTTTTCGTGGTGATAGTGCGCGACGTTCACCGCAATTTTCACAAACTCCTCTTCCTCAATTCCCTCGAGTATTTGCTTTACAATCCGCGCACCCTCGGCTGAGTGCTTCTTCATCTCGGTGTACTCCTCGGGCGTGAATTTCGCTTGCTTTCGCAATATCACGTCATCAACCGCGATTTTCCCCAAATCGTGCATCGGTGCGGCACGGATTACCTTCTCCAGAAACGATTTCGACAGGTTCGGGTTTTCACGCGACAGCCTTGCCGCAAATATCTCAACAACCATACTTGTCCGCTTGATGTGTCCGCCTGTTGACAAATCGCGGCTCTCAACCATCGACGCCATGCCCATTATCATCATTTCCTGAATGTGCTTGATGTGGCGGGTGCGCTCCTCAAGCTGTCCCGCGAGGTCCTTACGCAGTGCTTCAAGCTCCAGCAGGCGGCTTATTCTCGACAACATCACGTTCAACACAAACGGCTTTGCGATAAAGTCCATCGCGCCCTTTTCAAGGCAACGGCTTTCGGTCTGCGGGTCATTGTCGGCTGTGAGGAATATTATCGGTATATCGGCGCGCTCCGGATTCGCCCTTATCCTGTCCATAACCTCAAACCCGTCCATATCGGGCATATTTATGTCAAGCAAAATCAGGTCGCAGACGTTGTTTTTCAGGAACTTCAGCGCCTGTTCACCCGAAGTTACCGCGGTTATCTTGTACGCGTCCGAAAGGGCGTTTTTAGCGGCAGACAGATTTGTTTTGTCGTCATCGACAATCAGAATATGATACATAAAAATCCCTTTACTTCTCGATAAAAATTACCCCGAAAGTATTCGGCCCGCAGTTGCTCGAAATGGTCGCAGATGCCTTTGTCACAACCAGATTATCAAACTCGAATATTTTGGAAACCTCGCCTTTTATCCATTCAACCATTTTCGCACTGCAACCCGCCTGCGTGATAAATGCTGTGCCTTTTTCAATGGACTTGGCGTTTCGCAACGTTTTTTTGATGTAGCGCTTGCACGCTTTTCGGTAGTTGCCGCGCGTCACCGATTTCAGCGTGAGTTCGCCGTTTTTCATCGTGAGAATGGGGTGAATGTCAAACGCTGTGCAGATTCTTTTCACCTTTTCGGAAACCTTGCCGTTCATATACAAATAGTCCACGCTCTCCGCGATAAAACTCGTATAAACCTTGTGTTTAAGCGCTTCCAGAGTTGTCAGAATTTCACTCGCGGTGTGCCCGTTTTCAGCCATTTCCGCCGCTTTTACCACAAGATGTCCAAGCCCCGATGAAAGATGCCCCGAATCAAAAACGTGAACGCGATTTGCTTTCTCGCCAAGCTGTTCGAGCGCTTTTCGCGCATTTTTGCAGGACATACTCACGCCACTGCTGATTGCAACTAAAATTACCTCGTCATATTCACTGAGATTTTTCTCGAACATTTCAATGTAAGTATCAGGCTTTGGCGCGGAGGAATAGGCTTTCTTGCCGCCCGATTGCATATACGAAATTATGTTCTCGGAGGTGATTTCGCTGGTGTCGAAAAACACACCGCGGTCGGTTTCAACCGAAAAATACATGATATCGACATTGTGCTCCTTAAACCAATTCTTCGGTAAATCACACACGCACTCCGCGACAATTTTTACCTTCTGTTCAGCCATTTTCCGCACCGCCTTTCACCTTTTCGAGAATTTCATCGGCTTTGATTCCCGCTTCATCGTACTCAAAGTCCTCGGCAAGCTCACGAACCGCGTCAAACAGCGGCTTCAGCGCAATTCCACCGCAACATTTTCCATCGGCTTTTTTGCATATTTCAACCGCCGCGTCACCGTCAAAATTCTCGCAAGCCGCGCTGATTTCTCGAACAAAATTCTCGACTTCTTCAACCGAAATTTCTGTCAAGACCTCTTGCGAAGCGTCTGTTTGAGCCGCTTCGGGAGCAGGCGCGGGCTTTTTCTTTGCGAGATAATCGCTTGCAATTTGCGCGACTTTTTCGTAAAGCTCCAGCATCGCCGCGTGTTTTTCCTCAATCAGCTTGTAGTTCTCGGATTTTCCCGCAAGCTCAAGCTCCTTCGCAAGCTCAGACAGCGGTTTTGAGCCGATTGTGAGCGATGTGCTTTTCAGCGCGTGTACCTCGATAACGTAGTTTTTCCACGATTTTTCCTCAAACAATTTCTGTATGTAATCGTGCTTGGCGTGACTTTTGTTGACGTACATCTCGAGTATCTCAAGGTACGCTTCCTCATCGCCGCCCGTGTAGAAAATTCCCGTTTCCGCATCGAAAAGCTCGGTTTTTTTCACGGTCTGCGTAGCGGCTTTTCGCTTGTCCTCCGCGTTGAACTCGTCCTCGGTCGGCGCTTTTATCAGCTCCTTCGGTAACCACGTTTTCAGCACGCGGTCAAGCGAGGAAAGTTCAATCGGCTTTGCGATAAAGTCGTTCATTCCCGCTTCCAAAAACGTTTCACGAGCACCGTTCACCGCGTTTGCAGTAAGCGCGATTATCGGCAATGTCTTGTAATATTCGCCGTCCATTGAGCGTATAATCTGCGTTGCCTCAATGCCGTCAATTTCCGGCATCATGTGGTCCATAAACACAAGGTGAAAGTCCTTCGACCGCAACAGTGAAAACGCGCTTTTCGCGCAGTCCGCGGTTATCACCTGCATATGATAGGGACGCATCAGTCCTGCGGCTACCTTGAGGTTTATCGGGTTGTCGTCAACGATGAGTATGCGCGCTTTCGGTGCGGAGAAACGCGTTGTCGAGTTTCTGCGTTCACCAAGATTTGTCACGACGCTTTCGTTGTTGAATATCGCGCCCACCGACAAGATGTAGAACGGCTTGAACATACATTTCACGCCGTTCGGCAAGTCAATCGCATTCAACCTGTCCTGCACAACAATTACCTCGGATTTTTTCACCTGACTTAAAAAGAAATCCGAATGCTCGATGTAGTGCTCACGCGGCGTGAAAAGGTGCGTGAACTTGGTCTGCTTCGCCGCTTCCTTCAGCTCGTCCATCGTTTCGTACAGAATTATCTCTGTGTGGAGCGTCTGCGACAGCTCCTTGATTAGCAGGCGGTACTCCTCGGCAGTTCGAGGGTGGGTGTATTTCGTGAAATTTATGTAGCCCGCCGCGTGGAATTTTTCCGCGTCCTTGATGGTCACAAACGGCTTCGGGTCGCTCACTTTAAGCGGTATCACAAAGCGGAATTCCGAGCCTTTTCCGTACTCGCTCGTCACGTTTATGAAGCCGCCCATCTGCGTTATCAGCTTCTTGGATATCGCAAGACCTAAGCCCGTTCCCTCAACCGAGCGGTTTTTCTTCGTGTCAACCTGCTCGAAGCTCGAGAAAAGCTTCTCGAGGTCAACCTCAGTTATGCCTATTCCCGTGTCCGAAACCGATACTGAGAGATTTATCCCGTAATCGTGCTTCGTCTGCGATACCCTTATCGAAACACAACCCTCGCGCGTGTATTTTATCGCGTTTGTCACAAGATTGATGATAACCTGACGTATGCGGATTTCATCACCGATAAGACCGACAGGAATTTCGGGGTCGGCGTGGACGATTATCTCTAGCTTTTTGTCGCCCTTTCGCGTTATCGCCATATTTATCACGTCGTTCAGCGTCGAGGAAATGTTGAAATTCTCTTCAATCAGCTCCATTTTCCCCGACTCGATTTTCGAGAAATCCAAAATGTCGTTGATTATCGACAGCAGGCTCCGCCCCGAATTTTGTATGTTGAAGCAGTTTTCCTGCACGGTTTCACTTATGTCGTGCTCGCGCAGAATAAGCTCCGTCATTCCCACAATTGCGTTCATCGGTGTGCGGATTTCGTGGCTCATATTTGCGAGGAAGTTGCTCTTGGAGCTGTTTGCCGCTTCCGCTTCATCGATTGCATCAGCAAGCGCCGCGCTTCGCTGAGCAAGGTACTTATTGATAAAACCGCCGAGAACGCAAAACGACGCAATTATTAGCACCGTCAAAACCGTTTCCGGTATTGCCGGTAGCCCGAAAAGCGGGTCAAACTGCTTTGCAATCAGCCCCGGCGCTATCCCCACAAAACACATCGCGCTCACCACAAAGTAAAACCGCCGGCTTTCGTAAAGTGCGGCTATTATTATCGGCGCGATAAACGAGCAGAATACAATAAAAAAGTCATAGTGCGAGAAGCAAACGTCCGTCATTATCAGCAAAAGTCCCACCATCAGCGCGTAACGTTCCGTGTAAACGGTCAACTTGAACAGCCTTATCGCAAGTCGGCTCAAGAAAAGCGAGCTGAAATTGAAAACAGTCGTCAAGCCAAGGTAACGGAAAAACATCCACGCCACATTGTTGTCGCTGTATTTCGGGTCGCCGGTTACATAAAGCATTATGTTCGTAACAACCTCAATGAACAAAATGCTGAACGCCATAAACCATTGCGTGTTTCTCAACAGCTTGTTGCAACGGCGCATATTTTCTTCCGACAGAATATTTGTATTCATAGTTTTCTCCTTTCAGCATTGTCCTATTTAATTATACGATATAATTGCATTTTTGTAAATACTTACTATCAAATTTTGTCAAACTGTTGCAGTTATACAACAAAATATGTTGAAAAATGTGCAAAATTATGGTAAAATAAAAATATGTCTTGCAGGTAATCGGTGCATCTTGTCTTGAAATATCGCATTTCGCCGATTTCACGTTGAAATTTTGCAACGGAATTACTATAATGAAAGGGGTAGGGAAATGCGCGTTTTTGTGAAAAACGTTCCCAGTGCCGAGGACGAGCGGGTTGTTCTTGAATGCGTGGAGATGAACGACGATTTCCGCGATATCCGTGAGTACGCGCTGATGAAAGGGAATATGCTCTCGGGTTACATAGACGGCTCCGCGTTTCAGCTCAATTTGTCCGATGTCATCTACTTTGAGGCGGTCGGGGAACTCGTTTTCGCGTACACCGAAAACGAAATGTACGAGATTAAAAGCAGGTTGTACGAAATCGAGAAAAACTACGCTGAGCAGATGTTTATGCGTTGCTCAAAGTCAATTATCGCAAATATCAGCAAAATTCAGTCGTTTCGCCCCGCGCCCGATACCCGACTTATCGCAAAAATGAAAAACGGTGAGGAAATCGTTATCTCGAGAATGTACGCGAAGGCGCTTAAACAAAGGATTTTGGAGGGGTAGTATGAAGGAATTTCTGAGAACTATGGCGCGGTCGTTTTTGCTTTGCAGTCTTTTTATCGCAATTGATATGGGTATCCTCGGGCTTGTTTTGTCACCGGACGCAAAATTCGGCTATGAGGTGCTTTTTGTACCGCCGATTTACGCGTTCCTCTGCACCCTCCCGTCGTTTTTTATGTACTCGAAAAAAGAACTCTCCCCGAAACGCGCGGTTGTCGGCAGAATCCTCCAGATTGTCACAATTGAAGCTATCGTCATCGGTGCAATCAAGCTCCAACAGCCCGAGATGAGTTTAGCGCACGGGCTGATTATCGGAGCGTCTATTCTTGCGGTTTTCGGTGCGGTTTGGCTCGTCAATTTCCTCCGCGTGAGAAGCGACGCAAATGAGTTGAACGAGAAGCTCAAAAAGATGAACGATTGAACGCTTTAATGTATTGACAAAAACGTTTGATTATGGTACAATTAAAATAGCCTGTCCCGACGGCGCGGCTGTTGGGATTTTTTGTTTTTCGGGGGTAACTATGAACGACGTTTCAAGAGCTGAAATTATTAGCTTCAATACCGACAACGACGCGGTTTGCGCCGCTTCTGCGCGTATTTCCACAACCGAGGGGAACTCCGCGGAGATTTTCCTCAAATCCCAAAACAACGAGAAAAACGGCGGTCTTATCCGAAAGGTTCTCGCGTCCGGTCACCGCTCCGTTATCGAGCACGCGGTTTTTACTGTCGCGCTCACCAACGTTTCCGTTTATGTCGAGCAATTTTTTATCGAGAGCAGACTCGCTTCGTTTACCGTGAAATCGCGCCGCTACGTTGATTTCAGCAACACCGGTTACTATACGCCAAACCTCTCTGCACAAAGCGCCGCTGTTTATAAAGAGTATATGGACGCGGCTTTTTCGGCGTACGCGAGGCTTTTGGAGCTTGATGTTCCGAAAGAGGACGCGCGGTTTTTGCTCCCGTATTCGTTTTTCAGCAACTTCTACTGCACAATGAACGCTCGTGAGCTTATCAACCTCATAAACTCAATCCGAAACGGCAGAGGTAAGCATATCGAGGAACTCCAAAATATCGCCGAACAGCTTATCGAACAGCTTCAGCGTATTTTCCCGTGCATCGCCGAGGAGTTCTTCGAGCGCGTGGACGGTGAGTTTGACGGCGAAATTGCTGTTTCCGATAAGATGACTTTGCTCGGTGAAAGCGAAACGGGCAAGGTTGAGCTTGTAAACGCGCCGAAAGAGCCGGCGAAATTGCTCGAAATCGCCCTCAATGCAACGGGTGAGAGCGCGAAAACTCCGCGTGAGTTGCTCGGCGAAAGACGTCCGCGCGCCCTTGAACAGCTGAGCTACTCGTTCCTGATAAAGGACGTTACGCTTGCGGGTATCACGCATATCGTTCGGCATCGTATGCAGTCGGTTATTGTTCCGCCGATTGAAACAGCGGTTCCGAGCCGCAGAGTTGTGTTGCCGAAAACCGTTGAGCAAAACCCAAAAGCGCGTGAAATCTACGAGCAAACGCTTGCGAAATGCGATAGGTTGCTTGCCGAAGCGTTGAACAACGACGAGCTTCGCCGCTATATTCAATATTTCGCGCTCAGCGGCAACCTGCTTGACGTGATGACCACAATGAACGCGCGCGAACTGCTCCTGTTTATTCGGCTCAGGGCTTGCTCAAGAGCACAATGGGAGGTTCGCGGTATCGCCGAGAGAATGCTTGCGTTGCTCCGCGAGGATTATCCCGAGCTGTTCGGGCTGTACGGACCGAGCTGTTTCGTCCTCGGAAGCTGTCCCGAGGGTAGAATGTGTTGCGGTAAACAAAGGGAAATGCTCGGGAAATTCGGATTTAAAAAATAATCTTCGGATTGTTTTTTGCTCAAATATTTTTGTATGGTAATTTGCAAAAGGAGAAGATGATGGAAAATAACAAAAAAATGTGCAGGCTGGGTTTTAAAGTTACGGCAACCGTGCTGGTTGTTCTGCTGGTGGTTTTTGCCGTGCTGTTTATTCTTGTGGCAACCTCGGTTAATTCAGCAATGCGCACGAATGCCGTGGATAATATGAAATCAGCGGCAATCGACCGCTCGGAAATTATCCAAAACTACATAAAGTCAACCGAGGATACCCTCACCGCTTACCTCAAGGCTGACCAGATTTACGATTTGCTCCGCGACCCGTCAAACGAGGCGAATGTTGCCGCGGCGCAGAAATATACCGAGAAATTCAGTCAGGATATCGAGAATCTTGACGGAATATATGCAAGCGACTGGAATACGAAAACGCTTGCACATACAAAAGCAGATGTTGTTGGAACGATAACTCGCCCCGATGAAGAAAAGCGCAAACCGCTTCAGGACGCAATGCTTGCTACAAAGGGTGTATATAATACGGGAATTATTGTTTCTCCGGCAACAGGAAAACAAGTTATATCAATGTACAAGGCGGTTCGCGAGGACGACGGAAGCCACATCGGTTTTGGCGGAATTGCGTTGTTTACAAGCGGTCTTGTGGACAAGCTCAACGCGCTCCCGCTCGGCAATCTTTCAAGCGCGCAGTATTTTCTCGTTAACGCAAATACCGGCGAGTATATCTTCCACCCCGATTCCGAGAAAATCACAACTGTTGCCGAGGAGAAATTTGTTAATGATATCATCGCGCAGGTTAAGGGAAAGAGCGAGGACGTTTGCGGCTCGCTGAATTACAAGGACGAAAACGGCGTTGACACTATCGCCGCGTTCAACAGCCTGAGCGAACAGGGCTGGGTGTTTATCCTCTCGGATAAATCGTCAGAGGTTCTCGCGGCGGTTGATACTATCAGATTGACGCTGATTATCATCTGCGGAGCTAGTATGATTTTGCTGATGTTTGTTGTTTATCTCGTTGTCAGCAAGATGATTAGCCCGCTTAAATCGGTTGAAAACGCTGTTGTCAAGATGGGCAACATTCAGCTCGACGCGGCTCGCGATATCGAAAAATACACCGCGAGAAACGATGAAATCGGGCATATTGCCGGCGCGGTGAGCGAGATGTGCGCTTCCCTCAAAAACGCTACGAACGATATCGGGCGTATCCTCGGGGAAATGGCAGACGAGAATTTCGCTGTCGATGTTGAGGTGAACAGGGGCTACTATATGGGCGATTTCTCCGTGCTCGCGGAAAATCTTGCCGCTATCAAGGAGAAGCTCACCTCAGTCCTCTCCGATATCTACGTTGCCGCTGACCAAGTGAACTCCGGCTCGGGACAGGTTGCCGAGGGCGCGCAGACGCTTGCTCAGGGTACGGTTGAGCAGACCGCTTCTATCGATGCGCTTGCGGGTAATCTTGCCGCAATCGAGAAACAGGTTCGCGAAAATTCCGAGAACTGTTCCGAAGCACATAAGCTGATGAATAGCACCGCGCAGTATCTTGACGAGGTGAACGGCAAGATGACCGACCTCACCGCCGCTATCACCAACATCAACAACTCCTCCGCGCAAATCAGCAACATCATCAAAACCATCGAGGATATCGCGTTTCAGACCAATATTCTCGCGCTCAATGCGGCTGTCGAAGCGGCAAGAGCCGGTGCCGCGGGCAAGGGCTTTGCGGTTGTTGCCGATGAGGTTAGAAATCTCGCAGGTAAGTCCGCGGACGCTGTGAACGACACCACAAAGCTGATTGACAGCTCAATCGAGGCGGTTAACAGCGGTACCGAAATCACCGAGCAAACTGCCGAGGCTATCAAAACGCTCGGCGAGTACACGCTGAAATTGAAGGAAATCGTCAACGGTATCACCGAGTCGGGTGTTAAACAGGCGGATATGGTCGAGAGGATTAACGAGGATATCACCAAGATTTCAGGCGTTGTTCAGTCTAACTCCGCAACCGCCGAGCAAAGCGCCGCCGCTTCCGAGGAGCTGTCAGGACAGGCGGGTATGTTGAAAGACCTTATTGGTAAGTTCAATATTTAATGTCGGCAGGAACGCAGTTGTTTTCTCGGCTTTATTGAATACAAAAAGCGCAGGCTGTACGGGCTTGCGCTTTGTTTTTGTGTAACATGAAATGCGGTTTCAGCTCTTGCGAGTCTGCGTTTTTTTCGCGCTTTTTTTCGGCTCATCGGCTTCCTTTTCGGGTGCGGCGGTCTTGCCTTTAAGTTCACTCAAAGCATACTCCGCGTAAAAAATGCTCCCGCCCGCAATCGCCGCCGCGTGCATTACCGAAAACGACAGCATCGCTTCCTCGGTTTCACCGATTCGCTTTTCCGTGTTTTTCTCGAGAATGTTCATTGTGTTGAGGAACTCCTCCTCGTACTGCTCCGTGAACAGGTTCAGCACCTCGGCTTCACTGCGCGTTTTCAACAGCGTTTCGATAAGCGTCCCGATGTCGTTTATCGGCAAAACCTGCTTCATCACACATATTATAATAAGCCGAAACAGGTGTGTGCGCGAGTATTTTTTCTTCACGGGCGCGGGAATTATGTTGTTCTTGACGTAGTTGTTTATCATCGACGGCGTGAGCAACGGCTCGTCCTTTGAGGAAAATCTGCCGAAATATTTGCCCATAAGCGTTATCACTTGGTCCATATACAACTCAATATCGGGCAAGTCCTCCCAGCGCGGTAGCCGACAATTTTCCCTCTGTTTTTCAAAAAATTCCTTGTAATCCATATTTTTCCTTTCATACAAAGCTTGTACATATCTTGTGCATATTATAACACATAATTTCCCATTTCGCAAGACCTTTTCACAAAATTTACACAAAATGTTCACAAAACGCCCTTGACAAATTCGGAAAAACAATGTATAATAGTTTTGAAAACTAGATGAATTGCTGAAAGGAATTATATGGTAATCGGTCAAAAAAGTGTGATTTTGCTTGCGGGGGACTACGGTTGCGGGAAAACAAATCTCGCAGTTAATCTCGCGCTGTTGCTTGCGGAAAAGGGAAAAGTTTCCGTTGTCGATATGGATACCGTGAACCCGTATTTCCGCACGGCGGATTTCGGGGAAATGCTTGCCGAGCGCGGAATTAACGTTGTTTTTCCGCAGTACGCGAACACAAATCTCGATATCCCCGTGCTCAATTTTGACCTCGAAAGTATCATTTTACAAAGCGATTTTACGATAATCGATGTCGGCGGCTCGGACGCGGGCGCTTATCCCGTAGGGCGATACGAAAGCTTGTTCAAGTCGCTTGGCGATGAGCTTGAAATGCTCTATGTGTTTAATATGTACCGACTTTGCGAGCGCTCCGCGGACGAGGTTGTACGGACGCTTCGCGAGATTGAGAGCGCGTGTCGGCTCAAATGCACCGCGCTTGTTAACAACTCAAACCTCGGTGTTGAAACAACTCCTCGGGTTATCGCGCAAACGGCTGATTTCGCCGAAGAAATTGTCGAGAGAACCGGCTTGCCGCTTAGATTTACTTGTGTTACCGAAAACGAAAATTCAGATGAAACGCACCTGCCCGTAAAGCGGCTCGTGACGCTCCCGTGGGAAATACAGGAAACGGGGGAAACGGAGAGGGAATATGATTAGCATTGATTTTGAAAGGTGCAAGGGGTGCGCGCTTTGTACGAGCGTTTGCCCGAAGAAAATTATCGAAATACGCAAAACCAAGCACAACTCCAAGGGCTACTACACCGCGGGTTGCACCGACAACGAAAAGTGCATTTCCTGCGCGATGTGCGCGATGATTTGTCCGGATTGCGCGATTAAGGTTGAAAAGTGAGGGTGAGCAATGGAAAAGGTTCTGATGAAGGGAAACGAGGCGCTCGCGGAGGCGGCTATGCGCGCGGGGTGCAAGTGCTTCTTCGGTTATCCCATAACGCCGCAGACCGAAATTTCCGCGTATCTTGCCAAAAATATGGCAAAGCGCGGCGGCGTGTTTTTGCAGGCTGAAAGCGAGGTTGCGGCGATAAATATGGTTCTGGGAGCCGCCGCGGCGGGTGTTCGCGCAATGACCTCCAGCTCCTCGCCCGGTATTTCCCTTAAGAGCGAGGGTGTGTCCTATATCGCCGCAAGCGATTTGCCGTGCGTTATCGTAAATGTGCAACGCGGAGGTCCCGGACTTGGCGGTATCCAGCCGTCCCAGTCGGACTATTTTCAGGCAACAAAGGCGCTCGGTCACGGCGATTTTCAGATGATTGTCTACGCGCCCGCCTCCGTTCAGGAAACTATCGATATGACTTATCTCGCGTTTGATATGGCGGATAAGTACCGAATGCCCGTGATGATTCTCTCGGACGGGTTGCTCGGGCAAATGATGGAGCCTGTCGTTTTCCCGAACGTTGACGTGCAAATTCCCGATAAACCGTGGGCGTGCTCCGGTCACCAAAACAAGCGCCCCCACAATATCATAAATTCGCTCTACTTACAGCCCGATGTCCTCGAACGCTCCGTTAACGAGCGCTTTGAGCGGTACGAGTTAATCAAGCAGTCCTGCACAATGGCTGAAACCGATTTCTGCGAGGACGCGGAAATTGTTGTCGCGGCGTTCGGCGCTTCGGCGAGAGTTGCCAAATCGGCGGTGAACGCGGTTCGTGCAAAGGGCATAAAAGCCGGTCTTTTCCGTCCGCAGACTCTGTTTCCGTTCCCTGTTGAACAGCTTAACAAGGCTTGCGGAAAGGCAAAGGTTGTCCTTTCCGTTGAGATGAACAAGGGGCAGATGGTCGAGGATTTGCGGCTTGCGCTCAACTGCCGTTTGCCCGTGGAGTTTTTCGGCAGACACGGCGGCATTATCCCGAGCGTCAAGGAAGTCCTCGCGCAGATTGAGCAAATTCACGAAAGGATAGAATGATATGTCGGTTGTTTTTGACAAACCTCACGCTTTGTGCGATGTCGCAACGCACTATTGTCCCGGTTGCACGCACGGTATTATTCACAGGCTGGTTGCCGAGGTTATAGATGAACTCGATATCGAGGGGAAAACCGTCGGCGTGTGTCCTGTCGGGTGCTCGGTTATGGCGTATGATTATTTTAACTGCG
The DNA here is from genome assembly GCA_945829235.1 of uncultured Clostridia bacterium. GTDB lineage: Bacteria > Bacillota > Clostridia > Oscillospirales > Ruminococcaceae > CAG-115. Next base: position 59,522 of record CALZUA010000003.1, on the reverse strand, counting down.
ATATGATTGAAGCGCCCCACGGCAGAGCGCCCGCAGTTGCCACGGGAGTTAAGCGCGCAAAGCCCGAGGCGGTTGTTTTTACTTATCAGGGTGACGGCGACCTTGCCGCAATCGGTACTTGCGAAACCGTTCACGCGGCGGCGCGCGGCGAGAATATCACCATAATTTTCGTCAACAACACAATCTACGGTATGACCGGCGGGCAGATGGCTCCCACAACCATTCCCGGTCAAATCACGCAAACTACCCCTTACGGCAGAGAACCTGCTGTTCAGGGCTTTCCGCTCAAGGTTTGCGAAATGCTGGCAGAAGTGGACGGCGTGGCGCTTGCTCAAAGGGTGTCCGTGGACAGCGTTCCCCATATCCGTGACGCAAAAAACGCTATCCGCAAGGCGTTCGACAACCAAATACACAAGCGCGGCTTTTCAATTGTCGAGGTGCTTTCAACCTGCCCGACTAACTGGGGCTTGTCGCCCGAGCAATCAATGGAGCGCGTTCGCACCGAAATGATTCCGTATTTCCCGCTCGGCGTGTTCAAGGACGTTGCGGTGTGGACGGAAAGCAAGTGAGGTGAGCGGAATGTTGACAGAAATCATAATCTCGGGCTTTGGCGGTCAGGGCGCGCTTTTTGCGGGGAAGTGCCTCGCGTACGGCGCGATGATGAAGGATGTGGAAATATCTTGGTTGCCGAGCTATGGTCCGGAAATGCGCGGCGGTACGGCAAACTGCTCGGTTTGCCTGTCCGATGAACCGATAGGCTCCCCGCTCGTCACTGAGCCGGATATCCTTATCGCAATGAATGACCCGTCGGTTGAGAAGTTTATAAACAGCGTGAAATCGGGCGGGAAGGTGTTCGTGGACAGCAGTCTGGCTTCAACCGAAATTGCCCGAAAGGACATCGAGGTGTACCGGTTGCCCGCGTCACAGCTTGCCGAGGAGAAAAAGCTCGGCGGTATGGGGAATATCGTGTTGCTCGGGAAGGTTATCCGCGAGTGCGGGAAGATGCTTTTCGGTATCGACGGGAAAACCTTGCTCGATGCCTTCGCGAAAATTATCCCAGCGAAACGAGCCGCTCTTATTGAGAAAAACGTTGCGGCGCTGATTCTCGGCGAAAAATATTGACGGAAAAGGCAGACGTTAAAGAGCGTCTGCCTTGTTGTTATTTGGAAAAGTAGGCGAGGAGCGCGGATTTTTCGGCTTCAGAAAGCGTTTTGCTCCACGGAACTCGCCCCGCGGGTTTCTCGCCGTATTCGGCAAAACGCGCGGTTTTGTCGCGGTTGGTGTCGTTCCACTTGTCGAAGCCCTCGGGCGAAATGTGCGCGCCGTAGGTGCAGTTGATGTACGAGCATTTCCCGTAATCCCGCCACGGTCTTGCAAGAAAAATCGAGCCATCGGCAACGCTTTCCTCGGCTGTGAAGCGGCACTCGTTGAACACGAAGCCGATGTTTTGCTCGAGAGAATGAGCGGGTGCCGCGGTATAACCGTGTCCGCGAATGTCAAACAGCGATTTTATCTCGCAGTTGTCGAAAAGTGCATCGCCGCAGCCGAAGATGAAATCCACGTTGCCCGAGATGAAACAGTCGTGGAAAATCTGTTTCTGATAATCGCCGGTGCGAAGCTCGTCCTTCAGGAAGCCGTCATAGCGCTCAATAAGGTCGGGCGGGAGAGGACCGCAGAAAATCGTGTCCTGCGTTGATACGAAGGAGCAGTTTTCCGCGTAAAAATCATCGGCGTAAACCGTGAGCGCGACCTCTTGTCCCTTGGTTTCGGGGAAATTTGCGTCGTTTTCAACAGTGAGGTTCTTGAACGTCACACGCGGCGCGAGAACGGCAATTGTGTAGGTGCGGAACGTGACGTATTCGCGGCCTTGCTCGTCGATTTTTTTCGCGTAATCATCGTAGATTATCCGCGTTTTTCCCGCGCCTTGCCCGATTATCTCGATATCCGGCACCGTTATCTCGATTTTCTCGCGATAGTCACCCTCGCTGAGAATAATTCTCGTTTGTGGTTTAACTCGACCGAGCGCTTCGTTTATGCTGTCACTTGGCGTTAAATAAAGTTCTTCCATTTTTTTCTCCTTTTGCAATTTATATAGCAATTTATACCTATTATATAATATAAATACTTTTTTTGGAAATTGCAAGAGGAAAATTTTATTTTGTGAAAAATATACAAAGATTTGAGCGAAAATTTGACGAGATATTGAAAAAACCTTTAATATCGCCGATGTAAACGATGTAACAAAAAATTGTTTCTTGAAATTTGTCCGTTTTGTGAAAAATTGGTATTGACTTTTTGTAAATTTTATGATAATATAAGAATAATCAGTTTTAAATAGTTGTAAACGTTAACATATAACGCGAAAAAACTCGTAAAACGTGTTAAAATGGGCAAATTACAAAATTGGGTATTGCCCGAATAAACAGGTACAGGATTTGAGCAAATGAACAATTTATCGTTAAAGCAATATAAAGCCATCGATTTGGCTATGCTGGCGGTAATTTTGGCGGTATTCGAGGTCATCACCTCCCTCGCCGCTTCAAAATGGTTCCCGTTACAGCTGTTTTCCCTCTCTCCCACAATCACGGTCGTTTGCATCGTGATGATGAGATGGGGCGGCTGGGCGGCTATCCACGCCGTTGTCGGCGGTCTGGCGTTTTGCATCTCTACGGGCGCTTCCCCCCAGCAATTCGCCATCTACTGCGTCGGTAACTGCGCGGCTCTCTTGGCGCTTTTCTTCTTCAAGTATTTCGGCAAAGAACGCGTCAGAAAATCTTGGCTCTTGACCGCAGGCTTCGCTTTCACGGCTTTCTGCGGAACAATGGTCGGGAGATGGGCGATAAGCCTGATTTTCGGCGGAGATTTTGCCGCCATCGTTGATTTTTTTGTTGCGGATTCGCTTACACTGGTTTTCACAGTTCTTGTGGTGCTGATTTCAAGAAAACCCGACGGCCTTTTCGAGGACCAGGTTTCCTATCTTATCAGAACCGAAGACGAACGAAAAAGACGCGAGGACTCAGATGTCCTTTAATGTGCAGGTTAATTCTTGAAATAAATTCTTAATCTTAGGAGGTTTCAAAGATGCAGGCTACTTGTAGCGATTACCTGATTTTCGACGCGGAAAACGGCGTCTACGTTGAAAATCCCGAACAAGTTGTTCGAGATGACGTTGAGAAGCACCACTGGCTCAATGTTGCAAGAACAGTGGTTAAGGACTGGCGTTTGTATTTAATGCTCGTTCCGATGATTCTCGTATTCCTTTTCTGGCGTTATTTCCCCATGTACGAGCTGTTGGGGTGCTTTAAGGTTACCGACCCCGTTAAACCTGTTGCAGACCAGTTCTACTCTGGTTTCTCGTACTTCAATACCTTGATCTTCGGCGGAACAAACCCCGGTCTTTCCGCAGAATTCTGGAGAGCGTTCAGAAATACCTTCCTGCTGAGCTTCTACGGATTGGTTTTCGGCTTCCCGATGCCCATCATCATCGCGCTCTTCTTCAACGAAATCCGTTCTAACGTTGCTCGAAGCATTTATCAGGTAATTACATACCTCCCCAAGTTTATGTCAACGGTTGTAATGACCTCACTCGTTATGATGCTCGTTAAGCAGGGCTCCCAGACTTCCGGAATGGGTATCCTTTCACAGTTCCTCGTTGCTATCGGTGCTGTTGACGAGCAAACAGCTTTTGCCGGATTGCTCAATAACCCGTCGTTCTTCCGCGGTATCTATCAGATAAGCGGTATCTGGGAAACAGCAGGCTACGACAGTATCGTCTTCTTCGCCGCGATTATCGCAATTGCTCCGACTCGATACGAAGCCGCACAGATTGACGGCGCAGGAAAGATGGCTCAGATGAGATACGTTGTCCTTCCGAGTATCCTTTCCACGGTTGTTATTATGCTTATCACAAAGATTGGTACTTTGCTGAATATAGGCTACGAAAAAGTTTTGCTTTTGTACAACCCCAAAACATATATGACTGCCGACGTTGTTTCGACGTTCTCTCAAAGAAACGGTATTGTGGGTACGTCACAGGGATTGGCATCTGCGGCAGAAATGATGAATAACGTTATAGGAATGCTGTTGGTTATCGGTGCGAACACAATCGCGCGTAAGGCTTCCAACACATCTCTCTATTAAAGAGGTTTATGTATGAAAAGAAGACTTGAAATTTCCGAGCTTGTTTTTAAAATAATAAGCTACACTTTACTTACTGTATTCGCTATCTGCTGTCTGTATCCGTTTATCTACACCATTTCGGCTTCGATAAGCGGTCGCGAGGCGGTTGAATACAACAGACTGGTGCTTTTGCCTAAGGATATCCAGTTCGACGCTTTTTCCGAAACGTTTAACGACAATATGTTCTGGAACTCCTACACAAACACGCTTTTCCTTACCTTCTACGGTACAATTTGGGAAGTTGGTTTGTCTATCCTCGGCGCGTATGCACTTTCCAAAAAGCGCTTGCTCTTCCGTAAGGGCTTCAACTTCTTCCTCGTGTTCACCATGTGGTTCAGCGCAGGTATGGTTCCTCAGTATCTGAACTACATCAACACCAAGCAGGTGTTTAACGCGATGGGTATTATGGACGATAAGTGGCTCGTCGTTATCGCAATGGGTATGGCGGCTATGAACATTATCCTTCTGAGAAACTCGTTCGAGGGCGTCCCGAGCGAAATCGAAGAGGCGGCTATCGTCGATGGTGCAACCGAAATGCAGGTCCTCTGGAGAGTTTACATTCCTATGAGCAAGTCCATTATCGCTACCGTTTCGCTCTTCTTCGGTATTTCTCGTTGGAACGGTTACTTCTGGGCAAGACAGATGATTAACAACTCAAACGAGTACCCGCTGATGGTATTTATCCGTAGAAGACTCGAGGACTATACGGACCCCGATTTCACGGCAGGCTGGAGCAACCTGCACCCCACCTACGCAACGGATTCGGCTATCTATGCGCTCATCATCTGCTCCATCGTTCCTATCCTTATCATCTATCCCTTTATTCAGAAATACTTCGCTAAGGGTGTTAACGCAGGCGGCGTTAAGGGTTAATCAATGTTGTCAATTCGTACTTTGTATGTGCGGTTGATATAGACGCGGTTTATACCGCAGGACAGAAAAGGGTTCAAGCCCTAATTATTCCAGAACATTCCTAAAGGAGGAAAAAAATGAAAACATCAAAGATTGCCGCATCGGTTATGTCGGCAGTTCTCGCGAGTGCAACGCTCCTCACAGGCTGTAACACTCCGGGAAACAGCAACACAAGCACAAGCTCTTCCAGCTCTTCCAGCTCTAAGAGCGAGTCCAGCACCTCTTCCACTGAGAGCAGCTCCTCTGCTCCCGAAGCTCCCAAGCTCGAGTATGCAAACGGAACTGTTCTCCGTATGGCTACCGGCTATCAGAAGCCGAATACCGGTATCACTTTCGATGCAGATACTGCTAAGGAAGGTATCACTCTTGCAAACGGCAAGACCTACAACACCGGTGACCTCAAGCCTACTTGGGAAGAACTCCAGAACATTCTTAATGTAAAGTTTGAAGACAAGTTCACAGGCGCAGGCTCCGCTGCTAAGGAGTGGGCTTTCTGGAAAGAACAGCTCGACCAGGTTGATATGGTTTGCGTTCCCGCTTCCACCGCTGGTGAGGCTGGTTCTGCAGGTCAGCTCATTAACATTGCTGAGTATATCGACAGCATGCCTAACTTCAAGGCTTATCTCGAAGCTAATCCTATCGTTCGTCTGTCTATCACCAGCTCGACTTCCGGCTCCTCTAAGGGCGCTATCTACTTCTCGCCTTACTTCGACGGTGTAAACGATATCGAGCGTATGCCTCTTATGAGAGTTGACTGGGTTCAGAAGCTCCTCGACGGCGAGGGTGAGTTCACCGCTACCGCAAGCGCTAACACCAAGACTCCCGTTTACACTCCTTATATGCCTACTTCCGGCAAGGTTGAGGTTGAGGTTGTAAAGAAGGACGGCTCCGGTACCGAGAAGATTAGCAAGGACTACGACAAGGCTGGCAACATCGTTCAGAAGATGAACGACAAGGGTGCTATGTCCGGCGTTGAGGCTGTTAATATGCTCCGTAAGTACATCGATGAAGCTTACAACGGCTACTACGGAACCACTCGTTCCGACCTCTTCTGCGGTCAGAACGCTGCTTGGGACGCTGATGAGCTCGTTGCTCTTCTCCGTTGCGTAACCTCTAACTCTCAGACTCTTAACGGAACCGATAAGATTCAGGGTATCTTCAGCCGTGATGATAGCAACAACCAGCGCCGTGTTGATATGTTCCGCTTTGCCGGCACTCTCTTCGGCGTACGCGGCCTTGAGTCCCGTCAGGATTACCTCTATGTAGGTAACGACAACAAGCTTCACGATGCTCGCACCGAGGAAGCTACCTATGTTGCTCTTGAAAGAATGAACAGCATGGCTAAGGAAGGTCTTATCGCTCAGTCTTACCTCGATGCTTCCAAGGAAACATCTGAAACCGAGCTTAAGAACGACCTCGGCTTTATGCACTACGACTACAACCAGACTCAGACCCTGTACAATAAGTCCGCTCTCAACCAGGATGGTCAGACAGGCGAGAAGTACATGGCAGTTATGGTTCCTGTTGCTAGATGGAATGACGGTACCGGCGAACAGATGATGAGATTCACCGAGTCTTGGCGTTCTGTTAAGACCGATGGTTGGGCAATCTCCAAGGCTGGTGTCGGCGATGACAAGAACAAGCTCAACGCTCTGCTCTCCCTCATCGACTATGCTTACAGCCCCGAGGGTCAGATTTTGATGTCCTATGGTCCTAAGGAGTTCATCAAGACCAAGGCTGACGGCACCTTTGAAACATTTAAGTTCAACGGTCAGGATTGGCCTGTAATTGCTGACGCTACTTATGCTGAGCTTTGGGATAAGGCAGGCGGCAACTACACCAACTACGCTCGTTTCTACCTCGGTTCTACCCTGAGCTTCGTTAAGAGCCAGTCCTTCGAGTATCAGTGCACTCACGAGGTTGGTAAGGAAGGCGCAGGATACATCTCCAACGCAATCGCTCTCGGCACTATCAAGCACCCTGAGCTCGCTCTCGCTTCCAATCCTTGGTACACCTCCGTTCCTACCGTTCTTCCTACCACTAAGGTTGAGAACGATAAGATTTCTGAGTTCACTGAGCTCAGCAGCAACGGTAACTTCAGTACTTCCAAGGATCAGAAGAACCTCCTCTGCGATATCATCGTAGGCGGCTTCTCCGGCGAAGGAACTGCTTCTGCAGCTGAAACCATCAACACCGTTAAGACCACCTGGAAGGGCGACCAGTACCTCGCATTCAAGCAGGGTGCATGGGAGAAGCTCGTTAAGTACTACAACGAGATTAACGGCTAATTTCACTTAAAGGCAAACCAATCATACGCGGCGCGGCGCGGCTACCGCGAAATACGGATACCGCGCGGTGACGCGAGAATCCACATTATGTTGTTGCGAAGGGGAGAATTCCCTCCCCTTCCATCAATATAAAAAGGAAGGTCTTTATGTATAAAAAACAAATGAAATTTCAGAAGATAGTATGCTTCCTGATGCTCGTAGCGTCGGCAATCGTATTTATCTATTCTTTAGGTCTTCTGACCGACTTGTATGACAGCCTTTACCTCACTATGACCGATCTTGAGGATTTATCTGCTACAACTGTTGAGGGTTCTCAGATTTACTATGTGATGCAGGGCTATGATCCCGAAACTAACGCTTTTACAAATCCGAATTTCAACTCTCTTCTCACTATTGCCGGAATTGGGTTGATAATTATTAATCTTATTTTGTTTATCACTTGCACCCACTCTCGCAGAAAGTATTACATCGGTAACTTTGTGTCAGTGGCGTTATCTACGATAAGCAGTATTGCTGTTTCTGTCTGGGCTATTACCAGCATCGCAGGTTATAAGGAGCAATTCCTTAAAATCGATTTCGAGGCTCTTAAGGCTCATGCTGAACTGTGGGGAACTTCTTACTCCGATTCAACTTTCTGGTTCGATGCTTCGTTAGTTGTGTTTGGTTTGCTCCTTCTTGCAACTGTTTTGCTTGTCGTTAATTTGGTTTTGAAATTAATCGTGATGAAGAAAGAACAGCGTCTTATTGGCAGCAGAAAGGATGTTAGAGCATGACAAACGCAAATAATATCGCCTTGATTAAGAAGGATCGTCTGCGTTTCACAAAAAACAAGCTCTCTTCCGGTCTTGCTTTGCTTGCGATTGTGTTTAACGCGCTTTACTTCGTCAGTATTTATAGTTCCGATGTCGGCAGTTATTATTATAGCTGGACAATCGGTGTTTCCGTTCTCTACAACCTCGTCTTTATGTTGCTGGCGTTCCTTTCGTCCGAGGGTGTAAAGAACTACAAGCTCGGGTATTCCTATGCGCTTATGTTTCTTGGCCTTGGCGAGATTGTCAGAATTTTCTACATCCCGCTTAACGCGAAAAACACAACCGACCCGACTATTACAGATGCAGTCAGAGCTGATCTCATTGCTAAGGGCGAAACCGTTCCGACAGTTATGGGCGATTTTCAGTTCTTTTTCTGCACGGGATGCTTGGTTGCAGCAGCGGCGCTTTGCATTATCGCCGGCGTTGTTGCTATGATTAAAACCACGACTCTTATAAAATATCAGGCTGAGCTTGAAAAAAATCCAAGAGGGAGTAAATCATGAGTGATCTTAAATTACAGCATCTCGAAAAAATTTATGACAACAAGGTTCAGGCTGTTTTCGATTTCAACCTGAATGTTAAAAATGGCGAGCTTATCGTTCTCGTCGGTCCTTCCGGTTGCGGAAAATCTACAACTCTGCGTATGGTTGCCGGTCTTGAGGATATTTCAAACGGTAATCTTATCATCGACGGTAAGGACGTTACCAAAATGCCGCCCAAAGACCGCGATATCGCAATGGTTTTCCAGGACTATGCGCTGTACAGCCACATGACCATTTACGAGAATATGGCGTTCTCGCTTATGCTCCGCAAGGAAAACAAGAACGAAATTCACCAGAAGGTGCTCGCGGCGGCGGAAATCCTCGGTCTTACCGACCAGCTCAACAAAAAGCCCGACCAGCTTTCCGGCGGTCAGCGCCAGAGAGTTGCAATGGGACGTGCTATTGTCCGCACACCCAAGGTCTTCCTTTTCGATGAGCCGCTTTCTAACCTCGACGCTAAGCTCCGCGGTGCAACCCGCCGTGAGATTTTGCTCCTGCATAAGCGCCTGAGAGCTACTATGCTCTACGTTACCCACGACCAGACCGAGGCTCTTACACTCGCAGACAGAATTGTTTGTATGTCTATGGGTCACGTTCAGCAAATCGGTACCCCTCTCGAGCTTTACGATTCTCCCGCAAACCTCTTCGTTGCTACATTTATCGGTCTGCCGCCGATGAACTTGTTCGATGTAACCGTTCAGGATGGAAAGCTGTTCTGCGATAGCTTCTCTGTTGACCTTAACACAGAAGAGAAAGTGATGCTTGCCAAGTATGAGGGCAAAACAATTGTTCTGGGCGTTCGTCCCGAGAACGTTGTTCAGGGCGGTAATATCACCGTTTCTGTTTTCTCAAACGAGAACCTCGGTATGACTACTCTCGTTAACGGCGTTGTCGGCAAACATAAGATTACCTGCAAGTTCCGCGAGTGGAGTAATTATAAGCCGGGTGATTCGGTTAACGTTTCCTTCAACAGAAAGCACTTCTTCGATAAGGAAACCACCGAAGCTATTAGTAGTATTTTATAAGGAGAAGTCAGATGGGACAAAGTCAAGTATCCGCTAAACCCAGGAAGGGGTTCAAGGAATTTGTTCGTAAATTCCTCGTATCTATTAAACGTAAGCCGCAGAATATTGCGATGTTTATTTTGCTGGTGGGATTTGTTTTCTTCTCGCTTAACCTTACGTCGATTTCAGACACAACCGCGCTTATCAACACCGCTAATATGGGACAGGCAGAGTTCTGTATAATGCTGTTTTCTATTCTGTCATTTGTTGTCTTTATGAGAGCTTTCCCCAAGCGTCAGAAGGTTAAAATTCCTATGCTTGTTCTGACGTTCCTTTTCTTGGGTATCATCATCTTTATGGATATCGTTTACCTCACCAGAATCAACGACGCTCTTACCCGTGAGGTTAATCCTATCGTAATTAACTATCAAGAGGGAACATATGTGTTTATCTCTAACGCCTGGAGTACTTTGATTGTTTATTTGATTTTCCTTGCAGTTGTGGTTTTCCTTCTCGCAACTCTCCCGATTTACTCAAAGCTCCTCAAAAAGATCAACACCTCTATCGATGTCGAGGGCAATACCAATATGACTTCTGTTGACCTCGCCAGTGATGATGAATAAGTTTAATTTCTTGAAAAGCAGCATCAGCCGCAATGGGTGTTGCTGCTTTCATTGCAAAAAGGGATAATTTGTCCCGGTTAGGATGTATTTCAATGGCAAATAAAAAAGAACAGTTCACCGAGGAAGATGCTCCTCTCAAGGATTATTACGAGCTGAAAACCGACGCGGTTGACCGCCTCATTAACGCGAAAAACGCCCCGCCCGTTTCCGAAAAGGAAATCAAAAAGTACAAGGGCGGCTGGAAACACAGCATTCCTACTTGGGTGAAGATTGTTTTCGTCAAGTTTTGGTTCGGCGGCGCAATCTGCTATTTCTTCCTCTGGGGACTCGGTATGTACCTCCAGAACCTCGACCTTTTGGCTGTTCTCGCAATCGGTCTCGGCGTCTGCACCGACCTTTTGGTCAACAACCTCCTCAAGTTCCTCGAACCCGAAAAGGGCGATTACGACAAGTGGATGATGGTCACCGTGAGGAAGTTCTGGTCGATTTTCCTCAACGTTTTGTACTCCGCTGTTCTGCTGTTCTTTATCGTGCAGACTTATGAAACTGTGAACAGACTCATTACCGGCACTACTGCGGCAAATGCCGAATATGTTGCCGTGCCCGTTGAGCCGCTGTTGTTCGGTCTGCTCTATATGGGCTTCGATATGATGTTTATTTTCATCAAGAATATGGTGAAAAAGGCGTTCCACGACGCTGAGGCAAAGGTTTCAAACTCTAAAAGATAACAAGGAGCTTAAATGATTAACGTATTATATGTCGGTTCGGTTTCCGCCTGCTTTGAGCTGGAGAACAATCTGCCTTATTATAGTGAAAATGAATACACGGTGACTTTGGACGGCGCTGAGGTTATGAAGGCGAACACCAACGTCTTTTCGCTGTTTTCACTCAAGCCCGGCAAGGAGTACACGCTTTGCGTTTCCGGAAACGAGCCGATTAAGTTTACCACAAAAAACGAGTTTATCTCGTATAACGTCAAGGATTTCGGCGCTGTCGGTGACGGCGTTCACGATGATACGATGAATATTCAGACGGCTATAAATTGCCTTGTTCCGGGAGGACGACTGGTTTTCCCCGAGGGCGTTTACAGCACCGGCCCGCTCACCCTCAAGAGCCACATCACGCTCGAAATCACCGAAAACGCAACCATTCTCGGTTCAACGGACGAGAGCAAGTACCCGATTATTCCCGGCGCAATTTATGATAAGGAAACCGGTCACGAGGAACTTCTGGCTTGCGTTGAGGGAAATGCTGTTCCCATGCACCAGAGCTTGATTTTTGCACAATACGCTGAGGATATCGCGATTGTCGGCAAGGGCGTTATCGATGGAAATGCCCAGAACGGTCAGTGGTGGGTGAACGTCAAGGAGCGCACTATCGGCAGACCTAATCTGCTGTTTATGAATCAATGCTCGAATATCGTTGTTCACGGAATTACCGGTCAGAACGCCGCAATGTGGCAACTTCACCCGTTTTTCTCGGAAAACATCAAATTCCTCGATGTTGCCATAAACGCGCCCAAGGACAGCCCGAACACCGATGCGTGCGACCCCGAGGCTTGCGATAAGGTTGATATTATCGGTTGCCGCTTCAGCGTCGGCGATGACTGCATCGCGATAAAATCGGGCAAAATTGACATTGGCAAAAAGTACAAAACTCCCGCAAATCGCCACACAATCAGAAACTGCATCATGCAGTTCGGTCACGGCGCGATTACCCTCGGAAGCGAGATGGCGGGCGGCGTGACAAATCTCACGGTCAACCGTTGCATCTTCAACCACACCGACCGCGGTTTGCGTATCAAAACACGCCGCGGCAGAGGCAAGGACGCGGTTATTGACGGAGTTTTGTTTGAGAATATCAAGATGGACGGGGTGCTCACGCCTATTGTTATCAATATGTGGTATAACTGCTGTGACCCCGACCGTTTCTCCGAGTACAACACAACTCGCGAAAAGCTCCCCGTGGACGACAGAACACCGTATCTCGGCAAGTTCACGTTCAAGGATATGGTCTGCGAGAACTGCCACGTTGCCGCTTGCTACTGCGACGGGCTTCCCGAAATGCCGATTGACGAAATCACGGTTGAGAACCTCAAGTTCACCTACGACGAGAACGCTGAGCCGAATTTCCCGTCAATGAAAAACAACAACGAGAAATTGTGCAGGGCGGGTATGTATTTCGACAACGTAAACAAGCTCACCGTGAAAAACGTTGAAATAATAGGGAACGAAGGCGAGCCGCTTATCGCCAAAAATGTCGGTTCCTTAATCAAGGAGTAAGAATGTACGAAAAAATTGACAGATATATTGACAAGTTGCTCGACGGCTCAACGCCCGACGCGCCGCTGTGGAATATCGAAAGCATTAGACAGGGCAAGCCGCCGCACTGGAACTACATCGACGGCTGTATGATTACCGCGCTCCTTTGCGCGAGCGAAATTACCGGTGAGGCAAAATACGCTGATTTTGCCGAGAAATTCATCGATTACTATGTCTTCGAGGACGGCTCAATCCGCGGTTACTCAAAGGAAAAATTTAACCTCGATGATGTAAACGAGGGTAAGGTGCTCTTTGAGTTGTACGAGAAAACTGGCAAGGAAAAGTACAAAAAGGCGATTTTCCTCCTCGAAAGCCAACTCGAGGAACAGCCACGCACCGAAACGGGCAACTTCTGGCACAAGCTGATTTACCCGAACCAGATTTGGCTGGACGGACTTTATATGGGACAGGTTTTCTCAACGCTGTTCAAAAAGTACTTTGGCAATAAGGATTACTCCGATGTTGTGAACCAGTTCAAAAGCGTGAGAAAGCTGATGTTCGACGAGAACAAAAAGCTTTACTATCACGGTTGCGACTGCTCTAAAACCGCGTTCTGGGCGGATAAGGAAACAGGTCGCTCGAAGAGTTTCTGGCTCAGGGCAATCGGCTGGTTCTGCATTTCGCTTGTTGATAATATCGATTACATTGATGATGAGAACGCGAAAGCTGAGCTTGTCAAGATTTTCGCAGAGGCGATTGACGGAATTTCGCAGTACGCCGACGCTGAAACCGGAATGTACTATCAGGTTGTCGACCAAGGCGGCAGAGAGGGCAACTACCTCGAAACCAGCGGTAGCTCGATGATTGCGTACGCGATGATGAAGGGCGCGCGGCTTGGGGTTATCGACAAGAAGTACGCCGAAATGGGCAGAAAAACCTTTGACGGTATCTGCAAAAAGTACCTCTCAATCAGCGAGGACGGCGACCTCAATCTCGGCGGAATCTGCCTTGTCGCAGGTCTTGGTCCCGAGGACAACAAGCGCCGCGACGGTACCTTCGAGTACTACATCTCCGAGCCTGTTGTCGAGAACGACGCAAAGGGCGTTGCGCCTTTCGTGCTGTGCTACACCGAGGTCAAGAGAATGGAAAAGGGCTGATTTTCGTGAGCGTATCGAAAAAAATCATCATAAGCACGATTTTATCGGCGGTCGTGATGTTCGGGCTTCCGGCACTGATACTGAACCCTTCGGTAAATGATGCAAATGTGTATTTTTTATGCACCATTGTTTGGGTTCTGATGACTAATGCAATACATCCCCTGTTTATGGTGTTTATCGGCATTTTCATCGGTGCGCAATTCAACAAACTGTGGTTTGTCCCGATAATTCCCGTGGCATTATTCACGGCGGCAATATGGGTGGTTTTCTCAAATATCATTCCGCAAATTATGATGTATCCGCTCGGGTATCTTGCTGTCGGAGAAATCGCGGGTCTGCTCACGTTTCTTGTGAAAAAACAAAAGATAAAGAACAAAGGAAAAGACAATGGTTAAGATTAAAATTGCGTATATCGGCGGCGGCTCGAAGGCTTGGGCGCGCGTTTTTATGAACGATTTGGCGCTCGCGGACGGGCTTTGCGGCGAGATTGCGCTGTACGATATCGATATCCCCGCGGCAGAGCGAAACCGCAAAATCGGCGAGAAAATCAATGCCGCGCCGAATACCGTTTCAAAGTGGGATTACCGAGTTTACTCGGATTTGGGCGAGGCGCTTGACGGCGCGGATTTCGTGGCTTGCTCGATTTTGCCGGGAACGTTCGATGAAATGCAAGCGGACGTTCATCTTCCCGAAAAATACGGGATTTACCAGTCGGTCGGCGATACCGTGGGACCGGGCGGCGTTCTTCGCGCAATGAGAACCGTCCCCATTTACGAGGGCTTCGCGCGCGCAATCAAGGCGCACTGCCCCGACGCGTGGGTTATCAACCTCACAAACCCCATGACCGCTTGCACGAAAACGCTCTATGACGTGTTCCCCGAAATCAAGGCGTTCGGTTGCTGTCACGAGGTTTTTCACGCGCAGGAATTTCTCTGTTGTGCGGCGGCTGAACTGTTCGGTGTACCGAAGCCAACGCGTCACCAGATGAAAATCGACGCGTGCGGTATCAACCACTTCACTTGGATTACCGAAGCAAATTTCGAGGGCAGAGATATGCTCAAAGTTCTGCCCGGTTTTATAGAAAAATACTATGACGAGGGCTACTGCGAGCAAATCGGCTTCAAGCCGCAGGATTTCCGCGGCGACAACCCGTTCCTCTACGGAAACAAGGTCAAGATGGACCTGTTTATGCGGTTCGGTGTCCTCGCGGCGGCAGGGGACAGGCATCTTGTCGAGTTTATGAACAACTCTTGGTATCTCGACAACGAGAGTTCCCCCGACAAATGGCTCTACCACCTCACTCCCGTGAGTTATCGCAAGAAGGATATGCTCGAGAAAATCGCGCAGTCCGAGAGGATTGCAAACGGTGAGGAGCAAATCGAGGTCAAGAAGAGCGATGAAGAGGTTGTCGAGCTGATGAAGGCGCTTCTCGGGCTTATCCCGCCGATTGTGTCCAACGCGAATATGCCGAATGTCGGGCAGATGCGCGATATGCCGCTCGGTGCGGTTGTCGAAACTAACTGCGTGTTCTCGAGAAACAGCGTCAAGCCGATTACCGCAAAGCCGCTTCCCGCGAATGTAAGCGCGCTTGTGCTGAGGAACTGCCTCAATATCGAGAATATGTACCGCGGCATCAAAAACCGCGATTTCCGCGAGATTTTCGAGGCGTTTGTCAATCAGCCGCTTTGCTCAAAGCTGAGCGTTCCCGACGCGTCACGGCTGTTTGTTGAAATGATAAAGGAAACGGGCGACTACCTCAAAGAATATTTCCCGCCCATCGAGCTTGGAATATGATTGACGCTTTTATTTTCGCCGCAAACGCGGTTTTGCCGATTGTTCTGCTGATTGCGCTCGGTTATATTCTCAAAAGAATCGGCTTTATCAAAAAGGAATTTTTCGACGTTGGAAACAAGCTCACATTCAGGGTTTTGCTCCCCGCGATGCTTTTCTACAACGTCTACAACATCAAAAGTCTGCGTGAGGTTAACGTCTATTTCGTGCTTTACGGGCTTTTGGGTGTTGTTGCGATTTTCTTCATCGGAATCGGCGTTGTGTGCGCGTTTACTAAGGACTCGGGCAAGCGCGGCGCGTTAATTCAAGCGGTTTTTCGCTCGAATTACGCGATAATCGGACTGCCCCTCGCAGAGTCGCTTTTCGGGAGCGCGGGCGCCGCGGCGGCGGGCGTTATGAGCGCATTTTGCGTGCCGCTGTTCAACATTTTGGGTGTCGTCACGCTCTCGATTTTCAACAACGACAACCAAAAAGGCAAAATCAACGTCAAAAATATCCTCCTCGGGATTATCAAAAATCCGCTTATCCTCGGCACTTTGGCGGGACTCGCCGTGCTGGGTATCCGTGAGCTTTTCGTGATGTGGGGCTGGTCGTTCAGAATTTCGGACGTCACGTTCCTCTATAAAACGCTTGAGAGCGTGAAATCAATCTGCACGCCGTTTGCGCTGATTGTTCTCGGAGGAAGATTTGAGTTCTCGGCGGTCAAAAGACTTCGAAAAGAAATCGTTTTCGGTACCGTCGTGAGAACGGTTGCTGTGCCGGTTTTGGGGCTTGGCGGCGCGCTGTTGCTCAAGATGACGGTTCTCCCCGAGCTTGCCGGCGAGCATTTCGCAACCTATGTCGGCGTTTTCGCTACTCCCGTTGCCGTGGCAAGCGCGATTATGGCAAAGGAAATGCACGCGGACGATGAGCTTGCGGGACAGCTTGTCGTGTGGACGAGCTTGATAAGTACAGTCACGATTTTCGCGTATGTCACGATTTTACGGTCAATCGGCATTTTTTAGTAAGGTAGGGATTTTTCCCTTTAATAAACAAAATTACAAGAATTTATGGAGGTAACATTATGATTCTTGACAAATTCAGTCTTGCAGGTAAGGTAGCAATCGTTACAGGAAGCGACACCGGTCTCGGACAGGGCTTCTCAAAGGCTTTCGTTGAGGCGGGCGCAAAGGTTCTCGGCGTATCCGTTGTTCCTTCAACCGCAACTCAGGAAATGCTCGGCGAGGAGAATTTCCAGTTTATGTGCGCTGACCTCTCCACCCTCGATCCCATCGACAGCATCATCAACACCGCTCTCGAGAAGTTCGGTCAGATTGACATTCTCGTAAACAACGCGGGCGTTATCAAGCGTGAGGACACCATCGATTTCAGCGTTGAAAACTGGGATTTGGTTATGAACGTAAACTGCCGCACGCTCTTCTTCCTTTCGCAGGCTTGCGCAAAGCAGTTCGTAAAGCAGGGACACGGCGGTAAGATTATCTCCGTTGCTTCGATGCTTTCTTATCAGGGCGGTATTCGCGTTCCTTCCTACACCGCTTCCAAGTCCGCTGTCAAGGGCATTACAATGACCATGGCAAACGAGTGGGCTTCCAAGGGCATCAACGTAAACGCAATCGCTCCCGGCTATATGGCAACCAACAACACCAAGGCTCTGCGCGCTGACGCTGACAGAAGCGAGGCAATCCTCGACAGAATTCCCGCAGGCAGATGGGGTACTCCCGACGACATCATGGGCGCTGCCGTATTCCTTGCGTCTTCCGCTTCGGACTATGTAAATGGCTTTACAATCGCTGTTGACGGCGGCTGGCTCGGCAGATAATTTCAGTTGAATAAATTATTCGGAGGAATTTGAAATGGACAACAAAAAGTTTCTTGAACAGCTCGAATGCACGGGTGTTGTTCCCGTAATCAAGCTCGAAAACACCGATGACGCGGTAAATCTCGCAAAGGCTCTCTATGACGGCGGTATCCACTGCGCAGAGGTTACCTTCCGCGCGGCAGGCGCAGACAAGGTTATCAAGGCGATGACCGACGCTTATCCCGATATGCTCGTAGGTGCAGGCACCGTGCTCACTATCGAGCAGTGCGACGCGGCTATCGCGGCAGGCGCAAAGTTCTGCGTTGCTCCCGGTCTTAACCCCGCGGTTGTTAAGCACTGCCTCGACAAGGGCGTTCCCTTTGCACCCGGCGTTGCTAACGGCTCGCAGATTGAACAGGCTCTCGAGCTTGGACTTGATTTCGTCAAGTTCTTCCCCGCAGAGCAGGCAGGCGGTCTGGCTTACATCAAGGCTGTTTCCGCACCTTACTCGATGATGAAGTTTATGCCCACAGGCGGCGTTAACGAGAACAACCTCAACAACTACCTCGCATTCAAGAAAATCGTTTGCTGTGGCGGTTCGTGGATTGTTCCCGACAAGCTCGTCAAGGCGCAGAAGTGGGACGAAATCACCGCGCTTTGCAAGGCGGCTGTTAACAAGATGCTCGACTTCCAGCTCGTTCACGTTGGCATCAACTGCCAGAACGAGGACGAGGCAAAGAGCACTACCGCTAAGTTTATGGATATGTTCGGCTGGGAGCAGAAGGTCGGCAACTCCAGCGTTTTCGCAGGTACTCAGATTGAGTGCATGAAGGCTCCGTTCAAGGGCGCTATGGGCCACATCGCCGTTTCCACTCCGAACGTTCGCAGAGCGGTATTCCAGCTCCAGCAGAAGGGCGTTAAGTTCGATATGGACAGCGCAAAGTACGACGCAGACGGCAGAATGACCGTTATCTATCTCGCTGAAGAATACAGCGGATTTGCAATTCACCTTGTTGAAAAGAAGTAATTTATTATAAAGGAGATTTTACCGATGGCTAAAGTAGTTACAATGGGCGAGATTATGCTCCGCCTTTCCACTCCCAACAACGAAAAGTTTATTCAGGCAGACGAGTTTGACGTTTGCTACGGCGGCGGCGAAGCGAACGTTGCTGTTTCCCTCGCAAATTACGGTCACGACGCTGAGTTCGTAACCGCTGTTCCCAACAACGAAATCGGCGAGTGCGCTGTTGCGGCTCTCCGCAAGTACGGCGTTGAGACCAAGCACATTGCAAAGACCGGCGAAAGACTCGGCATTTACTTCCTCGAGAGCGGCTCTTCTATGCGTCCTTCCAAGGTCGTTTACGACAGAGCTCATTCCTCGATTTCCACCGCGACCGCGGCTGATTTCGATTTTGACGCTATCTTCGAGGGCGCTGACTGGTTCCACTTCACAGGAATTACTCCCGCTGTTTCCGATGCGGCCGCTGTTCTTACCGAAGAAGCTCTTAAGGCTGCCAAGAAGCACGGCGTAAAGGTTTCCGTTGACCTCAACTTCCGCAAGAAGCTCTGGAGCAGTGAAAAGGCTCAGAAGGTTATGAAGAACCTTATGCAGTACGTTGACGTTTGCATCGGCAACGAAGAGGACGCTGAGCTCGTTCTCGGCTACAAGCCCGGCAACACCGATGTTACTCAGGGCGACCTCGAGCTTGCAGGCTATAAGTCCATTTTCGAGCAGATGGTTGCTGACTATAACTTTGAATACTGCATCTCCTCTCTGCGCGTTTCGCACTCCGCGTCCGACAACGGCTGGTCCGCGTGCATTTACAGCAGAGATACCAAGGAGTTCTATCACTCCAAGGAATACTCCATTCACCCCATCGTTGACCGCGTAGGCGGCGGCGACTCCTTCGCAGGCGGCGTTATCTGCGGATTGCTTGACGGCAAGGATTTCAAGGCTGCGCTCGAATACGGCGTTGCTGCTTCCGCCCTCAAGCACACAATCCCCGGCGACTTCAACCTCGTTTCCCGCAAGGAAGTTGAAACTCTCGCAGGCGGCGACGCTTCGGGACGCGTTCAGAGATAATGAAGCTGTTTATTCGCGCCCACGATTTGGGCGTAAAAGGCGAGGAAAATATCGCGAAACGGCTTGACGAGCTGGGACTTTCCGGAGTTCAGCTTGTCGCGTACAAATGCCTTGACGACGTTGCTTACACGCCCGGCGCAATCACCAAAGAGCGCGCCGAGGCGTTCAGCGCGGTTTTCGAGAAAGCGGGCAAGACTGTTCCGCTTATCGGTGCGTATTTCAACCCCGTTCACCCGAACGAGGAAAAAATCGCCAACGGAAAGGCGGTTTTCAAGGATTATCTCGCGCACTGCCACGAACTTGGGTGCGAGGTTGTCGGCTCGGAAACCGGTTCCTACAACGGCGACAAGTGGACTTATCACCCGCAAAACCGCACGGAAGAGGCTGTACAGCGCGTGATATCAACGTTTTCGGAGCTTGCAGACTTTGCTAAAAGCCAAAACGCTTTTATCGGTATGGAAGGCGCGTTCGGGCACGTTTGCTGGAACGTGAAAACGCTTGACAGAGCGGTCAAGGCTATCGGTCGCGACAACATCAGGATTATCTTCGATTTGTACAACTATCTCGACAAATCAAACGTCAGCGAGATGTACGATATCCTTCATGAAGGTCTCGAAACGTTCGGCGGCAACATTCAGGTGTTCCACATCAAGGACTGCGTAATCGCCGAGGATGGCTCGCTCAAACAGGTTGGCGTGGGGAAGGGCATTTTCGATTACTCGAGGATTATTCCCGAAATCCGAAAGGTTTGTCCCGACGCAAATCTCGTTTTCGAGGGCACAACGGGCGAGGATATCCCCGCCGCAGTCGCTCACATAAAGCAATTTATTTAAGGAGAAGAAAATGACTTTAGATATCAGATATGCTAATCACCCCGATGATTCAAAGCATTATGACACGGAAACCCTGCGTAAGCACTACCTCATCGACAAGGTTTTCGTTAAGGACGAAATCGCGCTCACCTATTCTCATCAGGACAGAATGATTGCAGGCGGCGCAATGCCCGTTGACAAGGAGCTTTCGCTCGGCTCTACAAAGGAACTCGGCACGGAGTATTTCCTCGAGCGCCGCGAAATGGGTATCATCAACGTCGGCGGAAAGGGTACGGTTGTTCTTGACGGCACGGAGTATCCGCTCAATTTCAAGGACGGCATTTATATTGGTATGGGAACGAAGGAGATTGTCTTCAAGTCGGACGACAAGGCAAATCCCGCAAAGTTCTACATCAATTCCTGCCCCGCGCACAAGACTTATCCCACGGTTTATATCACCAAGGATAAGGCTGTTCACCGTCCGCTCGGCTCTGACGAGAATATGAACAAGCGCGTTGTTAACCAGTATGTTAACCCCGCTGTCTGCGAAAGCTGTCAGCTCGCTATGGGTATGACGGAGCTTGCTCCCGGCAACAGCTGGAACACAATGCCCTCCCACACCCACGAGAGAAGAATGGAAGTTTACTTCTATTTTGAGGTTCCCGGCGACAACATCGTGTTCCACATGATGGGACAGCCCAAGGAAACCCGCCACATCATTCTTCACAACGAACAGGCGGTTATCTCGCCCTCGTGGTCAATCCACTCCGGCACCGCTACCTCGAATTACACCTTCATCTGGGGTATGTGCGGCGAAAACCAGACCTACGATGATATGGACAATATTGGCAATCTCGACCTCAAATAATCGCCCCGCGGTTATTGAATAGAATTTTTTTGAAAGTGGAGTACCGTTATGTCATTTTTAACATTAAGAGGAATCAACAAAATCTACCCGAACGGCTTTCACGCCGTACACGATTTCAATCTGGAGATTGAAAAGGGCGAGTTTATCGTTTTCGTAGGCTCGTCGGGTTGCGGAAAATCAACCACTCTGCGTATGATAGCAGGTCTTGAAAACATCAGCAAGGGTGATTTCTTCATTAACGGCGAGAGAGTTAACGAAAAGGGCCCGCGTGAGCGCGGCGTTGCGATGGTTTTCCAGAGCTACGCGCTGTATCCGCATATGACCGTTTACGATAACCTCGCTTTCGGCTTGACGCTTCAGGGCGTTGATGACGACGTTATCGAAGAGAGAGTTAACACCACGGCAAAAATTCTCGGTCTTACCGATTATCTTGACAGATTCCCGCGTGCGCTTTCGGGCGGTCAAAGACAGAGAGTCGCGGTTGGACGCGCAATAATCCGCAAGGTTGACATCTTCCTTATGGACGAGCCGCTTTCTAACCTTGATGCAAAACAGCGTGTTACCATGCGCTCCGAGATTACTCAAATTCACCGCCAGACCGGCGCTACAACCATCTATGTAACCCACGACCAGACCGAGGCTATGACAATGGCTGACCGAATTGTCGTTATGAAGGACGGTTACATTCAGCAGGTTGGTACGCCGTATGACCTCTATTTCAACCCCGTTAATATGTTCGTTGCCGGATTTATCGGCGAGCCTCCGATGAACTTCATCGACGCGAAGGTAAGAGACGGCAAGCTCAACATCAACGGCAACATCATCGACCTCTATGCTATTGCCGACAAGGATATCGTCAACAAGTATGAGGGTGAGGAGCTCGTTCTCGGCTTCCGTCCCGAGGCAATCAAGCTCTGCAAGAACGAGGACGTTCGCAAGGCGTTCAAGATAAACTGCGCGGTTGAGCTTACCGAGCTTCTCGGCGATAACACCAACGTTTACGTTGACATTCAGGGTATTAAAACAATTCTTAAGGTTGACCCGCATGATTCTCCCGCAATTAACGAGGAGCTTCAGTTCGCCATTCCTTTCGAGAGCGTTTACCTCTTCGACAAGGCAACCGAAAAGCGCATTAAATTCCAGCTTACTGCTGAATAAAAAAAGAAAAAGGCAAAATAATGGCAGATAACTCAAATGTAAGCGAAAAAGACCGTAAGCGGCGGGAGTTTATCCTCACGGGCAACCCTATGGCGGTTGTCCTGAAAATCACTCTCCCGCTTATGGCACTGAGCGCTTTTACTTACCTAAGCGGCATTATCGACACAATTGTCGTTTCGCAGAGCGACAACAACGCGCTGTCGTCGGTTGTTATGATTTCCCAAATCAAGAACCTGTTCACGGCTCTCGGGGGAGGTTTTTCAACCGGAAGCTCGATTATCGTGTCAAGGCTAATCGGGCGCGGCGAGTACGACAAGGCGAAAAAAGTTGCCAACACGACTTTGACGCTGTTTTTCCTCTCGGCTTTGGGGATAATAGCGGTATTGGAGATATTTGCGAGCGGAATTCTGCACATCGCGGGACTTACCGAGGAGCTGATAAATATCGGACTTGGCTATTTCCGCGTTCAGATTATCTCAATCGGCGTTTCGATGTTCAACTCGGTTTTCCTCGGGTTGGAGAAGGCAAGAGGCGCGACGGTGAACATTCTGTTCGTCAATATAATGTCGATGTCCATAAAGCTCGCGTTTACGGTAATCTTTGTGAGTATGCTCAATCTGGGCACAACGATGGTTGCGGGCGCAACGCTTTTGGCGGATATCTCGGTGTCGGTATACGCGGCGGTAAATCTTATCAGAAAAAATTTCCTGTTTCACTATTCCCCCAAAAACACGATGTTTACAAAGGACTACTTCAAGCCGCTTTGTTCACTGTCAATTCCCGTGTTTTTGGGAAAATTTGTTTTTTCGATGGGCAAGGTTCTGGTAAACTCCATGGCGATGACCTACGGTGATGAAGCTCCCGGTGCGCTCGGTGTTTCAAACAACATCAGCGGAAGCGTCACCAGCATCACAAACTGCACGGAGGACGCGGAATCGTCGGTTGTGAGCTACAATTTGAGCGAAAAGCACTATTCGCGTATGATTAAGCTGTTTTTCTGCACGCTCACGGTAAACCTTGTGCTGTCGTCAATCGGGTTCGTTTTGCTCACCGTTTTCGGAGAACCGCTTTCCGCGTTCTTTGCAAACGGCAGTCCCGAAAAAGCCCAGCTTATCAACAAAATCTTCTCCTACGAGAGAATAGGCATAGTGGCTCTCGGCGTCAATTCCGCAGTCAACGGACTGATTTACGGAATTGGCTGGACAAAGCTCTCGATGGTGTGCAACCTGTCGCGGCTGTTTGTGTTCAGAATACCGACGATGCTGATTATGATAAACTGTTTCCCCGAAATCGGCGCGGAGAGCCTCGGTATCGCGATGCTTATCTCAAATGTCGGTATCGGACTTATGTCGGTGGTTATAGGCATTGTCTGCCTTATCAATATCAAAAATCACAAAACCAAAGATAATGTAAAGTTGTGAGGTAACAAAAATGAAAGACCTTAACAGAAGCACTTTTGAAGCAGTTGACAGACCTGTGAAAATCCTCCAATTCGGCGAGGGAAACTTTCTCAGAGCGTTTGTTGACTGGATTTTGCAGAATTTGAACGACGCGGGCGTTATTAACGCAGACGTTGCTGTTGTTCAGCCGATGCCGATGGGCAGAGTTGCCGACCTCGAAAAGCAGGGCGGTCTTTACACGCTGTGCCTTGAGGGTATAGACAAGGGCGAAAAGGTTCAGAGCAAGCGTATTATCGACGTTCTCAAGGACTTTATCAACCCGTTTGAGCAGTACGACAAGTTCCTTAACTACGCAAAGAGCGAGGAGCTCGAAGTCGTTATTTCCAACACAACCGAGGCGGGTATCGCGCTCGATGAAACGGACACCGATTTCACAAAGTGCCCGAAGAGCTTCCCCGGAAAGCTTCTCGCATTCCTCAAGACCAGATACGACCACTTCAACGGCGACGCTACAAAGGGCTTGGCTATCATTCCCTGCGAGCTTATCGACCACAACGGTGACGAGCTCAAGCGCGTTATGAACGAGCTTGCCAAGATTAAGGGTATGGACGCGGCGTTTGTTGATTGGATGAACAACGCTTGCCACTACACAAGCACGCTCGTTGACCGCATTGTTCCCGGTTATCCGAGAGATAACGCCGCGCAGATTTGCGAGGAAATGGGCTATCAGGACAACAATATCGTAAAGGGCGAGATTTTCCACCTGTGGGTTCTCCAGAAGGAGCCGTTTGTTCAGGAGAAGCTCCCCGCGGACAAGTCGGGCTTGAACGTGATTTTCGCTGATGATATCACGCCTTACAAGCAGAGAAAGGTTAAAATCCTGAACGGCACTCACACCGCTATCGTTCCTGTGGCTTATATGGCGGGAATTGACACGGTTCGCGAGTCTGTCGAGGACGCGGACGTTGGACGTTTCGCCGCTGAACTCATTAACGACGAAATCAAGCCGACAATCGACCTGCCGAAAGACCAGATGGACGCTTTCGCGAACAGTGTTGTCGAGCGCTTCAAGAACCCGTTTATCCGTCACGAGCTGATGAGCATTGCCCTCAACTCCACCACGAAATTCAGAACGCGTCTGCTCCCCACCTACAACGACTACCGCAAAAAGTTCGGCAAGTCCCCGAAGCACATTCTGTTCTCGCTGGCATCGCTTGCTGTTTTCTATCGCGGAAAGCGCGGCGATGAGGATATCAAGCTCGCTGATGACGCGAAATTCCTCGAGTTCTGGAAAGAGGTTTGGGCAATCTCCGATTACAGCGCGATGGCGAAGAAAGTTCTCGGTGCGGCTGACGTTTGGGAGCAAAATCTCGACGAGGACGACAACGCGGCGCTTGTTGCCGGCTACATCGAGAGCATCGTAAAGAACGGCGAAAGAGCGGCTCTGAAAGCATTTCTGGGAGAATAATATGAAGAATACGATTGTAATTTCCCCGCTTGATTCCGTGGCGGTTGCGCTTGTTCCTCTCAAAAAGGGCGAGGAGCACGAGGGCGTTGTGCTTGCCGAGGATATCGAAAAGGGACACAAATTCGCTTTGAAGCCCATAAAAACGGGTGAAAAGGTGATTAAGTACGGCGAGGTTATCGGTAGGGCTACGAAGGATATCGCTGTCGGTGAACACGTTCACAGCCACAATATGGCGACAAATCTTGAAGGTACGCTCGAATATTCCTTCAACAAGAAGGAGATTTCGCCCGCCGAGATCAAAACCGCGCCGAAGGTTATGGTGTACGAGCGCAAGAACGGCGATATTGGCATAAGAAACGAGCTTTGGGTTATCCCGACCGTTGGTTGTGTGAACGCACAGGCGAGGGTTATCGTCGATACTTTTAATAAAAAGCATCCCGAGCTTGAGGGCGTGGACGGTGTTTTCACCTACACCCACCCTTACGGCTGTTCGCAAATCGGCGAGGACCACGAGCGTACCCGCACTATTCTCCAGAGAATGGTGAAACACCCGAACGCAGGCGGCGTGCTGGTTCTCGGACTTGGTTGCGAGAACAACCGTATGGACGTTTTCAAGGAAACGCTCGGCGACTACAACGAGGAGCGCACCGAATTTTTGATTGCGCAGGACGTTGAGGACGAAATCGCCGAGGGTGTTGCCGCGCTCGAACGGCTCTACGACAAGGCTAAGGGCGACAAGCGCGTTGAAAAGGATATGAGTTGCCTCAAGGTTGGTCTGAAGTGCGGCGGCTCGGACGGTCTGTCGGGAATTACCGCAAACCCGCTTGTAGGGCGCTTCTCCGACTTTATGGCGGCTATCGGCGGCACGTCTGTATTGACCGAGGTTCCCGAGATGTTCGGTGCTGAACAGCTCCTTATGGACAGGGCAAAGGACGAGCAGACGTTTGGCAAGATTGTTAAGCTGGTTAACGGTTTCAAGGAGTACTATCAGAAGCACGACCAGCCCGTTTACGAGAACCCCTCGCCCGGAAACAAGGCGGGCGGTATCACAACGCTCGAGGACAAGTCCCTCGGTTGCACGCAGAAATCCGGCTCGAGAGAGGTCTGCGATGTGCTTTTTGACGGCGATAAGCTCACCGCGCACGGTTTGAACCTGCTCAACGGCCCCGGAAACGATATGGTTGCCGTAACAAATCTTGCTTCGGCTGGCTGCCACATCGTTCTGTTCACCACGGGACGCGGCACGCCGTTCGGCGGTTTTGTCCCGACAATCAAAATCTCGACCAACTCCGACCTTGCCGCGCGCAAGAAGAACTGGATTGATTTCAACGCGGGTACGATTGTCACGGGCGATACGTTTGAACAAAAGCTGGACGAGCTGATAAAGCTGGTTGCGGACACGGCTAGCGGCAAGCTCACGGTAAACGAGCGCTATAATTCGCGTGAAATCGCGATTTTCAAGACGGGTGTTACACTTTAAGTTAACTTGCGTTGACTTAAGGTAAACTGTTACACATCTAAATTCCGGAAATTATCAGGAGATATGATTATGAAGAAATTTATGGACGAGGATTTTGTCCTCAAAAATGAAACGGCGAAAACCCTTTATCACAACTACGCGAAGGATATGCCGATTTTCGACTATCACTGCCATCTGCCCATTCAGGAAATCTACGAGGACAGAAAGTTCGCGAATATCACCGAGTGCTGGCTCGGCGGCGACCACTACAAGTGGCGTCTTATGCGTGAGCTTGGCGTTGACGAGAGCTACATCACCGGCGACAAGGACGACTACGAGAAGTTCCTCAAGTACGCCGAGGTTATGCCGTACGCAATCGGCAACCCCATTTTCCACTGGACTCACCTCGAGCTTCAGCGCTATTTCGGTATCAACGAGGTTCTCTCGCCGAAAACCGCGAAGGAGATTTTCGACAAGTGCAACGAGAAGCTCCAGACGCTCACTGCGCGCAAGCTGATTACAATGAGCAACGTCAAGAAGATTTTCACAACCGATGACCCGATTGACGATTTGCATTTCCACAAGCTCCTCAAAGAGGACAAGAGCTTTGACGTTGAGGTTGCTCCCGCGTTCCGTCCCGACAAGGCTGTGAACATCGAGCTGCCGACCTACGTTCCTTATATCGCGAAGCTCGCGGATGCCGCTGATGTCAAGATTGACGGTATCGACAGCCTTTGCGAGGCGCTCACCAAGAGAATTGAGTTCTTCGACAGCGTTGGTTGTGTTTGCTCCGACCACGCGCTTGACGTTGTTATGTTCGCGCCCGCGACAAGAGAGCAGGTTGACAAGATTGTCAAGAAGGCTCTCGGCGGCGACGACCTCACTCAGCAGGAAATCGAGCAGTACAAGGGCTACATTCTCGTACACCTCGGCAAGCAGTACGCGCGTCTGCACTGGGTTCAGCAGTACCACATCGGTGCGCTCCGCAACAACTCCGCTCGTTATATGAGAGAGCTTGGACCGGACACCGGTTTTGACGCAATCGAGGACCAGACCTTTGCGAAGAAGCTGTCAATGCTGATGGATACGCTTGACAGCACAAACGAGTTGCCCAAGACAATTTTGTACTGCCTCAACCCGCGCGACAACGAGGTTCTCGCGACAATCAGAAACTGCTTCCAGCAGGCGGGCACGGTCGGCAAAATCCAGTTTGGTTCGGCTTGGTGGTTCAACGACCAGAAGGACGGTATGGAGAAACAGCTCATGGCGCTGTCGCAGCTCGGATTGCTCAGCAAGTTCGTGGGAATGCTCACCGACAGCCGTAGCTTCCTCTCCTACACTCGCCACGAGTATTTCAGAAGAATTGTCTGCAATATGCTCGGCGAGCTCATCGAGGAGGGCGAGTACCCGAACGAGGTTGAGTTTGTCGGAACGATTGTTCAGGATATTTGCTACAATAACGCGGTAAAGTATTTCACCAAGTAAACTATTTGCAAAAAATCGCCGTCGGGCTGGTTGGCTCGGCGGCGTTTTTGTTTTGCAGGATTTTTTGCTATTCAATTCATTTTACTTGCTCAAATCGATGCTTCTGACTTTTTCTCTAACCTTGAGAACAAAGCTCGGTGAAACGGAAAGCTCGTCGATGCCCATTCGGAGAAATGTTTCGGTAAGCTCGGTATCCGCACCGAGTTCGCCGCAAATTCCTATCCAAGCACCGTGCTTGTGGGCGTTTTGCGCCGCCATTTCAATCAGCCGCAGAATGGCTTCGTGATGCGTATCGCAGAAGCTCTCGATGTTGGGATTTTGACGGTCGCAGGCAAGCGTGTACTGCGTTAAATCGTTTGTGCCAACGCTGAAAAAGTCAACAAGCGGCGCAAGTTTGTCGCTTATAATCGCCGCGGCGGGCGTTTCAATCATAATTCCAAGCTCAACGTTCTCCGAGAATTTTATTCCGTCTTTTGCAAGCTCTTCGCGAACATTCTTGCAAATCTCGAGTATTTGTTCAACCTCGGAAACGCTAGTTATCATCGGGAACATTATCCCGAGGTTTCCGTAAACCGACGCTCGGTACAGCGCACGGAGCTGGGTTTTGAAGATTTCGGGGCGGGTGAGGCAAATTCGGATTGCGCGAAAACCGAGCGCTGGGTTTTCCTCCTTGTCCAGCTTGAAATAATCCGCCTTTTTGTCCGCGCCGATGTCCAGTGTCCTGATGACAACTTTTTTGCCCGCCATTCCCTCAAGCACCTTTTTGTACGCGGAAAACTGCTGTTCCTCAGTGGGATAGTCCGAGTTTTCGAGGTACAAAAACTCGCTTCGGAACAGCCCTATTCCTCCCGCGTCGCTGAGGAGAACAGCACCGATGTTTTCTACACTGCCGATGTTGGCGAAAATATCGATTTTCGTGCCATCGAGGGTGACGTTTTCCTTGCCCTTAAGTTCCTGAAGAAGCCGCTTTTTCTCCTCATCGGCACGCTGTTTTTCCAGCAATTTTGCTACCGTTTCCTCATCGGGTTCGAGGAAAATTTCGCCCGTGTAACCGTCCACACCCGCGTTTATTCCGTCCTTAATTGCGGCGAGGAACTCATCGCCCGCGCCAATTATCGCGGGAATGTTCATATTGCGCGCGAGAATTGCCGTGTGCGAATTTGACGAGCCGTGCGCCGTGACGAACGCGAGAACGCGCTCCTTGTCAAGCGAAACCGTTTCGCTCGGCGCGAGGTCGTCCGCGCAGATTATCACCTTGTCGGCGGTTTGCGCGCTCTCGCTTGTGGACTCGGAGAGGTTCGCGATGAGGCGGTTTGAGATATCGCGCACGTCCGCGGCACGCGCCTGCATATACGCATCGTCCATTGCCGAGAACATCTCGACAAAATTGTCGGAGGTCACCGCGACCGCGTACTCCGCGTTCACCTTTTGCGTGTCGATGATGCTCGCAATCGACTCGTTGTAGTCATCGTCCTCAAGCATCATTTGATGAATTTCAAAAATCTGCGCGTTGGTTTCGCCGACCTCGCGAAGCGCCTTGTCGTGAATTTCACCGAGCTGTGCTAAAGCCTTTTCCTTTGCCGCTTCAACGCGCTTTTTCTCAGCCTCGCAGTCCTCGATGTGCTCGCGCCTGACGGAAATTTCGGCGCGCGTGAACACCGAAATCTTCCCGACCGCAACCGCACCGTAAACGCCTTTTCCCTTAAATTCAGTCATAATGTAACCTCCTTTGATTTATTTAATTAAGCTGTGTGAGCAACCCGAAAATTTCCTCTTTTTTGGCAATTCCATCGGAAAACGCAGTCGCGCCGCCCGCCGCCGTGCCTAGCTTCAACGCGTACTCGTAGCCGTTTTCGCAACCCGCGATGAACCCCGCGACCATACTGTCGCCCGCACCGACCGAGTTTTTCACCGTGCCTTTGCACGCGCCGCAGACGTGGGTTTTGCCGTGTTCATCGAGCAAAACCGCGCCGTTTCCCGCCATCGATACCAGCACGTTCACCGCACCCATTTCCTGCAATTTTCGCGCGTGCTCGATTATCTCGTCAACAGTTTTCAGCTCAACTCCAAACATTTCGCCAAGCTCGTGATTGTTCGGTTTAACCAAGAACGGCTTGTATTTCAGCACGTTGAGCAACAGCTTTTTCGTTGCGTCAACAACCGCGCGGATTTTCCGTGCACTCAGCCGCTCGAGAATTTTCTCGTAAATATCCTCGGGCAAATCCGCCGGAATACTCCCTGCGAGAACCAGCGTGTCGCCGTCCTCGATTTTGTCCAGCTTTTCGAGCAACTCTTGCAGAGCTTTTTTGGGAATTTGTGGTCCGCGCCCGTTCAACTCGGTTTCCTCGCCCGACTTGATTTTCACGTTTATCCGCGAAAAACCCTTTTCAAGATGCACAAAATCCGCGTCAATCCCGCGCTCGACAAGCGAGTTTTCGATTGCCTCGCCCGTGAACCCCGCGACAAACCCCAGCGCCCGCGACTTTATCCCAAGCTCCTTCAGCACGAGCGAAACGTTTATTCCTTTGCCGCCAAAGTAAATTTCCTCGGATTTTGAGCGGTTTGTCGCGCCGTTTTTCAGCTCATCGGGGTGAACAATAAGGTCAACCGCCGGGTTGAACGTAACAGTGTAAATCATTTGCATTTCCTCTTTAATCTATATTATTATATAAATAATAACATATTTTTCGCAAATAGTCAAGCATTTTTTGTACAAAACAATCAAAAACGTGCGCATTTTACAGTATGCAAAACGCAGATTTTTGTTGTGCAAACCGCACAAAATTCTACTGCACTATCATACAATAGTTCCCGAAAATTGCCCGAAATATTCTTCGTTTGCTGGGCTGTCGGTTGAGCCGCTTGAGTCGGGTTGTCACGTTTTCGGTTGCACGTTTTATTTTGCATTTTTGCTCTTTGATTTATTGCAATTTTGGTAAAAATATGTTAAAATATAATCGGCAGGCAAGTGAGTTTTCGTTTGTGTTTTCGCGCAATTCCACAAATTCCGAAAGGAGCGGTTTTTTGAATATTCGTGAAATTTTTCAGAGTATCGAAAATGATGAGTTTTCAACGGCGTTTAAAAATCTGTATGGTACGGCGGACGAGGTGCAGGCTTATCAGAAAAAGCGTTATCTCGGCGCGGTGAAACGCTTCGCAGAGCTGTATCCCGAGCGGCGCGATGTCCGAATTTTCTCCGCTTCCGGCAGAACCGAAATCGGTGGAAATCACACCGACCATCAGCACGGGTGCGTTCTTGCGGCGGCGGTTAATCTTGATGTTGTCGCGGTTGTTGCGTTTCACGAGGACGGCGTTATCCGCGTGAAATCCGAGGGTTATGATGCGTTTTCGGTTGACCTGAACAGCGTGTTTGAGCGCACGGACAAGACGGGCGCGGCGGCTATTGTAAGCGGTATCGCGGCGCGGTTTATCGAGCTTGGCGTTCAAATCGGCGGCTTCGACCTTTACTGCACCTCGGACGTTGCCGTTGGGAGCGGGTTGTCGTCCTCCGCGGCTTTTGAAACGCTTATCGGGACAATTATCGATATAAACTATAACGGCGGCAGAGCGGGTGCTGTTGAAATCGCGAAAATCGGTCAGTTCGCTGAAAATGTCTATTTCGGCAAGAACAGCGGGCTGATGGACCAGATGGTTTCCTCGGTCGGCGGGCTTGTGTTTATCGACTTTGCGGACACCGAAAAGCCTGTTGCCGAGAGCTTTTCCTGTGATTTTGAGCGGCTCGGCTACTGCATTTGCATCACCGATACCAAGAGCAGTCATGCGGATTTGACCGATGATTATTCGGCAATCCGAAGCGAGATGGAGAGCGTTGCTGGGCAGTTCGGCGAGCAACATTTGCGTTTCGTGAACGAGAGCGATTTTTACCGCGAAATCCCAAAGCTCCGCGAAAGTTGCTCGGACAGGGCAATTATCCGCGCGGCGCATTTTTTTGAGGAAAATTACCGTGCAAAACAGGAAGCTAAGGTCCTTCAAAACGGCGATATAATCGGATTTCTCGAGCTTGTGAATGAGTCGGGGAACTCCTCGGCGGTGCTTTTGCAAAACCTGTTTTCCTGCTCAAATCCGACAAAGCAGGCGCTCACTCTTGGCATAATGCTGAGCAAAAAAATACTCGGCAACAAGGGCGCTGTTCGCGTTCACGGCGGCGGGTTCGCGGGGACAATTCAGGCGTTTGTTCCTGTTGATTTTGCCGAAAAATATATCGCTGAGATGAACCGAGTTTTCGGAGAGGGTTCGTGCGTGAGGATAAAAATTCGGTCAGTCGGCGGCGCTGAAATTACGAAGGAGTGAAAATTTATGAGCATTTTGGTTTTAGGCGGCGCGGGCTATATCGGCTCTCACACCGCTTTGGAGCTTGTTCGGGCGGGACGCGAGGTCGTTGTTGCGGACAGTTTGGTGACGGGATTCAGGAGCGCGGTTCCCGAGGGCGCGCGGTTTTATCACGGCGATATCCGCGATTTTGATTTTCTCGATGACCTTTTTCACCGTGAACAAATCAACGCGGTTATCCACTTTGCCGCGTACTCGCTTGTCGGCGAAAGCGTCACAAATCCGCTGAAATACTACGACAACAATCTCTGCGGAACCAAGGTTTTGCTTGAAGCGATGGTGAAGAACAACGTGAAAAAAATTGTGTTCTCATCAACCGCCGCGACCTACGGTGAACCCGAAAATATCCCGATTCTGGAGAACGACCGCACTTGCCCGACCAATCCTTATGGCGAAACCAAGCTGGCTATGGAGAAGATGTTCAAGTGGACTGCGGCGGCGCACGGGTTGAGGTACGTTTCTCTGCGGTATTTCAACGCTTGCGGTGCTGATGAAAGCGGCAAAATCGGGGAGG
Organism: uncultured Clostridia bacterium; assembly: GCA_945829235.1. Classification (GTDB taxonomy): domain Bacteria; phylum Bacillota; class Clostridia; order Oscillospirales; family Ruminococcaceae; genus CAG-115. The sequence goes on along the minus strand of CALZUA010000003.1, from coordinate 26,558 downwards.
CGCACAATCCCGAAAGTCATCTGATACCGCTGATTTTGCAGGTTCCGAACGGCAAGCGCGAGAGCATTTCCATTTACGGCACTGATTACGACACGCCGGACGGCACCTGTATCCGCGACTATATCCACGTCACCGACCTTGCAAGCGCGCATATTCTCGCGGTTCAGTACCTCGAAAACGGCGGCGAGAGCGATATTTTCAACCTCGGCAACGGCGTTGGGTACTCGGTTCGCGAGGTTATTGAAACCGCTCGCAAAATCACCGGACACCCCATTCCCGCTGTCGAAACACTGCGCCGCGCGGGTGACCCGGCAAGACTTGTTGCATCGAGTGAAAAGGCGAGAAAAATTCTCGGCTGGAAGCCTGTTCACGACAGCCTTGAGGAGATTATCGCCAGCGCGTGGAACTGGCACAAAAATCACCCGAACGGCTATGACAGCAGTAAGTGTGAGTTACAATAGCGCATTTGGAACAACAATTCGGTAGCACCTTTTCGGCGCTACCGAGTTTCTTTTTTGAGAAAAACAAGTCGTGGCAACGTTATTTCGGTAGGGGAGATTTCGGTTGGTTGAAAATGACCGCGCGGGGGATTGCAACGCAATGCTTGCTGTTACAAGTACAAGTGACCGGAATCTGCTTTTGACAAAACCGGCAACACCAAGCTGATGTTGCCGAGTTTCTTTATTTTAGGAGATAGATAATGTCGTTAAAACGGGCGCTCGGTCGGGTAAGGGAGCGACTTCGGCTGATTGTAGGAGATGTCGCCGATTCCGAGCATTTTCAGTACCTCGAAAATCAGGTTTCCGCAGTGGCTGAAGGCAACCGCACCGTGGTGAGGATAGCGCTTCTCAATCAAAACGTGGCGGTAAAATCTACCCATTTCGGGGATTGCAAAAACGCCGATTCCGCCGAACGAGCGTGTTCTTACAGGGAGAACCTCGCCTTCTGCGATATACGCGCAGAGCTTGCCCTCGCTGTTGCACTGCAGGCGGTAGAACGTGATATCCGAAGCCGCGATATCGCCTTCAAGCGTGCCGCGAGTGAAATCAGGCTCGGAGTCCTTCGGCTCAAGCAAGCGGTGCTGAATGAGCTGATATTTAACGGCACGGTCCTCGCAGAGCTTACAGGACGGCGTGTTTCCACAGTGAAATCCCATAAACGTGTCGGTGAGCGTGTACGGATACTTGCCCTCGATGTCCTGTTTAAACAAATCCGCGGGAACGGAGTTGTTGATGTCGAGAAGCGTCACCGTGTCGCCCGTAATGCACATTCCTATGTACTCGCTCAGCGCGCCGTAGATGTCAACCTCGCAGGAAACCGGTATTCCGCGCGAAACCAAGCGCGAGTTCACATAGCACGGCTCAAAGCCGAACGCCTCGGGGAACGCAGGCCAGCATTTGTCCGCGAACGCAACGTATTTGCGCGCACCCTTGTGCTTTTCAGCCCAGTCAAGAAGCGTGAGTTCAAGCTGTGCCATACGCTCGTTCATCTCGGGATAATATCTTCCCTCGCCCATTTCCTCCGCCATTTCCTTGCAGATATCGGCAATTCTCGGGTCACCCGCGTGTGCCTTGTACGACACCAGCAAGTCAAGCTCCGAGTTCTCCTCAACCTCAACGCCGAGCTCGTACAGACCTTTTATCGGTGCATTGCACGCGAAAAAGTCCTGCGGGCGCGGACCGAAGGTGATTATCTTCAGCTCGGAAAGTCCGATAAGCGTTCTCGCAATTGGGACAAACTCGCTTATCATTTTCGCAACATCTTCGGCTGTTCCGACAGGGTAGGGCGGGATATACGCTTTCAGGTGGCGCATACCGAGATTGTACGAGCAGTTCAGCATTCCGCAGTAAGCGTCACCGCGTCCGCCGATAAGGTCATCGCCGGTTTCCTCTGCCGCCGCCGCGTACATCACGGGACCGTCAAAGTATTTCGCAACCAGCGTTTCGGGTGTTTCCGGACCAAAGTTGCCCAAAAACACAACCAGCGCGTTGCAACCCGCGGTTTTCGCCTCGTCAACCGCCTTGAGCATATCCGTTTCGTTTTCAACAGTAGTTTTGCACTCGCAGATATCGATACCGATATCCTTGCAAGCCGCCGCAACAGCCGCTCTGCGCTTCTCCGAAAGCGAAATCACGAAGCAGTCGCGCGATACGGCTATAATGCCTAATTTTACCTCAGGAATGTTTGTAAGCATAATTTTCCTCCTTGTGGGGTTTTTATCTTTAATTATCTTTGCTAACTGAATTAAATTATATCGCAATGTCGATATTTTCTCCGTCCAAAAGTACCGCCGCGCCTTGCGATGCTTCGGTACTTTCAGGGTGCGCGAGAAGCCACTTGTTTACCGCCCAAAGCATTTTGTCCTCTTGATTAACAGCACGGAAATCTGCGCTCAGCTTGCCGTTTGTTCCCATCGGCAACACAACCGCAACCTTAAATCCCTGCTCTTTAACAGCCGAGCACGGCGCGTAATGAAGCGTTGTCGAATAAAGCTCAACCGCGGTATTTGCGGGCGCTTTGAACGCTTTCACCCGCGCGGTATCCAGCCTGCCGTTTTCGATATCGGTCATCGTTGCCAGCAACAAAATAAAATCCTCCGAGCCGATGTTGATTTCACTGCTCTTGTGGTATTCGAGGCAGTTCAGCTTTGTGTTGTGACCGTTGCACCAACCAATCTGAATGTCCGAGCCACCAAAAGCGTTCTCGGAAAACTGCTTTGCAATCGGCAGAATTTCAAGCGCAGGCTCGCTCATCACATACTCCACGCCGCTTCCTATCGGAGTTGACGTTTTCAGCGTGCTGACAAGCTCGGTTGTGTCGAAGCCGTCGAGAACTTTTCCGTAAGCCGCAAATTCTTTTGAAAAAATTGAAAGTATTTCCATTTCGGTTGTACCTCTTAAATGTTGATTTTGGGGAACAGCTCCTTGACTGCGGGATAAATCCGGCGGAATTGCTCGTAACGCTCATTGTAGAGAGCGGCAATATTCGGCTCGGGCTCAACGGTTTCCTTGACCGCAACCAGCTCCCGAACGGCGCTGTCAACGTCCTTCCATTGACCGCAGGCAACCGCCGCGAGGATTGCCCCGCCGTAGCTCGGACCTTCCTCGGTTTCAACCGTGTCGATGCTCATATTGAGGACGTTCGCGAAAATCTGCTTCCAGAGCGCGCTTTTTGCACCACCGCCGCAAATCTTGCTCCGCATGATGTTCACGCCAATCTTCCGCGCAACCTCAACCGAGTCGCGTATTCCGAACGCAACGCCCTCCAGCACCGCAAGCGTCAGATTTTGACGGGTTGTGTCCATCGTCATACCGATGAAAGTGCCGCGCGCGTTTATGTCGTTTATCGGACTGCGCTCGCCCATCAGGTACGGGAGGAAGAACACGCGGTTTTGTCCGAGAAGCTCCGCGGGAATTTTCTCCTCCTCGCCCTTGTAATCGCGCGTGCCGATGATGTTCTCCTGCCACCACTTGTTGCAGGACGCCGCAGACAGCATACACCCCATAAGGTGATAATTCCCGTCGGCGTGAGCGAAGGAGTGAAGCGCGTTGAACGGGTCAACGCCGAATTTTTTGCTTGAGATGAACACGGTTCCCGAAGTGCCGAGGGAGATGTTGCACGCGCCGTCACCGACTGTACCCGTACCAACAGCCGCGCCCGCGTTGTCGCCCGCGCCCGCGCAGACCTTGACGGTTTTCGCCAGTCCCAGAGAAGCCGCGATGTTTTCCTTGAGCGTGCCGACTGCTTCGCTGCTCTCGAAGATTTTCGGGAGCTGTTCGCGGCTGATTCCGCAGATTTCGAGCATCTCACGGCTCCAGCACTTGTTTTTCACGTCAAAATACAGCGTTCCCGACGCGTCGGAAACGTCCGTGCAGAACACGCCCGTGAGCATATAATTTATGTAGTCCTTCGGGAGCATTATCTTGTGGATTTTCGCGAAATTCTGCGGCTCGTTCTTCTTCAGCCAAAGCAGTTTCGGCGCGGTAAAGCCCGCGAAAGCAACGTTTGCGGTGTACTCCGAGAGGCGCTTTTGACCGATAACGTTGTTGAGGTAATCGGTTTGTTCGGAGGTGCGCCCGTCGTTCCACAAAATCGCGGGACGGATAACCTTGTCGTTCTCGTCCAGCACAACCAGCCCGTGCATCTGCCCGCAACAACCGATTCCCGCAACGCTGTCCTTGTCGCAATAAGCGATGAGGTCGCCGATGCCTTTCAGCGTTTCACGAAGCCAATCCTCAGGGTTTTGCTCCGACCAGCCCGCTTTCGGGAAGCTTATCGGATAGTCGCGCGATACAATTTTGTGTATCTTGCCCGTTTCGTCCATCAACAGCAGTTTTACCGCAGATGTTCCGAGGTCTATTCCTATATATAACATTTTTCTCAAACCTTTCTCTATGGTTTTGCAATTCTATTTTATAAAATTATTTAATAAATGTCAATACGTTTTTTGTCATTTTCATATAATTTTGGAGAATATTCACGGATAATTTTAAATATATTTGTGCAAAATCACAACGAATAAAAATAACGTTTTACGAAAAATGTTAGATTTTTCAAAAATTTCCCAAAAACTCTTGACTTAATTTAAAAATATGTTAAAATATAAGTAAACAGGTTTTCTTAAAGTGAGGGTAATTTGATGAAAGTGGAGAGTAATGTTGACAGAAAACGCGCCACGCGCAACAGCGTTTACCGATATTTGTACGAGAGCAAGGGCTTTTGCTCGCGGCAGACGCTTGCAAACGAGTTGGGGTTGAGCTTGCCGACCGTTTACCAGAATTTGTCAGAGCTTATGGATATGGGCTTGGTTTGTGCAACGGACGAGAAGCTGTCTACGGGCGGACGGCGCGTTGAGGGGTTGTCAATCGTTTCGGACGCGCGAGTTGTTGTCGGAGTGTCGATAACCGGCCACAGGCTCCGCATTTCCGAGGTTGACCTAAAGCTGAACGAGCTTGCTTACAAAAAAGTTACCGTGCGGAAATACAACTGTCGGGAAGAGTACGCGAGAGTTTTTTGGGACGAGATTGAAACGTTTCTTGACGAGCTTAAAATCGACCGTGAGCGCTTGCTCGGAATAGGCGTTGCCCTGCCGGGAGTGGTTTCTCCGGACGGCTCAAAGCTGGAATATGCACCGACGCTGGGAGTGCTGAACACCTCGCTTGATGTTCTTAATTTCGGCTCGCGCTTTCCTGTTCATATCGAAAATGACGCAAACTGCGGCGGCGCGGCGGAGTGGTTTTTACGCGACACAACCGGAAATATTGCGTATTTGTCGTTGGAGGACGGCATCGGCGGCGCTGTCTTCGGAAACGGTTTGCCTTACTTTGGTGACAACCACCGAAGCGGTGAGTTCGGGCATATTTGCGTTGAGCCGGGCGGTATGAAGTGCAGTTGCGGGCGGCAGGGTTGCCTTGAAGCGTACTGCTCGGCACGAAGAATAAGCAATGACCTTGGCATAACCGTAGAGGAGTTCTCCGAAGGCGTTAAAAACGGCAATGTGGAATACATTATGCTTTGGGAAAACTTTTTGCGTCACCTTGCGATTGGGATAAATAATATCAGAATGGTTCTGGACTGCGATGTTGTTCTCGGCGGATTTTTGTCGGAATATCTTGAGCAATCATTGCCGCGGCTGAAAGAGTATCTTTCCGCGCTTAACCCGTTTGAACCGAATGCGGATTACGTCTGTCTGAGCCGCCGGAAACACACCATTCCGATGGGTGCGGCGCTGTATTTCGTGAAACGTTTTATCGAAGAATTATAAGGCGTGATGCGCGACCGCTGTTTTTGTCGCAATGTTATCAGCAACCCTAGAACCCGAGTTTTTCGGGTTCTTTTATTTTGTAAAGCAGTATTATGAAAGTAACCAAAAATCACCCCGCGTTTTTGTGCGTATTGCAGAATATTGGTTTTTTGCCAAAAGTTATATAAAGTCTATTGACAAAAGTTGAAATATCGTTTACAATACAATTAAAGAATAGTTTGCGGTGGAAAACCGAGGAGATTGCTATGAATTGTGTTGACCTGAGCGGAAAATGGGACGCTTTTCTCGATGAAACCAAGTCCGAGAAAATTCCCGATAATTTCACGGACGAGATTTTTCTCCCGAATACAACCTCAAATGCGCGTCTGGGAAAGCGAAATCCCGAGAAAAACTACGGCTGTTTGACGGATTTGTACAAATTCGAGGGCTATGCGTGGTTTCGCAGGAAAATTGTTGTCACACGAGAACAGGCGCGGCAAAAGCTCCTGCTGTTTCTTGAGCGAACACGCAAAACCGCGGTGTTCATCGACCGCGTGAAAATCGGTGAATTTTGCTCGCTCGTTTCGCCGCACCGCTACTTGCTTGACGGCATCTCCGAGGGTGAACACGAGTTGCTTATTCGCGTGGACAACACCGATTACCTCACCAAAGGCGGTCACCTCACCTCGCCCGATACCCAGACCAACTGGAACGGTATCACGGGAAGAATTGAGCTGATTAGCGGCAAGGTGCTCCCCGAAAATTTTCGCATTTTGTCGGATATCGCGGGCAAAACCGTGACCGTGAAAGCGGATGTTTTCGGCGAAAAAAGCGGTGTCGCGCACATCAAAATCTTTGATGAAAATTTTGTTTACGGTGAACAAAATGTTGATTTTACGGGAGAAATTGATTGTAAAAAAAACGTTGCCGAAAATACACCCGAGTGGAGCGAGTTTTCACCGAATTTGCTGAGCTTGGAAATCAAAATCGGCGATGATATCAGCACGGTGAAATTTGGTTTTCGTGAGTTCAAGGCGAACGGTCTGCGCTTTGAAATCAACGGCAGGCAGACGTTTCTTCGCGGAAAACACGACGCGCTTCTCTTCCCGAAAACCGGCTTTGCACCGACGGATTTTGATAGCTGGCTCAACGTTTTCAAAACGGCAATGGAGTATGGCATCAACCACTACCGCTTCCATACCTGTTGCCCGCCCGAAGCCGCTTTTGACGCGGCGGACGCGCTCGGAATTTACTTGCAGCCAGAGTTGCCGTTTTGGGGGACAATCCCCGATGAACCGGACGCGGAGTTCCTGTTTTTGCGCGAGGAGGGCTTTCGGATGCTCCGCGAGTTCGGTCGGCACCCGTCTTTTGTGATGATGTCGATGGGCAACGAGCTTTGGGGCAGTCACGAGCGCCTGAACGAGCTTCTCGGCGGGTACAAGCGCGATTTCCCCGACAAGCTGTACACGCAGGGTTCCAACAATTTCCAGTTTGTGCCGTGCGTTCTCGAAAACGATGACTTTTTCAGCGGCGTGCGTTTTTCGCGCGAGCGGCTAATTCGCGGGAGCTACGGCGCGTGCGATAAGCCTTTCGGGCACATTCAGACGGATTGCCCGAACAGCGCGCACAATTATGATAACGAGTTTGTGGCAGAAACTGTTTTCACGGGCGAAAACGGCGGCGAGATTATGATTCAGTACGGCACCGAGATGAAAAAGGTGCAGTCGGAGGACGGCAAGGTGCTTATCCCGAAAGTGCCCGTGATAACGCACGAAATCGGGCAGTACGTCACCTATCCCGATTACCGCGAGATTGCGTTGTACAACGGTTCGCTTCGTCACGACACCTACGAGCTTTACCGCGAAACCGCCGACAAAAAGGGCTTGTTGCCTTACGCGGAGCGGTTTTTTGAGGCATCGGGAGCGCTTGCCGTGGACTGTTATCGGCGGGATCTTGAAACGGCGTTGCGCTCGGGGAAAATCGCGGGATTTCAGCTGTTGGATTTGCAGGATTTTGCCGGTCAGGGAACAGCAACGGTCGGCATTCTGAACGCGTTTTTGGAAAGCAAGGGGCTGATTGAGCCGGAGCACTGGCGCAGGTTTTGCGGAGAAACTGTTGTGCTCGCAGAGCTTGAAAAATTCGTTTTCACAAGCGGCGAGGAGATTTCTTGCGGGCTGTTGGTTTCGAGCACTGCGCCAAGCTGTTATTTAAGCGAAATTTCGTGGCGCGTTGCTCTTGACGGAGAAACTTTGGTTGAGGGAAAAAGCGCGCTCGGTGCGTTTGACGGGAGAATTGCCCGAGCGGAAAACGCGCGGTTCTCGATAAATTGTTCCGAGGTAAAAACGGCGGTGCTCGAGCTTAACGCGGGCGGTTTTGTCAACAATTACACGTTGTACGTTTACCCCGAAATTGATGTTGAAATCACCGAAAATGCGATAAAATTCGGCGGCAAAGAACTTGCAATAGTTCACGACAAGCCACGAAAAGGCAAGCTCTGTATCCCTTACCCGACCGAGAGCGATTTGAGCGGCGAGTACTGCACGGATTTTTGGTGCTATGGAATGTTCAAGTCCATTTCCGAGAGTATGGGCAGGAGTATTCCTACGGGAACGCTGGGCTTGCTGATTGACGGGGAAAGCGCGCTGTTGAGCGGTTTCCCGAGCGAAAGCCACACTGCGCCGCCGTGGTATAATATCGTTATGCACAGCTTTTCCGCAAATCTTGACGGCACGGAAATTGTCCCCGACGTCTGGGTTATTGACAACCCCGAACGCGCTCTGCGGCTGGGTTTGCTCTACCGAAACGGCGGCGTTGTCTGCACGTCGAGATTGTGGGAAATTGCGGACAAAATTGAGGTTAAACATTTTGCGGCAAGTCTTGCCGATGCTATTTTAAAGGAGGAAAATTTATGAAATTTTCAGACGGATTTTGGCTCAACAAGCGCGGTTACAGCGTGAATTACGCGGCGCAGGCGTACGAGATTACGCCGGTGAAAAACGGCTTGAACGTGTACGTTCCCACGCAGTATATCCAAAACCGCGGTCAGACGCTCGGCGGACCGTGCCTTGACATCACGTTCACTTCAACGCAGAAAAACGTCATCAAGGTTTCGCTCGTTCACTACAAGGGCGGCTTGGACAACGAGCCTAAATTCGAGCTTAACGAGGACCACGGCTTCTCGCCCGAGATATCCGAGAAAGAGGACAGCTGGGAGCTGATTTCGGGTGACACAAAGGTTGTTATCTCAAAGGACAGCTACTGCGTGCAGTATTATTTTAAGGATAAGCGGCTTACGGGCGGCGCGTGGAGAAGCGCTTCGGTTATCACGGAAAGCGAGTTTCTGAAATCTGCGCGCCTTGACAGCACGCAGGACAACACTTTCTGGGATTTCCCGCGCAACGAAAAAACAACCTATATGCGTGAACAGCTCTCGATGAATGTAGGCGAGTATTTCTACGGCTTCGGCGAGAAATTTACGCCGTTTGTCAAGAACGGTCAGACCGTGCAAATCTGGAACAGCGACGGCGGCACCTGCTCCGACCAGTCCTACAAGTCGATACCGTTTTACGTTTCCTCGGAGGGCTATGGAATTTTCGTCAATTCCTCCGACAACGTATCGTTTGAGGTTTGCTCGGACACGGTTTCAAAGGTTTCGTTTACCGTGCCGGGTGAAAAACTCGAGTATTTCGTGATTGCGGGAGAAAACGTTGCCGAGGTGCTTGAAAACTACACCGACCTCACCGGAAAACCCGCGCTCCCGCCCGCTTTTACGTTTGGTCTTTGGCTTACAACGTCCTTCACGACCGACTACAACGAGGAAACCGTCACTTCCTTTATCGATGGAATGGCGCAGCGTGATATACCGCTTGAGGTGTTCCACTTTGACTGCTTCTGGATGAAGGAGTTTCAGTGGTGCGATTTTGACTGGGATAAACGGCAGTTCCCAGAACCCGCCGCGATGCTCAACCGCCTCAAAACCGACAAGCAGCTCAAAACCTGCGTGTGGATTAACCCGTATATCGGTCAGCGCTCGCCGCTGTTTGACGAGGGAAAACAGGGCGGCTTCCTCCTCAAAAATCCCGACGGAAGCGTGTTCCAGTGCGATATGTGGCAACCGGGGCTTGCTATCGTGGATTTCACAAATCCCGCTGCGTGCGATTGGTACGCGTCAAAGCTGAAAAAGCTCTGCGAAATGGGTGTTGACTGCTTTAAGACGGATTTCGGCGAGCGTATTCCCACAAATGTGAAATATTTCGACGGCAGCGACCCCGTGGCGATGCACAATTACTACACATATCTATATAACAAAACCGTTTTCAACGTGCTGAAAGAATTTTACGGCGAGAACAAGGCTTGCCTTTTTGCACGCTCGGCGACTGTCGGCGGGCAGAAATTCCCCGTGCATTGGGGCGGCGACTGCTCCGCGGAGTACACATCGATGGCGGAAACAATCCGCGGCGGGCTGTCGCTTTGTATGAGCGGCTTCGGCTTCTTCAGCCACGATATCTCGGGCTTCGAGGCAACCGCAACTCCCGATATCTACAAGCGCTGGGCGGCGTTTGGGTTGCTCTCATCGCACTCCCGTCTGCACGGAAACTCGTCTTACCGCGTACCGTGGCTGTTTGACGAGGAAGCGGTTGACGTGCTGAGATTTTTCACAAAGCTCAAGGGCAGGTTGATGCCGTACATCTGGGCGCAGGCTATTAAAACGCACAACACCGGTATCCCGATGATGCGGGCGATGGTTATCGACTATTCAGATGACCCCGCTTGCCTCACGCTTGACCGGCAGTATATGTTCGGCGACAACATCTTGGTTGCTCCTATCTGCAATGAGCGCGGCGAGGGCGACTTCTATCTCCCGAGCGGCAAATGGACGGATATCATCAGCGGCAAGGTTTACGAGGGCGGCAAGTTCTACAAGGAAAAGTACGATTATTTCGGACTGCCTTGCCTTGCGAAGCCGAATTCAATCATCACTTACGGCAATTTTGAGCGCGGTTTTGAATATGATTATCTTGAAAACGCGGAATTCGTGATTTATCAGCCCGAGGACGGAAAGACGATTACCGCGGAAATCTTCAATACCAACGCGGAGAAAATTTTCGAGCTTTGCGCGGTTCGGCACGGAGATGTTGTCGAGGTGACTTTCCCCAAGACCGAAAAGCCGTTCAGCGTGAAAATCGCGGGCGGCGAGAGCGTTGCCGTAAATGTTGGTGAAGAAAAAATTGTATTGAAAGTGACGGAGTGATTATATGAACGAGATTTACAAAATTCATCTTGGTGAGGCAAAATGCGCGCTTGACCTCGGTGACGGAAGCGAGCGCGGCGAGTACGTTTGTCAGGATTATATCCTGAACGTGCTCGGCAGACCGCACCGCGCGGTCGGTTTGATGTACACCTACTACCCGAACGACAAGGAGTGGAGCGCGAACAAAATCTCCGTGACTTGCAAGGATATGGAGATACATTTTCAGTGGGATTACCCGTACGATGACTATTTCCCGTACGGTGAAAACGGTCAGCCGTTCGATCAGATGCGCGATATCCGCCGCCACGGTCAGGACGTTATGCTCACGTTGACTATCGATTGTTCGCTTGATGACGAGGTTTTGCGGAGAGTTGCCCGCGAGCTGAAGCCGTTCGGCAGAATGAGATTACGCATAAACCACGAGTGCTCGGGAAACTGGTTCACCCACAACCGCAGATTTTCCTACGAGGAAGTCGGCAAGTTTTTCGTGCGTTTCGCGAATATTGTCAAAGAGGAAGCGCCGAACGTGAAAACCGTGTTCTGCGCGGGAATGGCAAGGAACGAGGACGGCTCGGTTGAAAACGAAAAGGAGTTTGCCGAGGCTTATCGCGCCGCAGACGAGTGGAGCAGTGACGCTTATCTCGCGCTTCACTACGGCTGGCCGTTCGATATCGCGGAAAAAGGTGGAAACAGCCACAATTGTGGTTGTGTTGACGACAATTTTGCGTTGTTTAAGAAAACGCACGCGCGCCTCACTCAGCTTAACGGCGGAGTTCCGAAGCCGATGATTACCGCGGAGTTCAACACGGACGGCGATGTCACGGGAGCCGACGAGCAGGGCGAATCCGTGCGGCGCTTTTATGAGAAAATCCGCGATGACAATGCTGATTGGTTCAGGTCGGTTTCGTTCTATCAATTCCGCGACAGGGGACGGCTTGGCTTGGAGGTCGAGGACCCCAACAACAAGCAAATCGGTATCCCGCAGCCCATTATGAATGGTGTACAAGGAGCTTCTCAACGAGCCGTATTTTATGCCGGAAATCACGCTCGGCGAAAACGTGCAGTTGCCCGTGAAACTGCGCTGGGGCGGCGCTGAGGACGCGGACGGAATTGCGCTCAAGGTTGCGTTCGAGAAAAATCCCGTGTTCTGCGAGGTCACGTTTGACAACGATTTGAGCTTGATGATGGAGATAAATGGAAAGTGGTTTTACAAAAGTCCGAGCGCGCGGACAATCGACCTTATGCCCGCGTTCAGCGAAAAGCCGCTTTCTCAGTCAACCGAGCTTTATCTGAACATTTTCGCAACGCCCGCCGATGGTGTAAACCCCGACAACGGCGCACCCGACTGGACGGAGAACTATTACGCGGAGCTTGCCAAAATGCCGAGCCTGCGCGTTCGCTTTGAGCCTGTCGGAGCGGTAAAATAACGGATTTTAAGCCAAGCAACCGCGTTTTGTTATTCACAGCGCGGTTGCTGTCTTTTGCTCAATATGAAAAACAGTCTAACATAACTGAAATCGTTTGCAAAGTTTCGTTGTCGTAAATGCATAATAAATATTACAAAGATTTGTATATTAAGACAAAAACGACAAAAGCGTATTGATAAAAGTAAAGTCATATTATATAATATAAGTACAAGGGAATAAAACCCTTTATAACAGCGGTCAAACGGCTTCACGCCGCCAAACCGCTCGCACAGAACTGCTTTTGCGGCAATATCTTTTGAGCTTGTCGAGTAACGAGCTTCGGTAAAGGAGAGGATTTGATGACAGCGTCAAAGTCATTAAAACAGCCAAAACAGGCGGTTGATATTATCGGCTATTTCTTGCGAATAGTTGTGGTATTTACGCTGATTTGCCTGTTCGTTCCTGCGCTTAACCCAACCCGTATGAGTGAGCTGATTAAGGAAAACGACTCGTTTTTCACGTCGGGTATTTCTTACAACGGCATTGCGGCGGGCTTCAAGCGTGCAATCGACAAGGGTTACATTGAGCAAGGCGTTCTGATTAGAACTTTCATCGGCTCGCTGACCTCGCTTATCGGTATGATTGGTATGGCGGTCGGGTGCGCGATGACGCTTGGTGACATCAAGCTGAAACGGCTTGGCTCAAAGGTTCTCGGCATCGGCGGCGTGGTTGGACTCGCGGGGTTGATTTTCCTGAAGCTCCAGCAGTCCGGATTCTCAAATGCCGCTAATATCAAAAAAATCAAACCTCTTGAACCGGTTGGCGCTTATGTGTTTATCGCACTTTTGGGCGTGAGCATTCTGCTTTGCGCGGCGTATTTCTTCAAGCTTCCCAAGGCAACCGAAGAGGATAGATACACGATGCCGCCGAAGTTCCGGCTTTTCCTGATGATGACGCCGTTCATCGTTCTGATTTTCCTGTTCTCGTACCTGCCGCTCTGGGGCTGGCGTTACGCGTTCTTCGATTACATTCCCGGACAGGACTTGTCGATGGATAAGTTCGTGGGATTTAAGTGGTTTACATATCTGTTTGAAAATCCGGCAACAAGAGCCGACGTGGGAAGAGTGCTCATAAACACTCTTGCGATGAGTGGTATCGGTCTGGTAATGTCATGGCTTCCGCTCGCGTTTGCGATTTTCCTCTCCGAGATTAAGAACAGCCACGTTAAGAGAGTTATCCAGACAATCACAACCATTCCTAACTTCATAAGCTGGGTTTTGGTGTACACAATTGCATTTGCGCTGTTCTCATCGGACGGCTTCATAAACCAGTTCCTGCTCGGCACCGGTCTTGCAAACGAGAGCGTTGACTTCCTTATGGGAAATGACGCGATTTGGCTTAAGATGTGGCTTTGGGGAACATGGAAGGGACTCGGCTGGGGCGCGATAATCTACATCGCCGCTATCTCGGGTATCGACCAGCAACTCTATGAAGCCGCAACAATTGACGGCGCAGGACGTTTCCAGAAGATTTGGCACATTACCATTCCGGGACTTATGCCGACGTTCTTTGTTCAGCTCGTTCTGGCAATCGCGGGTATTTTGTCAAACGGTATGGAGCAGTACCTCGTATTCAGCAACGCCACCAACAGACAGTCCATTGAGGTTCTCGACCTTTACGTCTACAACCTTGGTCTTGGCGCGGGCACAGGTGGTACAGGACAAATTCCGCTTTCAACGGTTGTCGGTATGGTTAAGTCCATCGTCAGCGTTGTATTGCTCTTCGGCGCGAATAAGGCTTCCAAGGCAATTCGCGGTCAGAGCATTGTATAAGGGGGGAACGGTATGTCGGCAAAAGTTAAAATGAAAAAGCATCACGCTCCCGAAGATGTTGTGTTCAATATCATAAACTACACCTTCTTCATTCTTTTCGCGCTGATATGTGCGTTCCCGTTCTACTATCTGTTTATCAACACGATAAGTAAGAACGAGCTTGTCAGCAGTGGACAGATTACCTTTTTCCCGCAGGAAATTCACTTCCAGAACTACATAAACCTCACGAAGATTGACGCGCTTGGAAAATCTTTCCTTGTATCTATTTCGAGAACTGTTTTAGGCACGATGCTGATGGTGCTTGCGTCGGCAATGGTTGGTTATCTCGTAACCAAGCAGGAGATGTGGGGAAGAAAATTCTGGTACAGATTTTTGGTTATCACGATGTACTTCAACTCGGGACTTATCCCGTGGTATTTGAATATGTCGATGCTCGGTTTGACCAACAACTTCCTCGCGTACATCATTCCAAGCATTATGTCGCCCTACAACGTTATTCTGGTAAAGACCTACATTGAGTCGATTCCCGGAGAGCTTGAGGAGAGCGCGTCCATTGACGGCGCGGGCTATTTCACCATTTTCCGGAAAATCATCTTCCCGTTGTGCAAGCCGATACTTGCGACAATTGCGATTTTCGGCGCTGTCGGTCACTGGAACTCGTTTACCGACTCCATCATCTTGATGTCGGGCAACCCCGACCTCTACACGCTCCAGCACCGCTTGTACACCTACCTGAACCAGTCCACGAACCTGGCGCAGGTTGTACAGGGAACCAGTAGTATCGGCGAATCTGTCGGTCAGGCGGCGGTTAACCTCCGTCCCATCAAGTTCACCGTTGCTATGGCAACCGTAATTCCTATTCTCATCGTATATCCGTTTATGTCGAAATACTTTGAAAAGGGAATTATGCTTGGCGCGGTCAAGGGCTAATCTGTTTTTGTAATCTTGCGGTAAATCTGCCGCAGTGATAAATTGTCATTTTCCTAATCGGGAGTGACAGGAATAATTATTTATGACAAGGAGTGTAATTATGGCAAAATTAAGAAAAAGAATTGCAGCCGGAATATTGTCAGCAATGATGACGCTGTCACTCGTAGGCTGTAATTCGGGCACAACCTCATCGAGCTCGTCATCGAGTACGGATACTTCGTCCTCGACCTCAACCGGTAGCTCAACCTCAAGCTCGACTTCCGAACCGGAAAAACCCGGCACTGAAAATCTTGAGGAAGCAGACCTCACCGACATTATCCCCAAGGAAACAGTAAGACTTGATGTATTTGCTCAGGTTGCAAATTTCTCGGGCTTGCAGCAGGGTTGGTTTGCTAAGATTATGAAGGATAAGTTCAACGTTGAGCTGAACATTATCGACAACTCTGAGGGTGCTTTCGCAACCCGCCTTGAGAGCAAGAATCTCGGCGATATCGTTCTGTTCGGTAACGAGGGCGACTTTGCTAAGGCTGTTCAGGCAGGACTTCTCCTCGACTGGGAAGACGAGGATATCCTCAAGGATTACGGTCCCTACATGAACGCAAACCTCACCAAGGCTTTTGAAAAGAACAAGGCTATTTCGGGAAGCGACGGCAAAATTCACGGCTTCGGCTTTGATGTTGCTTTGAATACTACTCGCGAAGATGTTGCGACTTATTTCTATCATCCTTCTGTTCGCTTTGATTTGTATCAGCAGATTGGTTCTCCCGAGATTAAGACTCTCGAGGACTATGTTGATGTATTCGCAAAGATGCAGGAAGCTTGCCCCACAACCGATACCGGCAAGAAGACCTACGGTGTATCGATGTTCCCTGACTGGGACGGCGATATGGTTATGTTCGTAAAGGCAACTGCCGCTATTTACGGATATGACGAGTTTGGTTTCGGTCTGTACGATATGAACACCCAGACTTATCAGGACGCTCTTGATAAGAACGGTATGTATCTGCGTTGCCTGAAGTTCTACAACACTCTTTACCAGAGAGGTCTTGTAGATCCCGACTCCATGACTCAGACCTTTGATGACTGCTATGCTGATTATAAGGACGGCGCAGCATTCTTCAACCTGTTTACTTGGATGAGTGAGGACGCATTCAATACTCCCGAGAACCTTGCGGCAGGCAAGTATATGTACGCTATTCCTCCCAAGGACGCAAAGAACTTCGTTGATGGTCTTTCTCCCAACGGCGGTGAGCGTGTTTGGTCTATCGGTGCAAACACTCAGTATCCTGAGCTTTGCATGGCAATCCTCAACTACTTCGCTACACCCGATGGCTTTATGACAACTCAGCACGGTCCTAAGGGCGTTACTTGGGATTATGACGAGAAGGGCGAGCCTTATCTCACCGAGCTTGGTATTTCCGCTAAGAACAACAAGCAGGGTACCGTTATGCCCGATGGCGCAACCTTCGAGGACGGCGAGTTCAAGATGAACCTCACCACTTACTCTCTCGACTCCAAGAACCCCAAGAACGGCATTGTTTACAACCACAAGCTCTGGGATAGCTACAACAAGCAGCTTAAGATTACTCCTATTGAGCAGGCTTGGAGAGATTGGAGCGGTTGCCTGACTGCTGATGAATACCTCCAGAAGAACAACATGAAGAGCGTTCACATTCGTTCTACATACAGTGCGCTTGAGAAATCTCAGGAACTCCAGAGCACCTGGAGCCAGGTTCAGCAGTGCATCAGAGATTACTCTTGGAAGGCAATCTACGCTAAGACCGATGCTGAGTATGACCAGCTCGTTGACGAGATGATTGCTAAGGCTAATGAGTACGGCTACCAGCAGTGCGTTGAGTACCAGCAGAACGAAGCAGTTCGCAGAAAGGCTGCTGAGGACGAGGCACTTAAGAACATGAACTAATCGTTTGTTGTTTTCATAAATTCCTCTAAAGGCTGTTCATCGCAGGACAATGCTTCTGCGATGGAAAGCCGAGGGGTAAGTTCCTCAAAATGATGGTTTAATTTTACAGATAGGAGAGCCGATTTCGGTTCTCCTATTTGTGCAGTTTCAAGCGAAAGGACAAGATTATGGGCATTTTCAAACCCGACGGCGTTATTTACGAAGCGATTACAAAATTCACAAATATGGTTTTGTTATCATTGTGCTGGCTGGTGTTCAGCTTACCGATTGTAACAATCGGAGCGAGTACTACTGCACTGTATTCGGTGTGCTTTAAAATGCTCAAAAATGAGGACGGGCACATTTGCCGGCAGTTCTTTTCCTATTTCAAGAGCAACTTTAAGCAGGCAACACTTGCGTGGTTGATTTTGCTTCCGATAGGCTTGGTAATCGCATATTTCATCTACCTGTACTTTTGGGGAATGCCGAGTGTTGAGGGTGCGGCGGACTTTTTCGCAGTAGCGTTACTGATTGCGGCGGCGGTGTACGTCATCGCGCTGACTTATGTTTTCGCGTGCGCGGCGCGTTACGAGAACACGCCTGTCCAAACCGTGAAAAACGGTGTATTTATCGGCTTGCGTTACATCGGGAGAACGTTTATTCTCCTGCTCATCACTGCGGCAATTATGTTCTTTTCGTTGTGGAATTACACGACAATGATAATAGGCGTGCTTCTTGCGCCGGCGGTTTTGTGCTATGTTCACGGCTCGTTTATCCTCAAGATTTTTGAAAAGCTGGAGGAACAACGCGCTCAGCGTGAGGTTGAAGCGGAAATTGCCGAGCACAAGTCGCAAACCGAGGAATCTCAAGCAAACAGCAATAACGAGAGCTACTAAAGCAATTTCAGGCACAAAAACCCCGTATCATTTGCGATACGGGGCTTGTTGTGTAATAATGAGAGTTTACTTGGTAAGCGTTTCCAGCTCGGTTGCCATCTGCGAAATTTCCTTAACCATACCGCCAAGCATTTCCACGCCGGCGGAGTTTTCTTGAATTGCCGCGGCAACGTGGTGAATTGCCTCGGAGTTTTCGCGGATTGTACCGCTAACTTCTGTGAGGTTGCCCGAAACGTTCTCGCCGTTTTCAGCGGCAGAGCCGATTATCGTGTTAATCTCGGAAATATGCGAGGAAATTCCGCTGCTCGATGAGCTTACGAGGTCTGCGGAAGCCTTGATTTTCTCCATAAAGTTCATACTCTCGAGAGTTAGCTCGGAGTTCTTCTGCATTGAAACAACGGTTTTCTCGATATCACCGGTTATGCTTGCGATAATTTCACCGATTTCGGTAGCGGCGGTCTTGGTTCTCTCGGAAAGCGTGCGGATTTCACCCGCAACAACCGAGAAGCCCTTTCCTTGTTCACCCGCGCGCGATGCCTCAATGGACGCGTTGATGGCGAGAATGTTTGTTTGCAGAGAGATGTCCGTGATAACCTTGGCGATACTGACAATCTGGTTTGACTGGTCAGAAAGGCTCTGAATAATCTCGCGGCTCTCGTCGGTGCTCTTGCAGACCTCGTTCATCGAGCTGTACGCGTTGGAAATAAGCCTGTCGTTCTCCGTGGTAATTTTCTCGCTGTCGGCAGCAAGTGCGGCGATTTCCCCGCTCATTTCGGACAATCTAGCAAGGTTCTCCGAAATCGAACGCATACTTTCTTCAACTTGTGACAGCTTCGTGGAATTGAGGTCACTTCCGCGCATAACCTCGGAGGATTCATCGGCAATACTGCGGTTAGCCTCAGCGGAGGCTGTGGAGATGCCGTCAAGCTCGGTTACCGTTTCAAGCAACTTCTGCGACACCTCAAGCGATTTCTCGCGCATAATATTCTGTTGCTCTGCACTCATAAGACTTCCGACCATCGAAGCGGTGCGGCGGCTGAGCATTGCAAAAAGCGCCGCCAGAGCGACAAGCTCGAGCGCTCTCGGTGCGATACCGTAAACAAGCGCCTTGTAAAGCGTGTCGAGGTTGTGGTCAACGGTAGTCTGTGCGAAAAACGCGATAATTTGTCCTGCGGCGGTGCCTAGGATTGAGATTATTGCGGCGAAAATCGTGAGTTTTTTCGAGAAATAGAGCGCAGCCATCGCAATTGCAAAAACGTACATCGCGACAACGTGGAATGTCAGCGTTACCGCTATCAGCGTGACGAAAACCGCCGCGCAGGTTACGATTATGTATTTCAGCGCGGGGTGTTTGAGCTTGAGCACGTTCACGAGAAGCGTCGGGAGGAGGAGAATCAGCGTGCCGACGATGTATGTGATAATCATCAGCGTCTTTTCGACCTTGAAAATTTCCACCATATCGAGAATTAACACAACCGTGAAGACGATTGCCGTTACGCGCATAACGTTTGCGGCAACCTTGTTTGCCTGAATTTCGTTTTGTTTGAGAAGTTCCATTTCTGCTCCTTTTCAAATTACCAAAATTTACTTTTCTATATTATACTATAAATGCCAAAATATTTCAAGGATTTTTTGATAAGCGGTACATTTTTTTCGATAAAATGTTATTGATTTCGCACCTTGTGCATTATTTCGTGAGATTAGCAAGCGCCTCGGCATTGGTTGAAGTAATCGGTCCGACAACCGAACAGCTTTTCAGCTCGGGGCAATCCCCGCAGGTTTCGTAACCCTTTTCCGCCGCGCATTTCCTTATCGGGCACATATCCTTGCAATAGGGCGTTTTCGCGCCGTCCGTGCGGCAACCGTTGCAGTTTATCATCTGCGGGGTGATTTCAACGCCGTTGAGCTTGGTCCAAAGCTCTGCGGTTTTCTCGCGGAGCGCGTTGTCATCGTTGAGCGTGGCAATTCTCGCGTCACATTTCTCGCAGTCAAGCCCGCAGTAAGCGATAAGTTTGTTCATTTTGTTTCCTCCTGTTTCTTCTTTTTCGGTTTCGGGGCGGGAAGCTCGGGGTAAATTGCCTCAAAAAGCCCCGTGAGGTACTCGCGGTCATCTAGATTTTCCACCAAAATCATCGGCTTTGCGCCCTCATAAGGCGGCTCGTAGACAGCGTTCGGGATATATTTCACCGCCGCGTCAACCGGCTTTACGAGAAATCTGTTGTCGCAAAGCTCCGCGGCAATTTTGCCCTTATAATAAATAATGTACTCGCCCATCATCATACGATAGGTTATCTCATCAAGCTCGGAGAGTTGCTCGAGAACAAAATTCAGAAAATCCTTACTTGTAGCCATCAGCGTTTTCCTCTCATATTCGCGATAATTTTGTTGATTTTTTCAGCCTTGCTCTTCTCGTAAATCCACTGCGTGAGATAAGACAGCACATCGAAAATCAGCACGGACGCTCCCACGACAATGTACCCGACAACGCCCAGATGCTCGCCGACAAGCAGGTGCGCGACAAAAAGCGTGCCCGCTTCGATGATGATAAGCTCGACAATCCGTTGTACCATAACCTGTTTCACGGACATATTTTCCTTTAGGTAAATGGGCAGACAGGGGAGCATATAAGCGATGCTCAGGATTATCGGGAGGAAAAAGTAGTGGTAGGTAATCTGAACCTGTCCCGCGAAAATGCTCCCGATAATTGCGATGGAAAGCGTGGTTTCCGCGATTATGTTCAGGAAATTGAAGGCAATCGACCTCAAAAGCTCGGAGTGATTTGTCTGCGTTTCTTTCATACAAGCCCCTTCATAAAGCGTTCTGTGATGATTTTGGCGTACTGCCGCGATATCATAACCTTCTCGCCGTTGTCCATTGTCGCGATAAGTCTGCCGTTCAGCGCGGGAGTTACCGCTGAAATCCGGTAAAGGTTGATGAGGAAGGATTTGGACGCGCGGAGGATTTGGTGCGGCTCGAGGAGTTCCTCAACCTGATAAAGCCGCATTTTAACCTCGTACACGCCGCCTTCGGTGTACGCGAACACAAGCTCGCCGACCGCCTCGAAATACAGAACGTCCTTGATTTTCAGCTTGACAAGATTTTTTTCTTTGTCATACACTGCAAAAAGCTGTTTGTTGTCGAGAATAAAATTCTTGATATCCGAAAACTCCTGCGTAAACTCGAAATATTCGAGAATAACCTTGTCGTTTTCGGGAGAGTCGGTTGTGCGTTCTATGAGCTTCATAATGCCTCCCGTTTGTGTACTCTATTTATATTATAACAGATTTGGCGCCGCTGTCAATGCCGTTGAGAACAAGTTGCATTATAGGGCGGATAAGTTGCATAAAATCAACGTAAACGAGCGTTAGCTTGTATGGTAAAAAAATAGTCCCACGCTAAAGCGCAGGACTATTTGGTGCGAGTGACGGGACTTGAACCCACACGTCGTTTCCAACACTAGCACCTCAAGCTAGCCTGTCTGCCTATTCCAGCACACTCGCATTTCAACGACTGTTATATTATATCATACTTTTGCGGATTTGTCAAGCGTTTTTTCAAAAAATTCTCAAAAAATTTTATCTTTTTGCAAACCCGCTTGAATAAACGCTTGAGCGGGCGTTCTCCTCAAAATTCCGAAAAAATTTTTTATTCGCCAAAGATTTCTTTTACAATATTTGGGATTTCTTCAAAGGAATTAGCTCGCGCAGTTTGCCTGTTTGTTTTGCCGAAACCGTAAGCCGCGTGAACAAACGGTATTCCCGCAAAATCCGCGGAGTCGAGGTCGCCCTGCGTGTCACCGACGTAAATCGCTCTGTCAATGCAGTTTCGCTCGATAACCAGCTTGTTGTTCTCGCCCTTGGACAGCCCCGTTGCACCCGCGCTCTCGAAGTCGCTGAACAGCTCGCCAAGTCCCGAAAACTCCAGAAATGTCTGAATATAGCCGTCCTGACAGTTGCTCACAATCATAAGCTCACAAGTTTCGCCAAGAATTTCCAGCGTTTCGCGCACCCTCGGGTACAGCGTCGCGCCGCAGTGCTCTCTTAAATAAGTAAGCTCAAAGTCCATACACTCGTCCATTATCGCCAGACGGCGGCTGTCGGGCAAATCCGGCATTATCATTCGCGCAATCTCGTACATTTGCCTGCCCATAAAGCCGTGCATATCGCCGAGCGTGATTTGGCGCGCCTCGGGGTATTTCCCGAGAACAACGTTCCAGGAGTCTGTGACCGACTGCGAGGAGTCCCAGAGCGTGCCGTCAAGGTCAAAAATTATCGCTTTTTTCATCTGTAATCCTTTCGTGAAATTGCACAAATTTTCGATAAGCAAAATCAGCGGTTAGTATAATTTTACCACATTCGGCAAGAGTTGTCAAGCTATCAAATTCCCCGAAATAAGCAAAGTTGCATTTGACAAAACCAAAGAATTGTGTTATAATAATTCTATATGTATCAACATTTAGTACTATTTTTCCCCGCCGTTACAAATTATTGCGAAAAAAATTGAAACTTTTTGTATGTTTTTCGTGACTACGGTTTTGAGGCGGGGAGTGTGAAACGAGGTGAAACGTCGTTGGGCAGTCCCGAAACTGATTTGTTTTTTAATAACGCTTACGAGCAGACGTTCAGCGCCGTTTCAAGGTACGTCGCGAGCCATGCTTCGCGTTTTCAGGACGCGGAGGACATCATTCAGAACGTCTACACTCGGTTCTACAAGCGGATTTGCGATAAGGGCTACGACGATATCGAGTCGGCGGAGGCTTTCCTTATAAATATTGCAAAGTTTGAGTGCCGAACCTTCTTGTCGGGCTTCATAAAGCGCCGTGAAAAGGTGAAAAATATGTCAGATTTCTCCGAGGAGGAGTCGGCGGCGCTTGACGCGGAGCTGTCCCGCGATGAGCCTTTGCTTGAGGAGATTATGGCGAACAAAATCCTCGCAAAGCAGATTTTCGATGATATCATCAAAAATGATGAAACCACGGGGCAGATTTTCTACCTGCACTTTGTGTGCGATATGAAGCTGGACGAGGTTGCAAAGCGGCTTGGGCTGAACCTCTCGACCGTCAAAAACAAGCTCTACCGCACCATTGAACGGCAGAAGAAAAAGTTTGAGATTTGACGAGTTGGCGTTTTTGATGAAAATTTGCGAAGAATTTTGGGCATTTCGCTGAATTTGGTTGAACGGGCAACTTTTCGGGCGAGCAGAATATGTTGTATTGAACGGCAAATGCTTTGATATTTAGCAAATTTTACTGAAATTCTCGGCTTGGTTGGCTGATTATTTGTATGAATTTTACGGGAAAGGAGGACGTTTTTGTGAACAAGCGCGATTTTTACAAGGAATTGATGAGCGAATATCAGTTCGACAAGGATAAAATTCTCGCAAACGCCAAAAAAGGCAAGTTCGCGGGACGTTCGCCTATGCCCATTTATATAGGTATAACCGCAGTTGCAGCGGCGGCGGTTGTCGGCGTGGGTACGTTTATGTTCACCTCGCTCGGCGGCAACAAGGGCGTTGATTTGCTCACGGGAAGCACTCTCGCGGCGCTTTCCAACAAGGAACGCATTGAGCGCGCTATCGAGGATATCCGCAAAAACGAGAACTCCGGCGAGTTGCGCGATGTTATGGTTACGTTCAGAGAGCCGCTTTCGCCGGTTGAAGTGCAGAGTGTGCTCACGGCAAACGCGCAGGGAAGCGTGCCCGTGAAAATGCTTTATTTCAGCGATGAGAGCCGCGCTGTCGGTTCCGAGGCTGTCGGCAAGGTTTTTGATAAGAACGAGGGCAAAATCACCGGTGCGGTTATCAACTGTGCGGGCTACCTTATGGAACAGCTCCAAAAGAACAGCCAAGTATTTGCGGTTGAAATTATGACCGCCGAAGATGATTTGAACGTTGTTGCGCCGATAAAATTAAGCGACCCCGAAATCGGCGAATTGCCGTCTGTTGATATCGGCGGAGATGTGCCGGAAGTGCCGGTTACTCCGAGCGAGCCTGAGCCTGCTGAGAGTACCGATGTTTCTGAAAGCGCCGACGTTTCCGAAAGCTCAGACAGCACGGACAGCTCCGATGTTTCCGATGGCTCGGATATTTCGGACAGCTCGGACAGCTCGGACGTTGAAAGCGGCGACAGCTCCGGCGAACATTCGGATACCTCGGAAGAGCCTGTTATCGTGGTTGACGAGATGCCTGAGAACGTGACGTTGCCCGAAAATATCGGCGGAATGCATTTCCTCACGGGTGAAATTTATGCGACAGACGCGTTCTTTGTTAATGACCGCAATTTCTTCGTGCTGACCGAAAACAGCGCGGCGATTTACGAATTTGACGGTTACACCGAGTATCTCGTTTCTTCGATTAACTGCGAGGCACCGAGAATTGACTGGGTTGCCGAGGACGGCTCCGGAATGCTGGTTTCAACGGCGGTTAACGGCAGACGCTCAAAGCTGTTCTATGTGGACACGGAAAACGGCGTATTTACTGAGGTTGACATCGATGGAATCGTTATGTCGGGCGCTGTCACGGACGTTGTTTATAATAAGAACAGCGGTGTGCTTGTTCTCAACATTGATGAGGACGGAGATTATTACGCTTGCTCGGCGATGCTTGACGGTGCCGATATCGAATACCTCACAATTTGCTATTATAGCGAGGGTGTTCCGACAACCGTTCTTGCGGTGAACGGAAACTACGCTTACATCTGCGTTGAGCGCGAAAATCACACCGATATTGTCAAAGTGCCTGTGCGCAATCTTGAAAACGAGTTTGTGATTTTCTCCGAGGACAGCTCGTGCGCGGTTTCTCCGAACTTGGCGGGAACTTATGCGTCAATCGTCCTCAACAGCGGTTCTTATATCTTCGATACCGCGACCGAAACTCTGCTGACTGTACCTTCGAGTGGTGTCGTTAACTTTGGCGCAAGCGTGAACGGTTTTGCGTGCGGCGGCGGTTACTACACGATTAACGATGGTCAAATCAGCGCGGCAAGCGGACTGGATATTGTTGGAAAAATCGACTGGCGGAACAGCTTGTCATCGAAATATCAGGCAAATGTGGCTGGTGACCGCATCAGAATTACCGAAAGTGCGTACTCCTCGCAAAACAAGCAGATGAACCTTATGTTCAACGCTCCCTACGAGAATGCAACTTCGGAAATGCGCGAAACGGTGAACAGAGGTATCGGTCTGCAAAACGCGCTTGCAACAAAGAAGATTTCGTCCTGCGGAATCGGCGACGCGGAAACTCTCGGCAAGGTTGTTAAGTCAATTTATGCGCAGAGTGCGGCGGATTTGCTCAAGAGCCGTTGCCAAATCTCAGGCGTTGAGCTGTCCTACGCGAGCGGAGGACTTGGCACGATAAACGTGTCCGACACCGTTTTCACGGTTACCGCGAACAATGGCAAAAACGCGAACGGCGTACTTTATATAAAGGTAGGCACGTTTGACGGAAAAATCGGTTATCGCACTGTGAACGTGAGCCTCGTTAACACAGGCGTTCAGTGGAAACTCAATGGGATTATCGAATAAAAGCGGCGAATTTGAATGATGAAGCCGCTTTCCAACCCTGCCCGCTATAGCGGGTGGGGTTTTGTTTAAAGGTGGAAAATGAACAAAAAAGTGATTGTTGGGATTGTTGCTCTGCTCACGGCGGCGGCGGTGGGAGTTGCGATTTTTGTTGTTCTGATGAACGTTCCGCAGAAAAATCCAACTGCTGAGATTTATCAAAACGGTAAACTTATAAAAAAAGCGCCGCTGTCGGTTGATGCGGAGTTTACTGTGGAGTGCGAGGACGGCGTGAATGTTGTGACTGTAGAAAACGGCGCTGTGAGGGTTTCCTACGCGGATTGTCCCGACAAGGTTTGCGTGAACAGGGGTGCGGTGAGCGGCGGCGCAGTGCCGATTGTCTGCCTTCCGCACAGGCTCGAAATCCGCATTGTTGACGGTGAAAACAGCGTTGACGGATAATTTCTTGGATAATAGGAATTTTTTTGAAATTTTGTCATATAATAGAATATGAAAAAAATTAAAATTTTTTGAAATTTTTTTCAAAAAACTATTGACAAATCGCGCAGAAGGTGATATAATATCATAGTCGGCTCGAGGTGATAAACCGAGGGCAATGACAATCGCCTCTGTAGCTCAGTTGGTAGAGCAGGGGACTGAAAATCCCCGTGTCGTTGGTTCGATTCCGACCGGAGGCACCATTTTGCGGATTTAGCTCATCTGGTAGAGCGCCACCTTGCCAAGGTGGAGGTAGCGAGTTCGAGCCTCGTAATCCGCTCCATATTCGGACTCCGAACGCGTTCGGCGCGGCGGAGTTTGTTATTCGGCGCTATAGCCAAGTGGTAAGGCAAGGGTCTGCAAAACCCTCATTCCCCAGTTCAAATCTGGGTGGCGCCTCCACCCGAAAGGGTTCGCTTTTTGGTTGAGTCTGTCGAAATTTTTTGAAATTTTTAAAATTTTTTCAAAAAACCTCTTGACAAGTCGATAGAAAAGTGATATAATAATCAAGTCGCCGCGAGAGAGCTCGGGAGAGCGAAACAAGCGGACGGCACCTGTTCCTTGAAAATTGAACAATATGAAGAACGAATTATGACCTTGTCG
>CALZUA010000002.1 GCA_945829235.1 uncultured Clostridia bacterium | reverse complement strand
ACCAAGGAAGGCATCAACGCTGCTATGAAGGCTGCTGCTTCCGAGTCCTTCGGCTACAACGAGGATCAGATTGTTTCTTCCGATGTTATCGGTATGAGATACGGTTCTCTGTTCGATGCAACCCAGACCATGGTTTGCAAGATTTCCGATGACCTCTATGAGGTACAGGTTGTTTCTTGGTACGACAACGAGAACTCCTACACCTCTCAGATGGTTAGAACCATCAAGTACTTCGCAGAGCTTTAATTCAGAGCTTTTCGGAAATGCTCCCGAGTTTTTCGGGAGCATTTTTTGTAATTTCAACAAATTGCGCTTTTTTACTGCTCAAAGCGCATTATTTCTCCATTGACAAGCCTTCAAAAATCTGGTATAATTTTAACAGGGGATAAAATTGAAAGGAGGACAAAAATTGGACGTTGAAAACAATCAGCCGAGTGAAAACTCTGTAAATACGGAGGAAAACGCGGGTTACGGAGGAGTTGCGGTTGACGACAATCCTCAGAACACGGTGGAAGCGCGTGCTTATGCCGAACAGCAGGTTGCCGTGGAAATGCAACGTATTTCTCAGGAGGAACAGGACAAAAAGCTGTTGGACGCGCTTGACGAGGTGCTTGAGAAGCGTTCTCAGAGGGAGAGAACCGCGTCTGCGAAGCGCCCTCAGACGAGAAGCGAGCGCTTAACCGCGGGAATTGTAAACAAAGGCGTTGGAGTTGTATCGCTGGGATTGATTTTGATATTTCTCGGCGTTGTGATGATAGTGACGCTTTTCTCGAAGGAACCGGATTATTTTCTTCCGTTGAAGCTGTCGCCGGTTGCGGCAATTTTGGTTGGAATTGAGATTTTGTTCAACCAGATGATTGCGCGCGGCAGATTTAAAATCAATATTCCGAGTATAATCATTTCGGGAGTACTTACCGTTGGCTGTTGTGTTGCCGGAGTACTTATGAATTCGTCGTACAAACAGGACACAATCGAGTACAACAGCCGAACAATTGCCGCTGAGATTTACGACAGAACGTACAAGGAGCTTCGCAACTGCGCGGATTTGAAATCGGTTGAGGCAATCGTTGACCTGAACCCCGAGGGCACGGCGATTACAAAAGGTCTTGACGCGCTTTCTGCGGGAGATAAGATTGTGATAAACATCGAGTTCGGCGGCGGTTTTGCTGACCCGAGAGCGTTTGCGTCCGACTGCAAAAAGATAATTGAGGGCTATCGGATAATGGGGATAAACGTCACGGATTTCCATTTTTACAACGAAACTGCGTTCAACACCTATTCACTTGACGTTATCGGAAAATATGTACAGGATTATTCCGATACAAGACTTACGGAAATGGTAAATCATATTTATATTGAGGATTTCAGTTTTCTTGAGGATTTACCTGATTTGAAAGATGAAGAAAGCGAGGATTCTTCATCTTCTCAATAATTGAAAGGAGAAAAATTTGACAAACGAAGAAAAAACATCATTATACGAATGTATAAAAAGACAGTTTACAGACCCGGGCTTGTACAAGGTATCAAGAGTATGCGAGTGGCTTGTAACAAACGGTTGTTCGCCCGAGCAGATGGGGTACGGCTCGTTCAGGGAGCTTGCTGAGGATTGCCCGGAGATATTTGCTTTTCAGGACGACGACAACAATGATTTTATACAAATTAAATCGTGGCAGGCGGGTGAGCGGGATTTGTCGGACAGCGCGTGTCACCCTGCCGATAGCTTTTTCGGTTCACGGAACATTATCTTGAATGACGACATAATCGAAATGACGCAACAGTCGCTGTTCGCGCTCACAAAGGTGCTCGGGAACGGCTTGAGCGTTCAGCAGATGAAAGGTGAGGTTTACAGAAAATTCGACGAGGCAAAGCAAAATCAAAAGCTCGACTTTTTCGCGGAGCGTTATACTTTTCCGATTGATTATTGCGCTGACGGGTTGCTTGTAAACGGAATTGTTACAAAAAATCTCAGCCCTTACGGAAAAAGCCTGTATTTTGCATTTGAGAAAACGCAGATTTATCGTCAAGGTTCATACGAGAGAAGATTTGTTCAGCCCGTAATTTCGCAGGAGGACAAAAACAAGGTTTATCGTATGCTTGCGGACAATTTCCAGACCGAAGTTCCCATTCACATGGCAACGATAAGCAAATTTCTCACCGACCACGGTGTTGACCGAATGAAATACGGCTTCTATAAGATGAAGGATTACCTCGCGCAGATGCCGTTTCTGGTGATGGACGACATTGTTTTGGGCGGCGTTCCGCAGGTTATGATAACCATCAAGGATATGGACAGGAAAAACGATTTTGAGGAAACCCGCCGACCTGTTTTCCGAAGCGAACAGATGTTGAACGAGAGTTATCGAAGAAACGAGTTCAGCCCGAGCAAAACGGCAATTCCCGCGGGACGGCTTTCGGATTTCTGCAATTTGCCGACAAAGCCGATGGCAATTCTGGAGAAATTTCTCGAGGAAAACGGCGTAAAAACGGATTACTTTGAGATGGTGAGCGACCTGAACGCCGATTTCAGCCTTGCTCGTGAAACAAACAACATTCGTGCATTTGAGAACAAGCTGATTTTCCCCGTGCGTTATCAGAAAAGGGACGGAACGCACGTTGAGCTGACGCTGAAGCCGAGCACCTACGAGGGCAAGGAGTGGTTTTTGTACTTTGTGGACACGGGTGTCCGCGAGAAAAATCCACGCTTCATCAACCCGGGAAAACAGCTCGAAAATTTTGCGTTTTTGGGGAGCTGGTCAAATTTCCTCTCGGAGCTTGCGTCAAAAGCGGTTGACGAGGAGTGGGATTTCCGCGGCTCTGCGAACGGGCATTACAGGATTTTAATTCAGTACATCAAGTACACGTTCAGCCGACTTATGCGCGAGAAAAAGGTGTGCATTTCGGGCGACAGGCAGTTTGCGGCGTTCAACACGGGGCTTGCCGACAACCACTACGATGACATCTACGCGTGCTTCAACCAGAACGACCCGGGTTGTGATACCGAGTGGAAATTCGCGGGCTTTTGCACGGCGGCTTCGGGCGGTCTTGGAAAACAGCTTGTGAATTATTTCAACCCGCTTCCCGCGCCGCCAACATATTTTTCGCGCAACGAGGACTTGTTTTTCGACCACCAGAAGCAACTTCACACGGATTTCGAGCATATCATTATCGACAACATCAAGCGTCTGCCGTTGCAGTTCTTGTACGACCAGTTTTTCGATAACGTAGAAGCGCGGGATTTGGTTGACCGAATACGTTCCAAAGGTATCGACAGAACGGCTCGTGACGAGCTTTACGAAAAGCTCAAGCAGATTATTGTCGAGAACAGTCGGCTGTTTCTGCGGATACAAAACCGCCTGAAGGACGCGATTGAGCTTGCGAGAAAGCGTGTTCGCTGGAATTACAAGACGGCAGTTCCGTCGTATTTCCCGAAGCGTGATACAATGTCGCTGATGTTGCCGCTGGCGTTGATTGACGAGCTAAAACCCGATGTAGCGCTGGTTGTGGAGCTTACGAACTCGGGCAGTTATCAGGGACAGACAATCCTCACGCTCCCGCAGGCGTACATTGACGCGCGTTTGGTGTGCCGATTGACGGGTGACTGGCTTGACCCAACGAACATTTCCGAGATTTATCAGGAGTTCGAGGAACAAACCGAGGACTAAAAAATTCAGACCAAAGTTGAGTGCTTTGGTCTGTTTTTGTTTAAAACAAGCGCGGGAGTGGTTAATCACAAATATTTTTTCGTGCAACAAATCGCGGTAGGCGGTTAATTTCGCTTAAATCTCTCCATAATTTTCACGGCAGTTCTTATCCCGTCAACAGCCGCCGACATTATCCCGCCGGCATAGCCCGCGCCCTCACCGCATGGATAAATCCCGTCCGCGCAGACCGCGCAACCGTTTTCACCGCGCGGAATTCTGACAGGTGAGGAGGTACGCGACTCGATTGCCGTGAGAACGCTGTCGTTGTCGGAGAAACCGCGGATTTTTTTCTCGAACACGCGTATACCGTCCGCAAGGAAATCCGCGATGTGCTCCGGAAACAGTTCGCGGAGATTTGCCGCTTCAACTCCCGGGAGATAGGTCGGCGTGACTTTACCCAGCGAAAATGCCGAGCCGCCCCCTAAAAACTCTCGCGTGAGCATAGCCGGAGCGCGGTTTGAACATTTCCCGAGCGTGAACGCTTTTTGCTCAAGATTTTTGATGAAATCAACACCGGAAAGCGGCGAATTTCCGAAATCATCGGGTGAAACCGACACGAGAACCGCGCTGTTTGCGTTTTTTCCGGAGCGCGAAAAGTTGCTCATACCGTTTGTTACAATCGTACCCGCTGAGCTTGCCGAGCCGACAACAAACCCGCCCGGACACATACAAAACGTGTAAACGCCGCGCCCGTTTTCACGGTAGGAGAGCGCGTATTCGGCGGGCGGCAGGGCAGGGTGTCCCGCGAATTTCCCGTAAAGCGCCGCGTCAATATCCGCTTGGAGATGCTCAATTCTTGCACCGACGGAAAACGCTTTCGGCTGTAAATCAACGCCGCTTTTCAGCAGTATTTCAAAGGTATCGTGCGCCGAGTGCCCGACAGCGAGAACCAGCGCACCGCACGGGATTTTCTCGCCGTTTACGCTCACCGAGCGCAGTTTTCCGCAGTTTATCTCAACATCATCAATCGGTGACAGAAACCGAACTTCGCCGCCAAGCTCGATGATTTTTTGTCGAAGATTTACGACAATATTCCGCAGATTATCGGTGCCGATATGCGGCTTTGCTTTTGTCAAAATCTCCTCGGGAGCGCCGAACTCCACGAATTTTTCGAGAACTCTCGCGCAAAGCGGGTCGTTAATCCGCGTAGTGAGCTTTCCGTCCGAGAACGTTCCCGCGCCGCCTTCGCCGAATTGAACATTGGTTTTTTCATCGAGAACGCCGCTTTGCCAGTAATTTTCGACAGCACTTATTCTCTCAGACATTGCCGCGCCGCGCTCAAACACAATCGGCTTGTAGCCAAACTCGCAGAGCGTGAGCGCGCAGAACATTCCCGCCGGTCCGAAACCCGCTATACAGATTTTGCTGTTTTGCTCCTCGTCACCGAAATTTACCGTGAGCTTTTCGTTGGTGAAAACGCGAACGTTCGGGAATTTCTCTGCAAGGCGCTGTTCTTTCTCAGGCTTGAGAAGCTCGATATAGACCGAGTTAACAAAGCAAACGCCGTGGCGCGCGTCAACGGAGGTTTTGTGGAGTTTTGCGGTTTTAACATCGCTCTTATAAAGCCCGAGCGCCGAGAGCGCTTTTGAGATTGCGTTCTCGGCGTTGGTGATGTCGGTTTTGATTTGTGAAACGATAATTGCCATTAGTATGAGCCCTCGTCTTTTTGCACAGCGTAAATTGTCACCTTATAATCGCCCGTAACCCAGCACTTTTGTCCCGTTCCTTTTATCGAAACGGTTGCGGTAACGTCCTGAGTGCCGGGGCGAAGAGTAACGCCCATAAGGTTAACCGTTGCGGTGATATCGCCCTTGCCAAAGCCAGTGATAAGGTCGGACGGACCTGTTACGGTAACATTCAGCGCGGTTGTGGTAAGCGAAACGTTATAGTTGTCGGGAACACCCTTGATTTCGATATCGTCCGATGTTAAGGTGTAGTCGAGCAAGCCGTAGTTCTCGGTTTTCCAGGTTATTGTTGCGCTGTTGTTGCCGGAAAGGTTCTTGTAGCCCTCGGGGAGGACAATAGGCAGGTAAGTGTTGTTGTTCGGGGTGATGTCGGAGAGGTTGATTGTGCCGATATCGAGCTGACTTTGGTTGTCGATGGTGTTGTTGGGAGCGGCAACCGTTATCATCTCGGGACGTATTTCGTATTTTAGCGAGTCCACGTCAAAGTTTGCGGGATAGTTTATGGTAACCTTGAGCGGGAGTTCTTTTTGCTTGAAAATCGGGATATTTACGGTAACAAGCTCGGTTGAGAGCTTCAACTTATCGGAAACAATCTTCGTGCCGTTACTGCCGTAGATAATGATTTCGCTGTTGGTCTGAGTGGACTCCATAATCTCGCCGTGGAAGGTGGATTTTGCTTCAATCCTCTCGATTTTGTCGAGCATCGAAGCCGAGCCGGTTACCGAGATAGTTTCGGGAGAGGTTGTCACATCGTCCGCGTAGAAGCCCTCTGGCAAGCTGATATCCGGAGCTGTACCCGTTATCGGGAACTCCTTTGTGATAATCTTGTCGATTTCAAGGGACAGGGTTTTCGGTTCAACCTCAAGGAGCGTGTAATCCTCATTTGTTTTAGCGAAAACCTCTAAGGTTACGTTGTATTTACCCGCGGAAGTCACTTCCGAAAGGTCAACTGACGCGTAAAAATCCTGCGAATCAAGACGGCTGATATCATAGCGCTTGCCTTGAATTTTGATGTTAACCGTCTGATTTATGTCGTTTACAATCTGCAAATTGTTGCGAACCATATAGTCGGTGAGGTGCGCTTCAACCGAGACGTTGTTTACCTCTTTTTCAATGGTCGGGAAAACCTGAATTGAAACGACAATCCACAGCGTAAACGAGAGCAAAAACGCAAGGATTAAGGTTTTGTAGTTGCGTTTGAGGTCGTTGAGGAAATTCAGGATAACGTTTTTCATTGCTTATTTCCTCCTTGCTGTTTGGATTTGCGTGGCTTTTTCTTTTTCTCGGAGGAGGTACCGGGCATATATTTGCGGAGGATTGTGATAAGACCTTCGCGCGTCTGGTCACGGGAGAGTTGCCCGTCGAGAGCAACAGAAATCGTTCCTGTTTCCTCGGACACAACGATAACAAGCGCGTCCGAGTTTTCGCTCATACCGACAGCGGCTCTGTGACGTGAACCAAGCTCGGTTGTAAGGTACTGGTCTTTCTGGGTGTTGGGCAAAAAGCAACCCGCCGCGTAAATTCGGTTATCGCGGATAATAACCGCGCCGTCATGCAGGGGAGCCTTGTTGTAGAAGATATTGCAGAAAAGCTCCGGCTCGCACTCGGCGTTTATGATGCTGGTAGTTTCCTTTTCGATGATATCGCCGAGCTTTGTTTCTCGCTCGATAACGATAAGCGCGCCTGTTTTGCTGTCGTGAAGCCGCGCGCAAGCGTCTGCGATACCGAGGATTGCTTTTTCGCGCACCGAGGTATTTCCGGCGTTTTTCTCGACAGACTGCGCAAATGTCGCAACCTTTGTTCCGCCGACCTTTTCGAGAATACGTCTAAGCTCGGGCTGAAAGACAATCATAATGGCGATAATTCCAACCTGAAGGAAGTTGTCTATGAGGAAGCTCATAGCTCTCAGCTTGAAAATCTGCACCAAAATGAAGACGATAATGATAAAAAAGATACCCTTCAAAAGTTGCATTGCGCGGGTTTCGCGCAGTAGCTTGATAAGGTAATAAACAAGGAAAGTGAGGATAAGGATATCGAGAATATCGAAGATATTTATCGATTGAACGATGTTGACGAAATTCTTGGCAATATCCTTTATATATTCGATTGCGTCCACGGCAAGCTCCTTTATATCCGTGGGAAAACCTCACGGAGTTGTCGAAAATCAGTCGTTGTGCTCCGGACCTTTAATAATTGCGGCAACGAAATCGGGACCTGCGTTGCAGGAAACGACAACGCCGATTTTAGAAATCATCGCGGGCGGATAGCCGACTTTTTTGGTCATTTTGTCGATAAATTCTTTTTCAAGCTCGGGGCGGGTTGTGGTGCATATACAATAAGGTGTCTGCGGAATCATTCTCGCTGAGATAGTTTCAACCGCCGCGTCAATAACCGCCTTTTCGCCGCGCGCCTTTTTCAGCACCTCGGTAACCTTGTCGTGAAGCACGATGAGCGGTTTCAGTCCCATAAGTTCACCGAGGAAGGAAGCCGCCGCGGAAATTCTGCCCGACTTTTTCATATGACGAAGCCCGAATCCAACGATAAACGACTCGGAGTGGATAGCCCAGTCCTTGAGGTAAGCGACAATGCTCTCAACGGATTGCCCATCGGCGAGCTTTTTGCAAGCCTCGATAATCGGGTAACCGTAAGCAACGGTGTAGTTGCGGGAGTCGATGTTGTAGATTTTGAGGTCGGGCAAATCCTCCTTAACGCTCTCTGCCGCGAGAACGGACTGAGCGTAGGTCTGCGAACCCGCCGCGTTGATTACGTCAACGATAATCTCGCGCACACCCTCGTTGTACAACTCGCGGTACTTTTCCTCAAACTGAATTTGGGTAATCTGCGAGTGCTTGGGAATTTCCTCGTTATCCTTGAGAATTTGATAAAACTCGTCCTCTTGGATATCAACTCGGTCGAGATAATCCTTGCCGTTGATATTAACCATAAACGACATAACAACAAGATATTTTTCCCATTCCTTTTCAAGCTCGCGTGAGATATCACAGCCGCTGTCGGTGATAATTCTGACCTTTTCGTTCATAATAGTTTCCTTTCAAAATAAATTTTGTGATAAGTTCAGTCCGCGTCGGACCAGTCGAATTTTGTAAGAGAGCCGTTGTTTTGCAACTCGGGGAAATCCCATTGACGGAGGATTTCATAAGCGGCAATTGCAACGCTGTTGGAGAGGTTCAGGCTTCGGAGCGTGGGCATCATCGGAATTCTCACGCAGGAATTTTTATTCTTGAACAAAAGCTCCTCGGGAAGCCCCGCGTCCTCGCGCCCGAAAACTATGTAGCAGTTGTCGGGATAGCTCACGTCGGTGTAACGATTTTGCGCCTTTGTTGTGAAGAAAAAGTAGTTTCCGTTTGTCCGGGCGAAAAAGTCGTCAAAGCCGTCGTAATACGAGATATCCAGAAAATGCCAGTAATCCAGCCCCGCGCGCTTGAGTTGTTTGTCCGTCGGCGTAAAACCCATCGGCTTTATGATATGGAGCGCCGCGCCCGTAACAGCGCAGGTTCGCGCAATATTTCCCGTGTTTTGGGGAATTTGCGGTTCGGCGAGGACAATATTCAGCTTCATTTAAACCCTTCTTACTAAATCCGATTTATTGACAAAAAATCAATACATTATTATTATAACACAAACGCAAATTTTTTTCAATAGGATAATTGTATTGACAAATGAAAAATATTATGTTAAAATTTTACTGAATGAATGTGAACGGAGGCGGGAAATTGCTGGAAAAGATAACAACGCGGAACTTGAAAATGAGAACCGAGCGCAGTGCGGAGCTTGCCGCGGCGTGTGATATAACGCAGAGCGGCTTGGCGATTGAGTTTTACGATTTGGCGATGAACAGGGTTTTCGCGAGGAGCGCGGTTTTCGGCACGGAAATCGGCGCGAAAACGTCTGCGGAGCTGTTGGCGCGGCTTATGGTCACGGCTTGTCGCGAGCACGGAATACCTGCGTCCGCGGTGAAATCCGTGGGAATTGCCGCCGATGTTCACGTTGCGGAGTACCTCGCGGGGGAGCTTTCGGCGGGGGATTTGTACCTTTCACCCGATACCGAGCTTTACTTCCCGCCATTTATCTCAATGGGAATAAGCGGGCGCTTTACGGCAACGCTTACGACAATTCCCGAGGAAAAATTCACGGCGGCGGATTTCGGGAAAACGCTCTGCGTTGCCGAGAACAACGGGCAAGAGCTTTTGTGTGCGGCTTTTCCGCTTGCGGGAGCGTTTGACGGGAGCGCGCTTGAAAGCGGAATGCCCGCCGAGGACGGCGCGATTGAAACGGTGCGGCGCGATGAAAAAACGCTGGTTTACGAGGTGATAGGTGACGCTGATTGCATCGGAATTTGCCCGTGCGGAGCGGCAATGGCGGTTGATTTGATGCACAAAGAGGGGATTATTGACGCGGACGGGATAATGTACGACCGCGACCTGTTCTTCATCGGAGAGGATTTTTTCATATCACAGGCTGATGTTCGGGCAATTCAGTCCGATAAAGCAAGAACTGCCTCGGCTCTTTCGCTTTTTGGTAGCGAAAACGGGATTTTCCTCTCGGGCGAACCGTTTTCCTCACCCGATGGATTGAAGGCACTGTTGAGCTTGGGAGCAGTACCCGAGCGGTTTTCACGGGCGGCTTTTGCGAGAAACTCGGTGCTTCGCGGTATCGAGAATTGCCTGAAAAGCGCCGAAACCCGTGAACAAGCGGAAAAAATTGCCAAAAATGCAAGGGATATCACGGAGGATTTGCTTTCCGATTACGATGAAAATTACCTAAAAAATCTTAATTTTTAAGTTAATGAATAAATTGACAAATGAAAAAATCGAAAAAAATTGTAATTTTTAATAAAAAGCACTTGATTTTTTTAGTCAATAGTGTTATAATAATAAGGCATTTAGTATCCGTCGGCATAACTATGCCCATATTTGGGTGTTAACGTTTCGGAATAAACCACATATTGTGAAAAGTCCGGAATGGAGATGTTAGTCGATGTGTGTTGATGCCGCGGAGCAAAAGCTCGCGTGACATTAAAACGGATAGTCCGCTGAAACAAGGGGAAGCGACCCCTTGCCAAATGGCTCGGATAAGCCGGTTTCAAGAATATCCGAAAATTTCAGGAGGAAGAAAATGGACGCACTTAAAATCATTGAGCAGAGCAGTATGAAGGAGCAGGCACCCGTAATCGAAATCGGTGATTTCGTAAAGGTGTATGTACGCATCAAGGAAGGCGACAAGAGCCGTATCCAGATGTTCGAGGGAACCGTTATCGCAAAGAAGCACGGCGGTATCAACGAAACCTTCACCGTTAGACGTGTAGCACACGGTTGCGGCGTAGAGAGAGTTTTCCCCGTACATTCTCCGTCTGTTGACCACGTTGAGGTTGTTAGAAACGGTAAGGTTCGCAGAGCGAAGCTGTACTATCTGCGCGACAGAGTTGGTAAGGCTGCCAAGATTAAGTCCAAGGTTTAAGGCAAGCGCCTTAACTAAGACGTTCCCGAAGTTAAAATGCGCCAAAGCGGCTTTTACTGCCGCTTTACACGCGTTTTAGAGCTTTTTGTCGGGAACATTTCCGAAAAGTGAGTGTGCTATGAGCGAGTTTGATGAGGAAATTGAACAGAAAGACGCCGAGATAAAGGTTGAGGACGAAGGCGCTGAAGCGGTTGTTGAAAACACCGAAAAGGTTGCCGAGAGCAACGAAACGCCTGCCGAGAATACCGAGAAGAGCGCAAGCTCCGATGGTGAAAAGGCGTGTCCTTTTTCTGACGCACTGAGTTGGGTGAACAATGTTGTTGTCGCGGTAGTGATAATGCTGGTTCTTAATCTGTTTGTTTTCCGTTCAATAACCGTTGATGGCCCTTCTATGAACGATACTCTCATCGATAAGGACAAGGTACTTATAACAAATTTGTTTTATGAACCATCGTTCGGAGATATCGTTGTTATACAAGCCGACAAGCTGGTTAACAGAAGTACAAATATGTACGGCGAGGCTATAATAAAGCGAGTTATAGGCGTTGCGGGCGATACCGTCAAAATCAACTTTGAGAAAGGCGAGGTTTACCGCAACGGCGAGCTTTTGGAGGAGGATTACATCAAAACCCTCACGACAAGGCGCTATAACGGCTGGCTTGAAAGCAACAAGGAATATGTTGTGCCCGATAACTGCGTGTTCGTGATGGGCGACAACAGAAACGTTTCCAACGACAGCCGTAATCTTGATGATATCGGCTTTGTTGACAAAAATCTGATTATGGGCAGGGCGTTTGTGCGCATCTTGCCGATTTCACAATTCAAATGGCTGTAAATAACCAGAATGACGCGGGAAATATCCAGTGGTTTCCCGGGCATATGACCAAAACAAGGCGGCTTATCGAGGCTGACCTTAAGATGGTGGACGCGGTTGTCGAGGTAACCGACGCGAGGATACCCGAGAGTAGCAGAAATCCCATTATCGATGAGCTGTGCGGGAAAAAGCCGCGCATTATGATATTGAACAAATGCGATGCCGCCGATGAAAAGGCAACCGAGCAGTGGCGGAAATTCTACGAGAAGCAGGGGATTTGCGTAATCGTGTGCGATTGCCGAAGCGGAAAGGGCGTAAACAAGTTCCTGCCGGCGGTGAAAAAGTTGCTTCGGGAGCTTACCGAGCGCAGAAAATCCCGCGGTATGATAGGGAAAGCGATGCGGCTGATGGTCGTGGGCATTCCGAATGTGGGGAAATCTTCGTTTATCAACCGAATGGCAAATTCCAAGAAAACAAAGGTTGGCGACCGTCCGGGCGTTACTCGCGGAAAACAGTGGGTGACGATTGACAAGGACGTGGAACTGCTCGATATGCCGGGAATTTTGTGGCCGAAATTCGAGGACAAGGACGTGGCGCAGAGGCTTGCGTTCACGGGCGCTGTCAAGGACGAGGTTATGGACACCGAGGCGCTTGCGAGAGCGCTGGGCGCGGTTTTGATGCGAGATTATCCCGATTTGATGAAGGCGCGTTACGGGATAAAGGGCGAGGGCGATGTTCTCGTTGAGATTGCGAATTCGCGGAAAATGCTGGTTTCGGGCGGTGAACCCGACACGGAGCGCGCCGCGGCGGCTCTTCTCGATGAATTTCGCGGCGGTAAAATCGGGAAAATCACACTTGACAAGCCGCCTTTTTGACAATCGGAGTGATTTTATGAGCAAGCATCACAAGAGCGCGGAAACGTTGCTTAGAATTGACGGAGTTGATTTTGAGGGACTGTCGCTTCGCGAATTTGACAGAATTGTTTTCGAGAAATTCGGGGCAGTCTGCGGAATTGACGAAGCGGGGAGAGGTCCGATAGCAGGACCGGTGTTTGCGGCGGCGGTTGTTCTCGACCCGAACAATCCGATTGAAGGTCTGAACGACAGCAAAAAGCTCACTCCGAAAAAGCGCGAGGCACTTTACGAAGAAATTTGGGATAAAGCGCTTGCCGCGTGTGTTTCTTGCGCGTCAGCCGAGGAGATTGACGATACGGATATTTTGTCCGCTGATTTGCTTGCAATGATAAGAGCCTTTGAGGGAATTGTTGTATCGCCGAAAATTATTCTTGTTGACGGTGATGTGCTTCCCGAAATCGAGTCTGAGGTTACATTAAAGAATGTAATCGGCGGTGACGCAAAGAGCGAAGCTATCGCGGCCGCGTCTATTCTCGCAAAGGTAGAACGTGACAACGAAATGCGCAGACTTGCCGAAATTTATCCGGGCTACGGCTTTGAAAAGCACAAGGGCTACGGAACAAAAGCGCATTATGCCGCGATTGACGAGTATGGGATATGTCCCATTCACAGAAAGAGCTTTTTGAAAAAGCACATTAAAAATGGATAAAATCGCAAAGGGTAAAATGGGCGAGGACGCGGTCTGCGAGGAACTCAAGCGTCGCGGTCACAAAATCATCGCGAGGAATTTCCACAAGCGTGTCGGAGAAATCGATATTATTTCGGAAATCGATGGGTTTGTCGTTTTCACCGAGGTTAAAGCGCGGGAAATACACAGTATGGTTTCGGGACTTGAGGCGGTGAATTTCACCAAGCAAAAGAAAATCGTGCTCACCGCAGACGCTTGGCTCACCGAAAATCCCACGCGTTTGCAGCCGAGATACGATATCGCAGAGGTTGAGTTCACGCGCGGAGATTTCCCGAGAATTACCCGAATACAAATTTACGAGGACGCCTTCACGGCGGACGGAATTTACACCGTAAATTGAAAGGATGACAGACAATGAATTACGCGAGCACAAGAAATTCTTCGCTCAAGGTATCGAGCGCGAACGCTATTGTAAAGGGACTTTCCGACGAGGGAGGACTTTATATCCCCGAGAATATCCCCGCGTTCACCGAGGAAGAAATCAAATCGCTTTGCGGGAAAACCTACACCGAGCGCGCTTATGCGGTTTTCTCGAAGTTCCTCACCGATTTTACCGAGGAAGAGCTTCGTCACTGCGTTGAGAGCGCTTACAACGACAAGAATTTTGATACTAACAACATCGCCGAGATAACCAAGCTGAACGGCGGAAAATACGTTCTTGAGCTGTGGCACGGACCGACCTGCGCGTTCAAGGATATGGCGCTTCAGATTTTGCCGTACTTGCTCACAACCTCCGCGAAAAAGACGGTTGACGGCAAGCATATCGCAATTCTCGTGGCAACGTCCGGCGATACCGGAAAAGCGGCTCTCGAGGGCTTCAAGGACGTTGACGGTACATCAATCAGCGTTTTCTATCCCGAGGACGGCGTTTCTCCGATGCAGAAGCGCCAGATGACCACGCAGGAGGGCGATAACGTAAACGTCTGCGCGGTTAAGGGCAACTTTGACGACTGCCAGAACGGCGTCAAGGCGATTTTCACCGATAAGGAAATCGAGGAAAAGCTCGCGAAGCAGAACATTCTCCTTTCGAGCGCAAACTCAATAAACTGGGGCAGACTTGCACCGCAGATTGTGTATTATGTATCTACTTATGTACAGCTTGTTGCCGATAAGGAAATCGAGTTCGGCGAGAAGGTGAACATAGTTGTTCCGACGGGCAATTTCGGCAATATCCTCGCGGCTTATTACGCTAAGAGAATGGGTATTCCCGTGAACAAGCTGATTTGCGCGTCCAACAGCAACAACGTCCTTACTGATTTCATCAACACGGGCGTTTACGACAGAAACAGAAAGTTCTACACGACCGTTTCCCCGTCGATGGATATTCTAATCTCGTCTAACCTCGAGAGAATGCTCTATCACCTCACGGGTGAAAACGACGCGCTGATAAACGATTGGTTCGGGAAGCTCAAGACCGACGGTAAATACGAGGTTAATGATGACGTGAAGAGCAAGCTCGGCGAGCTGTTTTTCGCGGGTTGCACCTCGGACGATGAAACCAAGGCTACAATTCGCAAAATCTTTGATGACGAGCACTATCTGCTTGACACGCACACTGCGGTTGCTGTCAAGGTTTACGAGGATTACAAGGCAAAAACGGGTGACACGACAAAGACCATCATCGCTTCGACCGCTAATCCTTATAAGTTCGTGAGAGCTGTTTATGAGGCTGTCGGCGGAAACGCAGAGGGCGACGAGTTTGACATTATCGACAAGCTCGAGGAAAAGACGGGAACCAAAATCCCCGCTCCTCTTGCCGCAACCAAGAATAAGGCAATTCGTTTCACGGACTGCGCGGAAAAGCAGAATATGAGCGGCGTGGTTCTTGATTTTCTTAAAAATCGATGATTTACACGATTGGCGACCTTCACCTGTCGCTCGGGTGCGATAAGCCGATGGATATTTTCTCGGGCTGGACAAATCACGTTGAACGCTTGAAGGAAAACTGGAACTCCAAGATAACCGAAAACGACACCGTGATTTTGCTCGGCGACCATAGTTGGGCGCTTAAACTTGAGGACAGCTTCAAGGATTTGGAGTTTATCCACAAGGAGTTGAACGGGCGAAAAATTCTTGTAAAGGGCAACCACGATTTGTGGTGGTCAACGATGAACAAAATCACGAATTTCGTGAGCGAAAACGGCTTTACAAGCATAGATTTCCTGTTCAACAATGCCTATCTTGCCGAGGGAATTTCAATCTGCGGAACGCGCGGTTGGATTCGCGAAAACGGTGAAGAGGCTGACATAAAGGTGATGAACCGCGAGGCGGGACGGCTGGAAGCGTCGCTTCAGGCGGGCGTGAAGCTTGGCGGAGAGCTTGTGGCGTTTATCCACTATCCGCCGATTTACGGCACGGAGGAAAACGCGTTAATCACGGAAGTTCTGCACAAATACGGCGTCAAGCGTTGCTTTTACGCGCACCTCCACGGAAGCGCAATCAGAGGCGCGATAAACTGCGAGCGTGATGGCGTGACTTACAAGCTCGTTTCCGCGGACGGCGTTGGGTTTAATCCCGTTGCAGTGAATTAAAGCAATAAATGCGGGAAATCAAGCGCAGTTAAATGCAGTAAAAAGTAAATTACGGGAGCAAAGCTACCGATAAATAACAAGGAAGGAATAGCAAAATGGAAATTGTATCTCAGAATAACACGGCAACCAATACTTACGCGATTGAATTCAAGTTCAGCGCGGAGGAGTTCGAGGCGGCAATCAACACCGCTTACAATCAGCAGAAGTCAAAAATCACCGTTCCGGGCTTCCGCAAGGGCAAGGCACCGAGAAAGGTTATCGAAACTCATTACGGCGCAAACGTTTTCTTCGAGGACGCTGTAAATTACCTCTACAACCACAATATCGAGGAAGTTGTTGACAAGACCGGTCTTGATGTTGTTGACGTTCAGAACACCGACGTTACCGATGTAAGCAAGGAAAACGGTGTTTCGATGAAGGCTGATTTTATCACCAAGCCTGTTGTAGAAATTTCCGATTACAAGGGTTTAAAGGTTAAGAAAACTGTCAAGACTGTAACCGATGAGGTTGTTGACGAGGAAATCAACAAGATGCGCGAGAAGGTTGCAAGAATTGTAACCGTTGAGGGCAGAGCTGTTCAGGAAGGCGATACCGCGGTTATCGACTTCGAGGGCTTTACGGACGGAGTTGCTTTTGACGGCGGCAAGGGCGAGAAGTTCCCGCTGGAAATCGGATCTCACACCTTCATTCCCGGCTTCGAGGAGCAGATTGTCGGCAAGAATGTCGGCGATGAGTTCGATGTAAACGTAACTTTCCCCGAGGATTATCAGGCAGAAAATCTCAAGGGCAAGCCTGCTGTTTTCAAGTGCAAGTTGCACGAGATTAAGGCAAAGGAAATGCCTGAGCTTGATGATGATTTCGTTAAGGACGTTTCCGAGAAGGATACTGTTGACGAGCTGAAGGCTGAAATCCGCGAGAAGCTTGAAAAGCAGTTTGCCGATGAAGCTTCTGACGCGGCGGACAACGCGCTTATGGACGAGATGATAGGCAAGATGAAGGCGGAAATCCCCGAGGTTATGTACGAGCGCCGCATCGATGAAATCGCACGCGAGTGGGTATCGAGAACCCGCATTGATATCAAGGATTACCTCAAGTACACGGGTATGACTATGTCGCAGTTCCGCGCTAATTTCAGAGAGCCTGCAAAGCGTCAGGTTGAGCTTCGCCTTGCGCTCGAGAAAATCGCTGAGCTTGAGAACGTAGCGGTTTCGCAGGAGGACATTGATAAGGAATACGCAGACCTTGCCGAGCAGTACAAGATTTCCGTTGAGCAGGTCAAGAGCGCAATTCCCGAGGATACTCTTACTTTGGACATAAAAATCGAGAAGGCACTTGATATTGTCAAGGACAGCGCTGAAATCGAAGAGGTTAACGAATAATTGTTTGTCCCGAAAGGAGCTTGAATAATGGCTTATATTCCTTATGTTGTTGAGCAGAGCAGTCACGGAGAGCGTTCCTACGACATTTTCTCCAGACTGCTGAATGACAGAATAATTCTTTTGCACGACGAGGTTAATGCCGCAACGGCAAGCGTTGTTGTGGCACAGCTCCTTTATCTTGAGGGACAGGATCCCGATAAGGACATTTTCCTGTATATCAACAGCCCGGGCGGTTCCGTAACCGATGGAATGGCGATTTATGATACGATGAAGTACATCAAGTGCGATGTATCAACCATTTGTATGGGTATGGCGGCTTCGATGGGAGCGTTTTTGCTCTCGTCGGGCACCAAGGGCAAGAGAATTGCTCTTCCGAACAGCGAGATTATGATTCATCAGCCGTTGATTTCGGGCGGCGGAATTTCGGGACAGGTTACCGATATTATGATTCGCTCGAATTATCTCCAGCGCACCAAGGAAAGACTGAACCGTATTCTTTGCGAAAACACGGGCAAGGATTACGATATCATCTGCAA
Organism: uncultured Clostridia bacterium; assembly: GCA_945829235.1. Lineage (GTDB taxonomy): Bacteria > Bacillota > Clostridia > Oscillospirales > Ruminococcaceae > CAG-115. Next base: position 229,778 of record CALZUA010000002.1, on the reverse strand, counting down.
GGACACCGAGCGCGACAACTTTATGACAGCGGAAGAAGCGCTTGAATACGGGCTTATCGATAAGGTTTACAATTCCCGCGAGGAGAAGTAATCGCGCCGCGGAAATTTCTTCGGAGGTTTAAGAATTTTTATGATGGTATGTTCATTTTGCGGAAAAAATGAAACGCAAGCGCGAATGCTCTTCGGCAATAACGAAGGCGCGGTTATTTGTAGCGACTGCATCATCACTTCGTACAATATGTTGGTGGAAAGCGGCGATATAAAGCCGCAGAAGAAACCCGCAAAACCTGTTCGTTCGGGTAAGGACAAGTTCTTGTCAAAGCCGAGCGAGCTTATGACTCCCGAGGAGATTAAAGCCTATCTCGATGAGTATATTATAGGTCAAGAGGACGCGAAAAAGGTTCTGTCCATTTCCGTCTACAACCACTACAAGCGTGTTTTCCTCAACGATGACGAGGACAGCGATGTTGAGATGCAGAAATCGAACGTGCTGTTGCTCGGACCGACAGGTGTTGGTAAGACAATGCTCGCGCAGTCGTTGGCAAAGATGCTGAATGTTCCGTTTGCGATTGCCGATGCTACAACGCTCACGCAGGCGGGTTATGTCGGCGAGGACGTTGAGAACGTGCTGTTGAGGCTGATTCAGGCGGCTGATTACGATATTGAAGCGGCTGAGCACGGAATAATATACATTGACGAAATCGACAAGATTTCCCGCAGAAGCGAGAACACCTCGATAACGCGTGACGTAAGCGGCGAGGGCGTACAGCAGGCGCTTTTGAAAATAATCGAGGGCACGGTTTCAAACGTACCACCGCAGGGCGGACGCAAGCACCCGCACCAAGAGTTTATTCAGGTGAACACGAAGAACATTCTGTTCATCTGCGGCGGCGCGTTCGAGGGTATCGAGAAGATGATTGCACAGCGCGTTTCAAGCTCTGCGATGGGCTTTGGCGCTGATGTAAAGTCACCCAAGGACAAAGAAAGCGCGGATATGCTCAAGCTGGTTACTCAGCAGGATTTGGTGAAATTCGGCATAATCCCCGAGCTTATCGGACGTTTGCCGATTGTAACGCCGCTTCAAGCGCTTGACGAGGACGCGCTGATGCGGATTTTGCACGAGCCGAAAAACGCGCTTATCAAGCAGTACAAGTGCCTGTTCAAAGCGGATAACATTGATTTGGAGTTCCAAGAGGACGCGCTTCGGGCAATCGCGAAGAAGGCAATTGCCGCGAAAACAGGCGCACGCGGATTGCGTTCGATAGTCGAGGACGTTTTGCGGGAGATTATGTTCACCGCGCCGAGCGACCCGACGATAACGAAGGTTACGATTACGGCGGAGTGCCTTGATGGAGCCGAGCCGATAATCGAGCGTGACGCAAAGCGTGCAAAGGTGAAAGCCGAGAAAAAGGCGCGCTGAGGGCAAGTTTCGTTGACGCAACGAGTGCGGTTGGTCTGAGTGATAATCACGGTTGTTACCAATGGTCGCACTGTTCAGTTAAGTCAACGGTCGCACTGTTCAGTTAAGTCAATGGGCGCGTGTTTTAGGTGAAGTTGCGGTAATTCTGTTTCGGCGAACGAGGTCGGTTTAAGTGACGAGCTTTGACAAGATTTATGAGGTTGTGAAGAAAATCCCGTACGGGCGTGTGGCAACCTACGGGCAGATTGCCGTGATGTGCGGAAATCCGCGCTGGGCGAGGGTTGTGGGGTATGCGCTCCACGTCAATCCCGACCCCGAGAACATACGCTGTTATCGCGTGGTAAACCGTTTTGGAGAGCTTTCCGAGGCGTTTGCGTTCGGCGGTATCAACAAGCAAGCCGAGTTGCTCAAAGCAGAGGGCGTTGAGGTTGAGGGCAATCGCGTTAATCTCGAAAAATTCCTTTGGAACGGAACTTGAAATAATGAGAAGCACTTTGGTTTTCAAGGTGCTTTTTCTTAACATCGGAAAGCAAGAAATATCAGGAAACTATCGCATTGTTGTGCTATAATTGAGTTAGACAGGAGGGAAGAGAATGGAATGGATTTCGGGGATACAGAGGGCGATTGACTACATCGAGGAGCACCTTACAGATGAAATTGACTTTGAAGAAGCGGCGCGCGAGGCTTATTCATCGTCGTTTCACTTTCAGCGGGTGTTCAGCATTTTGTGCGGGTTCACGCTCGGCGAGTACGTCCGAATGAGGCGGCTGTCGCTTGCGGCGAACGACATTATCCACAACGATGAAAAGATAATTGAAATCGCGATGAAGTACGGCTACGATTCTCCCGAGAGTTTTACGCGTGCCTTCACCCGTTTTCACGGCGTAACACCGAGCGAAGCAAAGCGCGGAGCTGTGGTCAAATCATTCTCGCGGCTGTCGGTAAAGCTTGATTTGATAGGAGGAACAACAATGGATTACAGAATTGAAAAGGTTGACGCGTGCAAAATTGTGTGCAAGAGGAAACAGGTAACAAAGCCCGCAAATGCAACGGCAGTTGATGACATTTCGGCATTCTGGAACGAGTGTACAAAGGACGGGACAATCAAGAATGTTCTCGGTTATTTCCCGAAGGAGCCGCATTTAAAGGGATTGCTTGGAATTTGCTTCTCGTTTGATATGGAAGCGAACAGGTTCCCCTACGGAATAGGCGTGGAGTACGACGGCAGACCGCTTGCGGACGACAGCCTTGAGGTTGTGGACATACCCGAAAGCACTTTCGTGGTTTTTGAGTGCAGAGGGAAAATGCCCGAGTGTTTCTCGGATACATACAAGAAAATCGTCACGGAGTTTTTCCCGCAGAATCCGCGCTACGAGTACGGTCAGGGCGTGGAGCTTGAGGTTTATCCGTCAGATGACGTCGATAATCCGAATTACTACTGCGAGATTTGGATTGCGGTTAAAGAAAAGTAAACAGCCGATGATAACCCACATCAGCGCGTCACTAGGTCAATATAAGGAACAGCCTGTCGTTTTAGCATAACGGCAGGCTCTTTTTGTAAGAAATATACGAAAAATACTTGATTTTATTGTGAAAAAGATGTATAATAAAATGTGTGTACCTAATTACTATAATGAGGGAAATAAAATGGCTCAATTTTTTAATTTCAAAGAGGATTATTTCGGGTTGACCGAAAATGAAATAGAGAAGAACACCAAGCTCTACGGTCTGAATGTTTACACAAAATCCACAAAGCGCGTTGAGAAGTTTTCTTATGCCGATATTTTTCTGTCACCGTCGGTTTTGCTGATGTTTATTGCGGGAGTTTTGTGCTTTTTCGGAATGGGAATCGGCGCGGGAATTGTCACAATTCTGATTGACGCGGCGTATTGCGCGGGCGAGATTTATTTCAGAAAATCGGCGGACAAGCGTCTTGCCGAGCTGAAGGAGAGCACGACAGTCAAGTTTCGGGTTATACGAAACGGCGCGCTGAAGCTGATTGAGAAGGAGTACATAGTTCCCGAGGACACAATTGTGGTGCAGTCCGGTGAGCGTGTACCGGCGGACGCGTTTATTCTCGAAGCGCGGGATTTGACGGTCGATGAGAGCGTGTTTACGGGCAACAACAAGCCGGTTGCCAAGTTTACGGGAGCAATTTCCAAAAACGAGCTGAAGCCAACCTTTGTGTACAGCGGAACAACGGTTCTCACGGGAATTGCAATTTGCCGCGTAAGCGCGACGGGCGTTGACACAAAGCTGTACCAGCGCGTCGGCGAAACTCCCGAGCGTCACCCGTATTACACCGGCTTTGAGAAAATCGTGCGTGGGATTGTGCCTGTGTGCGCTTTGGTTGCGCTTTTGCTTACAGCAGTATCAATTTTGGTGAAATTCCTCGGCGGAGAAGATATGATTTTGTCCGCATTCAGAGCGGTTTCGCTGGGACTTTGCTTTATACCGACAGGCATTTCCTCGATAATCAGGTACTACTACACCAAAGGCTCGGCGGAGCTTATCAAGAGCGGCGCGGTTGTGAAATCGCTTGGCGATATCGAAAAGCTGAACAGCCTTTCGGTGCTTTGCGTGGAAAAAGAGGGTGCAATTTCCAAAAATCGGCTTGAGGTGCGCGGAATTTACGCTCGAAGCGAGGAACTGCTTTACAAGGTAGCCGCGCTTGCGTGCGGACAGAACACGACAGACCCTGCGGAGCGCGCGCTGATGGTTAAGGCAACGTTTTTCGATGAGAAAATCTCGAATGTTTACACCGAAAACAAGTTTATCGAAAACCTTGCCGACAGCGGCGACACGATAAGCGGCGCTTTGTGGGAAGTCGGCGGCGATAAGATTTATTGCATAAAGGGTGCGCCCGAGCAGATTTTGCCAATGTGTAAGCTGAGCGGCGATGTGCTTCTGGCAACGCAAAAGCGTTATCAGGATTATTACGAAAACGGTTGCACGGTGCTTGCATTTGCGTGTGTTGAAGCGGGTTCGGGAGAGCTGGACAAGACCATCGGTTTCAGCTACACCTTTGTCGGATTTGCGGCATTTTCTGCACCGCTTCGCGACTCGGTATCAACGGCAGTCAAAACCTGTAAAAAAGCGGGAGTGCGCGTTGTTATGCTGACGGAGGAGAATCCGAGCGTTGCCGTTTCAACGGGTAAGATGATTGGTATTTCCACAGATGATGTGATAACGGGCGCTGAAATCGAGAAAATTCGGCAAAATGACGCGGAACTTGATTGTAGTGCGAATATTTACGCGAAAATTTCACCCGAGCAGAAGCTTTATATAATCGACCGTTTCAAGAAAAACGGGGAAGTTGTGGCGATGACGGGAACCCGTCCGACAGATGCGGAAGCGCTGAACGAGGCGAACATCGGCATAACGATATCCGCGCACAGTGTCGGGAGTACTTGCGAAGCGGCTGATATCGTGATGAACGATGACAATTTCCTTGCGATTGCGCAGACAATTTCCTGCGCGCGGCAAATTCACCGAAATATAAAACGCTCGGTTTCGCTGGTGATATCGGGGTACATCGGAATGATTGTGCTGGTAATTTTCAACCTGTTTTTGAGCGAAAGCGTTATCCTGAACCCGCCTATAATTGCACTGGTAACAATGCTGATTTTGCCGATTTTGGCGGTTGGTTACGCGGGCGGGAAAGCCGATATGGAGTACGGAATGCCGCCGTCGGAGTTTGTTTCCGAGCGGAAGCTGAACTTCCGTTTTATCGGAAAATCCGCGCTTGTCGGCGCACTTTCGGGGCTTGTCGCGGCGGCTTCTTACGGTCTGAACAGCGTGAATACCACAAACGGAATAAGCTGCGCGCTTCTCACATATTTCTGTTGCACAGCGGCGTTTGCCGTACTCGGTCAATCGGACGATTCGCCGTTCAGAACGATGAAAAACGCAAGTCTTCTCGCGAAAATCGGCATCGCGGTGTCGGTTCTCGCACCGATTTTGTTGTGTTACATTCCGTTTGTGAACGAGTCGTTCGGGTTGTTCCCGATAAATTTCCTCGCGTTGATGGTGAGCTTTTTGACGGGAATTTTCCCCGCAATTGTGTATTATTTCATCAAACGTTTCATAAAAATAAGATAAGACAAGTTTTGGGGAATAGGAGCGAAAATGAAAAAAGTAGTTGAGTATTTGAAGTATTTTCTCTGCGGGCTGATTTTCGGCACGGCAAATGTAATTCCGGGAGTAAGCGGCGGCACAATGCTGGTTGTTTTCGGAATTTTCGACAGACTAACCGACGCGATTTCGGGAATAAAGCGCATTTTCAAGAATTTCCCGTTTTTGCTGACTTTTGCGCTGGGAGCGGGCGCGGGGATTCTGGTATCCGCGAAGGTAATCTCGCAGATGTTTGTGAGCTTCGGCGTGCAGACAAATATGTTCTTCATCGGGCTTATTCTCGGCGGAATTCCGCTGATTTATCGCCTCGGCACTGCCGAAAAAAAGCCGAAACCGCTTTGCATTTTGCCGTTTGTGATAGCGATGGCGTTTGTGATAGCGCTTGCGGTGCTTGAAAAGCTGAACATCTTCTCGTTGACCGCGGAGACTGTCGAGGGATTTGACTTGGTGTTCTCGCTGAAAATGGCGGGAAGCGCGGCGCTTGCGGCGGTGACGATGATAATTCCGGGCATTTCCGGCTCGTTTGTGATGATGCTGTTGGGCGTTTACGAAACAATAATCGGCGCGCTTTCATCGTTCAATTTCTATGTAATAATCCCATTTGCAATCGGTGCGGTTGTGGGAATTGTGGTCGGCGCGAAGCTGATTTCAATGCTCATCGCGAAGAACAGGCTGATGGTGTATTCCGCGCTTATGGGCTTGGTAATCGGCTCGGTTTACGCGATTTTGCCGGACGGCTTTGGGTTTAATCTGCAAACGGGCTACGGATTTGTGTTCCTGTTGCTCGGAGTGATTGCTTCGGTTTTGATTGAAAAGCTGGGCAAGGCGGGGAAGAGCGCTTCGGAATAACGATGGAGATTTTGTAATATGGATTTTTACGAGGCTGTTGAAAAAAGAAGAACAATCCGCGACTTTGAAAACGAGGATATACCGCAGGCTGTTGTCGAGAGGATAATTTCGGCGGCTATGAAAGCTCCCACAAACGACCATATGCGCGACTGGCACTTTATCGTTATTCGCGATAAGGAAACCGTGGCAAAGCTGCTTGACATAATTCCTAAAGGCATTTCAGATGAAGATATGGAACAACTTTTAGTGGATTGGAATTTGAGCGACAGCGAACAGCAGAGCGCTTACAGAAACGCTGTTCCAAAACAGCACAAAATGCTGATGGACGCGTCGGTTGTGGTAATCCCGCTTTTGAAGCAGAAAACGGATATTCTGCACCCCGAAAATATTTCTCACCTTAACGGCTTTGCGTCAATCTGGTGCAGTATCGAGAACCTTTTTCTTGCGGCAACTGCTGAGGGCTACGGCAGTAATCTGAGAATTCCTCTCGGAAACGAGGACGAGTACGCGAAAAAAATGCTCGGTTTCCCGAACGATTACTTTATGCCGTGCTTTATCGGTATAGGAAAGCCGAAAGAGAACGCGCCCGTTATCAAGCAGAAAGACATTGATGTAAAAGAACGCATTCATCTGAATAAGTGGTAATCGAAAACCCCTTCCGCGCTTTGCGAAAGGGGCTTTGTTATATGCGGTTTTTGATTTTGTTGAGCGCGCACTTTTCAAGCCGAGAAACCTGCGCTTGACTTATCCCGATTTCCTTGGCAACCTCAACTTGCGTTTTCCCACGGAAAAAGCGCAGATTAAGGATACGCTTTTCGCGCTTTCCGAGCTGTTCGATAGCTTCTTTGAGGGAGATTTCGTTCAGCCAGTTCATATCATCGTTGTGGTCACCGAGTTGGTCGAGAACGTAAATTGTATCGCCCGACTCCGAGAAAACCGGCTCGTAGAGCGAAATCGGCTCGCTGATAGCCTCGAGCGCTATAACAACGTCCTGCCGCGGCACACCGAGTTCCTTTGCAATTTCCTCGATTTTAGGCTCACGGCCTTTCTCGGCGATGAGCTTTTCCTTTGCCTGCATCGCCTTATACGCCATATCGCGCATTGAACGGCTCACACGAACCGGCGCGTTATCGCGAAGATACCTCCTAAGTTCCCCCATAATCATAGGAACAGCGTAAGTGCTGAAGCGAACGGGTTGCGTGATATCAAAGTTGTCAATTGCCTTAATAAGTCCGATACAGCCCACTTGAAAGAGGTCGTCTGCGCTTTCGCCGCGGTTTGTGAAGTGCTGGATAACGCTCAAAACAAGGCGCAGATTGCCGCGGATAAGCTCCTCGCGCGCGTCCATATCGCCCTGTTTAACGCGCTTTAAAAGCTCGGTTTTCTCGCTTTCCTTGAGCACCTTGAGCTTTGCGGTGTTCACGCCGCTGATTTCGACCTTATTGTAATACAAAAAACCACCTCCGACAACTTGATTGTACAAGTATTATTGTCGGAAATCGGGGGTGATATTCCATAAAAATTTGCGGGGCTGCTGACATTTTTTCGCGAAAATCTTGACAAACTATGGGTAGTGTGCTATAATTAAACTGCGACACAACTGAATAATTCTAAAAAAGCCTACGCTTTTACTCGGTAAAAGTGCAGCTCTTTTTCGTATGCTTTTTTAGAGTTTAACGGAAGTTGTGTCGCAGCAATCGGAGCTTTGCATTTTTCGGTGCGTGGCTTCGGCTGCACACTTTTTTATTTATGGAAAGGAAAAAAGGCAATGAAAATCAGAAAAATTTTGAGCGCTGTTACTGCGGCGGCAGTGGTACTTACTTTGACTGCGTGCAACGACAATGCAAAAACCTCGACTCCCTTGGAAACGCCGAGCAGTTCTGTAAGTTCATCGAGCACCTCCGAAAAGTCAAGCAGTACCGAGAGTTCGTCAACTTCTAGCTCATCGGAAATGTCGAGCAGCTCGTCAAGTTCTTCTTCGGAGCAGTCGAGCAATTCGTCTTCTTCAAGCACTTCGTCATCATCTTTAACAAGTTCATCTTCGGAACAGCAGAGCAAACCCGAAAGCGATTATGAGTATGAATTCAATCAAGAAACGGGCGGTATGGAAATAAAAAAATACATAGGAAAAGGGACTGCTGCAAATATTCCGTCAACTATTGAAGGTATTAGCGTTACCAAAATAGGCGTTCAGGCGTTTGATTGCTGTGCGGAACTTGAAAGCGTAACAATACCGAATAGCGTTAAAAAAATAGATGTAAGTGCGTTTGCCGGTTGCAGTGGACTTACAAATGTAATAATCCCGAACGGTGTTACGGAAATTGGACAAGCTGCGTTTGGCCAGTGTTCAAGCCTTACAAGCATAGTACTCCCGGACAGTTTAACTAAATTAGATTCGTTTGTATTTGTTGAATGTACTGGACTTAAAAGCGTAGAGATACCAAAAAGCATTACTGTAATAAGTGCATGTGAGTTTAGCCTCTGCACGGGACTTACAAGTGTAATAATACCTGACAGCGTACAGATAATAGAAGAAGATGCATTTCTACGATGCTCAGAACTTACAAGCATAACAATCCCGAATAGCGTTACAAAAATAGGCTCTCGGGCATTTGCCGGCTGTACAGGGCTAAAAAATGTAATAATACCGAATAGTGTTACAGAAATTGGCCGCATTGCGTTTTCTGAATGCACCGCAGAAATCACATACAAAGGCAAAACCTACTCTTCCTCTGAATACGATGATTTGTACAAAGCCATCAACGGCAACTAACTTCCGCCCGACCGCCCCGCGCGTTCGGGCTTTTTCCCAAAAAAATTGCAGAAAAAGCCACCGAAAACCCTTGACAACCGCGAAAAAATGTGCTATAATATAAGTCTAGAAATGGGGCCGTAAAGGCTTCGACGGGGATTTTGAAGCACGATAAGCGAGTAGTGAGGGCGAAATCACTTAAAAAGTCGCAACTTAAACTTAAACGCAGACGACGATCTCGTTTTAGCAGCTGCCTAAGCGCGCTGCCGTCATACCTCGCAGTACCACGGGCGGGGATATGGCGTCGACTAGTGGTGAACGTCATTGATGAGTAGCCTTGCGTTCAGTGATGTACCAAAGGCTACCGAGCGGCTGAGCCTGTTTGCCGGCGCTTCCGTAAGGGAACTCTAAAAGACAGACTGCACTCGGAGAAAGTTGTGTCGACGGGTTTTCGGACAGGGGTTCAATTCCCCTCGGCTCCACCAAAAACTCAAGGGCACGGTCTATAAGACCGTGCCCTTGAGTTTTCCTCTGCGTTTTTTAAATTTTCGCACTTCGCACGAAAATTTAAAAAGCCGCAGGTTGTTCGTATATCAGAGTTTGCAATAGGCTATTTCGCTTCCGGTTTCGGCTCGGGGCGATTTTTATGTTCTCAAAAATCCCCTTGACTAAACGTGAAAAATGTGATAAAATAGAGTTGATAAAAAATCTAGGAGGTCAAATATGCCTGTTTATGTAAAAGAAACCGCCGACCGCTGTCTGCATTGCAAGGTTCCGCAGTGCCAGAAAGGCTGTCCGGTTCATACGAATATTCCGGAAGTAATCTCACTGTTTCAGGAGAATAAGCTCCGTGAGGCGGGGAAAATTTTGTTCGAGAACAACCCGATGTCGCTTGTTTGCTCAATCGTCTGCGACCACAACCGCCAGTGCCGCGGACACTGCGTTTTGGGCAAAAAGGGCGCTCCCATCAACTTCAGCGTTATCGAGCAGTTCATCTCGGACGCTTATTTTGACAGTATGGAGATTGAAAAGCAACCGTTTAAGGGCAAGAAGGTTGCCGTTATCGGCGGCGGTCCTGCGGGAATAACCGTTGCGTTTAAGCTGATTGCCGCGGGTTATGGCGTGACAATTTTCGAGAGCAAGGACGATATCGGCGGCGTTCTGAGGTACGGAATACCTGATTTCAGACTGCCACGTACAATCTGCGACCGTTACCGCAACAAGCTGTTGGAAACGGGAGTAAAAATACGCCCGAACACCGTTATCGGCGGTTCTCTTGAGATAAACAACCTGTTCAGGGACGGCTACGCGGCGGTTTTCGTGGGCACGGGAGTTTGGCGCGCGAAAACGCTTGGAATTAAGGGCGAGAGCCTGCCGAATGTTCATTACAGCATGGATTTTCTGATGAACCCGAACGGCTACAATCTCGGCGAAAGTGTTGCGATAATCGGAATGGGCAACGCGGCGATGGACGTAGCGAGAGTTGCGCTTCGTCACGGTGCGCGGCACGTCACGCTTTTCGCGAGAAGCAAGCGTGTTACCGCAAGCCCGCACGAGTTTTCTTACGCTCAGCTTGAGGGCGCGGAGATGGTTTTCGGTAAAGCGATTACCGAGATTACCGAGGCAGGCCCTGTGTTCAAGACGGCGATTTTCGATGAAAATGACAAGGTTATCGGCTACGAGGACGAGCTTGATTATGTGAAATCCGATTCAACGGTTATTTCGATAAGCAACGGTCCGAAGAACAAGCTGATTTTGACGACACCCGGACTTCAGGCAAACGAGCAGGGCTTGCTTATTACCGATGAAAATTGCATGACAACGGTTGACGGCGTGTTCGCGGCGGGAGATGTTGTTCAAGGCGCGAATACGGTTGTACACGCGGTTGAAGAGGCGAAACGTGCCGCCGATGGAATAATACGTTATCTTGAAAATATTTGAGGAGAAAAGTATGACGGTTTTGACAAAACGCAAGATTTCGGTTAAATTTCAGGTTTTGGCGGGGCTTGCGGCGATTGTGGGAGCGGTTGCGTTGCCGCAGATTTTTCACGCAGTCGGAGCTGTTTCGGGCTTGGGTACATCGCTCGGCGAAACATTTTTGCCGATGCACCTGCCGATAATTCTCGTGGGATTGCTCGCCGGTCCTTATGCGGGCGCGGCGGCAGGCGCGGTAAGTCCGCTCATCAGCTTCCTGATATCGGGAATGCCGAAAATCGCAATGCTTCCGTTTATGTGCATTGAGCTTTGCGTGTACGGCTTGATTGCGGGACTGCTTGCAAGCGTGAAAATGCCGACGATTTGCAAGCTGTTGATAGTACAGGTTGGCGGGCGTTTGGTACGCGCGGCGGCGATTGCGATTTCGATATTCGCTTTTGGCAACGAAAGCGTAAAAATCGCGGCTCTCTGGAACAATCTTGCTATCGGCTTGCCGGGAATTTTGCTTCAGATTTGCATAATCCCGCTGTTGATTTACAGAATTGACGGGCTGAAAAAGAATGAGCGATAATCTCGAAAAATGCCGCGAACTCCTGAAAAGCGGCGAATTCACGCTTGTGCTGTTTGACGGGAAAACTTTTCTCACGGACACCAAGCGCGGCGTGAAGCCTTTGCTGGACTTGCTTGACGGGAACACCGATTTGAGCGGATTTTCGGCGGCGGATAAGGTTGTGGGCAAAGCGGCGGCGTTTCTCTATGTGCTGTTGAACGTGAGGGAAATATACGCCGATGTTATCAGCACCCACGCGCTTTCTGTTCTTGAACAACACCAAATTCCCGTTGAATACAACACTTTGACGGACAAGATAAAAAACCGCGCGAGAACGGGATTTTGCCCGATGGAAACGGCGGTGCTTGATGAGGAAAATCCCGAAAGGGCGCTTGCAAAAATCCGCCAAAAAGCCAAGGAGCTTGCTCAAAAATAGTATCAGAACAGCCTCTTGAACGGGGCTGTTTTTGATTTGCAATTTTTCTTGACAATGAGGCAAAATAGTGCTATAATAAAATCAGTATGCAATAAAAGAGGGGATAAAAGTGACAATATTTTACAATTTTGGTGGAAATATGTATATTAACATCACAAACGCTTGTCCGTGCAATTGCGTTTTCTGCATCAGAAAGAACGCGGACTCGGTTTGTGACAACGACAGTCTTTGGCTTGAACACGAGCCGAGCTTTGATGAAATCAAGGCGGCTTTCGATAAATTCGACAAAACCGGCGTTGAGGAAGCGGTTTTCTGTGGTTACGGTGAACCAACGGTGCGCGCGGAAATGATGCTTGAAACGGCAAAGCTGATTCGCGAAAATACCGATATGAAAATCCGCCTGAACACAAACGGCTTGGTGCGGCTTATCCACAAGGATTTTGATATAACGCGGTTCAAGGGGCTTCTCGACAGCGTTTCGGTGAGCCTGAACGCGCCGACTGCCGTGCGTTACAACGAGGTTACACGCCCGTCCTTTGGTGAAGCGGCGTTTGATGAAATGCTGAAATTTGCGGCTGATATGAAAAATCTCGGCATACAGACGGGATTTACCGTGGTTGATATCATTTCCGATGACGAAATTGACGAGTGCGAAAATCTCGCCGAAAAGCTCGGGATACCGCTTCGCGTAAGGCATTATATAACCGATAACGAGAGTTACACATAATGAGAATTTTAGGAATTGACCCGGGGTATGCGATTGTCGGATTTGGCGTTCTGGAGTACGACAACGTGCATTTCAATGTGCTGAAATACGGCGCGATTACAACCTCGCCCGATGATAAATTTGAAACGCGGCTGAAAGAGATTTACGATGATATGAACGTGCTTCTCGATAAATTCAAGCCCGATTGTATGAGCATTGAAAAGCTCTATTTCAACACGAATATTACCACGGGAATTGACGTTGCCGAGGCGCGTGGTGTGATAACGCTCGCCGCGGCGCAGAAAAACGTGCCGATTTTCGAGTACACGCCGTTACAGGTGAAAGTTGCGGTGACGGGCTATGGTCGCGCGGAAAAGCGGCAGATGCAAGAGATGACGAAAAATATTCTGCATTTAAACGAAATACCGAAGCCCGATGATGCCGCGGACGCGCTTGCCATTGCGATTTGTCACGGTCATACGGGCGGTTCAAGATTGTCTGAAATCGCTCGTGAAAACAAATAAGGAGAAAATTATGATTTACAGTCTTCGCGGAGAGCTTATAACTTGGGAGCAGGGGCTTGCGGTTGTCGAGTGCAACGGCGTAGGCTACGCGTGTAGAACAACGGCAAACACGCTTGCTGAAATACGCGACAAAGGCGAGGTTTTTCTGTTTACCTATCTGCACGTCACGGAAAATTCGCTGGATTTGTTTGGCTTCTCGGACAGCGCCGAGCTTGCTTGTTTCAAACAGCTTATCTCGGTATCGGGCGTTGGACCGAAAGCGGCGCTGTCGATTTTATCGGACATCACGCCGTCAAAACTGGCGCTTTGCATTGCAACCGGCGACAGCAAAACGCTCACAAAATCGCCCGGTATCGGCACGAAAATTGCGCAGAGGATTGTGCTGGAGCTGAAGGACAAGATTGCCAAGGAACAGCATTTTTCATCGGAGGCTCTCCAAAGCGTGCCGCAGGTTGCCAAAAACAACGTAAGCGAAGCGATGGAAGCGCTTGCGGTGCTGGGATTTGCGCCCGCGCAGATAAATTCCGCGCTTATGGGAGCGGACGTGAACGCGTCGGTTGAGGATTTGATAAAGTTCGGACTGAAAAATATTTCGTCAAAATAACGGGGTGATCTATTGAAAAAGAATAATACTGAACACAACATTGCGGTTCTGATTGCATTTATTTTGGGACTGGGGCTTGGTGTATTGCTTTGTGTGACCTTTATGCCCAATGATAAGGATTTTCTGTTTTCGATTGCAATATTTTTCGCGGTAATGGTGGGAATTTTGTTTGTAATATTTATGCTCGGGAAATTCCTCATTCCGTACATAAGCCGCAGAAAAGCCGCTGTAAGAGCGCTCGGCAAGGACGGGATAAAGGTGTTGCGCCGTGACAAAACGGCAAAGCTTGCCTACAAGGGAATTTACGCGTTGCTTGACGGGAAATACCCCGAGGCGGAGTCTTTTCTTCAGGAAGCACTTGCGCTCGCTGATGTTAGGCAGAATCAGATGTTCTGCGTGGAGTGGCTTATAAAGCTGTACGAGGCGATGGAGAACGAGTCGAAGATGCGCTGGTGTTATCGGAAAGCGGTTGAGTATTCGCCCGACAATCCCGAAGCGCAGTCACGGCTCGGTCACGCGTATTTTGCCGAGGGAAATCTTGATAAGGCGGAGTATTGCTTTGAACAAGCGCTTCGCTATGACCCGAACAACGGTTATTCCTATTACAGCTTGGTGAAGATTTATCTTGTCCGCGGTGAGGACGAGCGCGCTTTTGAAACGCTTGAAAAGCTGATTAAAATCAACGAAAATCACCCGCTCGCGCACTCGGAGTTTGCGAATTATTATGCAATGCAGGGAAACCGCGAGAAAGCCGAGGAAGAGTGCAAAAAGGCTCAGCTATGTGGGTTTAAGGAGCCCGAGGAGCTGAATCGCCGCATAAACGCGATTTTGAGCTTTAACGAAACTCAGTTCAGCGGCGAGGATTTGCCGTCGCTGTATTACAGGAAGATTGAGAAAACCGAACAGGAGTAAATTTGATATGCTTGAGATGTCCAACGATGAGTTCGATTTCAACGAAAACCGAATGGTAGCACCAACAGCAAGCGTTTCCGACAGCGATATGGAGCTTACCCTGCGCCCGAAATCGCTTTCGGAGTATATCGGACAGGACAAGGTTAAGGAGAATATGGCGGTGTACATCGAGGCGGCGAAAAAGCGCGGCGAGTGCCTTGACCACGTTTTGTTGTACGGACCGCCCGGACTTGGAAAAACAACACTTTCGTGTATAATCGCAAATGAAATGGGCGTGAATATCCGCATAACCTCGGGACCTGCTATCGAAAAAGCGGGCGATTTGGCGGCGCTTCTCACGAATTTACAGCCGAACGACGTGCTGTTTATCGATGAAATACACCGTCTTTCGCGGCAGGTTGAAGAGGTACTTTATCCGGCAATGGAGGATTACGCGCTGGATATTGTTATGGGAAACGGCCCCGCGGCGCGTTCGATACGCATAGATTTGCCGAAGTTCACGCTTATCGGCGCAACCACGCGTTCGGGACAGCTCTCCGCGCCGCTTCGCGACAGATTTGGCGTTGTACAGCGGTTGGAGCTGTACACCCACGAACAGCTCTGCGATATTGTACAGCGTTCTGCGGTTATCCTCGGGATACCTTGTATGAAGGACGGAGCGCTTGAAATCGCCCGCCGTTCGAGAGGAACGCCGAGAATTGCAAACCGTTTGCTGAAGCGCGTTCGTGACTTTGCGGAGGTTCTTGGCAACGGAAAAATTACCCGTGAAATTGCTGATACAGCTCTGCAAAAGCTGGAAATTGACGAGCTTGGTCTTGACAGCTTGGACAGACGTTTTCTCGAGATGATAATCAAGGGCTACAACGGCGGGCCTGTCGGTCTGTCAACGCTTGCGTCCGCGCTGAATGAGGAAGCGGTAACGCTGGAGGACGTGTGCGAGCCGTATCTTATGCAACTCGGTTTTGTTGCAAAAACCGCGCGCGGGCGAATTGCCACGGAGCTTGCCTACAAGCACCTCGGCATTATCCGCGATGACGATGGACAGCAGACCTTAGATGATACTTGATAACGGTGAAACTATGATAGTATGTGCAAATAACGGGAATTTTCCCGCAAATAATACCGAGGAGCTGAAAGCGGCGCTGAATGCGGCTTGCGGGGAAATTTGGCTCGGCGAGGGCACGGACACTTACCCGTGCATAGCGATTTTGTGCTGTGAGGAAGGCGCTTCGCTCAACTATTTTGCAAGCGAGGGCGGCGATATGTACGTTTCCGTCGGTAACAGGCTGATACGCGGCACGATTGACGTGAACATTGACGGCGAGGTTTATCAGATTGAGCGCTCGCAGATTGTGCCTTATGACAAGCTTTTGCCTTGCGCCGAGGAGTTTATGAAGAAAACCGCTCTCCCCGAATGTATTGTGTGGGATAAACTGTAAGAGGTGAAATTATGAAATATAATTGCCCGATGATTGTGGTTTCCGATATTGAAAAAACTGTTGAATTTTACAAAAACGTGCTGGGACTTGACGTTATTCAGGATTTCGGTGCAAACAAAACGCTTACGGGCGGGATTTCGCTCCAGACCGAGGAAACCTACAAAGAGTTTATCGGGAAGGACAAAATAACCTATGGCGGCGATAATTTTGAGCTGTATTTTGAGGAAGATGAAATTGACGCGTTTTTTGAAAGGCTGAAAGAATTTAATGTTGAGCTTGTTCACCCCGTACAGGAGCATTCGTGGGGACAGCGCGCCGTGCGTTTTTACGACCCCGACAGGAATATTATCGAGGTGGGAGAAAGTCTTCAAGCGGTTTGTGAGCGGTTTTCGGAAAGCGGAATGAACGCAGATGAAATTTCTGCGCGAATGGACGTGCCGCCGGAAATGGTTGAGAATTGGCTGTTTGATTTGGATAGGAGATAAAATTGAGATTATCGGATAAATGGAAAGACTATGAGCTGTTGGACTGCTCGGACGGCGAGCGGCTTGAACGCTGGGGCGATGTGATTTTGATACGTCCCGACCCGCAGATTATCTGGAAAGACTCGCAGACCGCGCCCGAGTGGAACACGGCGCACGCGCGTTATATACGCTCGGACAAGGGCGGGGGAGCGTGGGATTACCGCAGAAAGCTGCCCGAGAGCTGGCAGATAAAGTATCGCGATTTGACTTTTCTCGTGAAACCGACCGGCTTCAAGCACACGGGACTTTTCCCCGAGCAGGCGGTGAATTGGGACTATTGCACCGAGCTGATTAAAGGCGCAAACCGTCCGATAAACGTTCTGAACCTTTTCGCTTACACCGGCGGGGCAACGCTTGCTTGCGCGGCGGCGGGAGCGTCTGTTTGTCATTGTGACGCGGTTAAGGGAATGGTTGACTGGGCGAGAACCAACGCGAAGCTGTCGAATTTATCGGACAAGCCGATACGCTGGATTGTTGATGACGCGAACAAGTTTATCAAGCGCGAAATCCGCCGAGGAACGCGCTATGACGGGATAATTCTCGACCCGCCGAGCTACGGTCGCGGTACAAACGGCGAGATGTGGAAGATCGAGGACAGCATTTTCGGGCTTATGCAGGATATCACGGAGCTTTTGTCGGACAAGCCGCTGTTTTTGCTTTTGAACAGCTATACAACGGGGCTTTCGGCATCGGTTATGAGCTATTTGCTTCAAATGACCGTGGGAAAGCGCTTTGATATCGACATCATCTCCGAGGAAATCGGTATCCCCGTGAAACAAACGGGTATGCCGCTCCCTTGTGGAAGCACGGCGGTTGTGACATTCAAATAAAACCGAGCGGTAAAGCAAGAGCTTTGCCGCTGTTTTTGTGAAAAAGCACTTGACTTTGCTCACCGAATTGTGGTATAATATATAATGTATTTTTGCGTTTAAGAAAAGGTGTATAATTTTGGATATAATAAGAACCGAAAACCTGTGTTATGATTACGTTACAACGGACGATGACGGAAATGTAACCGAAAAGAACACGGCGCTTATAAATGTAAATCTCACCGTTCCCGAGGGGCAGTTTCTTGCCGTTCTCGGGCACAACGGCTGCGGAAAATCAACGCTTGCCAAGCATTTCAACGCAATTCTCACGCCGACCTCCGGCAAGGTTTTTGTTGACGGCATCGACACTTCCGATGAGGACAAATTATTCGATATTCGCCGCACGGTTGGAATGGTTTTCCAAAACCCCGACAATCAGCTTGTTGCTACAATTGTTGAGGAGGACGTAGCTTTTGCGCCGGAAAACCTCGGTGTACCGCCGAAGGAAATCCGCGAGCGCGTTGATGACGCGCTGAAACAGGTTGATATGTACGATTTTCGCGAGCACGCTCCGCACCAGCTCTCGGGCGGTCAGAAGCAACGCGTGGCAATTGCGGGAATTATCGCAATGCAACCGCGCTGTATTGTTATGGACGAACCCACGGCAATGCTCGACCCAAAGGGCAGAAAAGAGGTTATGCGGACGATAAAGCAGCTCAACAAGGAGCACGGCATAACCGTTATTCTGATTACGCATTATATGGAAGAAGCGGCACAGGCGGACAGAGTTGTGGTAATGGATAAAGGCGCGATTATAATGGACGATGAGCCGCACAAGGTTTTCGCCCGTGAAAAGGAGCTTCGGGCGGTTGGTCTGGACGTTCCGCAGGTAACCGAGCTTTGTGTTATGCTCAAGGAACACGGCGTTGATATTTCCACGGAAATAATCTTCGAGGACGAATGCGCAAAAGCTATTTCCGAGCTTCCTCTCAAAAAGAAAATTGCCGATATCACCGAGGAAAAGCCGCGCGAGTTCGCCGAGAAAGTGAAAGAAACCGTTCGTCTGGAGAACGTGACATACAAGTACAGCGTCGGAACACCTTTCGAGAAAACCGCCGTGGACAACGTAAACTTGTCGATAAATCAAGGCGAGTTTATCGGGATAATCGGTCACACGGGAAGCGGCAAATCCACGCTTATCCAGCACCTGAACGGGCTTATAAAGCCTACTTCGGGTACGGTTTTCATTGACGGCGAGGACATTCATTCCAAGAACGTGAAAATCCGCGATGTGCGGTTTAAGGTTGGAATTGTTTTTCAGTACTCCGAGCACCAGCTTTTTGAGGAAACCGTTGCGAAGGACATCGCGTACGGCCCGAAAAATATGGGGCTTTCCGATGAGGAAATCAAGGTTCGCGTTGAGGAAGCGGCGGAGAGTATGGGGATAACCCACCTTCTCGAAAAATCGCCGTTTGAGCTGTCGGGCGGACAACAGCGGCGCGTTGCGCTTGCCGGAGTT
Source organism: uncultured Clostridia bacterium (assembly GCA_945829235.1). GTDB lineage: Bacteria > Bacillota > Clostridia > Oscillospirales > Ruminococcaceae > CAG-115. The sequence continues at coordinate 210,665 of CALZUA010000002.1, read as the reverse complement.
CTTGCGATGAACCCCGAAACGCTTATTCTCGATGAACCCGCCGCGGGACTTGACCCGAAAGGACGAAACAAAATCCTCGGGCTTATCAAGGATTACCGCGAGAAATCGGGGAAAACGATAATTTTGATTTCGCACTCGATGGAAGATATTGTAAAATTCGCCGAAAAGGTGCTTGTGATGAACAAGGGCAAGGTTTTCTGCTTTGATTACACGGACAATGTTTTCAAGGACACGGAAAAACTGGTTTCGATAGGACTTGACGTTCCGCAGATAACGCGGCTTTCGCACAAGCTGAAAGAGAGCGGAATTGAGATAGGAAACGACATTTATACAACGGAAAGAGCCGCGCAAAGGTTGCTTTCATTATTATAAACAAGGAAAAAACTGATGATAAAGGACATTACAATCGGGCAGTATTTCCCGGGGAAATCGCCAATTCACCGAATGGACAGCCGCGTTAAACTGCTGTTGGACTTGGTTTATCTGGTAATGCTGTTCACGGCGCAGAGCTTTACGGGGCTTTTGGTCGGGCTGTTTTTTATGGTTATGTGCTATATAATCGCCAACATAAAGCTTGTTATGATTTTGAAAAGCGTAAAGCCGATTTTGCCGCTGATGATTTTCACGGCAATTCTGAATATGCTGTTTATTACGGGGGAAAAGCCGCTGTTTCAGTGGTGGATAATCTCGATTTACCCCGAAGGCATAAGAATGTCGTGCTTTATGCTTCTGAGGATAGTTTCGCTTATCGTGGGAATGTCGCTTCTGACCTACACGACTTCGCCGATTATGCTCACGGACGCGATTGAGCGGCTTATGTCGCCGCTTAAAAAGGTGCGGTTTCCCGTACACGAGCTGTCGATGATGATGACGATTGCTTTGCGGTTTATCCCAACGCTTGTCGAGGAAACGGACAAAATAATGTCAGCTCAAAAGGCAAGAGGCGCGGAGCTTGACTCGGGCGGCTTTTTGAAACGAGCAAAGGCGCTTGTTCCGATAATAATTCCGCTGTTTGTGTCGGCGTTCAAGCGGGCAAACGAGCTTGCCACGGCGATGGAGTGTCGCTGTTACAAGGGCGGCGACGGCAGAACGCGTATGCGCCAGCTCAAAATCGCCGCGCGGGATATTATTGCCGTGCTGATAATGCTGACTTTGTTCGCGGGGATAATCGTGCTGAACTGTTTCCCGATTATCCCGTAAAGGAGAATTATGGACAACAGCGAGATTTTTCGGTCAAATTTAAATCGGCTTCACACAACACCTCTCGGTGAACAAAGAATACGAAAAAATCTGAAAATCGACTGCGCAGATGTTGTGGAATATTGCCAAAAGATAATTGCGGACAAAAACTGTAATATTAGTAAAAATGGGAAAAATTTCTACTGCGAAGCCGAGGGCGTTGTTATAACCGTAAATTCGTTTAGTTATACAATTATCACGGCAAAGCAAATTTGCGTTAAGGAGCGAAAATGCGCAATCTAAAGGTTTTTATCGCGTACAACGGCGCTAATTATCACGGCTTTCAGCGGCAGGACAACGCGATTTCGGTGCAGGAGGTTGTCGAAAAGGCGATAGGGAAGCTCCTGAAATGCGAGCCGCCGGTGATTTACGGTTGCTCGAGAACGGACGCGGGCGTTCACGCAAGGCGGTTTTGTTTCAACTTCAGAACCGACTCGAAGATACCGTGCAGTGGCTTTGTTAAAGGAATGAACACGATTTTGCCGGCTGATATTGCGGTGCTTTCGTGCGAGGACGCAGACGAGGATTTTCACGCGCGTTTTTGCACCAAATCGAAGGAATATGTGTACTTAATCAACAACAAGCCAAATCGTGACGTTTTTCTGCAAAATCTGGCTTATCACTACCCGTACCCGCTCGATATCGAGAAGATGCGTCACGCGGCACTGCTTTTTGTCGGGGAGCACGATTTCGGGGCGTTTTGTCGTGCCGAGGGAAAAGCGCGGGTTAAGTCAACGATTCGGACGATTTACGAGGTTACTGTTTCTGAAAACGCGGGTGTTGTCGAAATAAAAATCCGCGGGAACGGCTTTTTGTACAATATGGTGCGAATTTTGGCGGGAACGCTCATCTACATCAGCGAGGGCAAGCGCACAGAGGACGATATAAAATCCGCGCTTTTGACGAGAAACCGCGATTTCGGGGGAGTGACGCTCCCGCCCGAGGGGTTGTATTTGAACGAAGTTTACTATGGCACTTGACGAGTGGCATATAAATATGTTATAATAAATAGATGACCTTTAGCAATAAGGATAGAAAAAATGGACGAGAAAAATCAACTGAAAAAAGTAAGCGGTAAAACAACTGCCGCCGAGAAGAAAAAAAGCAAGCGCCGAACGGTCGGGCTGATAATTTTCGGAGTTGTGGCGGTTGGGCTTATCGTTGTGATAATCAACTGGCGGGCGATTTTCGCGCCGATGCGGGATATGTTTCTGCCGGTCGGAAAAGCGGGTTTCCCCGTGAGCTTGCCGGGAAGTACGGCTTATGATATGGGTGAGCTTGGCGGGAATTTTTACCTGCTCACCGATACATATTTGTACACCTACACTGGCGGCGGCGCGGAAATAAAGAGCGTTCAGCACGGCTTCAACCGCCCCGCTTCTTCGTCAACCGACAGGAGAGTGCTCGTTTACGACAAGAATGGCAAGGATTTCAAGGTTTACTCGAAATCCGAGGAAATTTTTTCCAAGACAATGGACGATGCGATAGTTTTCTCAAAAATGGGAAGCGGCGACCGCTCGGCTGTTGTCACAACGTCAACGCGCTATTCAAATTATCTTTACATATTCAACGCCGAGGGAAAACAGGTTTTCCGCTGGGCGTCACCCGATGAAAAGATAATGGGCGTGAGCTTTTCGGACAACGGGAAAAATATCTGCGTTTCGGTTGTGGGAGAAAAGGACGGCGAGCTGAACTGCGCGGTTTTGTGCTTTGATATAACAAAGGAGCAGGGCGAGCTTTGGCGCACGTCTACGGGCAGTGCGATTTCGTACACGCTGGACTGGGCGAACGATGGAATTTACACGGTTACCGAAAACGGCGCGTACCTTTTTGATAAGGACACGGGCGAGGTTAAAGCGCAAAATACCTTCGCGAAACAGGTGACGGGCGTGTGCAATTCAAGGGAAATGCGGGTAGTGCTGTTTCACGATTCCGCGTCAAACGGCGTGACTGCTTTGGTGTACAACGACAAGCTGGAGCCAGCCGCGTCGCTTTCGCTTGGCGAAGCAGATTCGGTTGACGTAGAGGGACAAACGCTTTATGTATTGAGGGAGAATAAGCTGTCGGCTTACGACAGGGAGCTTCTTGAGCGGAAAACCTATGAGCTTGACAACGATTATTCCAATGTGATGATAATGGACGGCGGCGCGTATCTTCTCGGGTACAACTCCGTTCAGCGAGTAAATCTATGAGGTGAGAACAATGGGACAGGAATTTGCATTTGTATTTGACATTATAATAATTGCGGCGGCGGTTGGAATGACCTTTGTCGGCATCAAAAAAGGCTTTACAAGAATTATCATAGAAATGCTTTCAACCGTGATTGCTTTGGCGCTGGCGTTTTTCATCAGCGAGCCGATTGCCAATGCAGTTTATGGCAATTTTATTGAAAAGCCGCTTGAAAAGGCGGTTGACGAGAAAATCGGCGGTGTTGAACAGCTTGTTGACATAAAACCGTTTGGCGAAACGGATTTGGCTTTCGACAAGATTAAGATTTCCGATGTGCCTGTAACCGATGTAAAGCCCGATTACGAGGGCACGGGAGCGGCGGTTATGGATTTGACCGATGTTGACTTCTCGGAGGCGGGTATCGAAAAGCTCAATCTCGCGCTATTCGGGGTTCACGATAACGAGGATTTTTCTTCCGTAAACGCAAAAACCGCGAATTTCAGCAGGACGGATATCGAAAAATACGGCTTGGGAAAGCTGGTTACAGCGCAGTATCTCGCGTCTTGTATGGTAAAAAGTCCTATCGCGGAAACACTCGGCGGAATGATTGACGCGGTGAAGAAAACGCTTCCGATGATTTTCACGGACGCGGGCACGGAAAGCGTGAGCGTTTCATCGGTGAGAACGGTTGTGCTGGCGATGATTAACACAAAATCTTCCGCAAAAACCGCGCTTATGGACGGAATAATTTCACCCGCTTGCATAATAATCATAAGGTCGATTGTTGTGATTTTGTTGTTTATCGTGTTTGCGGCAATTCTCGGTATAATCGCGCGCGCGGCGGGTTTTATCAACAAGATTCCCGTTCTCGGCAAAATCAACTCGCTTCTCGGCGGAGTTGCGGGGCTATGCGAAGCGGCTGTTATGATTGTAATTCTTTGCCTTGTGACGCGGCTGATTTCATCGATGTTCAGCGGAAACGTGATTTTGTTCAACGATACCGCGATAAATTCAACATTCCTGTTCAAGAATATTTATTATCTTGACTTCTTGAGCTTTATATGAAGGTAAGGTGATTTTCAATGATGATGTGTTCAAGATGTAAAACTCGCCCGGCGGTGATGTTCATCTCAACAATGAGCGGCACCGAGCGCAAAAGCGAGGGACTTTGCTTGCAGTGTGCAAAGGAACTCGGTTTGCCGCAGGTGAGCGAGTATTTGAAACAGATGGGCATTTCGGAGGACGATTTGGAGAACGCATGCGACTCGCTTTTTGGCGAGAACGGCGAGCTTGACGGAGATTTTCTGAAGCACCTCGGACTTGACGGCAAGGACGATGACGATGCTTTGGACGATGAATTCCCCGATGATGACGAAGAGGACGCGCCTAAAGAAGAGGACAATCTTTTCGAGCGCGGCGGTGCGGGAACAATGCCGAATTTCCTGAAAAATCTGTTCGGCGGCGGTTCTTCCGACAACAGCAAGAACGATGGTGATACCGAGAAGAAGCAGAAAAAGAAGCCCGAGAAACCCGACAAAAAGCGCAAGTGCCTTGAAACCTACTGCACGAATTTGACAAGACGTGCGAAGGAAGGCAAGATTGACCGCATAATAGGGCGCGAGAAGGAGATTTATCGCGTTCTGCAAATCCTGTCAAGACGCACCAAGAACAACCCTTGTCTTATCGGCGAACCCGGCGTTGGTAAAACAGCGATTGCCGAGGGAATTGCGCTTAAACTGGCGAGCGGTGACGTTCCGTTCAGACTGCGCGGAAAAGAGCTGTATCTGCTCGATTTAACCGCGCTTGTTGCGGGAACGCAGTTCAGAGGACAGTTTGAGAGCCGCGTGAAGAGCCTGATTGACGAGGTTAAAAACGCGGGGAATGTAATGCTTTTCGTGGACGAGGTACACAATCTTGTCGGTACGGGCGGCGACTCCGAGGGCTCAATGAACGCGGCAAATATCTTCAAGCCCGCGCTTTCGAGAGGCGAACTTCAGGTTATAGGCGCGACAACCTTCTCCGAGTACAGAAAGCACATTGAAAAGGACAGCGCGCTTGAACGCCGTTTCCAGCCCGTTACCGTAAACGAGCCGACAATTGAGGAAACAATCGAGCTTCTCGGCGGTATCAAGCAGTACTACGAGGAACATCACAAGGTTCACGTTTCCGATGAAATCGCGAAAATGTGCGCGACGCTTTCCGAGCGTTATATTAACGACAGATTTTTGCCCGACAAGGCGATAGATTTGCTTGATGAGGCGTGCGCGTGCGCGTCTTTGAGCAATGCGGACATCACCGAGTACGAGAAGCTGAAAACGGATTTGTCTGAACAGCGCCGCGAGGAAAGCGAGCTTGCGGGCGACTCTAACATTGATTACGAGCGGCTTGCCGAGCTTAAGACAATGATTGCTCAGACCGAGCAGAAAATTGCTGAAATCAAGCCGAAAGCCGAGAATGTTGAAGTTACCGTGGACGATTTGTCGAAGGTAATCGAGCTTTGGACGGGTATACCTGCGAACAAAATCCGCGAAACCGAGTACAAGAGAATGTCGGTTCTCGAGGATAATCTCAAGTCAAAAATTATCGGGCAGGACGAAGCGTGCGAGCTTGTAGCAAAGGCGATAAAGCGTTCGCGCGTTCAGCTCTCCGACCGCAGAAGACCGGCTTCATTCATCTTCGTAGGACCGACAGGCGTGGGAAAAACCGAGCTTGTCAAGGTGCTGGCGAAAGAGATGTTCGACAGCGTTGACCCGCTGATACGGCTGGATATGTCGGAGTATATGGAGAAGCACAGCGTGAGCAAAATCATCGGTTCGCCTCCCGGATACGTCGGCTATGACGAAGCGGGACAGCTCACAGAGCGCGTTCGCAGAAAGCCTTACTCGGTAATTCTTTTCGATGAAATCGAGAAAGCGCACCCCGATGTGATGAATATTTTGTTGCAAATTCTTGACGAGGGCAAAATCACCGACTCGCAGGGCAGAAACGTCAGCTTCGAGAACACGATTATCGCGATGACCTCGAACGCAGGTTCATCGAACGGAATGAACGGCGTGGGCTTTGCGAAAACGCAGAGCGATGTCACGAAGGAGCGCGCTATGAAAGGGCTTCGCGACTTCTTAAGACCGGAGTTTTTGGCGCGCGTGGACGAGGTGATTGTGTTCAAGCCGCTGTCCGAGGAAGCTTATGCGAAAATCGCCAAGCTCAATCTCGAGGAGCTTCGTTCGCCGCTTTCTGAAAAGAAGCTGGAGCTGAACATCGCGGAAGAGGTTTACGCGGCGGTGGCAAAGAAAGCGTTCGGCGGGAAATTCGGCGGGCGCGATATCCGGCGGGTAATCCGTTCTGACATCGAGGACAAAATCGCAGAAATGCTTATCGAAAACAACGAAAAGCAGTTCAGCGCGGTTGAAATCACGGCTTCGGGCGATGAAATCAAGGTTGAGCTGAAATGAGCGTTGTTTTGATAACCGGCGGCACCGGTGCAATCGGAGAGGCGCTTGTTGAGGAATTTGCAAGAACCGATGACGTTGCTTTCACTTATTTCAATAACGAGGAACGCGCTCGGGAGTTGTCCGAAAAGTTCCGCTGTTTTCCCGTGAAAATGGATATCTCGGACAAAAAATCCGTTGAAGCGGCGGTTGAAAGCGTGCTGAAAGAGTTTTCGAGAATTGATGTTTTGGTGAACAACGCGGGAATTTCGCTTATCAAACCGTTCACCGACACAACGGAAGATGACTGGGAAAAACAGCTTTCCGTGAACCTCACAGGTTGTTTTCGGGTAACAAAAGCGGTTGTGCCGCAGATGATACGGCGAAAAAGCGGCGCGGTCGTGAACATTTCATCGGTTTGGGGCGTACACGGAGCGTCCTGCGAGGTTGCCTATTCGGCGGCAAAAGCGGGCATAATCGGCTTTACAAAGGCGCTTGCGAAGGAGCTTGGCTTGTCGGGGATAACGGTAAACGTGGTAGCACCGGGGGTTATCGACAGCCCGATGAACAGCTCTCACCTCAATTCCGATGAACTTGCCGAGCTTTGCGATGAAACACCGCTCGGTCGTCTGGGAAAAGCAAGCGAGGTTGCCGCGGCGGTGCGGGCGATTGCCGAAAATGGCTTTATTACGGGGCAAATTCTTGGCGTTGACGGGGGATTTTATTGATTTCGTCAAATTGCACAAATATTAGTCAAAAATGTTGAAAAATCTCGTTAGCACTAGTTTTGGTATTATTATTGAATTATTCAGGAAAATATAGTATAATTATAATGTTTGTTAAAGAAAATAACTCGTTTTCTCGAGTGAAAAAGGAGATAATTTATGAACTTGTTTCTGAACTTATTGTCGGAGGGCGCTGAACCGAGCGTAGTTGACAGACTTCTGTCGTATGCGGGTACTGCCGAGAAAAGCGTTGCCCAACAGCAAATAGCCGACCCCGACTACTGGGGGAGCGTTGGAATAATAACGCTCACGGGTATTTTGGTTGTGTTCCTGATACTTGCAATTCTGATTTTCTTCTTCTGGCTTTTGGGCACGCTGTTCAAGGCTGTCGATAAGTCGAAGAAAAAGAAGCAGGAAGCGGCGGCTGCCGCAAAGGCGCAGGAAGCTGTTCAGAAGGCAGTCGAGGAGCCTGTTGTTGAGGAAACCGCCGAGGCTGAGGACAACGGCGAGCTGATTGCCGTGATAAGCGCGGCGATTGCGGCGTACACCAACGACGAGGGCTTTACGATTAAGAGCGTAAGAAAGCACGAAGGCAAACGCGCGCGTTCGGCGTGGAGCGCTGCCGGAATAACCGAAAACACTCGTCCGTTCTGAAACGGCTGAAAGGAAACAATATATGGAGATTTTTGTAACTACTGTCAACGGTCTTATTCAAGACTCTGGATTTTTGGGGTTGACATGGCAGAACGGCTTGATGATTTTGCTGTCGTTTGTGCTGTTTTTCCTCGCAATTGTAAAGCAGTACGAGCCGCTTTTGATGCTCCCGATTGCATTTGGTATGCTTTTGACCAACCTGCCGAACGCGGGACTTTACCACTCGTATCTTTGGGACCCCGCGACTAACCCGTATTTTGCCCCCGAGTATATCGAGCAGGGCGCGAATGTTATCGTTGAATTCACGAAACACACGTCGCTGGATTACGGGCGGGTTCTTCACGAAGGTGGATTGCTGGATATGCTTTATCTGGGCGTTAAGCTCGGAATTTACCCGCCGATTATCTTCCTCGGTATCGGCGCGATGACGGACTTTGGCCCGCTGATTGCGAACCCGAAGAGCTTCCTTCTCGGTGCGGCGGCGCAGGGCGGTATCTTCTTCACATTCCTCGGCGCTTGCTTGCTGAACCTCACGGGTGTTGCTGACTTTACGCTGAAAGAAGCGGGTTCTATTGCAATTATCGGCGGTGCGGACGGCCCTACGGCGATTTACCTCACATCAAAGCTCGCACCTCAGCTCTTAGGCCCGATTGCGGTTGCGGCGTACTCGTATATGGCGCTCGTTCCCGTAATTCAGCCGCCTATTATGAAGGCACTTACCACAGAGAAAGAACGTCAGGTCAAGATGGGACAGCTTCGCGAGGTATCCAAGCTCGAGAAGGTTGTGTTCCCGATTGCGGTTACTATTATAGTTTCGCTGATTGTTCCTTCGGCGGCACCGCTGGTTGGTATACTGATGTTTGGTAACTTGATGAAGGAGTCGGGCGTTTGCGGCAGACTTGTTAATACAGCGCAAAACGAGCTGATGAACATAATCACGATTTTCCTCGGAATTACGGTTGGTGCAACGGCGGTTGCGGAGAACTTCCTCTCCCCGAAGACTTTGTTTATCATCGCGCTTGGATTGATTGCATTCTGCGTTGGTACAGCGTGCGGTGTTCTGCTCGGCAAGCTGATGTACATCATCTCGGGCAAGAAAATCAATCCGCTTATCGGCTCGGCGGGCGTTTCCGCGGTACCGATGGCGGCGAGAGTTTCGCAGAAGGTTGGCGCGCAGAGCAACCCGTCAAACTTCCTGCTTATGCACGCTATGGGTCCGAACGTTGCCGGCGTTATCGGTTCAGCGGTTGCGGCGGGCGTTCTGCTGAGCGTTTTGGGATAAATTAACAAAAAGGCAAGAGGGTGGCTTCAAGCGAGGTCAACATCTTGCCTTTGCTTTAACGAAAGGAGTTTTTATGTCGGGAACAATCAGAGTAAAGGGTGTTGGAACTGCAAAAACCAAGCCCGATTATGTTGAGGTTATGCTCAATTTGAACGGGAAAAATATGGATTATGTTGCCGCGGTAAATCAGGCGAACGAGAAAATCCAAAAGTTGCAAAACGCGATTTCTGCGGTTGGTTACGAGAAGGACGATTTGAAAACGCTGAATTTCAGCGCAAACACAAATTACGAATACGAACACGGCAAGCAGGTGTTCAAGGGCTACGTCTGCAATTACAGACTGAAGCTCGGTTTTGATTTTACCGCCGAAGCACTCGCGAAAACGCTTACTGCGATTGCCAACAGCGGCGCGGACGCGGAGTTTTCCGTAAGATTTTCGGTGAAGGAGCCGGAAAAGGTTGCGGAAGAATTGCTGATTTCGGCAACCGAAAATGCCCGTCAGAAAGCCGAGGTTTTGTGTAAAGCGTCGGGAAAAACGCTCGGAAAACTGGTTACGGTTGATTACGATTGGGGCGAAATCAAGGTTTATTCCGAGAGCAACTACGCGCTTGCCGCCGCTCCGAGAGCGATGGCAATGGACGCGGCTGTTCCCGAATTTACCCCTGAGGACATAAAATCAAGCGATACCGTGACCTTTGTTTGGACGATAAACGAATAAAAAATTGCCCGAGAGCTTTTCTCGGGCAGTTATTTTTAGTGCAACAAAATTCGTTCGTCGCAGTACTCGCAGATTAAAATATCGCCGTAGCGAATAAAGCTGTGTGGGAGATATTTCTCGGTTTGCGTGACGCACTTTGGGTTTGTACAGCAGACGTTGTTGTGGATTTCGCCGAGAAGAAGCGGCTTTGTTTTGGGAGTGAGGTTCATCGTGGTGAGGATAAGCGCCATTCTGACGTACATTCCGTTGTTTGCCTGACGGAAATAAGCCGCGCGCGGGTCATCGTCCACGGCAACCTCAATCTCGTTCACCCTCGGAAGCGGGTGCATAACAATCATATCTTTTCGCGCGTACTCCATTTTCGCTTTGGTGAGGCAGTACACGTTTTTCTGACGCTCGTATTCCTCATCGCTGTCAAAACGCTCGCGCTGAATTCTCGTCATATAGAGCATATCCAGCTTTCCGATGCACTCGTCGATTGTTTTTACCTCGATGAAGCTGCTCTTGTGCGCGTCGATAAAATCCTTGACGTAAGAGGGCAGAGCAAGCGCGGGAGTTGAAATCAACACGAATTTGTTGTTCGGGTAACAGGAAAGCGCTTTCACAAGCGAGTGAACGGTTCTCCCGTATTTCAAGTCACCGCAAAGCCCAACGGTAAGGTTGTCTAGCCGTCCGAGTTCGCTTTTGAGCGTGAGCAAATCGGTGAGCGTCTGCGTCGGGTGAAGGTGACCGCCGTCGCCTGCGTTTATGACGTGACAGTCCGCACAAAGAGCCGCGGCTTTTGCCGAGCCTTCCTGATTGTGCCGCATAACGAGAATATCCGAGTAGGTGCTTACGATTTTGATGGTATCCTTGAGATTTTCGCCCTTGGCAACGGAAGAATTGCCCGGATTATCGAAGCCGATAATGCTTCCGCCGAGCCTAATCATCGCCGCCTGAAAGCTCATTTGGGTGCGGGTTGACGGCTCGTAGAAGAGCGTTGCCATAATTTTCCCCTTGCACTTTTCCGAGTACTCCTCGGGATTTGCCTTGATTTTCTCGGCAAGAGCAACGATTTCGTTCCATTGTGCAACGGAATAATCGTCCATATCAATCAAATGGTTAAAACGCAAAAATATCGCCTGCCTTTCTTTTCCTTATAATTATATCAAAATGCGCGCTGTTTTTCAAGATGTTTTGAAAAAAATATTGAAATAACAGGAAAAATGTGATATAATATTGTTTTGGTGGTGAAAAAATGTCAAAAATATTGAAATTCATAAAGCGCGAAATCGTGCTTTTCATAGCGTTTGTGCTGGCGGCGCTTTCGATGATAATAACCCCGCCGAGCGCGGAATATTTGGGATACATAGATTTTTCGGTGCTGGCGATTTTGTTTTGTTTAATGGTAACTGTTCAAGGCTTCGGGAAAACGGGGCTTTTTGACTTTATCTCGTCAAAGCTCACCGTTCGTTTCAAGAACACGCGTTCGCTTTCGGCGGCGCTTGTTGTGCTGTGTTTTGTGATGTCCATGTTTATCACAAACGACGTGAGCTTACTTACGTTTGTTCCGCTTACGCTTTTGCTGTTCAGGGGCAGGGAAATTGTGACAATCCGCTCAATTGTGCTGGAAACAGCGGCGGCAAATCTCGGTTCAATGGTAACCCCCATCGGCAACCCGCAAAACCTTTACATCTATTCGCACTACAACTACAATCCCGCAGATTTCTTTGCGGTAATGCTCCCGATAAGCGGTGTTAGCCTTGCGCTAATCTTGATTTCGCTGATTTTGATACCCTCGGAGAGCGTTGAAAAGAGCGAAAAAACCGCGAGCTTCAAACCAACGCGGAATTTCTTTGTTTACGCGGTGATTTTTGCTGTTTGTATCGCAACGGTAGCGCGCGTTCTTGATTACCGGATAACGCTCGGCGTAACGCTTATAGCCGCGCTGATTTTTGACAGAAAAATTCTCGCAAAACCCGATTACGCCTTGCTTGCAACTTTCGTGTGCTTTTTCGTATTTGTCGGCAACATTTCGGCAGTGCCGCAGGTGAGGGAGTTCATAAGCTCGATTTTGAGCGGCAGGGAACTGCTTTTGGGCTGTGGGCTGTCGCAGATAATCAGCAATGTACCGTGTGCGATAATGCTCTCGGGCTTCACGGACAACTCAAACGCGCTTCTCCTCGGCGTAAACATCGGCGGAATGGGCACGCTTATTGCCTCTCTTGCAAGTCTGATTTCGTTCAAGCTGTACGCGCGCTCGGAAAACGCCAAAAAGGGAAGATATTTCGCTGAGTTCACGGTGTACAATTTCGCGTTTCTGGCACTATTGCTCGGATTTGAGCTGTTGACGGGGCAAATTTAAGTCAATAACCCAAGGAAAAGTCGTTAGCCTAAAAGCATTTTGTGTTGCTTTAAAAAATTACCAAAAAGCCGTGTTGATAAGCGGCTTTTTTTTATATATAATAATTGCAAAAATACTTGAAAAAAGTCGCGTTTTGTGTTAAAATTATTCTGTAGTATTTTTTCTTTTGAAAGGAGTTTCTTATGTACAACGATTTGGTGGACACTATCGGATTTCTCGGCGGCTATGACAGCGAGGTAGCCGATGCAATGGGGCTGGAGCTGAAGCGCCAGAAGCGTAACCTCGAGCTGATTGCAAGCGAGAATATTGTATCTCCCGCGGTAATGGCGGCAATGGGAAGCGTTCTCACGAACAAATATGCCGAGGGATATCCGGGAAAGCGCTATTATGGCGGTTGCGAGGACGTTGATATTGTCGAGAATATAGCGATTGAGCGTGCAAAGAAGCTGTTCGGCGCGAATTTCGCGAATGTACAGGCACACTCGGGCGCTCAGGCAAACGAGGCGGTTTATCTCGCACTTTTGAACCCCGGCGACACTGTGATGGGAATGAGCCTTGCTCATGGCGGACACCTCACCCACGGTTCTCCCGTAAATATGTCCGGTAAAATGTACAACTTTGTTGCTTACGGCACAAACGATGACGGCTTTATCGATTACGAGGAGCTTTATAAGCAGGCAAACAAGTGCAAGCCCAAGCTCATTGTAGCGGGCGCGTCGGCTTATCCGAGAGCGATTGATTTCAAGAAGCTGTCGGCGATTGCAAGAGCGGTCGGCGCGTATCTTATGGTAGATATGGCGCACATCGCGGGACTTGTTGCCGCAGGTCAGCACGAAAGCCCCGTTCCTTACGCAGACGTTGTTACCACGACAACTCACAAGACTCTTCGCGGTCCTCGCGGCGGACTGATACTCACCAACAACGAGTACATTGCCAAGAAGATAAACTCCGCGATATTTCCCGGACTTCAGGGCGGACCTTTGATGCACGTTATAGCGGCAAAGGCGGTTTGCTTCGGCGAGGCGCTCAAGCCCGAGTTCAAGGCATACGGCGAGCAGATTGTCAAGAACGCAAAGGTTCTCGCGGATACGCTTCTCGAAAAGGGCTTCAACCTTGTTTCGGGCGGCACGGACAACCACCTGATGCTCGTTGACCTTCGTCCGTTTAACATCACGGGCAAGGAGCTTGAAACCAACCTTGACGCGGTTTATATCACGGTTAACAAGAACGCAATCCCGAACGACCCGCAGAAGCCTGCGTACACAAGCGGCGTAAGAATAGGAACTCCCGCCGTTACCACACGCGGACTGAAGGAAGAGGATATGAAGGTAATCGGCGAGTGCATTTATCTTACGGCAAAGGATTTCAACGGTACCGCAGACAAGGTTCGCGAGATGGTAACCGAGCTTACAAAGAAATATCCGCTTTACGAGTAAGGAGTAAGCTATGACATACAAACAGCGCTGTATTCTCGGCATTATTATAGGTGTAGTTCTTGTTATAGGCGGATTTGTCTGCGGATTTTTCGGTACTTTTTTGCATAATACTGTTCTTATTATATTGGCTTTTGTTTTCACAATGGTTGGCGTTGTTTTTGGAAGACGTTCGACGAGAGGACTTTTGTGTATTTCTGTGTTTAACAGGAAGAAAGCGCAGGAGTTGCAGAAACTCGAAGCGATTTTTGCCGGTGGCGGAATTACGCAGGAGGAATATTACGCTCGAAAAATTCAGCTGTTAAACGCCGAATACGATAATAAGTGAAGGTATTCTAAAGTTAACGGCAAAGGAAGGGTAAACAGATGACAACTGTAAAAAATACGGAAGTTCTTTATCAGGAGTACAATGAGGTTGCTCCTATCGGATTGATTGCGATGCGCGGCACTGAGGAGCTTGCGGCGCGGATTAACGGTTATCTCACGCGCTGGGCGGACAGAAACGGCAGACCACAGCGCGAGTTTATGATTGAAGCGGAGTGCCCGAGATTTTCTTCGGGTGACGCGAAAGGTCTTATCAAGAGCACGGTTCGCGGCAAGGACTTGTTTATTTTGGTTGACGTGGGCAACTATAACTGTAAATATCAGCTCTTCGACAAGGAGAACTATATGTCGCCCGATGACCACTACGCTGATTTGAAGCGTATTATACAGGCGGCAAGCGGCAAGCCTCATAGAATAAACGTGATTATGCCGTTGCTTTACGGCGGTCGTCAGCACAGACGTTCTTACCGCGAGAGCTTGGACTGCGCGGTTATGCTTCAGGAGCTTCACGCAATGGGTGTTGCGAACGTGATAACCGTTGACGCTCATGACCCGCGCGTGTGCAATGCAGTGCCGCTTATGGGCTTTGACAACGTTATCCCGTCTTATCAGGTGCTGAAAACAATGTTCAAGGCGTTCCCCGACCTTGTTATCAACAAGAACAACTTTATGGTAATCAGCCCCGACGAGGGCGCACTGAACAGAAATATGTTCTACGCGTCGGTACTTGGAGTTGAGATGGGAATGTTCTACAAGCGCCGTGATTACTCGCAGATTGTAAACGGCAGAAACCCGATTGTTGCTCACGAATATCTCGGCTCGGACGTTGAAGGAAAGACGGTTTTCGTTGCCGATGACATTATTTCAAGCGGCGAGTCTATGCTTGATATCGCAAGAGAAGTTCACAAGCGCAAGGCAAAGCGTTTCTTCGCTTACGCAACCTATAGCATCTTCACGAACGGTCTTGAGCAGTTTGACAAGGCTTATGAAGAGGGAATGCTTGACGCGGTATTCGGTACAAACCTTACATACCGCTCGCCCGAGCTTTTAAAGCGCGAGTGGTTTAAGGAGGTTGACGTTTCAAAGTACTTGGCTTATTTCATCGCGTCGCTTAACCACGACACTTCCGTTAGCGCTGTAATCGACCCGATTGAGAAGATAAACGCGCTTCTTCAGGAACACAGAGGATTGTAAAATGCCACTTGCGGATAAAATCCGTCCGAAAACGCTGGACGATGTTGTCGGACAAACTCACCTTCTCGGCGAGGGAAAGCCGCTTTTGAAAATCATAAAATCGGGGAAAATCCCGAATATGATTTTCTACGGACCATCGGGAGTGGGGAAAACCACGATTGCGCGGATAATAGCCGAGTCGGCGAATATGCGGCTTCACAAGCTGAACGGCACATCCGCGTCAACTGCGGATATCAAGGAAATTGTTGCGGAAATCGACACATTTCTCGGCTCGAACGGGATTTTGCTTTACCTTGATGAAATCCAGTACCTCAACAAAAAGCAACAGCAAAGCCTGCTCGAGTACATCGAAAACGGCTCAATAACCCTGATTGCTTCAACCACGGAGAACCCGTATTTTTACGTTTACAACGCGATTTTGTCACGTTCAACGGTGTTTGAGTTCAAGCCGGTTGAGCCGGAGGAGCTGAAAATGGCGGTAAAAAGAGGTTTCGCCGAAATCTCTGCGGAAATCGGCGAAGAGCTAAGTATTGAGGAGGAAGCTGTTGATTACATTTGTCACGGTGTTGGCGGCGATGTGAGGAAATGCCTGAACACTGTGGAGTTGTGCGCGGTTTCCGCCGATAACGGCAGGGTAACGCTGGAGCTTGCAAAGGAGCTTACCCAGCGGAGCAATATGCGCTACGACCGTGACGGCGACCAGCACTACGACCTTTTGTCGGCACTGCAAAAGTCAATACGCGGCTCGGACGAAAACGCGGCGCTTCACTACGCGGCAAGGCTTATGGACGCGGGCGATATAATCTCGCTGTCGAGAAGACTGCTTGTGATTGCTGCAGAGGACGTTGGACTTGCTTATCCGTTGGCGATACCGATAGTAAAAGCCTGCGTTGACAGCGCGATGCAACTGGGCTTGCCTGAGGCGAGAATACCGCTTGCAAACGCGATTGTGTTGCTTGCCACCTCACCGAAATCCAACAGCGCCTACAAAGCGATAAACGCGGCGCTTGCGGACGTGCAGAACGGTGTTACTGGTGATTTTCCGCGTCATTTGCAGAACAAACACTGCGACGGCGAGGACGCTGTGGTTAAAGGACAACACTACCTTTACCCGCACGATTACCCGAATCATTACGTTAAACAGCAGTATCTTCCGGACTGTTTGAAGGACAAAATTTACTACGAGTTCGGCGACAACAAGATGGAAAACGCCGCGAAAGAGTATCGGAAAAAAATCAAGGGCGAGTAAATCAAGTGAGATTAAAATCCGTTTCGATAATCTTGGAGCAGAGCGGGGAAGAGTAAACCCACTTGTCGATGTGTCCTGATTCAATAAAATATCTAGGCTCATTGTTGTGAAACGCGGTATCCGAGGCGTTCACGATGATGAGCTTTATTTTCATCTTTTCGGGAATTATCGCCTTTATGTAAACAGACGCGCGCTGGTTGACGGAAACATCAGCTCTCGGCTCGGCAAGCCCCGCGAGATTTGGCGCAAGCTCAACGAAAATGCCGTACTCCTCAACCGAGCGCACAATTCCGGTTACCGTTTCGCCTTGCTCGAAAAGGGCGGCATTTTCAGTCCAAGTGCCGAGAAGCTCCTTATGCGAAAGGCAAATTCGGTCACTGTCAAAAGATTTGACAACAGCCTTGATTTCCTGTCCAACGGAAAATCTGTCGGACGGGTGAGAGATGCGCGAAACCGAAATCAGGTCGATGGGAATAAGCGATGGGATACCGCAACCGATGTCCACAAAACAGCCGAATTGTTCGAGATGCGTAACCTTTGCGGGGATAACATCGCCGGGTTTGAGCTTATCGAGATAGTTTTGCTTGCATTTTTGCTGAGCTTGACGGCGTGACAAAATCGCGTATTCCGAGCCGTTTTCATCGACGGAAAATCCGCTTACAACAAAGCAAACGGGTTTGTTCACCCTTGAAATGAGAGCGATATCCTTGGTTGCTCCCTCGGAAATCCCGAGCGCGCCCTCTTCGCGCGGGATAACGCCTTTCATACAACCTAAACCAACGATAAGGTTGTGCTTGCTGTCGCAGACAAGGCAGGGTGCTTCAAGGATTTTTCCGGACAGTTTGGCTTCATAAAGGAGCGCGCGCGTGGAAATGGTAACGATATTGTCATCAGTGGTGAGCAAATAGCCTTCGGGCAAATAATCTTGCATTTTTGTACCTCCGAGAAGAATTTATGCACTAGCGTTTTATATTTAAATAGATATGAAACAAGCGGAGATAATATGCAAGATAAAATTACATCAGCGGCGAAAACAGCTTCAGAACAGCTCGGATCGCGCGGACAAAAATATTGACGGAAAGGCAGTCGTCATAGGTTACTTCCTCGCACTCGTCGAGGGTTTTGAGGAAATCCCGCTTGATATCGGAGATGCAGTCTGTTTTGTAAAGCCACGCGGCACATTCAAAGTGGAGGTAAAAGCTACGGTAATCGAGGTTGATTGTCCCGACAACAGCGGTAGTATCATCGCTGACAAAGCTCTTTGAGTGAATAAAACCGGGGACATACTCGTAGATTTTTACGCCGAGCGCGGTGAGCTTGCGGTAGTGAGCCCTTGTGACCGCGTGGACATACCACTTATCGGGAACGTGCGGCGTGATAATTCTTACGTCAACTCCGCTTTTTGCCGCGAGGGTGAGGGCGTTTTGCATTTCGTTGTCGATAACGAGGTAAGGGGTTGTGATATAGACATACTTTTGCGCGTTGTTTATGATGTTGAGGTAGACGTTTTCGCCGACAGGTTCGTTGTCAAGCGGACTGTCGGTGTACGGGATAACAAAGCCGTCGCCGCCGTTTTTCTCGGGAATTTGGGGAATTTGCAGATAGCTCGGATAATCCGCCGGCTTTTCGTCCGAGAGGTAATTCCACATCGTGAGAAACATCACGGTAAAGCTCCGGACAGCCTGCCCCTTGAGCATAACCGCGGAGTCCTTCCAGTGACCGTGCTTTTCAAACTCGTTTATATACTCGTCCGCGAGGTTAATTCCGCCTGTAAAAGCGATTTTGTCGTCGATGATGAAAATTTTTCGGTGGTCGCGGTTGTTCATTTTCTTGGAGATAAACGGCTTGAATTTGTTGAACACGCGGCACTTTATACCTTTTTGTTCAAGCACGCGGTCGTATTTTACGGGAAGCGTGAGCAAACAGCCGATATCGTCGTAAATCACGCGCACGTCAACGCCTTGCTTTGCCTTTTTCTCGAGGATATCGAGAATTGAGTTCCACATTTTGCCTTCATCTATAATGAAATATTCGAGGTAGATGAACGTTCTTGCCTTTTCGAGTTCAACGAGAAGCGCCGCGAACTTGTCCTCACCGCTCGGCAGATACACGGATTTCGTGTTGTCATAGACCGCGCACCCGCCGAATTTCGTGAGATATTCAGCCTGCCTTGCGATAGGGAACGGCTCGGTTTCGGCGAGCTTTTTGATGATTTTCTCGTTTTGTGAGAGGAGAAGGCGCTCTTGCTCGATGTACGGGAACATTTTTTTGCGCAGACGATTGCTTGAACTGCTGTTCCCGAAAAAGATGTAGAACATCACGCCGAAAATCGGTAACGCCATAATCACCAAAATCCAAGCGATTTTATAGCTCGGGTTGATGTCCGAATTTATGATGAGCATCGACACAACAACGCCGAGCGCCTGAAAAATCAGATAAGACGCGTTGTAGCAAAACCCAAGCCCCAGACAAAGCGAGGCAAAATACCCCATCTGCACAACAATCCCGAAAACGCAGACAGCGGTTCTGTTAAAGACTTTTTTTGCCAGCCTTTTAAGAATACTCATAAAATACTCCGAAAAACAAAAATCCACCTATTTATTATATACATTTTCAGCAAAAAAAGTCAAAAAAAAGTCCCCAAAAGGGGACTGAATTTTATTCGGTAGCCGCGGGAACAACGTAATAAATCCGCTCATCGGGATTTGCATAGTCCAGCTTTTCGCGGGCGATTTCTTCGATATATTCTTTCAAATTCGCGTCATTTTCGAGGTAATTTGTAATCTGCGCGTTTTCCTCATTAACGGCATTTGTCTGATTAACGAGCTTGTTGTAGGTTTCGGTATCCTTCTGAATTTGCATCATATCGGAAACGAGCACATACACAACAAAAACCGCGACAACCAAAAGCGCTGCGCCGACAAGAAGCCGAAAAAGACGGTGTTTTTTGGGACTATTGCAGACCTCTCCTGACATTTGCTTTGATGACATTATTTTCACCTTCCCCAATTTTATCTAATCTCTTTTCATTATACACTTTTTCAGCTGTTGATTTCAAGTGCCTAGCGCGTTTTTCAGGCTGTTCGGAGAAATATTTGGAAACTCTCACAAATCCGAGCTTGACTTTCTGTACAATTCCAACAAACATTTTTCGCATAAAACCGCCGATTTTCCGGAGAAGCTTCCCGATTGTCAACCGCCAAGCAACCGAAGCCGCGCTTTCGATGAGGTTAAGCAGACGACCAACTGTAACGATATAGGTGAAAACGCCTGCACCGAAGCCGAAAATCGTGTACATTCGCACATAGTTGCCCAAGACAGTCGAGAGCTTGACAACAGCAAATGCCGCCAGCACGAAGAAAACGATGTCGCACAAAAAAACAGCCGCCTTAAAGCGCAAAATCAACCTGATTATCCTCAGCACCTCGTAGACCAGCCCGAAAACCAATCCCACGATAAACGCAATCATAAAGCAATCGGGAATACTAACGTTCATTTTATCCTCCGGTTTTCATCGACTTTGAGCCTTAACGAAACAGCTTTTTAATCGGACCGTCCATCACGCTTTTTCTGCTGTACGAGCAAGATGAGATGCTTCCGGTCATCGAAAAATCGCCGGTTTCCGCGTCAAGCGCGGTGACGTGCAAATCCTCGCCCTTGATGACGAGCTCGCCCATAATTGTCGAAAGCACAATGCGCGTTTCAGTGAAGCTGTCGATATCCTTAACGCCCGAAACGCGCAGAGATTTTCGGTTCTCCATAACAATATTTTGCGGCGCGGCAATTGAATTGTTCTGCATAAAAAACACCCCCGTCCTTATAACAACACAAATCATTGCTGTTATAAATGTATTCGGCGGGGGAGAGTAATATTCATTTTTGCGGCAATTTCAGACAACCTCGTACAGTGCGGCGGCTTCTTCCTTTTTCGTGAACTCTTTTATTTCGAGAACGCGCACTTTCAGCGGTTTTCCGATGTTGATTTCGATAATATCGCCCGTTTTCACCTCGTAGGAAGCGCGCGCGGGCTTGCCGTTAACGGAAACCTTTTCGGCATCGCAAGCTTCGTTGGCAACGGTTCTACGCTTGATTAAACGGGAAACCTTCAAAAACTTATCCAAACGCATAAATTGCTCCTTATACAGCTAAAAGCGGCGGAAAAACCCGCCGCTTGAAACCTTCTTAAAAAGAATTACTTTTTCTTGCCCTTTTTCTTGGTGTCAACCTGAACGCCAACAGCGTCCTTGAGAGCTCTACCAGCCTTGAAAGCGGGAACCTTGGTAGCCTCGATATTGATGGGCTCCTTGGTGCGGGGGTTGATACCCTTTCTTGCAGCGCGCTCACGAACCTCGAAAGTACCGAAACCAACCAGCTGAATGGACTCACCCTTTGCAAGAGTTTCAGTAACTGCCTCGATAACGCCTGCGATAGCCTTCTCGGTATCCTTCTTGGAAAGACCGGACTTAGCGGCAACCTCTGTTACTAATTCTGCTTTTGTCATGTTATTAAACCTCCAAAAATATTGATTCTATTATCTAACGGTTATAAACCGTTGAGGACTTTGTCAAGCGCAAGATTAAGTTCCTCATCGGAAATATCGTCGAGGAATTTTCCGCTTGCGATGATTTCATTTTCGACAGCCCTAAAATTCATTATAAACCTATTCGTAGAATATGTCAAGGCTTTTTCGCTGTCAACCTTCAAAATTCTGTTCAAATTACAAAATTTCAGCAAAATTTTGCCCATAATCTGTTGATTTTGTTCAACATCACCCGAAAAATCGCGACAACAAAGTTGCCGAATATCCTCAATAATACTCTCGGCGCAGGAATTTGCGTCGTTATCGGAAACACCTGCTCTTGCCGCGCGCTTGCAAACCTTTTCGCCTCGAAGAAGGGCGGGGAAGGTTTTGGGCACGCTCTCAAGCGTATCCGAGTAAGTATCCTGATGCTTTCCGGCTTTTTTCAATGCGTCCCAGTTTTTCAGAACCTCGTCTGCGTCCTTGACGGACACCTCACCGAAAACGTGAGGGTGGCGGTAAACGAGCTTTTTGCAGATACCGTCGCAAACGTCGTCAAAATCGAAATGCCCGCTTTCCGACTCAATCTCCGAATGAAAAACGACCTGCATCAGCAAATCGCCAAGCTCTTCCCGAAGCATTTCGGGGCTGTTGGCGTCAATTCCCTCACAGACCTCATAGGTTTCCTCGATAAGGTCGGTGCGTATGGACTCATGCGTTTGAACCTTATCCCACGGGCAACCGTTTTCGGAGCGCAGAATTTTCATAATTTTCAGAAGGTCGGAAATGTCGTAACGACTTTTAAACTCGAAATCCATTTCCAAATCTCCTTTACAATCATTTTAGGCAAAAATCGAATAACCATCTACTATAATACCCTATTTTGCGTTATTTTGCAAGTGGTTTTTTTGTTTTTTTTGCAATTTTTGCTTTTATTATGCCACTTGTACGAAAACAGCCTGTTAAAATCAGTAATATTGCATAAACCAAAGCACCTGAAATCGTTGAAACAATAACGTTGAGAGTTGAATTTATGTGGTTTTGCAACATCTGATGAATAAAATAAGCCGCCGCGCCGCACCCGCACGCGCAGATAAACGGCGGGAAAACCGCACCAAAAACGCCGATTTTCACGGGCAATTCTTTTTTCAGCATTATTGTTCCGCCGATTGTCATTATAATGTATCCTATAACGCTGGAAAGAGCCGCTCCCGCGATATTCAGCGAGGGGATTGAGATGAGCAACGGGTTGAGAACGAATTTTAATACAATGGAACAGCTCATCAAAATTAACGGCACGCGTGCTTTTCCGATAGACTGAAAAATTCCGAAAAGTGCGGAGGACGCGGTCATAAAAATCCCGCCAAGGCAAAGAATTACAAACGAATCAAGGCAGACGGAAACCTCCGCGGCGCGCGATTTGTACAGCATATTGAGGATAGGCGCGGCAAGAGCGGCCGCTCCCATACAGGCGGGGCAGGCGATAAGTGCTCCCGCGCGGAGTTGCAGACGGATTTTTCGCAAAAGCTGAGCGTTGTCCTTTATCTCCCAAGCCGCCGCAATTTCGGGTGCCGCCGCTGTTGAGGCCATTCCCGCAAACGATGGTATGAGCATAAACAACGTCATTGCAATTCCCGTGTAGCTCCCGTACATAAAGTTCGGCAATCCCTCAATTCCGCCGCAGTTTTCGAAAATATTGCCGAAAGCGTTGTTGAAGAACTCAGGGTTTCTCGCGGCAGAGTACGAAAGCGTTCGCGTAACCGTGAGCAAATCCACAAACGAAACGCAGTTTACCACAAGCGCAGACGCGGCAATCGGCGCGATTTCCTTCAGAAGCGAAATGCAGATTTCCCTGCGGCTGTACTCGCAACGTTTTGGCATAACAATGCGGTTTTTCTTGCGTTTTTCGATAATTATCAACGTGATAAGTCCCGCAAGCTCGCTTAACGATACCGCAAGAACCGCTCCTGCAGCGGCATAAGGCAGTGCGGCAGAATAAGCCTGTTCCTCGGTTGAACAAGCAATGCCGAAAACGTCAAGCCCGTTTGCGAAGCAATTTTTGGCGTACATAATTACAGCGTAGGACAATCCCAAACCGAAAATTGCACGGGAAACAGCCTCGCTGATAGCCGAAGCCGATGACGGAACAACGTCCGCAAGCCCCTCGCGATAACCTCGGAAAACGCTTGCAATGCAACAGAGCATTACCGCAGGCGATATGCACAAAACGCAGGCAAGGCTTTGCGGGGAACAGGCGATGTGCTCGGAAAACGGCTTTGCAAAAGCGGCAACGCAAAGTGTACCGAAAAGCCCGATTATCGCGAACATCAAAAGCGCGCATTTCCTCACAGCACCGGCTCGGCAAAGGTTGCCCGAAGCGGAGCAACGCGCGGTTGTCCGCATAATAACGGTCGGGATACCGGCGGCTGTTATCGCGAAAATCGGTGAATACAGCCCGTAAGCCGATGAAAAATAACCCATTCCCGTGCCGCCGAGAAGGTTAGCGAGAGGTATCTTGAAAAGCGCACCGACAACTTTTGTTATCGCCATAGAAATAAATAAAATTGCGGTGTTTTTTATGAACTTTTTCTCGGTCATAGCTTTTTCCTTTCCGCAGGATTTTTGTACAAGTATATTAGCGCGTCCGGAAATTTATGACGTAAAAAACCGCCCCGGGCAGTTCCGAGGCGGCGTTGCTTTAGTACTTGCAATCTTGAATTTTCTCCTGATAGTAATTGAGCAGCTCGCCAAACCGCTGAAAATGCACGACCTCTCTTGCGCGAAGAAACTTGATAACCTCGTTAACATCAGGGTCATCGGAAAGCCGCAGAATGTTGTCGTAAGTAGCACGAGCCTTTTGCTCGGCAGCCATATCCTCCATAATATCGGAAATCGGGTCTGCCTTTGACTGAAGATAAGCCGCGGTAAAGGGAACACCCGCCGCGCTTGACGGATAAACCGCGTTTCCGTGGTCAACGTAGCGTTCCGCTTGACCGAACTTGTCAAAGCTCTTTGCGCCCTCGCCGTCGGTGAGTTGTCCGACAATGCTTCCAATCATTTCAAGATGCCCAAGTTCTTCCGTGCCGATATCCGTGAGAAGTGCTTTGCCGCGGTTGTCGGGCATTGTGAAGCGTTGCGAGAGGTAACGCAGAGAAGCGCCGAGCTCGCCATCGGGGCCGCCGTACTGGCTGATAATAATCCCCGCGAGCTTGGGGTTCTTGTTTTTTATGCAGATAGGAATTTGCGTTCTTTTTTCAAAAATAAACATAAGCCACCTCGATTTCTTAACTCAACGGCGGGAAAGTTCCGCATAACCAATCCCAATCGCCGTCTTTGCCCGCGCTCATTGCCGTAAGCGGGTAAAAGCTGTCCTCAAACGCCGCCTTGCAGGCTTTGTACTGCTTAACAGCCTCGCGGAACATCTCAACGGCTCTTGTATCATCGGGGTGAGTGTCGAGGTAAAGCTTCAAATCCATCGCAAAAAACGACGCTTCGGCGATAGCTCTCAAAAGCTCATCACACGCGGGAGAATTGCCGCTCGAACCGCTATTCTCAACATTCTGTCTTGGAACGCGGACATTGTCGTTCATATTCCCGCGCTTGTTCATATAGTTATTTCCCATTAAAAAGCCCCCTTTGATATTCCTCCATTGTGATATTCAGCTCGGGGAAAATTGTCCCTGCTTTCAGCGCTTTAGACGGTGAATACACCTTTTCCATTCGCTGATTTGGAACATAAGCATAACCCGGACGTTTCGGGTTTTTCATCGATTCCATAAAATCTTCCTTTCTTGCAGATTTAGCGGTATAATATCCGCTGTTTGATTATATGATTTTTTCAGCATTTTGGTGAGTCTTGTAACAATTTGTCGGTTTTTTCACTTAGTCAAAAAATGGGAAATTTAAGATGAAAAAATTGACATTTGTGCAAAAAAAATGATATTTAATTATACATAACTCGTCATAAATCTCTTGACATCGGTATAATAAAGTGATATAATTAAGTTACAAAAATAGGGAATTGGAGGACATTTCTATGAAGAATTTAAAGGTTTCCAAAAAATTGCTTCTTTCTTTTGGAATAATTGTTGTAATGACAATTGCTTTGGTTGCATTTGCGGCTATCGGCTTTTCAAGAGTATCGGCTGATATCGATTCTTTCAATACATCTTTTTTGTGTGTACAAAGAGTTGATAATATGAAAGAAACTATTCAGATTGCCGCAAAGGATATGATGCAGGCGGCTGTTGAACCCGATGAAACAAAGAAGCTTGAAAAACTTGCTTCTGCGGAGGAAGAGTTAAATAATATTCTAAAAGCTGTTCAGGGAATGAATGAATTGTACGGCGGTCGTTCAGCTTCTCTTACCGAAGCAGAGGGTTACATAAATGCATCTCTCGAGGGCTTTAAAAACTTTTCCGAGCACTGCAAGGCGCACGATGTATCCGGTGCTTACGAGTTCTATATGAACGATGTTTATCCGAATATGGTTTCTGCCAAAACCTCTATCGACGCAGTTCATGAAGCGGCAGTTGCAGACGCGAAAAAGGTTTACGAGGACGGCACCGGAACAAGTATGACTTTGATGATAGTTGATTCTGCGCTTGGCGTTATCGTAACAATTTTCTCGATTATACTTGCGTTGTACCTCACAAAGAGCCTTACTTCCGCTATCAAGCAGGTTCACGCGGCGGCCGAGAAGATGTCCGAGGGTGATTTCAACATTAACATTGAATACAAGTCCAAGGACGAGCTTGGTCAGCTTGCCGATAATATGAGAACGCTCTGCGACAGAACCAAAGAGGTTATCGATGATATCGACTACACCTTTGACGAGCTGTCAAACGGCAATCTTGCGATTGCAAACGACAATGCTTCCATTTATGTCGGCGCATACAAGTCGATTTACGACAACAAGTGCGAGGTTGTTGACAAGCTGAACGAAATTCTGCTCAACATCAACCAGTCCGCTGAACAGGTTGCTTCGGGCTCCGAGCAGGTTTCTGCGGGTGCTCAGGCGCTTGCTTCGGGTGCAACCGAACAGGCTTCTTCCGTTGAGGAGCTTGCGGCAACAATCCAGATTATCGCGGGACAGATTAACCAGAACGCCGAGGCTGCCAAGGCAGCAAGCCTCAAGACCGACGAGGCAGGAATCGCGATGAACTCCGCAAATGCGAAGATGAACGAGCTTGTCAGTGCGATGGAGGAAATCAAAGAGCGCTCCAACCAAATCAGTCAGATTATCAAGACTATCGAGGATATTGCCTTCCAGACCAACATTCTGTCGCTTAATGCGGCAATTGAAGCGGCTCGCGCAGGCGAAGCAGGCAAGGGCTTTGCGGTTGTTGCCGACGAGGTAAGAAACCTTGCGTCCAAGTCCGCAGAAGCCGCCAACAACACCAACGAGCTTATCGAAAACACCGTAAGAGCGGTTGAACAGGGCAACGGACTTGTCGGCGAGGTTGCCGTTATGATGGAGCAGGTTTCCACATCTGCCGGCGAGGTTGCGAAGCTGAACGCGGGTATTTCCGGTGCGTCTGCTGAAGCTGCCGATTCGATTATCCAGATTAACACGGGCGTTGAACAGATTTCAAACGTTGTTCAGACCAACTCAGCAACCGCAGAACAGTCCGCAGCCGCTTCCGAGGAGCTTTCGGGACAGGCGGAAACGCTCAAGGGACTTATTGCCGAGTTCAAGCTCCGCGATTAAATTTGAATCAACAAATAACACGGGCGTATGTCTTTCGCATACGCCCGTTTTTTATCAAAATTTTGCGGTGAATAACAGCTAATGACTAATTGCAAACCTTCTCCAAATCCTCACGAAGTTGCTTTATAATGCGCTTTTCAAGGCGGGAGATGTAGCTTTGCGAGATGCCGATTTCATCGGCAACCTCTTTTTGCGTTTTTTCCTTGCACCCGTTTAAGCCAAAGCGCATTTCCATAATTTTCCGCTCACGTTCACCAAGCCGATTAACCGCATCGTGCAGTAACTGCTTTTCAACCTCTTCCTCAATATGCGAGTTAACGCAGTCGTTTTCCGTGCCGAGAACGTCCGACAAGAGAAGCTCGTTTCCGTCCCAGTCAACGTTCAGCGGTTCATCGATGGAAACGTCGTAGCGGTACTGACTGTACTTTCGCAGAAACATCAGAATTTCGTTCTCGATACAGCGTGACGCATAGGTTGCAAGCTTGATATTCTTGTCCTTGCTGAACGTGCTTACAGCCTTAATCAAACCGACCGTACCGATTGAAACCAAGTCCTCAAGCCAAATTCCCGTGTTCTCAAACTTTTTTGCAATATAAACCACCAGCCGCAGATTATGTACAATAAGCGTGTCCCGTGCCTTATCAAAATCCGTGTCCATCAGCCGAAACGCCGCCTCTTCCTCTTCCTTGGTGAGCGGCGCAGGGAGTTGCTCCTGACCGCTGAGATAGTGAACATAGTTTTCTGCGCGTTGCTTTAAAAGACGCTCCGCAGTAGCTTTCAGTTGCTTTAACAATAGCTTTAGCATTGCAATTCTCCTTTATTTCAAAATTTTATGATATAGGAATAATCTTCGGATTGAAAATGCAGTCAACACCATCGCCGAGGCGCTCCTTACTCACGCCAACCAGCGCGTCGGCTTGTTTCCCGTCAACAACAACGTTCTGCGCCTTGAACACGGGGATAACCGAGCTATTCGAAACGGTTCGGCAGGGGATAAGTCGGATTTTCTCGATATTCTGCGGCTGACCCGAAAGGTACTCGATAATCTCATCGGGGAGAACAGCCGCCGCCTTCTCGAAATCGCAGATAATCACGGGTTTTCCCGTAAACACATCACGCACCTCGCAACCTGTGTCGCAAAGTCCGCGAAGCGAAATTTCGGTGTTGTTTTGGGTGATTTTCACCGTGCAAATTCTTCGCTTGTGCTTGTCTGCGAGGAATTTTAACAGCTTCATCAAGAAGTATGCTCCCACGGTGAACGAAACGAGCGCCGCCATTGGAATGTTGAAAAAGCAGACGCCGTTGTTGAGGAGCATTCCCGCGGGTGAGAAGAATGTCCAGATTGCCGTCAGAATACCGCCGAACATAAATCCAGCCAACAGGAAAAACAGCTCGCAAATCAGAAAATCTTTGATTTTTTGCCTGCCGTAAACAATGAGAACCATCGCCGCACCCAGCAAGATTTTATACGGATAAGTTATGTAAAAGGGAAGCGCCGGAGCGAGAATTATCAGTGAGCCGAGCGCACCCAAAAGCGATGCCCAGACAAGCTTTTTTCGGTCAACGCCACGCCGCAGAAAGAGCGCCGATGAACGCAGAAGAAAGTAATTTATGTACAAATTGAGAATTATCAGAACATCGATGTAAACAACCAAGCTCCTCACCTCGAAAAAACAGAATTTCCGCAAGGATTAGCTTGCACTATAATTATACAACTTATAGTGTATAATTTATGTCGGTTTCGGTTGTCGAAAACGAAAATTTTCGGGCAAAAAAAATACGCGGTGCCCGAAAGAAACCGTGTTCAATCGAAAGCGCCGCGCGGCTGTTATTTAATTAGTTCCTGCTGAATTCCGCAAGCTCCAGACCTTCGTTTTTGTCAAGCGCCCACTTGATGTTCCACTCGGAGGTAAAAATCAGCAGGTAATTTCCGCGAACGTCCTGAATTAGCTTTGTATCGGACGTGAGAACCAGCTTTTTCAGCTCGTCCAGCCCGCCGTCAAGGTGCTTTTGGCTTGTAATCCAGCGGATATATTCGTAGGACAAATCCTCGCGGATAATATCAACATTGTACTCGTTTTTCAAGCGATACTCGAGAACGTCAAATTGAAGCACGCCGACAACTCCCACGATAACCTCCTCAAAACCGCTCTGCGGCTCTGAGAAAATCTGAATTGCACCCTCTTGGGCAATTTGGGTTGTGCCTTTGATGAACTGCTTGCGTTTGAGCGTGTCTTTTTGGCGAATACGCGAAAAATGCTCGGGAGCAAACGTCGGTATTCCCTCAAAAACAACCTTTTTCGATGGCGCGCAAATCGTGTCGCCGATTGAGAACACGCCCGGGTCAAACACTCCCATAATATCGCCCGCATAGGCTTCCTCGATAACCTCGCGCTCGTTTGCCATAATCTGCTGAGGCTGAGAAAGACGCATTGTGCGGTTGTTCTGAACGTGCAGAACCTCCATTTCTTTGTTAAACTTGCCGCTGACAATTCTCATAAAAGCAATTCTGTCGCGGTGAGCCTTGTTCATGTTTGCTTGGATTTTGAAGATAAACGCGGAGAAATTCTCGTCGAACGGGTCAACCAAGCCGCTTTCGGTATTTCTCGGGAGCGGAGGAGGCGTCATTTTGAGGAAGTTCTCGAGGAACGGTTCAACGCCGAAATTCGTGAGCGCCGAGCCAAAAAACACGGGCGAAAGCTTTCCGTTGTTGACAAGCTCGCTGTCAAACACCTCGGAAGCACCGTCAAGCAACTCCACATCGTCCTTGAGCGTGTTGTAGTTGGACTGCCCGATAACGTTTGCGAGATTATCATCATTGAGGTCAACCTCGGTTGCGGCAACCTCTTTGGTTCCGTAATTCATACCGTCGTTCATCTCAAACGATATAATTCTGCGGTTCTCGCGGTCATAAACGCCCTTGAAATCCTTTCCCGAGCCGATAGGCCAGTTCACGGGATAAGTCTTGATACCAAGCTCGTTCTCGATTTCCTCTAGCAAGTCAAAGGGATTGCGCGACTCTCTGTCCATTTTATTGATGAACGTGAAAATCGGGATATTCCGCATAACGCAGACCTTGAACAGCTTTCGTGTTTGGTTCTCAACGCCCTTTGCCGCGTCGATAACCATTACCGCAGAGTCCGCCGCCATAAGCGTGCGGTAAGTATCCTCGGAGAAGTCTTGGTGACCGGGGGTATCGAGAATGTTAATGCAGTAGCCGTTGTAGTTGAACTGCATAACAGAAGATGTTACGGAAATTCCGCGCTGTTTTTCGATTTCCATCCAGTCGGAAACCGCGTGACGGGTATTTTTCTTTCCTTTAACTGCGCCAGCCATTGCGATAGCTCCTCCGTAAAGGAGAAATTTTTCGGTTAGTGTGGTTTTACCCGCGTCGGGATGGGAAATAATCGCAAAAGTGCGGCGGCGTTCAATTTCGTGTTTCAGGTCGGACATTTTCTTTCCTCTTTTTTAGTTTATATTATCGATTTCATTTGTATCTTCAACGTCATAGACATTGTCTTTGACATCTTGCTTTGTCGGAGCTTCTATTCCTCTTTTTTTGAGCGTGAGCATAAAGCCCATACCAACGATAATCGGCAGATAGAAGGTGAGAATTCTCCAGAGCATTGTGGAAACACCTATGTAATCGCCGAACATATCCTTGAAAAATCCCGAATAACCAAGCTCCGCCGCGCCCATAGCGCCCGGAAGCGGCACAAACGAGGCTATCATCAGCACGAACGCCTGATAAGAAATAACCTTCAAAAGACTAGCTCCCTCAAGCCCAAAGCCTCTGAACAGAACATAAGAAATGCTGAGGTAAAGGGTGAGCTGTAAAAACGTTAAAATCACAGATTTAATTATAATGGGGACGTTCTTTTTCAGAAAATTAAAGTTATCGTGGAGCTTGTTGATTTCACGAGTGAGATAAACGCGGAATTTCATCGGGTGCTTGATAATTTTGATTTTTGCAAGCAGAGTGATAATTCCGTTCAGCAACTTCACGGTAACGTTTTTCCAAATAGCAATTCCGAGCAGGAAAATAATTACGAGCGTGTTTACGCCGAAGCCGATGAAAACGAACGGCATAAGTCCCTTGTTTGCCAATTCATCGCCGAATTGCCGGAAACCGATGATAAGCGTGAATACAGAGTACAGAGTGAGGACAAACTGATATACGATGAATCTTGAAAGAAGCGCGGTAAGACCTGTTCCCAGCGGCACGCCCATTTTCATGAAGTAATAAGCCTGCATAGGCTGACCGCCCGAAGCGGAGGGGGTTATACAGTTGAAATATTGCCCGATAATTGTATTTGTAAAGGTATCGCGAAAACGCATTGTCGGGTGCAGAGATTTGAGAACAGTGTGAACGGTTGCCGACTCGCAGAGCCAGTAGCCGAACATAAACAAAACGCACAAAATGAAAAACAGCGGATTGAGCGACTGAAGCGCCTTTAGTACCGCATCGGGCTTGTCGAAAACAAAGAGGTACACAAGCATTATAACAAACGCAACTCCGCAGATTATCAGGTTTACTTTATTTCCACCTTTTTTCTTTTCTTTCAAATTTATCATACCCCTTAAAAAACAATATTATTATAATTATAGAATACTTTTCCGTTATTGTCAAGGGTTTTTCGCAAACAATTTAAACAAAAATGCAAAAAATTCGGGATTTTTTTTAATTTAACTTGACAAACGCGGCATAAAGTGGTATAATAAATTGTTAAAATATAACGAAAGGGCTGAATTGAATTGTTTATGGAAAATGAATACCGAACCGCTTACTGCAACGGCTTCGGCGAAAATGACATAGGAAATAAGGTACGCGCGGCGGGCTGGGTTGAGAATATCCGCGACCACGGCGGAATTATGTTCGTTGACCTTCGCGACCATTACGGCGTTGTGCAGGTTGTTTTTCACAACGAGAGCCTGCTTGAGGGCATTCATAAGGAGTGCGCGGTTTCTATCACAGGAACTGTTTTGAAGCGCGATGAGAGCACCTTTAACGATAAAATCGAAACCGGTACTATTGAAATAGAAGCGGAAGAGGTGAGAATGCTCGGCAAGGTCACCGAGCAACTCCCGTTTGAAATTCAGACTTCCCGCGAAACCCGCGAGGACGTTCGCCTGAAGTACCGCTACCTTGATTTGCGCAACAAGAAAATGCACGACAACATCATTCTGCGTTCAAAGATAATCAGTTTTTTGCGCAACAAAATGCAGGAAATGGGCTTCCTTGAGCTTCAAACGCCCATTCTCTCGACATCTTCGCCCGAGGGCGCGCGCGACTACCTGATTCCGAGCCGCAAGCATCACGGAAAATTCTACGCTCTGCCGCAGGCACCGCAGATTTTCAAGCAGATTTATATGGTATCGGGTTTTGACAAATATTTCCAGATTGCGCCGTGCTTCCGCGACGAGGACGCAAGAGCAGACCGTTCACCCGGTGAGTTCTACCAGCTTGACTTCGAGATGAGTTTTGCAACTCAAGAGGACGTTTTTGCGGTTGCCGAGGAGGTATTGTCGGCGGTGTTCAAGGAGTTCTCGGATAAACAGGTAAGCTCCGCGCCGTTCAGAAGAATTACGTTTGCAGAGTCGATGCTGACCTACGGTACAGACAAGCCAGATTTGCGTAACCCGCTTGTTATCAAGGAGCTGTCGGATTTGTTTGTTGACAGCGATTTCAAGCCGTTCTGCAACAAAACGGTTCGCGGTATTCGCGTGCCGAAGATGGCAACGCAGACCAAGACTTTTTTCAAGAATATGGAAGATTTTGCGGTAAACGAAGTCGGAATGAAGGGACTCGGCTACTTCAAGGTTGAAGAGGGCGAGGGCGGCTTCAAGTATAACGGTCCTATCGATAAATTCCTCAACGACGAGCAGAGAAAAGAGCTTGCAAAGCGTTGCGAGCTTGAGGTTGGCGATGTTCTGTACTTTATCGCCGATACCCCGAAAAACGCTCCCAAATTCGCGGGACAAATCCGCACAGAGGTTGCGAAGCGTATGAATTTGATTGACGAGAGCCGCTTTGAGCTGTGCTTCATCGTTGATTTCCCGATGTACGAGCTTGACGAGGAAACCGGAAAAATCATCTTCACGCACAACCCGTTCTCGATGCCGCAGGGCGGTCTGGACGCGCTTTTGAACAAAAACCCGCTTGATATTCTCGCGTATCAGTACGATATCGTCTGCAACGGTGTGGAGCTTTCATCAGGCGCTGTCCGCAACCACGACCTTGACATTATGATTAAGGCGTTTGAGATTGCGGGCTACACCGAGGAAGATGTTGCGTCAAAATTCGGCGCGTTGTACAGCGCGTTCAAGTTCGGCGCACCGCCTCACGCGGGAATGGCGCCCGGCGTTGACCGTATGATAATGCTCCTCACCGGAGAAGAAAGTATCCGCGAGGTTATCGCGTTCCCGCTTAACTCCAACGCGCAGGATTTGCTTCTCGGCGCACCGACCGAGGTTACCGAGCAACAGCTCCGCGAGGTTCACATCAAGGTCAGAAAGCAAAATTAAACAAAATTCCCGCTCGATTTTAACAAGGAATATAGACGCAAACCCGCATTACAAAAGGAATTGTAGTGCCGCAAAAATTTCAGACCATACCCGAACAACGATTAAAGGACGCTTTTCTATGAAAGGTGTCCTTTTTTTGATTGACGAGAGATATTCGTGTTATCCTTAAAAATGCCGCTAAAGTTGTATTATAGAAGCGGGAACGGCTGATGATAGCGGACAGTGTGATAACCGCCGCAGATATCTGATACAACCGAATATATCGCAAAGCGGAGAATGTAAAAGTTCTCCGCTTTTATTTTTGTGTGTTTCATAAAGGCTTGTGAATAGCGAAAATATCTCCAAAGTAAAAAACCAACTGCTCAATGAGCTACTCTAACATTTGCTGAAAATGTTATTGACTTTTTCAAACTTTATATTTACAATTAACATATATGTAAAGAATTTAAAAAAATTTGATAAATTGTGACCGAACCATGAAATAAATTTTGTCTTTTTATATAGAGGGGAAAAGGGGGCGAAAAAGTGGAGGACAAAAAAATCATACAGCTCTTTTTTGAACGGAATGAAGAAGCAATATCGGCAGTTTCCCAAAAATACGGGCGGTACTGCGAGATTATTGCCAAAAATGTTATCGGAAACACCTTTGACGCCGAAGAGTGCATCAATGATACATTGTTGGACGTCTGGAATTCCATTCCTCCTAACAAACCCGAAAACCTTCGTACTTATGTGGGAAAAATCGCAAGAAACAATGCGATTAACAGGATAAAAAGCGATACTGCCAAAAAGCGCGGCGGCAATGAAATTAAACTGATAATGGACGAGCTGGCTGAATTTTCCTCGGATTATTCCGTGGAAGCAGTTGCAGAACAACACGAAATCATTGCCGAAATAAGCGGTTTCCTAAAGCGTTTGACCGGACGAAAACGAAAGGTGCTTGTTTTGAGATATTGGTACTGTTGTGAGGTTTCGGAGATTGCGGCTGTAACGGGCTTGACCGAGGCAAACGTCTATAATATCATCAAGCGGGAGCGCAAGAAACTTTTGGATTATTTGCGGAAAAGAGGTGTGCTGAGTTGAGGAGCGAGGATTTTTGGCAAATGTGGAACGGCATTGACGAGAAATTTATCGACAACGCAGGCAAGGATTTGGAAAAATACCGTAATCAGCAAAGAGATAATAAAAAAGCTCATCGCAAATCCGCTTGGAAGAATATTATAGCGGTGGCTACCTGCACAGCGGCAATATTCGGAGTTTTTGCGGTGATTTTAGGCGGTGGAAAGATAAGGCTTGAAAGCAGTTCGGACAACTCGGGGGTTAGTCTGAACGCCAATTCAAGCGGATTAGTATCCCCTGTTAATGACGAGTATCAGCTCAATTTGAGCGATAACTTCTCGGGGGAAATTTCCGTAAATGCTGCTTATGGTTACGAGGATAATTCAAAAAAAATAAAGCGTTACGAAATAGGCGATAAATTTGGCGAAAACGCGGAGATAACAAGCGCAAAATCTATATTTCTGGTAGTTGACGGCAATCCCGTTCTCTTAAAGCAGGAACTTACTGTCAAGGTCAATTTTTTGGTTGAGTATTCGACAGCAATAACAGAAAATTGTCTGAACGAGCTATGTCTGCCAAGCTTCGGCAGTGGATTTAAAACAAATCCATTGTTCAGCAAGCGCACGGATACAAATGATAATAATTCGGACAGCGATTATTTAATGCAGGTTACTACAATCAATATTACTGTCGATTACAGCGATAAGACAATCACACCATTTACACATGGCACAGATATCAGAGAGTGAGATCATTAAAATGAAATTCAAAAGAATATCGGTAGTACTTTTAAGTACCGCGATTCTTGTTTCGGGTTGCTCAAAAGCCGAACCGGACAGCATTCCGAGCATAACAACATCAAACATTAGCTCGGAAATTTCCGACCCGATGAAACAGCCGACAGACTCATCTCACGAAATACCGCCTGCAACAAGCTATGGATTCAATTTTGGAACAAAGGATATAGATTATGGGAGCGGAGAATTGGTTCTTTCTCCTACGCTGATGGGCGGCGACACTCCAACAAGAGTTGGATTTATGGTTTTTATTGACGGTATTCCGCAGAAATATTGCTCGGAAAACTCACCGGAATACTCCTATATAAGCAGTTTTGATATCGAAGAAAACTCGGAGAAAGCGCACGAGCTGACTGTTGACCCTATTATTGACAATGATATGTCAGAGCATATCATTTCCGTATCAACGATACTTGCTCCCGACTTTGTTCCCCCGCTTGAAACTCCAACTTTTGGAAACTATCACAGGATACTCCGCAACAAGTCCAAGAAACTCTCCGATGAAATTACAGGCATTGCCGCAACCGATGAATACAAGGTGCTAAAAGCGGAAAATCGTGTTCTTACAAATGAGGAAAAGGAAGAATACGGACTCGATGAGTACGAGTCGGGATATACGGTTGAATGTGATTTACAGCAATTTAAGAGATTGGAAAAAACATTCACACTGAAAAGCGGCGAAAACTGTCTTACGTCAACACTCTGCGCTTATAGCACAATGCCGAATGTTCAACCTTATCGCGTAACGGTTTTTGTCAATCATAAGCCTGTTAAGATAAACGGTATTTACGATTTTATTGATGTCACAATGGAGGGCGGGAAAATTTCCAAAACCGAAATTACTCTTGAAAATATCAAGGTGGGGGATTTTGTTTATTGTATTGCCGCACCGCTTACCGAGGGAGAAGTGGCTATGAAAAGCACTTCCAAAATGGTGATAGGTGATAAATCAAGCGGCTCTTACAGCACAAGCACACCCGCCGAAAGTGCAGAAAACATCAGTGACGGAGGTGATGTTGTAAGCAACACAGACCTTAAGCCTATGTTTGCGATAGGAGATAATCTTTATGCCGAAACCAAACGCGGGAGTGCCGTTTATCCCGCATTATGCATGGTTAATTCAAGCGGCGATATGGTGAAGACACTTGCAGATGTCAGCGGTGCAAGAATGCACGGGGATAAAATTTCTGTTGTTAAGTACAGCGGTGATACATTTTCCACCGGCACAAATGCTATGAAAATCATGCTTCTTGATAAGGATTTGAATGTGGTTAAATCGCTTGACATAACCGGTAGTTACGGAAAAATCGACTTTAACGAGGACAGAATTGTTTACGTCAGAAATGATAACGAGATATGTTCCTGCGATTGGAATTGGGAAAATCATAGAACTTTATTTTCGTTATCAAGCGCTTCCCAAGGGGCTGAGTATTTTGTTGATATAAAGCTCGGCGATGGGTTTGTCGCATTTAACGCGCAGGCTGAAATCAACAATAAGGACGCTGATTTTTACGGAGTTTGCGATTTTTCGGGTAATTATGAGATATACAGGAAAGACGGAATAAATTATTCGCAGGTCTGCGGTAAAACGGCTGTTTGGGGAGATAGGCATACTGATGTTGTAAACGGAGTTATGCCGAGCGGTAATTTTGTAATGTACACAAACGGCTCTTTTCAGAATTTTACAACCGAAAATATTCTTGAAAGTCAAGATGTGTTTTTGACGGGAGAGAATGAGTTCTTTACCGTTATTGGCGACAATTACGGAGTTATCAAGCAATACAAGAACGGCGCTAAAATTCGCGAAATTTCTGTTGGCACAGGCAACAGTGCCGAAAACATCGTCCATACAGACAGTATGCTTTACGCTGATGTAATTGAAAGCAACGGAAAAACAATGAAGTGTTGGGAGCTTGACTAATGGAACTGTCAATCAGAAATGTCACCAAAACCTATGGTAAAAAGCGGGCGTTAAGCAATTTTTCACTCGATTTCAAAGCCGGAGTTTACGGCTTGCTCGGTCCGAACGGTGCGGGAAAATCCACGCTTATCGGCACTATCACGGGACTTGTAAAAGCTGACTGCGGGAGCGTTTTATTCACAGACGAGGACGGAAACAAGCTCCACAACAAGCTTGGCTATCTGCCGCAATATCAAAGCTATTACAAGAATTATTCCGCGCCCGAATTTTTGCGATATATGCTCGCGTTAAAGAATTATAAACCCGAAAACACGTCAAAATATATTTCCGATTTACTTGAATTGGTGAATTTGGGAGATGTGGGAAAAAAGCGCATTGGAACGTTTTCGGGCGGTATGAAACAACGATTGGGTATTGCACAAGCACTCATCGGAGAGCCGAGTGTACTGATTTTTGACGAGCCGACAGCAGGACTTGACCCGAAAGAGCGTGTGCGTTTCCGCAATATAATTTCCTCGCTCGGCAGTGACAGAATTGTCATTCTTGCAACTCACATTGTTTCGGATATTGAGTACATAGCAAACGAAATTATTCTGCTGAACGATGGTGTTATGGTGGATTTTGGCACACAGCGGGAAATTACGGAAAAGATTGACGGCAAAGTCTGGGAGTTCGTCTGCGACAGTCACGATGTGCTTGAAATAATGAGCAAACTGCGCGTTTCAAATGTTGTTTCAATGGGTGAGCAATGCAAAATTCGCGCAGTTTGCGATGATAAACCCTCCGCAAATGCGAAGAATATTGCTCCCGATTTAGAGGACGTTTGCCTTTATAGCTTTGGAGAATTGTGATGAAGATTGTTTACTATGAAATGCGGAAAAGCTGGTTTAAAATTTCAACACTTATTATACTTGTAATTCTGACTGTTCTCAAT
The DNA here is from genome assembly GCA_945829235.1 of uncultured Clostridia bacterium. Lineage (GTDB taxonomy): Bacteria > Bacillota > Clostridia > Oscillospirales > Ruminococcaceae > CAG-115. Next base: position 172,441 of record CALZUA010000002.1, on the reverse strand, counting down.
TTCATACAAGCCGACGGCACTTGCGGCACATATTATAACAAGACCTACGGCAAACGCGGCGAAGCATATTTTGCGCTCTACAACACGGTTTGCGGCGAAATTTCGGAGGAAAAAATCGCTCCGTTCAGAGAGCGCGCAAATTGGCTTAACAATGAGGTTTCGGATATGGTTTTCAGTTCGGAATACCGTCCCGACCTGTATTACACGGGTTATATTTTCGGAGATTTCAACCTCTATAATGTTGATATTGCTCCCGAAATATCTTACTGTGCAACTTATCCGAATATTTCCGACAAAATCGCCGCCAACGCCGCAGAATGTTTTCATTTCTACAAAAGCGTTGGAAATGACTACGAAGCCGAGAAATACGCTATGGCTTACAAAATGTATCAAAACCGTCAAATCCCCGAATACAGAGCAACCCATTGGACGAACCTTTTCTTTAATCACGATTTTTCTTCCCTGCTATGTATAATAATGCTGATTTTAGGATTGGCAAACAGCTTTACAAACGAGCGTGAAAGCGGTATGCTCCAAATCATCGGTTCTTCCGGAAAATCAAAATCAACAACGCTTGCGAAAATTGCGTCTGCGGCTGTGTATTGCTTGTTTTTGAGCGTATATTTTACCGCGGCTGACCTTGCTGCTGCAAACATCACACTTGGTGTTGACGGACTTGATATGCCGCTGTATTCTGCGAAAATGTTTCAGAATACTCCTTTTTCGTTCAGCTTTTCAGAAACAATTTTGCTGTGGATAGCGGTGAAATTTTTTGCGCTTTTCGTTGTTGCTCTGACGATACTTTTTGCCTCAAAAATCTCCCCAAACACCATTATATCTATTGTTTTGAGCTTTGGGTTCGCACTTGTTCTGATAATCCTCACGGCAGTTTCAAAAAGCATACTTAATCCGTTTAACATTATCGTACCAACGGAATTGGCTGAAGAATTTTCTGTTGTGAATATCTTCGGGCAACCCGTACTTACGTTGTGGGCGGCAATAATACTCTCGGTGGTTGAATGTGCCGTATTATGTGCGGCAAATACATTTATCGGGCAAAAATCAAGGAGATGATTTTATGTTTAAGGAAGAACTAAAAAAGTTGTACATAAAGCATTTCGGCTTGATTTTGACCGGTGTGATAATCGCTGTGGAAATTGTCATTCTGAATTTTTCATACCAAAAGCGAGATTTTACCACAAGCAAAAATGAACAGATTTTTTTCAGTTATATGGAGGAATTTTCGGGGAAACTTACCGAGGATAAAAAGTCTGCTATTCTTGCAGAACAAGAGAATATCGTTGACGCGCTGAATATTAAAAGCAGTATCGAGAAGAAGCTTCTGAACGGTGAGTATGACAGCGAGAGCGAATTTCTGTCGGAGTATGAAAGAGTGCGCGAAATAACCGACCGTAAAGAAGCTCTTGACCTTGTTATGGAGCAATACTATTACGCGGAAAAATCTCCCACCACACGTTATTTGACGGTTAGCGATTATTCGGCTTTAGGACAGGATTTTCCCGATATTCCGCTCCTTGCGGCAGTGATTTTCCTGACGGCTTTGCTGTTCTTGAACGAGGAAACATCAAATGTTATCACATTTATCAGAATATGCGAAAACGGTAGAAACAAAACGCTTTTTGGAAAAACAACCGCGCTGATTGTGTTTGTTCTGTCCTGTCAAGCGGCGAGAATGGCAGCAGAGCTTTTAACATTGATTTCGCAGGGGAGTTTCACCGAGTTGTCTTATCCTATTCAATCCATAGAGTTCTATCAGAATTGCCCCTACGATATTTCGATTTTACAAGGATTTTTAATAATATCTTTATTGCGAACAGTCGGATATTTTTTTGTTGCGGCTCTTGTAATTCTGCTTTCGGTAACACTTCGCAAGGCACTGTTTACGGTGTTTATTCCGAGTGCGTTTTGCGTTCTTCAGCAGTTTGCTTTTACCCCCGCAACTCCCGCGTATTATCTTCCAACGGGATTTTTACGCGCTGTCGGATATTTACGCGGAGATGTGATTTCGGAGAATGATAACGGAGAACAGATAAAGCTGTTTTCCGAAATACCGCTTGCTCATTTGTTTGTTTTGATTATCCTGACAGTTTTGTTTATCTGTGCGGCAGGCGTTATAGCGAATAATTATTACTTGGGCGGAACAAGGAAAAAGCTCCGCTTGATGTCGGTGGTATCTGTGATTTCTGTATGCGTTCTGATGTCGGGCTGTTCAAATCGGTTTGAAAGAAAGAATGTCATTAAGTATAATCTTTCCGAGAACGCATTTTTTGTTGAAGATAAGGACAGCTTCTACACTAACGATACGAATAGTATTACGCGGCATTTCAAAAACAGTGATGATGAATTATCGGTAATCCACGAGCTTGTCAAGAATAATGACAGAATTACTTCGCTTTATAACATAGGTGATAATCTGCTTTATCTGCAAAGTTTTTCGGTGAACAGCATATCCGCTTCCAACTACACGAATATGCCTTACTATACGACCAAGGAAAACGACGAATCGGGATTTTTGGGAATAAATCTCTCACCGCAGAGAGATAATTCCAATTCGTCCTTTTGTTTAACAGGCTTTTTCACTGCAAACAACTCAATGTACTATGTGTTTAACAACTGTGTTCTGGAGGACGGCGCTTGCATTATTGACGAGGGCGCGTATAATCTGGCACTATGCTGTGACGGAAAAACCATATTTTATATAAACAACCTGTTACAGTTAAAACGGTACGATATGAAAACGGGAGAAATTTCACGATTGCCGGGCGAGTTTGTGAGAACACTTTACTTTGATGGAACAAGAGTTCTGTTTTCGGATAAGAACGGTATCTATGAGCTATCTCCCGATGATTTTTTCACAAATAAGCTCTCGGATATTTCTGCCGTTCAGTTATGCTCAAACGGCTCGGATATTTTTTACAGCAAGGACAATGCGATTTATCGTCTTGGCAGTGATGAGCCGGTATATGATGCTTTGTTCAGCCGATTTGCAATAACCGATAATGGTATATTAGTCGTGCGAAATACGGATTTTTCGTGTAAGACGGTGGATTTGAGTTATAGCGGAGCAAGAACAGAGCGTTGATTTGAAAGCGGCTCTTGATGCGAAGAAAACCGATACAACAAAGTGACCGTTCATCAAGCCGAATAGGGCAGAAGCTTTCTCCAAGGCAAATCTCGCCTGACGCAAAAAAGCCCGAAACAACCGATTAAACGGTCATTTCGGGCTTTGGCGGAATCTTTTAATTAGCAGTTTTCAGCGTAGCCGATTTCTTTTCGGATAAGATTTTTCGGCTGTTTACCGTCAATGAAACGGTTGATATTTTCCGCGCAGATTTCGGCGATTTTTCGCTCGATAACAGGGGAGTGGTTGAAGGATTTCCCCGAGATGTGCGGCGTTATGAAAACGTTCGGCAAGCTCCAAAGCGGGGAGCTTTTCGGGAGTGGTTCTTCTCGGAAAACATCGAGGATTGCCCCGAAAATCCGCTTTTCTCCTAGAGCATCAGCAAGCGCTTTTTCGTCAACCAGCGAGCCGCGCCCAATGTTTACGAACAGCGCGTTTTGCTTCATAAGCGCGATTTTTTCCTTGTCGAAAAGTCCAACCGTGAGCGGGGTATCGGGCAAACAGCAGACCACCAAATCCGCTTTGGGAAGCTGTTCTTCAAGCATCTCAATCCCGTAAACCTCGTCAAAAAATTCGGTTGGACGTGAATTTTTTCGTATACCGACAACCCGCGCCCCGAAAGCACCGAGCTTTTTTGCCGTGAGAGAACCGATATTTCCGCAGCCTAAAATCAGCGCGTTCTCGCCGAAAATCGTGCGTTCCGAACCCAAATCCAGCCAGCTTTTCTCGTCTTGCAGACTTTTGTAGCCGAAAAATTTCCGATACACCGCAAGCACCGCGCCGAGAATATACTCCGAGATAACGTCACCGAACGCACCCGTTACATTTGCGATAACAACGCCGTCCGAAACGGTTTTTTCTCGGCAGTATTTTTCCGCGCCCGCAAAGCAAATCTGCAAGAATTTCAGCTTGGGGAAATTCACATTTTTCGGCAAATCCCCGACAAAAATCTCGGCTTCGGAAGCGTTTTCACAAAGCTCACAGCCGCTTATCGAGTTAAGCAGAAACTCACGGTTTTCCGCAGAAAAAGGTGCTTCAATAAACAACTTCATTTCGACTCCTCAAGCTTTACGGCAACTTTAACTTTCTTTGGCTTCTGCATATGACGAACAACGCAGGAAATGGTGAAATTGACCGCGAAATACATCACGCACGCAAGCCCGCAAAGCACGAAAACATCGGACACATTCTGCGTGGAAAAGCCCGTGTAGCGCGGCGAAATCTGGATAAGCTGGAACGTTCTGCCCATAAGCTCAGCAACGGCGATGTTCGCGATGTAAGAGGTGTCCTTAACTGTTGTAATGACTTGGCTCAACAGCGTGGGGACGATGTTTTTGAACGTCTGCGGAATGATGATGAAAAGCAAGGTTTGCGGGAGATTGAAGCCCTGCGAATACGCCGCCTCAAATTGACCTTTGGAGATTGAGTTCAACCCGCCGCGAACAATTTCCGCGATAACGGACGAGGTGAAAAGAACAAGCGCGATAATCGCCTTGAACAGCACTGCCATTTCGGTTCTCGACAGCTCAAACAGCTTGGTAAATTCGGTCGGGAACTCGATTGAAGGGAAGAACACTAGTCCGATAAAAATCCACAGCATAAGCGGAGTGTTGCGAAAAACTTCGATGTACGCGATTGAGATGTACTTGAAAATTTTCGCCGCACCCTTGTTGCAGTAATTCCGCACAAGAGCAAGGATTGTGCCGATAATTATGCCGAGAACAACCGCGAAAAAAGCAATTCCGATTGTAAAGCCAAGTCCTTTGAGAATGTACAAAAGTACACTCCCGTTGGTTATCATTTTAAGACTGCCCGTCAACGCGTCCATTGTTTTCGCCTCCTTTGTTCTCGATAATCATATCCAGCTCTGCGTCCGAAATATCATCGGGCTTTTTGCGAACCTTAACCGTAGCCACATCGCGCATCTTGAGCTTTTTCTCCCAGTGCGAAGCGAGCATTGACAGCGGGAAACAGATGATGAAGAAAATCACGCCGCCGATTATGTAGCCCTGACCTGCGGCAGAGCCGGTGCCTTCGCCGACCGCAAAAGCGTTTGTGCGGGAAATCAGGTCAACCGCGCCGCCCGCGAGGAACATACAAGACGTGTTTTTGATGAGGTTCACAACTTGGTTCACCATCGGCGGGAGAATAATCTTAATTGTCTGCGGGAGAACGATGTAGAACATTGCCGCAATGTGCGTAAATCCCTGCGAGTAAGCCGCCTCAAGCTGTCCTTTGGGAACAGCGGTAATTCCCGCGCGGATAACCTCGGAGATGTAAGCACCGTGATAGATACCGAGCGCGATTATACCGCAGAGCAGTGCCGAAAATCCCTCAATTCCCGAGAACACAACCGCGTAAAACAAAAACAGCGCTTGCAGCATAAGCGGTGTATTCTGGATAAATTCAACGTAAATTCTTGCGATAACCCGCGGCAATCTCGAACGGCTTGTTGACATCAACCCGAAAATAACCCCGAGAACCAGCGCAATCAGCAGTCCGAACAGCGCCATTAAAAGCGTTGAGAGCGTGCCATCGATGAACGTCTGCCGGTGCGTCCACACAAGTTCCCATTTGTCCGCGTCAAACATTTTCTCAACTCCCTTTATTATAAGTATCGGCGGCAGTTTTTCGACTACCGCCGAATTATTTTTCAGGAAAACTTCAAATAATCAAATGCGAAAATCAGTCAAGACCAAACTGCTTAACCAGCTTGTCAATAGTACCGTCGTCCTTCCACTTAACGATGAGCTCCTCAATCTTCGCGGAAAGCTCCGAGCCCTTCTTGGTTGCTACGCCGTAATTCTGCGGTGCGAAAGTGTCGGAAATGTAGTCGCGCTCATCGGTTTTGTAAGCGGCAAGAATGGACTTATCAACGCAGAAAGCGTCAATCGTGCCTGCCGCCATAGCGTTGGAAATAGCGGGGTAATCAGCGAACTGCTCAAACTTTGTGCCTTTCTCGCCAAACGAGGAGATATCGAAATCCTTGGAGCTTTCGGGAACCTTGTAATCACCGAACAAGCCCTTTTCGCTCATTGCCTTAGCGAGGTTATAAGCGGAGGTTGAACCGGTGGAAACGCCGATTTTCTTGCCGACAAGCCCGCTTAAATCCGTAATTCCGTCAGCCTTTTCAACGAGAACGGTTACCGCATCGGTGAAATAAGGCGTGGAGAAATCCCAGCTCTTCTTGCGCTCCTCGGTGATTGTGAACGTAGCAAGAACGCAGTCCAAATCGCCCGAATCAAGCAACTCTGTTCTTGTAGCCGCCGTTACTGCGGTGAACTCAACGTCACTGTAACCAAGCTCGGTGGCGAGCTTCTTGGCAAGCTCGATTTCAAGTCCCTGATACTCGCCTGTGACGGTATCCTTGAAGCCGAAACCGATAACATCGCTCTTTACGCCGACTTTAAGCGGTTCACTCTTTTTTCCCGCGCAACCTGTGCAACAAACTGCCATAATTCCTGCAAAAGCCGCCGCCAAAATTCTCTTAAGTTTCATAATAGTTACCTCTCTTTTGTCTGTTTTCTTTTTCTATAAATAAACCGTTTTAACGGATTATTTTGCTTAAAAACGCCTTTGTACGCTCGTTTGTGGGATTGGTGAAGAAATGCTCGGGAGTGCCTTCCTCGAGAATATTTCCGCCGTCAACGAATATTATTCTGTCGGCAACCTCTCTCGCAAAGCCCATTTCGTGCGTTACGACAACCATCGTGAAATTTTTCTCATGCGATAATTCAATCATAACATCGAGCACTTCCTGAACCATTTCGGGGTCGAGAGCCGAGGTTGGTTCATCGAAGAAAATCACGCGGTTTTGCATCGTGAGCGCTCGCGCGATTGCAATTCTCTGCTGTTGACCGCCCGAAAGGGTAGTGGGGTAAACGTTCGCTTTTTCCTCAAGCCCGACGCGCTTGAGATAAGTCATCGCGATGTCCTCTGCCTCTTTTTTGGGCACCTTTTTCAGCTTAATCGGAGCAAGCGTCAGGTTTTCAAGCACCGTCAAATGCGGGTACAGATTAAACTGCTGGAACACCATTGACGAGTGAATTTTGTTTATAAACGCGCGGCGCTTGTGGCTCATCAGGTGGTTGTGTATGTAAACTTTACCCGAGGTTGGTTCTTCGAGATAGTTCATACATCTAATTAACGTGGATTTACCCGAACCCGACGGCCCGATAATAACCAGCTTTTCGCCCTCGGCAACGTGCAGGTTTATGCCCTTGAGCACCTCCAAATCACCGAAACTTTTGTGTACATCTTCTAGTCTAATCATAAATTCACACTCTCGCTTTCTGTTTGTATTATAGCTCAATATTTGCAAGTTGTCAAGATAAAACTTGCAAAATTACGCAAAATAATATCATTTCTGCATTTTTACCATAAATTTATGCAAGCGGAGCATTTTGTTTGTGCAATTTACTGTTTTTCGAGAAAACAGTTGGTTCAAAGCCCGATTTCAGTGCTTTAACAACGCTGTTTACGTTATCGTCAACGCGAATATCGCTCTCGGGGCGCGCCCCAACGGTGACGGAACGATCGGTTTTTATGTCATTTTCGAGATAATTCCGCATATTTTCACGGCAAGCGTTTTTGTTGAAAATCTTGATGTAGCTGTAACCGGGATAGTCGTAGGACGCATAGCAGAGAATTTTCAGCTTCTCATCAAAGCCCTTTTCACGCAGTTTCTCGCGAAATTTTTGGATTTTCTCACTCTCGTCCAGCAACATCAGATAAATTATCCCGTCATCAGCATTCGGTTCACGTTTAATGTAGTTTCGGTAAGGCGATTTCCGCAAATCGTTGTACAACTTTTTCTCGGCAGGATTTTCAAGTTCACCGTGATAAATAATCAGAATATCCCCGCAAAGCGCGTTGATAAAGCAATTGAGGTTGTTCTCGGCGAAAAGCGCGCGCAGCTCGGAAACAGTTTCGTTCGAGATAACGTAAGCCTTGAGGTAGGTTTTTTCCTTGATATCGTAAAGCGCTGCGCCGTCCATTACAATCACCGGTAGCTTAATCCGCACGTCCTCAAGCGGCTTCATAAGTGACGCGGGCGTTCTCATCGTGGCAACCGTGAGCTTCAGCCCGTCATCGAGCATTCGGTTGATTTCCACCTTTGAGAACGGTGTGAGTTGCTCGCTGTACGGCGTGAGCATATCGTCAAGCTCCGCGATAAACAGCGTGTTTTTGTCCTTTTTTCGCGGCAGTTTAACCGCGTTCATCAAAATGCCGATAACAATGCCGATAATCGTGTCAAGCACACGGTTTAGCACGAACAGATACGGGTTGCTGTCGGTGATATGGTTCACGGTAATGCTCAAAAACACCACACATGAGAAATAAGCCGCGTTTTGCTTGTGCAGCAGCAGAGTGACATAAATCACGGGGATAATCATCAGCGCGGTCAAAGCGTAGCCCGCAAGGGTGTTGTAGATATTGAACGCATAGATTTCGAGCAGTATCACAAACAGCCCGAAAACCGCTCCGACAACCGTTCCCGTTGACCGCTGAACAGCCATCGAGAGCGTTTTGCCAGTGTACGGCTGAACGCACTGCAAAACCGCGAGCATCGAGTAAAACGGAATACCTTTCTGTCCGCGCAGAATGTACACAAGATAGCAGAGGAAAACTCCCGCCGCTGATTTGAGAATTCTCGCTCCGATTGCCGGTATTTTTTTTGTCTTTTTCATAAAATCAACCTTCGTTAAAAAAATAAAGGTGTCCCAAACGGAACACCTTTGTTGAATATATTATATAACGTTTCTTGCAAAATGTCAAGTGCTTTGCAAAAATTGCAATCAGTCTTTCTTCTCTTTGAGCAGGTCGCGGATTTCGGTGAGGAGAACTTCTTCCTTTGAAGGCGCGGGAGGAGCAGGCTTTTCCTCTTCCTTCTTTTTCTTGCCAAGCCCCATAAGGCTATTCATTCCCTTAACCAACAGGAACAGAATGAGTGCCATTATGATGAAGTTGATAACTGCGGACAAAAAAGCGCCGTAGTCAAATTTTACGCCGTTTACCTCGAAATAACCGCCTATGTACTTCAGCGCGCCGGTTTCCGGGTCTTTCTCAACACCGCCCGTGATAAGCGCAATAAGCGGGTTGATAAAGCTGTTTGTCAGCGCGGAAACGATTGCCTGAAAAGCGCCGCCGATGATAACGCCGACAGCCATACTCATAACGTTGCCCTTTAACGCGAACGTTTTGAATTCCTCAAAAAACTTTTTCATAAAAAACTTCCTTTCAATTTTTATTTCAAGAATATTTTAGCATAAAACACGAATTTTGTCAAGCGGTAACTTGCAAATTTTTAGAGCAACCGCTTGAGATATTGTCCCGTGTAGGACTCGGGATTTGCGGCTATTTCCTCGGGAGTGCCTTTTGCGATAACCGTGCCGCCGCCGTCGCCGCCCTCTTTGCCCATATCGATGATATAATCTGCGCACTTTATCACGTCAAGATTGTGCTCAATAACGAGAACCGTGTTTCCCGCGTCCGTGAGCCTCTGAAGGATATCGATGAGCTTTTTAACATCGGCAGAGTGCAGTCCTGTAGTAGGCTCATCGAGAATATAGATTGTCTTGCCGGTGGAGCGCTTTGAAAGCTCGGTTGCAAGCTTAATTCTCTGCGACTCGCCGCCCGAAAGAGTGGTTGAGCTTTGACCGATTTTGATATATCCAAGACCGACTTCCTCGAGCGTTTTCAGCTTGTTGTAAATTCTCGGAATATTCTCGAAAAACTCCACTCCCTCGGAAACCGTCATTTCGAGAACATCGTAGATATTCTTGTCCTTGTACTTAACCTCGAGCGTTTCTCGGTTGTAGCGGTGACCCTTGCAGACCTCGCAGGGCACGAAAATATCGGGCAAAAAGTGCATTTCGATGCGCACAATTCCGTCACCCTCGCAAGCCTCGCAACGCCCTCCCTTGACGTTGAACGAGAAACGTCCTGCCGAGTAGCCGCGCGTTTTTGCGTCATTTGTTTTGGCGAAAAGGTCGCGGATATCCGTGAAAACACCCGTGTAGGTTGCGGGATTTGAGCGCGGGGTTCTGCCGATAGGTGACTGGTCAATCATAATCACCTTGTCAAGATTTTCCAGTCCCTTCATATCCTTGAATTTGCCCGCGCGAACACGTCCGCGGTTGAGCTTGCCGAAGAGATTTTTGTAGATAATTTCGTTCACAAGCGAACTTTTTCCGCTACCCGAAACACCTGTAACGCAAGTGAAAATGCCGAGCGGCACGTTCACGTTAACATTTTTGAGGTTGTTTTCAGCCGCGCCGATAACCTCAAGCCATTTTCCCGTAAGCTCGCGGCGTTTTTCGGGAACGGCAATCTTCTTTTTCCCGCTCAAATACTGCCCCGTGACGGACTCCTTGCACTTCAAAATGCCCGCAACCTCGCCGCTGTACACAACATTTCCGCCGTGAACACCCGCCGCAGGTCCGATATCGACAATCCAGTCTGCCGCGCGCATTGTGTCCTCATCGTGCTCGACAACAATCAGCGTGTTGCCCAAATCGCGGAGCTTTTTCAGCGTGGCAATCAGCTTGTCGTTGTCGCGCTGATGCAGACCGATACTCGGCTCATCGAGGATATACAAAACACCCGTAAGCGCGCTTCCTATCTGCGTTGCAAGACGTATGCGCTGGCTTTCGCCGCCCGAAAGAGTGCCGGCAGAACGCGACAAGGTGAGGTACTCCAGACCAACCGAGCGCAAAAATCCCAGTCTTGATTTTATCTCCTTGAGAATTTGTCCCGCAATCATCATATCGCGCTTTGAAAGCTCAAGATTATCAACAAAATCGAGCGCTTTCACAACGGACATTTTGCAGAATTCCATAATATTTATCCCGCCGACAGTGACGGAAAGCGCGGTGTCGTTCAAGCGCTCACCGTGGCATTTCGGGCACTCGACATCGCTCATATAGTCCTCGATAATATCGCGGGAATAAGAGCTTGCCGACTCCTTGTATCGCCGCTCAAGGTTGCTGGCAACGCCCTCGAAATCGGTGTAAAACTCGCCGCCGCCTTGCTTTTTTGAACGCTTGATGAGAATTTTCTCGCCGTGCGTGCCGTACAAAAGCTCGTCAATTGCCTTATCGGGGAACTCGGACAAAGGTTGGTCGGGAGAACAGCCGTACTTTTCGCAAATTGCGTCAAAGTACATCGCGGCAATCGTCCCCTCGCCGTAAGTCCAGCCCGAGCCTTTAATCGCGCCGTCTTTTATCGACAAATCCATATTCGGCATAATCAGCGACGGGTCAATTCTGCGGTAAACGCCGAGTCCCGTACACTCGGGGCAAGCACCGAACGGGTTGTTGAACGAGAACATTCTCGGCACAAGCTCGTCCACTGAAACGCCGTGCTCAGGGCAGGAGTAGCTCTGCGAAAAGTGCAGTTCTTCGCCGTCAATAACATCAATGTAAATCAACCCACCCGTGAGATTTCCTGCCGTTTCGATACTCTCGGCAAGGCGCGATTTCAAGCCGTCTTTTATCACAAGACGGTCAACGATTATCTCAATCGAGTGCTTGATATTCTTTTCGAGCGAGATTTTTTCGGACAAATCGTAGGTTATCCCGTCAACGCGAACACGCGCAAAACCCGCTTTTCTCGCGTTCTCAAACTCCTTTTTGTGCTCGCCCTTGCGCCCTCTGACAACAGGCGCAAGAACCTGAAACTTTGTCTTTTCGGGCAATTCGAGAACCTTGTCCACAATCTCGTCCACGGTCTGCTGACGGATTTCTCGACCGCAGACAGGGCAGTGGGGAATACCGATTCTCGCGTACATAAGGCGCAGATAGTCGTAAATTTCGGTCACCGTACCAACCGTGGAGCGCGGGTTTTTCGAGGTGGTTTTCTGGTCGATGGAAATAGCGGGGGAAAGTCCCTCGATGCTGTCAACATCGGGCTTTTCCATTTGCCCGAGGAACATTCTCGCGTAGCTTGAAAGGCTCTCCATATAGCGCCGCTGACCGTCCGCAAAAATCGTGTCGAACGCAAGCGAGCTTTTTCCCGAACCCGAAACTCCCGTGAGAACAACCAGCTTGTCGCGCGGGATTGTGACGTCGATGTTGTTAAGATTGTGCTCGCGCGCACCTTTTATAATAATTTTATCGTTAGCCATAGTCAACCTTTCTTTTGAAAAATCCGATATTATTCGCCGCGAATTTCCTTAATTTTATCGCGCAGAAACGCGGCGTGCTCGAAATCAAGAAGCTTTGCGGCTTTCTTCATTTCGGCGGTATATTGAGCGATAAGCTGTTCGCGTTCACGCCGCGGAAGTTTCCTGTAATCGCTCTTTTTCATCTTCTTGGTTTCTTTCTTTGTGATTTCGAGAACATCGCGGATATCCTTTACAATGGTTTTCGGGATAATTCCGTGCTCCTCGTTGTATTTCTGCTGAATTTCACGGCGGCGCTGAGTTTCGGTGATAGCCGTTTCCATTGACTTCGTGACAACATCTGCATACATTATTACAGTACCCTCAGCATTACGCGCGGCGCGTCCGATAGTCTGCACAAGCGATGTTTCCGAGCGTAGGAAGCCTTCTTTATCCGCATCGAGAATTGCCACAAGCGATACCTCGGGAATGTCCAAACCCTCGCGAAGCAGGTTTATTCCGACAAGCACGTCAAACTCGCCCTCGCGCAGGTCGCGGATTATCTCCATACGTTCCATTGTATCGATATCGTGGTGCATATAGCGCACCTTTATTCCTGCTTTTTCGAGGAACTCGGTCAAGTCCTCTGCCATTTTCTTGGTGAGCGTTGTAACGAGAACGCGCTGATTTTTCGCGGTTCTTTGGTTTATCTCGGAAATCAAATCCTCGATTTGCCCCTCGGTTGGCTTGACGGTAATTTCGGGGTCAAGAAGCCCTGTCGGACGGATAATCTGCTCAACAATCTGCGTTGATTTTTCGCGTTCAAATTCACCGGGAGTTGCCGAAACAAACACAATCTGGTTTAGTTTATCGTAAAATTCATCGAAATTCAGCGGACGGTTATCGTAAGCGCAGGGCAATCTGAAGCCGTAATCCACGAGATTTTTCTTTCGCGCAACATCTCCGCCGAACATTCCTCGAACCTGCGGGAGCGTGACGTGGCTCTCGTCAATCATCAGCAGAAAATCCTTGGGGAAGTGGTCGAGCAGGGTTATCGGCGTGCTTCCCGGCGGTCTTCTCGCAAGCACGCGCGAATAGTTTTCGACTCCCTTGCAGATGCCGATTTCGCGAAGCATCTCGATATCATAACGCGTGCGCTGGTCAATTCTCTGCGCTTCAATCAGCTTGTTGTTGTCCTTGAAGAACTTCACGCGCTCCTCAAGCTCCTTTTCAAGCTCCGCGAGAGCTTCTTCTTTTTTGTCTTGTCCGATAATATAATGTGAAGCGGGAAAGATTATCTCGTAGGAAAGAGTTGCTTTTGTGTTGCCCGTTACAACCTCAAACTGTGAAATCCGCTCGATTTCATCGCCGAAAAATTCCACACGGATAGCAGTTTCATTTGTGCTTCCCGCAGGGAAAATCTCGAGCGTGTCGCCCTTTACGCGGAATTTGTTGCGGACAAAATTCAGCTCGTTGCGCTCGTACTGCATATCAACGAGCTTTCTTATTATCTCCTCGCGCGAGATTTCCATACCTTGACGGAGGGAAAGCGTGTTGGCGCGGTAATCCTCGGGCGAACCGAGCGAGTAAATACACGAAACACTTGCCACGATAATAACATCGCGGCGCTCGGCAAGCGAAGCGGTCGCGGAGTGACGCAGTCGGTCGATTTCATCGTTTATGGAGCTGTCTTTTTCGATATAAGCATCGGTTGAGGGGATATACGCCTCGGGTTGATAGTAATCGTAATAGCTCACAAAAAACTCCACGGCGTTGTTCGGGAAAAACTCGCGGAACTCCGAGCAAAGCTGTGCGGCAAGCGTTTTGTTGTGCGCGAGAACGAGAGTCGGCTTGTTGACATTTGCGATAATATTCGCCATAGTAAAGGTCTTTCCCGAGCCGGTAACGCCGAGCAAGGTCTGTTCCTTGTCACCGCGCAAAACTCCCTCGGAAAGCGCGGCGATAGCTTCGGGCTGGTCGCCGGTGGGCTTGTATTCGGAGTGCAACTCAAATTTATCCATAAAATCACCTCATTTTGCAAAACCGTTCACTTATATTATACAAGTGAACGGCTGATTTGTCAATATGAAAAATAAAATTTATCCCCAATATTCGCTGAAAACACCCGCCGAGCGCATTGAACCAACGCTGTCGCCCGAGATAACGATGTGGTCGTTAAGCTCGATGTCAAGCTCTTTAAGAAGATTGACAAGCCGTCTTGTCGCGGAAACATCGGCGGAAGAAAAGTTTGCGGTTCCGACGGGGTGATTGTGAACGAGAACGATGTTGTTGCTTTTTCGGGCAATTGCCGCTCCGATAACGTTTTTTGCGTTAAAACAAGACGAGTCGGGGGCACTGTCCGAGATTTTCTCCGAGCCGATAAGGTAAAGCGACTTGTCGAGCATAATGACGTAAGCGGACTCCTCGAGCGGATTTACGAACAGAGTTTTCGCGTATTCGGCGAGCTTTTCCGGGGAATTCAGGCGTCTGCGTTTATCGAGCGCATCTTCGCGGTATTTTGAAACAAATTCGCCCAAAAAACAAATAAAAGCGGCGGCATTTTCGCCTATACCGCTGATTGTCATTAAATCATCTTTTGACGCGCTCAAAACGTTGGACAGTGAACCGAATTTGTCAATGAGCTTGTGACTTATTTCGTTGGTGTTGCACCGCGAGAAAATCGAATAGAGAAGGATTTCGAGAATTTCGTGCTCCTCGAAACAGCCTATGCCTTGCGCAAGGAACTTGTCAAGCATCCGTTTTCTATGACCTTGATGAAGCTCGGATTTCTTTGACATAACCTGCACTCCTCACATAATTTTTCTCGCTAAAAATTAGATATTCACTGCATTTACAAAAATGGAGAGCATTTCGCTCTCCGAGAATATTTTTGGTACGCCCGATGCGATTCGAACGCACGACACATAGCGTCGGAGGCTATTGCTCTATCCAGCTGAGCTACGGGCGCTGATATTTTATCTTGCTGAAAAAAACTCCGAATCCTTGCTCCCAAGGATTCGGCGTTATGTTGGTGATCCACCCGGGAATCGAACCCGGGACACCCTGATTAAAAGTCAGGTGCTCTACCGCCTGAGCTAGTGGATCATAACTGCAACGTATCTATTATAGCAGATAACATCTCATTTGTCAAGTGTTTTTTGCAAAAAAATAAAAATTTTTACAAATACTTGAAAAAAATCGTTAACCGACTTGAAATAATTCGGAAAAAGTGATATAATTTATATATGTATGCAGAAAAGGTTGTAAAAAGGAGGGTGATTGAATGGATATAAAGGTTGGAGATATCCTCGTGATGAAAAAAAATCACCCTGTTTGCGGGAGTGTGCGAATGAAGGTTTTGCGCGCGGGAGCGGATTTCAGGCTTTGTTGCGAGGGGTGCGGGAGAATTGTGATGACACCGCGTTCCAAGTGCGAGAAAAACATCAAGTCGATTATCCGCGACGAAAATCAATAATCGGAGAAAACTATGCGTGAAAGAATACAAATGATAATCGCGCGGTACGATGAGATAAGCGCGAAGCTGTCCGACCCGAAGGTTGCCGCCGACAACAAGCTCTACGCGGAGCTTATGAAGGAATACAAGAACCTCACACCGATTGTCGATATGTACAATCAGTACAGCAAAGCCGAAAAATCCTGTCTTGACGCGAAAGCTATTTTGGACGATAATTCGGTTGAAGACGAGCTACGAGAACTTGCCGAGCTTGACTATATTGAAAACAAGGCGCTTATGGAGAAATGCGACGAGGAGCTGAAAATTCTGCTTTTGCCGCGTGACCCCGACGATGATAAGAGCGTTATCGTTGAAATACGTGCGGGCGCTGGCGGTGAAGAAGCGGCTCTTTTTGCAAATTCGATGTTCAGAATGTACTCGATGTACGCGGCACGTCAAGGCTGGAAAATTGACGTTATGAGCGCAAATCCAACCGAGCTTGGCGGGTACAAGGAGATTTCGTTCGGCGTTGAGGGCGAGGGCGTTTACGCGAAATTGAAATACGAGAGCGGCGTGCACCGTGTTCAGCGCGTTCCCGAAACCGAGTCGCAGGGACGTATCCAGACTTCGACGGTAACCGTGGCGGTTTTGCCCGAAGTTGAGGACGTTGACGTGAACATAAATCCGGCTGATTTGACGGTACAGACGTTTCGTTCAAGCGGCGCGGGCGGTCAGCACATCAACAAAACCGAGTCCGCTGTTCGTATTATTCATCACCCATCGGGAGTTGTGGTTGAGTGTCAGGAAGAGCGCTCGCAGATGAAGAATAAGGAAAAGGCGCTGAAAATGCTGTACAGCAGGCTTTACGAGGCGGAGAAAACCGCGCGTGACAACGCCATAGCCGAGGAACGCCGCGGTCAAGTGGGCACGGGCGACCGCTCCGAGCGTATCAGAACCTACAATTTCCCGCAGTCCCGCGTCACCGACCACAGAATCGGGCTTACGCTGTACAAGCTGGACGAGATGATGAACGGCGGTTGCGATGAGATTTTTGACGCGCTGCGGCTTGCCGAGAGAACGGCGTTGCTTGCCAAGAACGAGAGTTGACGATGATAAAAGACAGCGAAAAATCACGGCTTGACAGCTTTGAGGAAATGCTTTTGTCGGTTCGTGAGCAATACGATGAAAAATCGAGGAAACTCACCGAGCTGAAAAGTGCCGGAAAAGAGAAAACCGCGACCTATCGCCAGCTTTTTGCCGAGAAAATGCACTTGCAAATATGCTTGCGATGTACCGGCTGTACGGGCTGATTGAATGATTTGAGAAGGTGAAAAAATGCTCACGGAGCTTGAAAAATATACCGAGGAAAGCGCCGAGAAAGCCGCGAAAATTCTGAAAAACGGCGGGATTGTTGCAATTCCCACCGAAACGGTTTACGGGCTTGCGGCAAACGCGCTCGATGAAAACGCGGTTCGCAGTATTTTTGTCGCCAAGGGCAGACCGCAGGATAACCCGCTTATCGTCCACATAAGCAATTTCGAGATGATGAAGCCGCTTGTAACCGATATCCCCGAGCTTGCGAAGCGGCTTGCCGAGCAGTTTTGGGCGGGACCTCTTACAATGATTTTCGATAAAACCGAGGTCGTTCCCGAGGAAACAAGCGGCGGTTTGTCAACCGTTGCCGTGAGAATGCCCGCAAATGAAGCCGCGCGTGAGATTATCGAAAAATGCGGATTTCCGCTTGCCGCGCCTTCTGCAAACACTTCGGGCAAGCCAAGCCCCACAAAAGCGGAACACGTTTTCGAGGATATGAACGGCAAAATTCCGCTGATAATCGATGATGGAGAATGTTCGGTCGGCGTGGAGAGCACGGTTATCTGCTTCAGAAACGGGAAAATCCACATTCTTCGTCCGGGCGGTATAACACGGGAAATGCTCGCGGAATTTGCCGAGGTTGAGGTGGACAAGGCTGTTGAAGCCGCGCCGAAAGCCGATGAAAAGGTGCTTTCGCCGGGAATGAAGTACAAGCATTATTCCCCGAAAGCGGACGTTTTTATCGTGAACGCGCATGGCGATGATTTCAAGAAATTCTGTCAAGATAACGGCGGCGAGAAAACAATTTTTCTTTCGTGCGGTGAACGAGAGGGTTGTATGGATTACGGCGAAACCTCGGAAATTCAGGCGCATCGGTTGTTCGCGCTGCTGCGGCACGCGGACGAAATCGGCGCGGAAAAGGTGTATGTTGAAATTCCATCAAAGTACGGCGTGGGGCTTGCTGTGTACAACCGTCTGCTTCGAGCCGCGGCTTTCAGGATAATCGAAACCTCTTGACAAACGGGAAAAGTTGCGTTATACTTATATAAATATCGGCATTTGTTTAATTTGAACGGCGTGGTGTATAATTATGGAAAATCCGCAGAAAATCAGAATAATCGGGCTTACGGGGCAAAGCGGCGCGGGTAAATCAACCGTGCGGCGCGTCTTTGAGGAAAACGGTTTCGCGGTTATCGACTGCGATGATGTTGCGCGGAAAATCGCGTCAAAGAGCGCTTTTCTGCTCGAGGTTTCCGAGCGTTTCGGCAAGGATATCCTGAACTCCGACGGCACACTTGACCGCGTGAAAACTGCGGCGATGATTTACAACGACAAGGCAAAGTACGCCGAGTACTGCGGAATAATTTTCCCCTATATAACCTACGATATTATGCGGCAAATCGAACGTTTCGACAAAGATGTTCTGCTTGACGCGCCGACGCTTTTTGAAGCGGGAATTG
Organism: uncultured Clostridia bacterium; assembly: GCA_945829235.1. Classification (GTDB taxonomy): domain Bacteria; phylum Bacillota; class Clostridia; order Oscillospirales; family Ruminococcaceae; genus CAG-115. The sequence goes on along the minus strand of CALZUA010000002.1, from coordinate 153,968 downwards.
ACGGCTTGTGTACGGAGATAATCAGCGTTGTTGCCGATATCGAGCTTTGCGCCGAGAGAATTTCAAAGCGCGATAAAATCACTCTGGAAAAGGCAAGAGAACGGCTTTCTTCTCAGCACGGAGTTGAATTTTTCAGGGAACACTCGGATTTTGCTATCGAAAACAACGGCTCGGAAAAGGAGCTTTACGATAAAGCGCAGGCGATTATCGTTAAATTGAAAGGCAAATAATGGTTTATAAAAAGCAAAAAAAGAAACGTGCGGGTTTAATCGCGGCGATAATTATTGTTGCGGCGGCTATTGTGGGAGTCGGGGTTTACTTCGGTTATCGGCAATATATCATCGAAACACATCCGCTGAAATATCAGACTTATGTTGAAAAATACTCGGCGCAGAACGGTATCGACAAGTACTTGGTTTACGCAGTTATCAAGACCGAGAGCGGCTTCAAAACCGACGCTGTTTCAAATGTCGGCGCGCGCGGGCTTATGCAGATTATGGAAGAAACCTTTGACTGGATAAAGTATAAGCGCGATGATAACGATGCGGTTTATTTCGATATGTACAATGCGCAGAAAAATATCGACTACGGCTGTTGGCTTTTGGGGTATCTTTACGAGGAATTCGGGACAATCGAAGCGACTGCGGCGGCTTATCACGCGGGACGAGGTACGGTTAACGAGTGGCTTTCCGACAGGCGTTATTCATCGGACGGAGTTCATCTTGAGGTTATACCGATGCCCGATACCGCGCATTATGTCGATAAAATCACAAACGCTTTGAAAACGTACAAAAAGCTGTACGATAACGACAAAAATTAAAAGAAAGGACAAACAAAATGGCAAAGAAAGAAACCGAAAACGAAGCAAAACAGCTCAAGGAAAAGCTCTTTATGCACAAGAAAAATGCTTTTCTGCGTATGAGCGATGGCGAAATCAAAAAATGCGACAAATTCTGCGAGGGGTACAAGCGTTTTCTTGACGAGGCGAAAACCGAGCGTGAGGCGGCGGGTTATATTGAGCGCGAGGCAAAGGCGGCGGGTTTCGTGAAATTCGACAAGAAAAAGAAGTACAAGGCGGGCGACAAGGTTTATCTTATCAACCGTGAAAAATCGGCTATTCTCGCGGTAATCGGCTCGGAGCCTATCGAAAACGGCGTGAACCTTCTTGCCGCGCACATTGATTCACCGCGTCTTGATATGAAGCAGAACCCGCTTGTTGAAAAGGACGAGGTTGGCTATTTCAAGTCGCACTATTACGGCGGTATCAAGAAATATCAGTGGACAACTGTTCCGATGTCGCTTCACGGAGTTATCGTCAAGGCAGACGGCTCGAAAATCACGGTAAATGTCGGCGAGGACGAAAACGACCCTGTTTTCTGCGTATCGGATTTGCTCCCGCACCTTGCTTCCGCGCAGATGAAGCGCCCCGCAACCGAGATTATCAAGGGCGAGGAGCTTAATCTTATCATCGGTTCGCGCCCGTTCAAGGACGACGAGGTTTCCGAGGGCGTTAAACTCAATCTTCTTGCAATTCTTAACAAAAAGTACGGCATAACCGAAGCCGATTTCCTCTCAGCAGAGCTTGAGGCTGTACCTGCGTTCAAGGCGCGCGATATCGGCTTTGACAGAAGTCTTGTCGGTGCTTACGGTCAGGACGACAGAGTTTGCGCGTATACAGAACTTATGGCGGTTCTCGAAACGAAATCCCCGAAAAAGACCGTTGTTGCTATCCTCACTGACAAGGAGGAAACCGGCTCCGACGGAAACACGGGACTTCAGTCCGCTTATCTGAAGTATTTTATCGCGGATTTGGCGGCAATTTTCGGTGCAAGAGCTCGCGATGTTCTGTCGAACTCAAAGTGCCTGTCGGCAGATGTAAACGCGGCTTATGACCCAACCTTTGCGGACGCGTTTGATAAGACAAATTCCTGCGTTCTCAACGGCGGCGTGTGCGTGACAAAGTATACCGGCTCGAGAGGAAAAAGCGGCACTTCCGATGCTTCTGCGGAATTTGTCGGCGAAATTCGCGCAATTCTCGACAAGAACGAGGTTATCTGGCAGACAGGCGAGCTTGGAAAGGTTGATATCGGCGGCGGCGGAACGGTTGCCAAATATATCGCAAACCTTGACGTTGACACGATTGACGTGGGAGTCCCCGTTATGTCGATGCACGCGCCGTTTGAAATTACGGCAAAAACCGACGTTTACGCCGCTTATAAAGCATTTGAGGCGTTTATAAACTCATAAATCGGACAAATATATTCACTTTACTCCGATTTCCCGCATATTATAATCGGGGGAGTGGTGAATATGGCGCGTACCTTTTTCAGAAAGCTCGGAATGAAGCTGATTGCCGTGGGAATGGTTTTGACGGGACTGCTTGTCATAATGGACTTGAGTTTTCGCCCGATAATCGAAACCGTGAACGCTTACGAGTGCCACGAAATGGTTAGCCGTGTGATAAACGATGCGGTTTTAGCCGAGCTTGAGAACGAGGACGCGGATTATTCAAAGCTTGTTAATCTAACCACAAACGCCGACGGCGAGGTTATCTCGCTCGAAAGCAATGTGATGAACATTAACAAGCTCAAAACCCGCATTGCACAGCGGCTTGAACGTGAAATCGAGCGGCTTTCGGAGATTGAAATACAAATCCCGATAGGAACGCTTCTCGGTATACAGCTCCTCCACGGAAAAGGTTTCAGCGTGGGAATGACGGTTCAGCCGATGGGCTTTGCAACAGCATCGATTATCAGCGAGTTTTCCGAGGCAGGCTTAAATCAGACGCTTCATCGGATTGTGATTGAGATAAACGCTGATGTTGACGCGATAATTCCGGGTTTCTCGACAAGAGTTCCCGTAAAAACTACGATTGTTGCCGCGGAAACGGTGATAGTCGGAAGAGTTCCGAACGCGTACACACACGTTGTGGCTTCCGAATCGCTTGACGGTTACCTCAACGACTACGGCGCGGTGGAATGAAATCGGAGATGATAAAATGGATATAAATGAAGCGAAAAAGCGTGTTGAACAGCTCACCGAAACACTTGAAAAGGCAAACCGCGACTACTACGACCTCGACAGCCCGACGCTGGAGGACGACGAGTATGACGCTCTTATGCGAGAACTCAGAGCACTTGAAAGCGAGTTTCCCGAGCTTTTGAGCGAGAGCTCACCGTCGCAGAGAGTCGGCGGTACTGCCGCGACAACCTTTGAAAAAGTGCCGCACGCGGTCCAGATGGCAAGCCTTCAGGACGTTTTCAGCGACAGTGAAGTGAGAGAATTCTTCGAGCGCGTTCAAAAGCAGGGTGCGGGGGAATTTACCGTTGAGCCGAAAATCGACGGACTATCGGTGTCGCTCGAATATGAAAACGGTGTTCTTGTGCGCGGTTCAACGCGTGGCGACGGATTTGTCGGCGAGGACATCACGGCAAATCTTAAGACAATCCGCGCTATTCCGCTTAAACTAAAGGAAGAAATCCCGCTTCTGGAGGTTCGCGGCGAGGTTTATATGCCGAAGCTGAGTTTTGCGAAATTGTGCGAAATTCAGGAGAAAAACGGCGAACCGCTCCCGAAAAATCCGCGAAATGCTGCTGCGGGCTCGCTTAGGCAAAAGGACAGCAAAATCACCGCCGAGCGCGCTCTCGACATATTTTGCTTCAATATTCAGCGGGTTGAGGGGAAAGAGTTTTCTTCGCATTCGGAGAGCCTAGAGTTCCTGAAAGAGCAGGGATTTAAGATAATTCCCGATTACCGCGTCTGCAAAACTTTCGATGAAATCCGCGACAGAATTGAAGAAATCGGACAAATGAGAACTTCGTTGCCGTTTGATATCGACGGCGCGGTTGTCAAGGTAAACGACCTGCGGCTGAGGGAAGAAATCGGTGCTACGGTTAAAGTGCCGAAGTGGGCGGTTGCTTTCAAATATCCGCCCGAGGAAAAAGAAACAACGCTGAACGATATTGAAATAAACGTTGGCCGAACGGGAGCGCTGACGCCGGTTGCGGTTTTCGACCCCGTTCAGCTTGCGGGAACAACTGTTTCGCGAGCGGTTTTGCACAATCAGGATTACATCGCCGGAAAGGAAATCCGAATTGGTGACCGAATTGTAGTGAGAAAAGCGGGAGATATAATCCCCGAGGTTGTGCGAAGCGTATCTCACGCGGAAAAATCCGAGCCGTTTTTCATTCCGAGCAAGTGTCCGGTGTGCGGCGCAGAGGCGGTTCGCGATGAGGACGAAGCGGTTGTGAGATGTCAGAACATCGACTGTCCCGCGCAGCTTTTGCGTTCAATCGAGCATTTTGCCTCGCGCGGTGCAATGAACATCGAAGGTCTTGGCGAAGCGGTTGTTAAGCAACTTGTTGACGCGGGGCTTGTGAAAACGGTTGCGGATTTGTACACGCTGAATTTGCAGGACTTGACCGCGCTTGAGCATTTCGGCAAAAAGTCCGCCGAGAACCTGCTGAATTCAATCGAAAATTCCAAGAAAAATAACCTATCAAGGCTGATTTTTGCGCTTGGAATTAAAGGTATCGGTAGTCGCGCGGCAAAGTTGCTTTGCGAAAAATATGGCGATATGGACAGCATTATGGCGGCTTCGCAGGAAGATATTGTTGAAATCGAGAATTTCGGCGATATTCTGGCGAAATCGGTTTATAAGTCAATGCGTGAGCCGCATAGAATTGAGCTTATCTCCCGTTTGAAAGAGCTTGGGTTGAATATGACCTACGAAAGCACGAAAACCTCGGACAAGTTTGCGGGACTGACTTTCGTTCTCACGGGAACTCTCCCCACGCTTAAACGTGAACAGGCAAAGGAAATTATCGAAAAGCTCGGCGGAAAATGCTCGGGCTCGGTTTCAAAAAAGACAAGCTATGTTCTCGCGGGAGAAGAGGCAGGCTCAAAGCTTGATAAGGCAAACGAGCTTGGAATTACGGTTATAAATGAAGAACAATTCATTAAAATGACAGAAAATCAGGAGGAATAAAAATGGGAATGACAATGACGCAGAAAATTCTGGCAAAGCACGCGGGACTTGATTCCGTGGTTGAGGGGCAGCTGATAAAGGCGAAGCTGGATATGGTTCTCGGAAACGATATCACAAGCCCTGTTGCAATCAACGAGTTCAACAAGAACGGCTTTACGGGAGTTTTCGACAAAACAAAAATCTCGCTGGTAATGGATCACTTCACACCGAATAAGGATATCAAAGCGGCTATTCAGTGCCAGCAGTGCCGCAATTTCGCGGATAAGTACGATATCGAGAATTTCTACGATGTCGGAAATGTTGGTATCGAGCACGCGCTTTTGCCCGAAAAAGGTCTGGTTATCTCGGGTGACTGCGTAATCGGCGCGGACAGCCACACCTGTACATACGGCGCGCTCGGCGCTTTCTCAACGGGCGTAGGTTCAACCGATATGGCTGCCGGAATGGCAACGGGCGAGGCTTGGTTCAAGGTACCGTCCGCGATTAAGTTCAACCTCACCGGCAAGCTCAACAAGTGGGTTAGCGGCAAGGACGTTATTCTGCACATTATCGGTGAAATCGGCGTTGACGGCGCGCTTTACCAGTCGATGGAGTTCACCGGCGAGGGCTTGAAGAGCCTTTCGATGGACGACAGACTTTGTATGGCGAATATGGCAATCGAAGCGGGCGCAAAGAACGGCATTTTCGAGGTTGACGAGGTTACTCTTGATTACATTAAGGGCAGAACCGACCGCAAGCCTGAGATTTTCAAGGCTGACGAGGACGCGCACTATAACCGCGTTATCGACATCGATTTGAGCACAATCAAGCCGACTGTATCTTTCCCGCATCTGCCCGAGAACACCAAGACAATCGATGAAGCGGAGAAGCTGAATATCAAGATTGACCAGGTTGTAATCGGTTCCTGCACCAACGGTCGTTACAGCGACCTTGAAGCGGCCGCGGCTATTGTCAAGGGCAAGAAGGTTGCAAAGGGCGTTCGCGCAATTGTTATTCCCGCAACACAGCAGATTTATTTGGACGCGCTGAAAAACGGCTTGCTCGAGATTTTCGTTGAAGCGGGAATGGTTGTTTCTGCTCCCACTTGCGGTCCTTGTCTGGGCGGTCACATGGGTATTCTCGCACCCCACGAGAGAGCTGTTTCCACCACAAACCGCAACTTTGTCGGCAGAATGGGCGACACCACCTCCGAGGTTTACCTCGCAAGTCCTGCTGTTGCGGCGGCAAGTGCGCTCAAAGGCTATATTTCGGGAGAGTTTGAGTGATGATTAAGCACGTTATTATCTGGAAACTGAAAGAGATGCCCGATACCGAAAAGTCCGAGCATAAAGCGCTTATCAAAGAGGGGCTTGAGGGATTGAAAGGCAAGATTGACGGTCTGATTGAAATCAAGGTTGTAACCGAGCTTTTGCCGTCGTCAAGCGGTGATTTGATGCTGGACAGCACGTTTACCGATGAAAAATCGCTGAAAGCGTACGCTGTTCACCCCGAGCACGTCAAGGTAGCGGACGAGCGTGTAAGACCGTTCGTTGCGGACAGAAAATGCGTTGATTTTGAAATATAAGGAGAATTTTTATGAAAGCACACGGAATTGTACATAAATACGGCGATAACGTTGACACGGACGTAATTATCCCCGCGCGTTATCTGAACACCTCCGACCACAAGGAGCTTGCTTCTCACTGTATGGAGGATATCGACAAGGATTTTGTCAAGAAAGTCAAAGAGGGCGATATTATGGTTGCGAATATGAATTTCGGCTGCGGAAGCTCGCGTGAGCACGCTCCGATTGCGATAAAAGCAAGCGGAATCGGCTGCGTTATCGCGTCAACTTTTGCGAGAATTTTCTATCGCAATGCAATCAACATCGGTCTGCCTATTCTTGAATGTGATGAAGCCGCAAAGGATATTGACGATGGAAACGAGGTTGAAATTGACTTCGACAGCGGCGTTATCACAAACGTTACAAAGGGCAAAACCTACAAGGCACAGCCGTTCCCCGAGTTCATCAAAGATATCATCAACAAGGGCGGCTTGCTCATCTCGCTGAAGAAATGAGAATTGATATCAGACCTGCGCAGATACCCGATGTTGAGGGAATGAGCAGGGTTGTGGACAGCTGTTGGCGGGAGAATTATAGGGAAATTTTCACTCCCGAGCAAATCGACCGCTACACGGGAGAAGCCCGCCGAAACAGTTTTACCAAGCTCCTCGTTGACGGGAAATATATCTATATTCTGCTCGTTGACGGGGAAATTTCCGCGGTTTGCACGGAGGAGTTCTGCGAGGAAAAACCGTTTGACGGGTGCGCGAAAATCCTGATGCTGTACGTTTCACCCGAAAATCAACATAAGGGATACGGGAAAAAACTCTTGATGTACTCACTGCGCGAAATGCGGAAAAAAGGCTTCAAAAGCGCGGTTCTTGAAACTGCCGTGGGTAACACAAACGCAAGAAAGTTTTACGAGAAATTTGGTTTTGAGGAACAGAAATTTGCCGCGAGAAATTATGACGGCGTTAATTATGTTACCTATAAAATTGAGTTTTGACAGGTAATAAAAATGACGAACAAAACTAATTTAAGCAGATTTATCGCGCTGATTTTGCGTCACAAACCCGAAGCTGTCGGAATTACGCTCGATGAACACGGTTGGGCGAGTGTTTCGGAGCTTCTTTCGGGAATTAACGCCTGCGGCAATGAAATTGATATGCAAACACTCGAGGAAATTGTTGTCGAGGACGAAAAACAGCGTTATTCGTTCAACGACGACAAGACGAAAATCCGCGCAAATCAAGGTCATTCCGTCAATGTTGACGTTGAGCTGAAAAAAGCCGAGCCGCCCGAAATTCTCTATCACGGAACGGGTGAAAAATATGTTGCCTCAATCAAAAGCGAGGGACTGAAACCGAAATCGCGGCTTTACGTTCACCTTTCAAATGACAGGGAAACGGCGGTTAAAGTCGGTTCACGGCACGGAAAGCCGGTTGTGTTTCAGGTAAATTCGGGCGAAATGTCGCGGAATGGATACGAGTTTTTTCTCTCGGAAAACGGCGTTTGGCTGACAAAAATTGTTCCCGCTGAATATTTGCGGGATCTTTAAGAAAGGATAATTACAATGGAAAAGAACATAGCGGTAATCAAGGGTGACGGTATCGGTCCCGAAATCGTTTCCGAAGCGATGAAGGTTCTCGATAAGGTTGCGGAGAAATTCGGTCACAAGTTCAATTACGAACAGCTTTTGATGGGCGGTTGCTCGATAGACGCAAACGGCGTTCCGCTTACCGATGAAACAATTGAGCGTTGCAAGGCGGCAGACGCGGTTCTGATGGGTTCAATCGGCGGAAACACAACAACCTCGCCGTGGTACAAGCTCCCTGCAAATCTTCGCCCCGAGGCAGGTCTGCTGAAGCTCCGCAAGTCGCTCGGACTGTTTGCAAACCTTCGTCCGTGCGTTTTGTACAAACAGCTCTCCGAGGCGTGTCCGCTGAAAAAGGAAATCGCCGACAAGGGCTTCGATATGCTGATTATGCGTGAGCTTACAGGCGGTTTGTATTTCGGCGAACGCAAGACCGAGGAGGTTGACGGCGTTATGACTGCGGTTGATACGCTCTCGTACAACGAAAACGAAATTCGCAGAATTGCGATAAAGGCGTTTGATGTGGCAATGCAACGCCGCAAGAAAGTTACCAGCGTCGATAAGGCGAACGTTCTCGACAGCTCACGGCTTTGGAGAAAAATTGTCGAAGAGGTTGCCAAGGATTACCCCGAGGTTACTCTTGAACATATGCTTGTCGATAACAGCGCGATGCAGTTGGTGAGAGACCCCGCGCAGTTTGATGTTATGGTGACCGAGAATATGTTCGGCGATATTTTATCGGACGAAGCGTCTATGATTACCGGTTCAATCGGAATGTTGGCTTCCGCTTCGATGAACGAAACCAGCTTCGGTCTTTACGAACCGAGCGGCGGTTCTGCGCCCGATATTGCCGGTCAAAACAAGGCAAACCCCATTGCAACCATTCTTTCTGCGGCAATGATGCTTCGCTATTCGTTCAAGATGGACAAGGAAGCGGACGCGGTTGAAAACGCGGTTAATCAGGCGCTTGAAAACGGTTTCCGCACGGGCGATATTATGAGCGAGGGAATGACGCTTGTTTCCTGCTCGGGAATGGGCGATAAGATTGCCGAGCTTATCTGATTTTTCGGCGAGGTTTTTATGAAAAAAGCTGTGATTAACGCGATAAGCGCGGCGATGATGATTTCAATCGCGTCCTACTGCAACCTAATCTGCGGGAACAAGTACGTCGGTGCTGTGCTTTTCGCGTTCGGACTGATAGCGGTCTGTCGTTATTCGATGAGCCTTTTCACGGGAATGGCGGGCTATATTGTCAAGAATAATGCGCTTGAATTTACCGTGGTGACTGTTGTAAACTGCGTTTTTGCATTTGGCTTCGGAGTTCTCGGCTCGTTCAATCCCGCAGTTAAGGAAAAGGCGATTGAGGTGTGTACGACAAAGCTCTCGAACAACCTGCTGTGGCTGTTTGTTTCGGCAATTTTCTGCGGTATTCTCATCTATCTCGGCGTTGACATTTTCAAAAAGCACGGCACTTATATCGGAATTATCTTCTCAATTCCCGTGTTTGTGCTCTGCGGATTTGATCACACGGTCGCGGATTTGTTTTACTACGGCGCGGCGGGGAATTACAACGTGGCGGATTTGCTGGTTTTGCCCGTGCTGATTGTCGGAAATCTTGTCGGAAGCAACATCATTCGCGGACTGATTTACGCGGGTAAAAGGGAATAGGTTATAAAGCAAGCTCTCGGCGGTTAAACCGAGAGCTTCTTTTATATCAAAACGGGAGGCGGGGAATTGTGGTTAGATGAAAGCTGAAATTTTGCGTCCGTTTTGAAATCGGGTTATGACGTTGTGCCGTCAAAATGCGAGGACACGCCTCTTGCTTTCCAATCTCTGCGCAGGAACTCCACAACAGCGTCAAGCGTTACCTTTTGCGTGTATCCGGCGGGATTTTGCGTTGTGCTTGTCACAACAGTTTCTTTAATATTTATTGAGGTCGGCAGATTTAATTTATCCATTTCGCTACATCTTGAGTAAATATATCCCGAATCGTCCGAAGGAACGTCATATTTGAACATATAACTGCCCGGTGCCTTAATATAATCTTTGCCCTCTTTAGGCTTTCCGAGTGCAACGGTAAACCTTTCTCCCGGTGCATAAGCAGGGTCGTATTCGTACTGCCACTTGGGCGTGCCGTTGGAAATAAGGATTTTTTCGGTACGGTTGATATCTTCTCCGCTGATTAAATCCTTGATGATTTTAACCTCGTAGATAGTACTGTCACTGCTATCCCACTCGTATCCTTCAGTCGAAAGAGCCTGAACCGTTTCAACAAGGTAGAATGAGTCGATATAAATGCCGTGGTCTTTTGCGCCTTGCGAGGTTAAACTATCCATAACTTCATTGTAAGTTGTACGCGGACCGCACCCCTGTAAAGCCATGCCGACGAAGGTATCGTCATAAAACGCTTTTTGCTCGGTTGATGAGGAATTTTCGTTTTCTTTGGCAAGACTTTGCTCTGTTCTGTCCATCAGATACTCGGGAGAAACTGCGGGATAAAGCGCGGTGATGTAGTGGTTTATCCCCTCGGGAAGGTCGTCATAATCCTCGGTATCCTCTATATAAAAAACATAATACGGCATCGATTTTCCATCAACTGCACCGGCGTAACCAAGCTCAACGTGCTTTATTTTGTCAACGTTCGCGCCGTCCTTGAAGAAATCTTCGCTAATCGGATTGCCGAAATAATTGTGCGGCTCTGAAATCAGCTTTTCGCGCGCTTCTTTTGCACTGATAATCGGGTAAAAGCCGATACATTCAAGCGAACCGAGCCTATCATTGTATGATATTTTAAGAGAGTACGGCAGTAACTCTTGGGTGTAAGTAAAGAAGACCCGCCTGAAATTAGAGTTCAGAATTGCCTCAAAAATATTTTCTGAGCTTGGATAAATGCTGTTAATCCACACTTTCACAAGTCCCTCATCGCCGAGGCGGTACAAGCTATTTACGCTAATCTCATAGTCATTAAATCCTAGTTTTTCGGAATACTTTTCAGCGAGTCTTTTTAATTCTTCGGACTTTATCTCACCGTTTTCATTATAATTTTCAAGTTTCTCGTTGAATGACATTATCCGGCTGTCTTGGTCAATAGTCTGAAACACGGGCATTTCTGTGATTTCGAGATTTTCGTTCCACGGATTGTTCCCGATATATTCGGAAATATCGTAAGCCAAAATTTCCCTCACTCCTATTCCCGTATAGTTTACAATCGGGTCGGGATTTAGCTTTGTGAGTTCGCGGAAATTGCATTTAAACGGCAGATTATCGTAATCGATGACAAATTCTTTCCCCTGATAAGGCACGAAAACCTTTTCGTATGACGAACCTTCCGACTGAACGGGAATTTTGTTTTTGTTGACAAACGAAAGTCCATAGTTAACGGCAAAGACGCAAGCCGCCGCTACTGCCACAAGTCCGGTTACCCGCAAGGCAATTTTTCGGGGTTTTGCGCGCGTGATTTTTTTCGCGGTCATATCGAGCAAATCTTCATCAATGTTTGTCATACTGTTAAATAAGATGTTTTTCATAGCTCTACTCCTCCGTTTATCAGTTTTTGTTTAAGCTCGTTTCGCATTCTGTGTAGAGTTGTCGCGATTGAGTTATACGAGCGCCCCGTGTTCTCGGCAATTTCGTCCACCGAAAAGCACATAAAATAACGCTGAATAAAAATTGCCGCTTTGCCTTTGGAAACGCTGTGAAGATACTCGTTGATGATATCGGTCACCAAATGCTCGTTGAAAAGCTCCTCGGTATCGTCCTTTGACAAAATGTCCTCGTTCAGCTCCGACAAAATCAGCTTCAGCTCCGAGCCGCCGCGTTTCATACTGCTGTCGCGCTCGTAACGGTTCAGCGCCTTGTTTCGCACAATTTTTGCCAAAAACGCCGAGAGCTTGTTCGGGCACTGAGGCGGGATAGAGTTCCACGCGGCTAAATATGTATCGTTCACACATTCCTCCGCCTCGGAGTGTGAGTTCAGAATATTATTCGCCACGCAAAAGCAAAGCCCGCCGTACTTTTGCTCAACTATTTTCAGCGCCTGCTCGTCACGCTCAAAAAACAATTCGACAATTCGTTTATCGTCCAACCAACTCACCCCCCTCGTAAATTAAGACAGATTCTTTGAGAGAATATTACAATTATTATAGCGAAAATTTTTCCTGTTGTCAAACTGTTTTCAAAAAGCAATTTATAACTTTTTGAGCAACAATTCCCTTTAATATTTTTTCGGAGTGTGAAAATAATAATAACGCAAAGGCGATGAACCGCTTAACGTTTTAATCGAAAAACCTTTGCTTATTATTGATATCAAGGAGAATTATTATGTCTAACAAACAGGCTAAGGCAAATCTTAACAACATCAAGATGCAGGCTGCCAACGAAGTTGGCGTTACCCTCAACAACGGCTATAACGGCGACCTCACCGCAAGACAGGCTGGTTCTATCGGCGGTATGATGGTTAAAAAGATGATTGAGTCCTACGAGCAGAACGCTCAGTAATCAGTTTTCGACCTGAAGCAATCCCTCGGGCAATAGTCCGGGGGATTTTTGTATTTGTACTTGACATTTTATATTATAATGTGTTATAATAATCTATATATGGATATTTTTCACTTGTAAAGCTGATTTGCGGGAGGAAATTATGAACAAAATGCTAAAGAAATCCGCGGCGCTGATTTTTGCCGCCGTGATATTAACAACAGGCTGTGCAGGGAATACCGTTAAAGAGGGCGAGAGCGGTTCTTCAACAAGCTCGGTTTCCGAAAATTCCGGCTCATCGGTTTCGGGAAATTCGGATAATTCGAGCGAATATAACGCGGGCGGTGCTCCTGTTGGCGGTGACAGTACATATTCATCGGAAAGCACAGGTTCTTCCGAGAACAGCTCGTCAAGCAACTCGGCAAGTTCTTCAAGCACGGAGAGTTCTTCGTCAACGCAGTTGCCCGAGAACCCGCAGAGCATTTCTTCATCTAGCTCCTCGAGTTCCTCGCCATCTTATAGTTCATCGTCAAGTTCTTCTTCATCTTCTTCAAGCTCATCAAGCAGCGTTCCTTCGGGAGGAATTTCCTGTGAGGTTAAATCAGGGAGCACCTGGGAAGAGGGTGGAAACAAGTGCGGTTCTGCGGAGCTTGTTGTACGGAACAACTCAAGCAGTGCCGTGAGCGGCTGGAAGGTTAGCTTCACCGTGCCGAGCGGCTTCAAAATCACAAATTCGTGGGGCGGTAATTTCTCGGTGAACGGCACGACCGTTACCGTGACAAACGTTGATTACAACGGAAATATTCCCGCGAACGGCTCGGTTTCGGGCGGCTTCAATTACAGCTCGCCGTCCGCGCTCAATTCATCGGGCGGCTCGGGAAGCGGAACGCCGTCAAGCAGTTCCAACAACTCGAATAACAATAACAATAATCAGAACACCCAAAGCTCAAGTCAAAATAATAATAACAACAGTAATTACACGCCGAGTTCAACCGAGGTTAAGGAACTGCTGAAGCGCTCGGAAAACGCGGTTCAGGGTGACGACTGGTTGCACACGGACGGCAACAAAATTCTCGACAAAAACGGCAAGCAGGTTTGGCTTACGGGCGTGAACTGGTTCGGCTACAACACCGGTACAAACACCTTTGACGGACTTTGGAACAGCCAGCTTGTTCCCGCGATAAAGGCAATCGCCGACCACGGCTTTAACCTGATAAGAGTGCCGATTTCCGCTCAGCTTATCAATCAATGGGCATCGGGCGAGTATCCAAGAGCAAACTATAACAATGCCTACAATCCCGAGCTGAACAATATGAACAGCCTTGAGATTTTCGAGTATTTCCTCAAGCTCGCCGAGGAAAACGGAATGAAGGTTATGCCCGATATTCACTGCGCGGAAACCGACGCGATGGGGCATAATGTAAACTTGTGGTACACGGACAGGGTGACGGTTGATGATTATTATCACGCGCTGGAGTGGCTTGCTTCGCGCTACAAGAACAACGATACCATAATTGCTATCGATATCAAAAACGAGCCGCACGGCAAACCGCATGAACAAAACAAGGCAATCTGGAACGATTCAACCGACAAAAATAACTGGAAATACACAGCGGAAACTGCCGCGAAGAAAATTCTTGCGATAAATCCGAACGTGCTTATAATGGTTGAGGGAACGGAAATTTACCCCAAGAGCAAGGCAAATTCCGACTATAAATCCACAAACGAGAAGGATTATTATTACAACTGGTGGGGCGGAAACCTGCGCGGCGTTCGTGATTATCCCGTTAATCTCGGACAATATCAGAACAAGCTCGTTTACTCGCCGCACGATTACGGACCTACGGTTTACGAACAGCCGTGGTTTAAGGGCGGGTACAACTACGACAGTCTTATGAGGGACTGCTGGAACGACAACTGGCTGTTCATTCAGAAGGAGAACATCGCTCCGCTTCTTATCGGCGAATGGGGCGGCTTTATGAGAGAGCCGAATTTGACTTGGATGACCTGTATGCGTCAGCTTATCAAGGATTTCCACTTGAACCACACTTTCTGGTGCTTTAACGCGAACTCGGGTGATACAGGCGGACTGGTTCTCGATGATTTCAAGACTTGGGATACCGAGAAGTACAATTTCGTGAAAGAGGTTCTCTGGCAGGAAAACGGGAAATTTGTTGGTCTTGACCACGCAATTCCTCTCGGTGAAAACGGAATCACGCTTTCTTCCGCAAAGGGACTTTAAACGTAAGGCGGCACTGCAAAAGCGTAAATTTTGCAGTGCTGACCAAATAAAAGAGGTGAAAATAGTTGGGGAAAAAAGTCGCGCGCGTTATCGGGTACTTTTTTTGCGGACTGATGCTGGCGGTGTGTATAATTATGATTGTGACAGCGGCGGCGTTTCGGTCGTCAGATGTTGTTGGCATTTTTGGCTTCAACATTTATATGGTGCAGACGGACGATATCCAAACCGCTCCGAGAAACAGCGCGGTTATTGTTCAGAAATGCGAGCTTAGCGATGTCATAACCGGAAAGTTGCTCCTTTACACCAAAGGCGAGGACAAAACTCCGACAATGGGCTACGCGAAGGAATATTATGCGGAGGACGGCGTTTATTACATCAAGGTTATGGAGAACAGCGGCGATTACATATTGCCCGAAAGTGACCTTGTCGGCAGAGCGGATTATTGCAGTACGGTTCTCGGTTCGATAATCGGCTTTGTTAAATCGCCGTTCGGAATGTTTTGTGTTGCGGTTCTGCCGTGCATTGCGCTCATTTTATACGATATCATAAAAGCATTTGCCGCTAAATTGCCGCCGCCCGAGGTTATTCCGCAGGTCAAGAATATGCCCGACGAGGATTTTGCAAACCGTGCGGGAATTTCGGTTTCTGCGGACGGGAAGGGCACATATTCGAGGAGTTCCGTTAAATCTGGAAAAGCCGCCGATGATGTTCTGTTTTCCTACGCCGCAAGGCAAAAGAAAGTCGAAAGAGAACAGCGCCCGATTATCCCGCTTACCGACAAGAAACCGAGCGAACCGGTAGCTCAGAAACCCGCTCCGATTGTTAAACCGATAACCGAAAACGATGTGAACACATTTAAGGTTGAAATCCCTTCGGAAAAGGTTACCACAAGGAAAAAGGGAACAGAAGGCACTGCGAAAAAGCGTGAAAAAACCGAGGAACTCCCGATTTTCCAAAAGGACGATACAAGCGATGCGTTTTTCACGCAGTCAAAAGTGCCGCAGATTAGCAAGCTGTTACCGAAGAAACAGCCTGTTGCCGAGGATAATCGTGACGAAGAAAAAAGTTCGTTCCCGACAAGAACATCTTCAAAGCGCAGTTCGCAGATTATCGCAAACAAGCGTGTTGAGGACCTGATGAAGGACGAGGACGACAAGCGCGACAAAAACCGCTACGAGATTGACGATATTTTGTCGGGAATTACAAACAAGCATTGAATTAAACGCTCCGTGAAATATCGCGGGGCGTTCTTTTTCGGACAACCGCGGAATAAAATATCGTATGATACAGATTAACCTTAAAAACACGCAGGTTTGCTTTGATTTTACATTTTTCGCGGTTATTGCGTTTTTTATGCTCACGGACGGCGGCGTTTTCGGCTTTTCGGCAATTATCGCCTGTTCGTTGCACGAAATGTCGCACCTTATAATGATGATAATTTTTTCAATTCCCGCGGAAACCATAACCTTCTACGGCGCGGGAATCAGAATTTCGTCCGACAAAATTGATAAAGCTCCACGCTTTAAACGAAATATCGTGCTGTTTGCGGGGAGCGCGGGGAATTTTATTTTCGCGGCAATTTTGTGGTTTACGGGAGAAAAAATTGCGGCTCTTATCAACCTTTTTACCGGTGTATTCAACCTTCTTCCCATCGGTGAATACGACGGTGCCGCTTTGCTGAAAGAATTTGTAATACGGCACTGCAAAGCGGAAAATGTTGACCTTATAATGAAAACCGCGGCGATAATTTCGGCTGTCGCAAGCATTTTGTTTATGATATTTTTCGGCGGGGACGCTTCGTTTACGCTGTTGACAACAATTGTTTATCTCCTCGCCTCGTTTGGTTTGAAAAACAAATCTTGACAAATGGAAAATCTTGTTGTATAATATAATCAAGACAACACCACACCATTATTGTGCTCAAGAACGCAATTTTTTTGGTGTTGCCTTTAGCACAATTGTGCAAAAATATTATAAGGAGAATTGCTATGAGATACGAAATCAAAGGTGAACCGCTTCCCGTGCTGATTGTTTATCTTGACGCGAACGAGTCGGTTATGTGCCAAAAGGGCGCGATGAGCTGGATGACGCCGAATATGGCTATGTCCACGGGAACGGGCGGCGTCGGAAAAGCGTTCGGCAAGATGTTCTCGGGAGAATCAATGTTCCAAAATACTTACACCGCGCAGGGCGGTCCCGGTATGATTGCTTTTGCATCAAGCGTTCCCGGCTCGATTATCCCGTTCGATATCAGTCAGGGCGATATGATTGTACAAAAGGGCGGCTATCTTGCGTCCCAGCCCTCGGTTGATTTTTCGATAGCATTTCAGAAGAAAATCGGCGCGGGCTTTTTCGGCGGCGAGGGATTTATTATGCAACGTCTTCACGGCAACGGAATGGCTTTTGCGGAAATTGACGGCTATGTTGTTCAGTACGAGCTTCAGGCGGGTCAGGAAATGATTATCGACACCGGCTACCTTGCGGCAATGTCAGGAACCTGCACAATGGATTTCAGAAAAGTCGGCGGCATCGGAAACTCGCTGTTCGGAGGCGAGGGATTCTTCAATACCGTTGTTACAGGCCCCGGCAGAATTTATCTCCAAACAATGCCCAAGAACCAGCTTGCCGCTTCGCTTTCATTTGTTCATTAAACAAGTTTTGTCAAATAACTTTCCCGCAAATTTCTGCGGGAATTTTATTATTTTTTTATATTTCGGGAAAAAATGTTAAAATGCACTTGAAATTTATATCGGTTTGTGGTATATTATTATTGTGCAAATAAATTTGTGGAGGTTTTGTTTATGAATATTTTATATGCAGCAAGCGAAGCACTGCCCTTTGCAGCAAGCGGCGGACTCGCAGACGTAGCAGGTTCTCTTCCCAAGGCACTCGTTAAGGCAGGACACGACGCGCGCGTTGTTATGCCGTACTATGTCAACACAGTCAAACCCAAGCAAAAGGAAAAGATGCGCTTTATCACAAACTTTACCGTTCCCGTTGGCTGGCGTCATCAGTACTGCGGCGTGTTCACGCAGGAAGTAAACGGCGTTACATATTACTTCCTTGACAACGAGTATTATTTCAAGCGTGACAACGGACTTTACGGCTATTATGACGACGCAGAGAGATACGTTTTCTTCAGCAGAGCGGTTCTTGAAATGCTCCGTCACATCGACTTCCACCCGCAGATTATCAACTCAAACGACTGGCAGTGCGCTCTTATTCCCGTTTACCACAACCTGTTCTACAAGAACGAGTGGGGCTTCGGTGATATAAAGAACGTTTTCACAATCCACAATATCGGTTATCAGGGACAGTACGGACTTGATTTGGTAAAGGATATTGTCGGAATACCTCCGCGCAATGTAAATATTATCGAATACGACCACGACATCAACTTTATGAAGGGCGCTATCGAAATGGCGGACAAGGTTACCACCGTTTCTCCGACTTACGCGAGAGAAATTCTCGACCCGTGGTTTGGTCACGGTCTTGACAGAATTCTCCGCACAAAGCAGTACAAGACAACCGGCTTCCTGAACGGTATCGATGTTGATTTGTACAATCCCGAAACCGACCCGAACATTGCCTGCAAGTTCTCCGCGAAGAACCACAAGGGAAAGGCTGCCTGCAAAGCGGCAATTTTCGAGGAATTCGGTATGCCTGTTTACGATATCCCGACAATCGCGATGATTTCACGTTTCGCTGACCACAAGGGCTTTGATTTGGTAAGATATGTGTTCGATGAAATTGTTGCTCAGGATATGCAGGTTATCATTCTCGGCTCGGGCGAGAAGCAGTACGAGGATTTCTTCCAGGAAATGCACTGGCGTTATCCCGACAAGGTTGGCTTCTATCGCGGATACAACCCGACTCTCGCAAAGAAAATCTACGCGGGCGCGGATATGTTCCTTATGCCGTCAAAGAGCGAGCCTTGCGGTCTCGCGCAGATGATTGCGGCAAGATACGGAACTGTGCCGATTGTAAGGTCAACGGGCGGTCTGCGCGACAGCATCATCGACGCGGGCGACAACGGAATCGGTTACACCTTCCAGAGCTACAACGCGGGTGATATGCTCGGTGCAATCAAGCGCGCAAGAGAAGCGTACAAGAACAAGACCGAGTGGGGCAAGCTTGTTACACGCGCGATGAAAGCTGATTTCACCTGGGATACCTCCGCTAAACTGTACATCGGTCTTTACAAGGAGCTTTGCGGTGGATAATATTTCGATATTGTTCATCTAAATGCATAAATCGACAGATAAACCGCGTTCGGAGCTTTTCGGACGCGGTTTTTTGCACTTTTTCAAAAAGTGTGTCAACAAAATCAAAAAACACTTGAAAAATATTCCGAAATGTGATATACTATTTAGGATAGGAAAAAATCATCGGAAAGGATGTTATTTATGGCAAAAATTGCCGTTTTGGGTTACGGCGTCGTCGGTTCGGGTACCGTCGAGGTATTTTACAAAAACAGGGAAAATCTGGAAAAGAAAGCGGGAGAGCCGCTGGATATAAAATACATTCTCGACCTCCGCGATTTCCCCGACAGCCCGTATGCAGATAAGTTCGTAAAGGACTTTAATGTGATTTTGAACGACCCCGAGGTAACGGTTGTTACAGAGGTTATCGGCGGAATTAACCCGTCGTATGATTTCGTGAAATCTTCGCTTATGGCGGGGAAGAGCGTTGTCACGTCAAACAAGGAGCTTGTTGCCAAAAAGGGCGCGGAGCTTCTCAAAATTGCTCGCGAGAAAAACGTAAACTTTTTCTTCGAGGCAAGCGTCGGCGGCGGTATTCCGATTATAAAGCCCATTCACGCGTGCCTTGAGGCAAACGAAATCAAGGAAATCGCGGGTATCCTCAACGGAACAACCAACTTTATCTTAACCAAAATGTTCCGCGACGGAATGGCGTTTGACGAGGCGCTCAAAATCGCGCAGGAGCTAGGTTACGCCGAGAGAAATCCCGCGGCAGACGTAGAGGGCGTGGACGCTTGCAGAAAAATCTGTATTCTTGCGTCGCTTTCGTTCGGCAGACACGTTTATCCCGAAAATGTACACACCGAGGGCATTACAAAGGTAACTCCCGAAGATGTTGAATATATGGACAGCTACAACGCTAAAATCAAGCTCATCGGCTGCGCTCGCCGTGAGGAGAACAACGAGATTTCTATCGGTGTTTTCCCCGCGGTCATCAAGGACGAGAGCCAATTAAGCGGTGTAAACGACGTGTTCAACGCAATTTTGGTCCGCGGTGACGCAACAGGTGATGTTGTGTTCTACGGTAAGGGCGCGGGTAAGCTCCCGACAGCAAGCGCGGTTGTTTCCGATATCGTTTCTGCCGTTAAGCACACCAAAACCAGCCGTTCGCTTGACTGGGCGGACAGCGAGCAGTCCTTCATCAGACCTTTCGAGCAGTTCACCTGCGGAAACTACATCAGACTTCTTGCTAAAAATCCCGAGGAAACAAAGGTTGCCGTTAAGAATATATTCGGCGATGTCGAATATCTTACATCAAAGAAAAAAGCTGAAAACGAGCTTGCGTTTGTCACGGGCGTTATAACCGAAAAAGCGGCTCTTGACGCTTTGAACGGGCTTTCCGAGGGTGCTGAGGTTCTCGGAAGACTGAGAGTTCTTGATTATTGATAACAGTAACGGTTTGAACGGAGGATTTTTATGAGTGATAACTCGGGGCTTAAATATAAGCGTATTTTGCTTAAATTGAGCGGAGAAGCGCTTGCGGGCGACAAGGGACAGGGACTTGATTTCCCGACTGTCGAGAATATTTGTAGGAGCATCAAGAAAACCGCAGACGCCGGCGCGGAGATAGGTATTGTTGTCGGAGGCGGAAACTTCTGGAGAGGGCGTGACTGCAAGGGCTCGGACAGAGCGCGCGCCGACCATATCGGAATGCTTGCGACCACAATGAACGCGCTTGCCGTAGCGGACGTTTTGGAGGGCTTGGGGTGTATTGTAAGAGTGCAGACGGCAATTACAATGCAGCAGGTTGCCGAGCCGTTCATCTTGGGAAGAGCGCTTCGTCACTTTGAAAAGGGGAGAATTGTAATTTTCGGTTGCGGCACGGGTAACCCGTTCTTTTCAACCGACAGCGCGGCTTCGCTGAGAGCTGCCGAGCTGAAAGCGGATATCATTCTCAAAGCGACAATGGTTGACGGAATTTACGACAAAGACCCGAAAAAACACCCCGATGCCGTGAAATTTGACGTTATCACTCATCACGATATTTTGGTGAAAAAGCTCAAGGTTATGGACAGCGCCGCGGCGGCTATCTGCACCGAGAACAATATCCCGATTATCGTGTTCAACCTCGATAGACCTGACAATATCTACGACGCGGCTATGGGAAAGAGCGTCGGTACACTTGTTGTAAATAAATTATAATTCAGCGAAGGGAGTAAATCTTATGAAAGAAATTATCGACAACACCAAGCAAAGAATGGAAAAATGCATAAACGCGCTTCAGAGCGAGCTTGCGTCAATCCGCGCGGGCAGAGCAAATCCCGCGGTTCTTGACAGAATTACGGTCAGCTATTACGGGGCGGAAACTCCTATAAATCAGATGGCGTCGATTTCGGTTGCCGAGGCGAGAATACTCGTGGTTTCTCCCTACGATAAATCACAGCTCAAGGCTATCGAAAAGGCAATTCAGGCGTCCGAGCTTGGAATTAACCCCACGAACGACGGTACTGTTTTGAGAATTACCTTCCCGCAGCTCACCGAGGAACGCAGAAAAGAGCTTTGCAAAACCGTAAGCAAGACCTGCGAGGAAAGCAAAGTTGCAGTGAGAAACGTTCGCCGTGACGGTATGGACAAAATCAAGGCGAAGAAGAAGGCAAACGAAATTACCGAGGACGACGTTAAGGAAGCGGAGAAGGATATCCAGAAAATCACCGACAAGTTTATCGAGCAGATAGACAAAATCGGTGAAGAGAAGAATAAGGAAATAATGTCGATTTAATGGAACAAAATCAAATTCCCGCTCACATCGGTTTTATAATGGACGGAAACGGACGTTGGGCAAAAAAGCGCCTTATGCCGAGAAATTTCGGTCACTCAAAGGGTGCGGACGTTTTCAAGAAGTGCATCGATTGGTGCAAGGAGCTTGGCGTTCAAAGCGCAACGTTTTACGCGTTTTCAACCGAGAACTGGAGCCGTCCCGCCGATGAAATAAAAGGAATAATGAACCTGTTAAGGCGGTATATTAAGGATATCAGGGATACTGCCGAGAAAGAGAACCGAGTTATAATTCTTGGGGATATTTCGCGGCTTGACGAGGATATCCGAAACGACTTGATTGACCTTCAGGAAATCTCGAAGAACAACACCCGATTTACCGTGGGAATTGCTCTTAATTACGGCGGAAGAGCCGAGCTTGTACGGGCGATGAAGCAAATCTCCGAGGAGTGTGTTTCGGGGGAAATTTCGCCCGATGACATAACCGAGGAGCTTGTTGAAAAGCACCTTTACACAAGCGAAATGCCGCTGCTTGACTTGATTATCAGACCGAGCGGGGAGAAGCGTCTGTCGAATTTTTTGATATGGCAGGCGGCTTATGCCGAGTTCGTTTTTATGGACGTGCTCTGGCCTGATTTCACAAAAAAAGATTTGGAGTACGCTATCGCGGAATATGCGGCGAGAAACCGCAGGTTCGGCGGAATTTGACGTATACGACCGGAAAGGCTGTTTATGCTTAAACGAATACTTTCAGCGCTGGTTGCGATGGTTATCGGCATTTCCGCGCTAATTATAGACAATCTAATAGTTTATCTGGTCTTGATATCGCTTTTCAGTGCAATCGGAACATTTGAGCTTATTCGCGCGATAAAGTGCCACAACCACAAGTTTCTCACCAGCTTTTGCGTGTTTTTTTCGCTCGGCGTACCGTCACTTTTAACCTTTAATGTGTTAAGGTCGTTTTGGGTAATGGCGTGCCTTTTGTTTATAATGGTAATGTTGCTGATTATGCTCGCGCAACACAAGACGATTAAGTTTGTTGAAGTAGCGGCGTGCGGTGGTTCGGCTCTGGCAATACCCATTTCCTTGAGCTGTATAATTTTCGTGAGAAATTTGTCGTGGTATGCCGACGGCGGTTATTATCCGGGCGTGTTTATGCTGGTTTATCTGCTGTTCTGCGCGTGGCTCGGCGACTCTGGCGCTTATTTCGTGGGAACGTTTTTGGGAAAACACAAGCTCTGTCCCGATATCAGCCCGAAAAAAACGGTCGAGGGATTTATCGGCGGAATTGTTACGGTGGGAATTGTTGTGACAGTTCAATGCTTGGTGTACAACCTGCTTTTGCCTAGTCCGGAAATGTATAAAATGAATTATGCCGTTATTATTCCGATAGGAATGGTTGCAAGCGTGGCGGGAGTGCTCGGCGATTTGTCGATGTCTGTAATAAAACGTCAGTACGATGTGAAGGATTTTGGCAACGTTATGCCGGGACACGGCGGTATACTCGACCGTTTTGACAGCGTTTTGTTTGTTGCGCCGTTTATTTACGTCGTTTACAGTTTTGTTTCGCCGTTAATGCAATAAAATTTCCTGCAAGGGGGAGGAAACAAAAGTTTTCTCCCTTTAAGATTTTAAAGGAGAACGATTATGAAAATTGTGCTTCTGGGCTCAACCGGCTCTATAGGAACGCAGACATCAGACGTCTGCCGCGCGCATAATATCAGAATAAAGGCTTTGTCCGCGCGGCATAATCTCGACCTTCTCGAGAAACAGGCGCGCGAGTTTTTGCCGGAATATGTTGCGGTATCCGATGAGAGCAATTTTGCTGAAATCAAGAGCCGCCTCGCCGACACGAATATAAAAATTCTTGCGGGAAGCGATGGCTTATGTGAGCTTGCGGCTTTGCCTTGCGATAAAGTGGTGAACGCGGTTGTCGGAATGGCGGGACTTTTGCCGACGCTTGCGGCTATCAGTGTCGGGAACAACATTGCGCTTGCCAACAAGGAAACGCTGGTTGCGGGCGGCGAGCTTGTGATGAACGCGGCGCGCAAGAAGAACGTTGAAATCACTCCGATTGACAGCGAACATTCTGCGATTTATCAGTGCCTTTTGGGTGCTGGTGAAAACAAGATTTCCAAGATAATTCTTACTGCGTCTGGCGGGCCGTTTTACGGGAAAACACGCGCCGAGCTTGAAAATATCACAAGGGAACAGGCGCTCAATCACCCGAATTGGAATATGGGCGAAAAGGTTACTGTTGACAGCGCGACGATGATGAACAAAGGTCTCGAGCTTATCGAGGCGGTTTGGCTGTTCGGGGTTGAACCGTCGCAGATTGAGATTACGGTTCATCGGCAGAGCATTTTGCACTCGGCGGTTGAATTCGAGGACGGCGCGATTATCGGACAACTCGGAAGCGCAGATATGCGTATTCCCATTCAGTTCGCGCTGACGGCACCGAAGCGGCTTGCTTGTCCCGCGAAAAAGCTCTCGCTCACGGATATCGGCACGCTCACCTTTGAAAAGCCTGACGAGGACGTTTTCACCTGTCTTTCGGCGGCGAAAAAAGCTATCGAAATGGGCGGAAATGCGCCTTGTATAATCAATTGCGCAAATGAAGCGGCGGTTTCGCTGTTTCTTGAGGAAAAAATCGGTTTTCTGCAAATCGGCGAGCTGGTAAACGCGGCGCTTTCCGATGTGAAATACATACAAAATCCCGTGCTCTCGGATATCCTGAACACGCGGATTATCGCGGAGGAATACGTTCTTTCGGGCTTTTAATGGAGGAAATATGTCAACGGCTTTAAAACGGATAATTGCACTTGCAGTCTTGTTTGTCATCGCGGGAACTTTAGTCTTGCTGAATTTTTTCGCACACGATGTTTTTATGAACATAATACCTGTCTTTGTTGCGATTTTGGTGTTTTTGTTCATCATACTTGTACACGAGCTGGGACATTTTTTGGCGGCAAAGGCTTGCGGTATCTATGTAAAACAATTTGCATTCGGAATGGGACCTGCGCTTTTCAAGAAAAAGGGTAAGGAAACCGAGTATGTTGTCCGCGCGTTTCCCGTGGGCGGATTTTGCGCATTTGAAACGGATATCGAGGAGTTTGATGAGGAAACCAGCGAGGCGATTGAGCCAAATCCCCGTGCGTTCAACAGAAAACCCGTCTGGCAGAGAATGATTGTGCTTTTCTGCGGTCCTCTGATGAATTTGATTTTGGGGTATATAGTGGTTTTGATTTCGCTTTGCACATCAAATGCGATTGCCTCTACAACAATATGCGAGTTCAGAGATCAAAGCGTGAGTAGCTCTCAACTTATGGTGAACGATAAAATCCTGAGCGTAGAGGGACTTCCGATTCTCTCGGCTTCCGATATAACCTACAAATTACAGTCAAGCGACCGCAAAAACGAAGCCGGAAATCTTGTTTACGACATTACCGTTAAAAGAAACGGCGAGACCGTGACATTGAAAGATGTTGAGTTTATGACAATTCCGCGGGAAAACGGTTCAAGCGGTGTTTACTTTGATTTTCTTGTTTATCGGCTGGAGAAGAATTTTGGGAATGTGGTAACCGAGGCTTTTCGTGAAAGCTGTTCGACAGCACGCGTGATTTTGCTCACGGTTGTTGACCTGATAAAAGGCAAGTACGGCTTGAACGACCTCTCCGGACCTATCGGCGTTGGCTCTGTAATAACCGAAGCTGTGAAAACCTACACGTTCTCCGATTTTATGAGCATTATGGCGCTGTTGTCCATCAACGTCGGCATTTTCAACCTTCTCCCAATACCCGGTCTTGACGGCGCGCGGCTGATTTTCCTGATTATCGAGCTTATCCGCAGAAAGCCCGTTAAACCGCAGGTTGAGGGCATGATTCACTTTGTGGGAATGGCGCTGTTGCTTCTTTTGATGATTTTGATTACGTTCAACGATATAACTAAGCTTGTTTCGAGGTGATTTGATTGAAAAAGGTTAGAGTTGGAAACTGCGTTCTCGGCAGCGAGAAAATCTATATTCAATCAATGCTGAACGTTCCCGCAGATGACATCGAAAACAGCGTGAAACAAGCGGTTGAGCTGGAAAAAGCGGGTTGCGAGATAATCCGCGCGGCTGTTCCGAAAATCGAGAACGCGGCTCTTATCGAAGCACTGAGAAATGCTGTGAACGTGCCGATTGTCGCGGATATTCATTTCGATTATAAAATCGCGCTTGCTTGCATTGAACGCGGTGTTGACAAAATCCGTCTGAATCCCGGAAACATCGGCTCAGCAGACGGCGTAAAGGCTGTTGCGGACGCTTGCAGGGCGAAAAATATCCCGATTAGAATTGGAGTTAATTCGGGTTCGCTTGAGAAAAATCTCCTCGAAAAATACGGCAGTCCAACTCCTGAAGCGCTGGTTGAAAGCGCACTCGGGCACGCAAGGTTGCTAAATAAATTTGACTTTGATGATATTGTAATCAGCATAAAATCCTCGAATGTCAAGCTGATGATTGAGGCGTATCGGTTGCTTGCGCAAAAGACGGAGTATCCGCTTCATCTCGGCGTTACCGAAGCGGGAACAGAGCGTATGGGCATCGTAAAATCAGCCGTTGGAATAGGCTCGTTGTTATGCGACGGAATAGGCTCGACAATCCGCGTTTCGCTCACTGCTGAACCGATTAAAGAGGTGTACGCGGCAAAGGATATCCTGAAAGCCTGCGGGTTGTATGAGGGCGCAGAAATAGTTTCCTGTCCGACCTGCGGCAGAACAAAAATCAACCTTATTTCTCTTGCAAACGAGGTTGAAAAGTTGCTTGCCGATGTGAAAAAACCGATTAAGGTTGCTGTAATGGGTTGCGTGGTAAACGGTCCCGGCGAAGCGCGCGAGGCTGATATCGGAATTGCCGGCGGCGACAGGGAAGGGCTGATTTTTAAAAAGGGAGAAATTCTGCGAAAAGTCCCCGAAGAAATGCTCTTGTCGGAGCTGAAAAAGGAAATTGATTTGCTGTGAAAGGAAAAAATATGTCGGCTACGCTTAAAGATTTGTTTGATGATTTAGATTTTCCGAAGAATATTTCGGAGGGACATGTGCTCAAAATTGCTCATAACAAAGCCAAAAATGAGGTTAATTTAAACGTTAGCTTTTCGGAGCTTATACCGATGAAGGAGCTTTTTTCCGCGGCTGAAATTATCGCGAAAAAGCTTGGCGCGGAAACTGTGATTTATCCGAAATATTTCCCCGAGTTGCTCAATTCGGACTACTTATACGAAATAATCGAGCTTTTGAAGAAAAAATTCGTTGGAATAAACGGATATTTTGATGACGCGACAATTGATGACGATGGGCAGACGTTTGAAATAACCCTCAAAAGCGGCGGAAAATCAATGCTTATGGGAATGGGAATTAACAAGAAAATCGAGAATTACGTCAAGGGAGTTTTCGATAAAAACATCAGCGTTGTCATTTCCTCCGAGAACGAGCTTGATGTTGAGGAGTATGTAAATCGCGAGGAATCCTCGCCCGTGGAAACGGTTTCGGTTACAAATGAAGCGCCAAAGCCTGCAAAGCCCAAGTATGTCGGCGGCGGTTCACGTGGAAGGCGTCCGATGTTTCTTGAAAAGCCCGAGGAAACTCTCCTTACGTTTGAGAATCCGCATTTCGATAAAAAGGTCAATCTGTTTTTTGGGAAAGGCAATTTTGAAGAACCCGTTCCGATGTCCGAGCCTTTCGGCGAGCAGGACACGGCAACCCTTTGGGGAAAGGTTTTCAAGACCGAGGACAAGCTGTCGCGAGATAAGAACACGCTGATTTTCACGGCGTATTTTTCCGACAAAACCTCTTCGCAAATTCTGAAAATTATCACCGAAGCGAAAAACGAAGAGTTGGTAAAAGCCAACCTTTCTGAGGGAAAAGCGATTATTGCAAGCGGAAAATTTGAGTTCGACCAGTTCACGAAAAGCTTGAATTTCCGTCCCGACTCTATGGCGGGAATAAAGCTGAAGAGCCGCGAGGACAAGGCAGAGCAAAAGCGCGTTGAACTTCATATGCACACAAATATGTCCGATATGGACGCGACAACTCCCGCGGGAGAGCTTGTTAAGCAGGCAAACGCTTGGGGACACCGCGCCGTTGCGATAACCGACCACGGCAACCTCCAAAGCTATCCCGAGGCGATGAACACAATCGAAAAACTGCAAAAAGACGGCTCGGAAATGAAGATGATTTACGGCGTTGAGGCTTATTTCGTCAACGACAGCTCGGCGCTGGTAGCGGGCTGTTGCGATTATTCGGTTGACGATGAAATTATTGTTTTCGACCTCGAAACAACCGGTCTTTCCTCCAAAACCGACAGGATAACCGAAATCGGTGCAATCAAAGTCAAAAACCGCGAGATTATCGAGGAGTTCGGGACTTTTGTAAACCCGGAAATGCCTATTCCCGCGCAGATTACCGAGATTACCGGAATAACCGATGAGATGGTTGAAAACGCGCCCTCGGAAAAGGACGCGCTCGAAGAATTTATAAAATTTGCGGGTAACGGCGTGCTTGTCGCGCATAACGCTAATTTCGATACATCGTTTATCAGAGCGGGTTGCGCAAGGCAGAATATCGACTACAAATTCAACTTTGTCGATACTGTGGGAATTTGTCGTGCCGCTTTGCCGCGCCTGAAAAATCACAAGCTCGATACCGTTGCCAAAGAGTACAAGCTCGGTGATTTTAACCACCACCGTGCCGTTGACGATGCGAGAATGTTGGCGAAAATCTTTCAGTGCCTTCTGAACGATGCGGAAAAGCTCGGAAAGCTCACTAAGCTCGGTGATTTAAACGACCTGTTCGGCGGTGTTGACGCGAAAAAGCTCCCGATTTATCACATGATAATTCTCGCGCAAAACAAGGTTGGTTTGAAGAATTTGTACAAGCTGATTTCGCTGTCCAACCTCGAGTATTTCTACAAGAAGCCGCGAATCCCGCTCTCGGAACTGCAAAAGCACCGCGAGGGCTTGATAATCGGCTCGGCGTGTGAAGCGGGAGAGCTGTTCAAGGCAATTCTCGACGAAAAATCGTCCGAGGAAATCGATGAAATCGCTTCGATTTACGATTACTACGAAATTCAGCCGATTTGCAACAACGAGTATCTTGTCCGCGAGGGACGCGTGCCCGATACCGAGGCACTGCGTATGCTCAACCGCAAAATTGTGAAGCTCGCCGAAAAGCACGGAAAGCTCTGCGTGGCAACCTGCGATGTTCATTTCAAGGACAAGGAGGACGGCATTTTCCGCAAGATTTTGCAATCGGGACAGGGCTATAAGGACGCTGACCATCAAGCGGATTTGTACTTCAGAACAACCGATGAAATGCTCAAGGAATTTGAGTATTTAGGCGAGGAAAAAGCGTTTGAGGTTGTCGTGACGAATACGAATAAAATCGCCGATATGATTGACGGCGACATCAGACCGATACCAAAAGGCACGTTCACTCCGTCAATTGAAGGCGCGGAACAGGAGCTTAAGGATTTGTGCTGGGGCAGAGCAGACGCGTGGTACAGGGAGGACGGGAAGGAGCTTCCCGAAATTGTTGAGAGCCGCCTGAAACGCGAGCTTGATTCTATCATAGAACACGGTTTCGCGGTGCTCTATATGATTGCGCAAAAGCTCGTGAAATACTCCGAGGATAACGGATATCTTGTCGGTTCAAGAGGCTCAGTCGGCTCGTCGTTTGTCGCGATAATGTCGGGCATTTCCGAGGTTAACCCGCTTGCGCCGCACTATCGTTGCCCGAAGTGCCGCCACAGCGAGTTTATAACAGATGGCTCGGTTGGCTCGGGATTTGACCTGCCGCCGAAAAACTGCCCGAACTGCGGTATCGATATGATACGCGACGGTCATGATATCCCGTTTGAAACGTTTCTCGGATTTCATGGCGATAAATCACCCGATATCGACTTGAATTTCTCGGGTGAGGTTCAGGGCAAGGTTCACCGCTACACCGAAGAATTGTTCGGTAAAGACCACGTTTTCAAGGCGGGAACAATCTCGGCTGTTAAAGATAAAACAGCATACGGATTTGTAAAAAAATACTGCGATGAACACGGACTTTCGCTCAATGAAGCGGAAATTGAGCGCTTAACAATCGGTTGTACGGGCGTCAAGAGAACAACCTCTCAGCACCCGGGCGGAATGGTTGTTGTGCCGAACGATTTTGAGGTGTACGATTTCACGCCTGTTCAGCACCCCGCCGACAAGACCGAGAGCGATATGATTACAACGCACTTCGACTTCCACGCGCTTCACGACACGATTTTGAAGCTCGATGAGCTTGGACACGATGTGCCGACTCTCTACAAGCACCTTGAGGATATGACGGGAATGAAAATCGCCGATGTTCCGACCTCGGACCCGCTTGTGTACAAGCTGTTCACTTCAACCGAACCGCTCAATCTTCAAGAGGATATCGGTGTCAAAAGCGGCACTTTCGGTATACCCGAATTTGGCACGAGCTTTGCAATGCAGATGCTTCAGGACGCTCAGCCGAAGAATTTCTCGGATTTGCTTCAGATTTCGGGACTTTCGCACGGCACGGACGTTTGGCTTGGCAACGCACAGGATTTGATTAAAAACGGCACTTGTACAATTTCCGATGTTATTGGAACGCGCGACAGCATTATGGTTTATCTTATGCACAAGGGCGTTGAGCCGGGTCTTGCGTTCAAGATAATGGAAATCACCCGTAAGGGCAACGCAAAAAAGCTGTTCAACGATGATATTTACAAGGCGTTCGCGGACAACAACGTTCCCGAATGGTACGTTGAGAGCTGTAAGAAAATCAAGTATATGTTCCCGAAAGCACACGCGGCGGCTTATGTAACGGCGGCGGTTAAGCTGGCGTGGTTCAAAATCCACAAGCCCTGCGAGTTCTACGCGGCAACGCTTACAAAGCACACGGAAAATATGGAGCTTGAGGTTATTCTGAGGGGCAAGGAAGCTGTTAAACAGCGTATTCAGGATATCCGCAACAACCCAAAGCCCTCCGCTAAGGAAGAAGGTACGCTTGACGCATTGCTACTGGTTTACGAGATGATGGCGCGTGGGATTGACGTTCTGCCGGTTGACGCGAAAAAGTCGAATGCGGTCACTTACGTTGTCGAGGACGGGAAGCTCAGAATGCCGTTTATGGCGGTTTCGGGGTGCGGAGAAACAGCGGCGATTAAGCTGAAAGAGGTTATCGACAGCGGCGACGCGTTGAGCATTGATGAAATTCAGTCGATGAGCGGTGTTAACAGCACTGTCATCGAAAAACTGAAGGAAATGGGCGTGTTCAACGGCTTCCAGCAGTCCGCTCAATTCACACTTTTTGATATGTAAATTTCAACATTGTTTAAAATTTTAGGTAAATTTGGCGAAAAATTCAGCTTTGCTTGACAAATTATCTTTAATGTGCTATTATATTATAGTGATGTGATAATATAATAGCACATTATCACGCTAAAGCGAAAGGGAACGAGAGGAAAATATGAGAAGAAACGACTGGCTTACACCCGAGGGTACTCGGGACTTGCTCTTCGAGGAATGTGCCGCAAAGCGGTTGCTCGAGGAGAGAATTACGGGAATTTTCGAGAGCTACGGCTATTCCGAGGTGATAACTCCCGGAATTGAGTTTTATGATGTATTTAACGGGAAAACGCGGCATTTTTCGCCCGAAACGATGTACAAGCTCGTTGACGGAAAAAACCGCCTGATGGTGCTTCGCCCCGACAACACAATGCCGATTGCAAGACTTTGTGCAACAAGACTTCGCGGTGAAGAGCTTCCGCTGAAGCTGTTCTACAATCAGAGCATTTTTATGGTAAACCCGAAAGACAGCGGCCGCGACGACGAGTTTGAACAGAGCGGAATTGAGATAATCGGCGGCGAAAACGAGGACTCGGATTACGAGGCGCTGTTTCTTGCCGCAAAGGCGCTTCGGGAGTGCGACGAGGATTACCGCCTTGAAATCGGCGACAGCGGCATTTTCAGCGAGTTGCTCTCGCAATACGATTTCTCTGACGAAGAGCAGATTGATAATCTTCGTCAGATTATTGAGAACAAAAATTTGCCCGCGCTTGATTATCTTCTTGAAAATGCGGATAAATCAGCCGAGGCACTTAGAATGTTGCCACGACTTTTCGGCGGTTTTGAGGTGTTTGAGCAGGCTCGAAAGCACCTTCACGGCGATGCGCTTGAACAAAAGCTCGCGCGGCTTGAAAAGCTCTGCCGTGAGTTGTCTGAAATCGTTCCCGAGGAGAAAATACGCGTTGACTTGGGACTTGTGAACAAGAAAAATTACTACACGGGCATAATTTTCAAGGGCTACGTTGAGGGCTACGGACAGCCTGTTTTGTCGGGCGGACGCTATGACTCGCTTATCGGTGAATTCGGCGGCACAGACGCGAAGGCTGTCGGGTTTGCCGTGAACATCGAGGCTGCGGCTAAGGTTTACCTCAAAAACAAGGGCAAAGCACTCACGAAAACCGCAGATGTTCTTGTGTTCTCGAAGAACAAAATCGCGGCTCTCAAACATTGCGAGAAGCTGATTTCCGAGGGCTTGACTGTTCGCAATTTCAACGGCGAGTGCCCAAAATGTGCGGAAAAATTCGCTATAGCTCACGGTATACACAAGCTTGAAATTATTGACGAAAACGGCGAAATCGAAAGCAGGGAGGTGTAACCGTGGAGAACAAGAAAATCAGAATTGCGCTTACAAAGGGCAGAATTGAAAACAAGGCTGTTGACTTGCTGGAAAAGAGCGGCTACGATGTCACAGACCTGCGCGAAAAGGGAAGAAGGCTTATTCTCACAATACCGAACGAGAATATTGAAGTAGTTCTCGCAAAGGCGGCAGATGTTATTACATACGTTGAGCACGGCGTCTGCGACCTCGGTGTTGTCGGAAAAGACACGATTATGGAGCACGGCGGAAAGTTCTACGAAATCGCGGATTTGGGTTTCGGCAAATGCAAATTCGCTCTTGCCGTTAAAAAGGGAACGGATTTTTACAGCGGTTACGGCGTGAAAACCGTTGCTACAAAATACCCTGAGGTTACGCGAAATTTCTTTGAAAATAAGGGAATTGACGTGGATATCGTGAAAATTGAAGGTTCGGTTGAGCTGGCACCGCTGGTTGGGCTTTCGGACGGAATTGTGGATATTGTCGAAACGGGTACAACTCTCAAGGAAAACGGACTTGAGGTTGTCGAGGACGTTGCTCCCGTATCGGCAAGGCTTATCGCAAATACCGTAAGCATTAAACTCAAACAGGAACGAATTTTGGAAATTGTAAATCTGATTAAGGAGAATTTGTGATGATTAGAATTATCGAAGCAAACGGTGATGAGAAAAAATTTCTCGCAGAAACCGAAAAACGTGCGGGAGAAGTCGGCGCGGAGGTTGAGAAAACCGTAAAGGCAATTCTCGAGAACGTAAAGCAAAACGGCGACAAGGCTGTCAAGGCTTATACAGCGAAATTCGACTGCCCGAACGCGAAATACTATCGTGTTCCCGATGAGGCTATTCAGGACGCACTCACCGAGGCAAACGAGAAATCTCCCGAATTTGTTGAAGCAATGCTGAATGCTGTCGAGAACATCACTGCTTTTCACACCAGACAAAAGCGCGAGGGCTTTTGCGTAACCGAGGAGAACGGCGTTATTATGGGACAGCGCGTTCGCGGTCTTGATAAGGTTGGATTGTATGTTCCGGGCGGCACGGCGGCTTATCCGTCATCGGTGCTGATGAACGCAATTCCCGCGAAAATTGCCGGCGTTAAAGAGGTAATTATGGTTACACCGCCGCTTAAAGACGGTTCGGTGAATAAGGATATTCTCGTTGCGGCGGCGCTTTGCGGCGTTGACAGAATTTATCTCACGGGCGGCGCTCAGGCGATTGCCGCACTTGCTTACGGTACCGAGGAAATTCCGCGCGTATCGAAAATCGTTGGCCCGGGCAATATTTTCGTGGCAACCGCGAAAAAGCTCGTTTACGGTAATGTTGATATCGATATGGTTGCAGGTCCGAGCGAAATTCTTGTTCTTGCGGACGAAACGGCAAATCCCGTTTACCTTGCCGCAGATTTGATGTCGCAGGCTGAGCACGACAAGCTCGCAAGCGCGATTATGATTACCACAAGCCGCGAAATTGCCGAAAAGACAAAGGCTGAAATTGAGCGTCAGATTCAGTACCTTTCGAGAAAAGAAATCATCGAGGAGTCGCTGAAAAATTACGGCGCAATTATTGTCTGCGATGATATGGATTACGCGATTGAAATTGCCAACAAAATTGCTCCCGAGCACCTTGAAGTATGCTGCGAGAACCCGATGGAATATATAGGAAAGCTCGACAACGTGGGTTCGCTGTTCCTCGGGAACCACTCTCCCGAGCCTCTCGGCGACTATTACGCAGGACCGAACCACGTTCTTCCGACAGGCGGTACGGCGAGATTTTACTCGCCGCTCGGTGTTGACAGCTTTGTGAAGCGTTCAAGCTACATTTGTTACACAAAGGACGCGCTTCTTGACGCGGCGGACGATATTATACTGATTGCAAATCGCGAACAGCTCACCGCTCACGCAAATTCGATTGCAGTGAGAAAAGACGGAAATTGAGGAAAAATATGAGAAAAGCAGACATTACCAGAAAAACGAAAGAAACCGTTATTTCCGCGTCGCTAAATCTTGACGGCGGGGAAGTGAAAATCAAAACGGGTATAGGTTTTCTCGATCATATGCTGACTGCGCTTGGGGTTCACGGAGGGTTCGGGCTTACGCTCGCAGCCAAAGGCGACCTTGAGGTTGACGGTCACCACACCGCCGAGGACGTGGGAATTGTCCTCGGAAAAGCGTTCTGCGAGGCGCTCGGCGACAAGGGCGGAATTGTGCGTTACGGAAGCGCTTTTATTCCGATGGACGAGTCACTTGGATTTTGCGCGGTTGACATAAGCGGCAGACCGTTTCTAGTGTTTAATGCTGAGTTCGTGAACGAGAAAATCGGCGAGCTTGATACTTGTCTTATTGAGGAATTTATGAGAGCGTTCGCGTTCAACGCGGGGATAACTCTCCACCTGCGCTGCGAGTACGGCAAAAACGACCACCACAAGGCAGAAGCACTTTTCAAGGCGCTTGCTTACGCGCTTAAAGCGGCTACAAGGCAAAATTCCGGCGAGATTGTATCGACAAAGGGTGTGCTTTAATGCAGGGGTATAACCTTATTGTCGTTTTCTCGGCTGACGGTGAGAAAATGCTTATGTGCAAGAGAAAAAAAGACCCGTACAAAGGGCTGAAAAACTTTGTCGGCGGGAAGATTGAGAGTGGCGAAAGCGGCGAGGATGCGGCTTATCGCGAGCTTTTTGAGGAAACGGGAATAACGCGGCAGGATATCGGACTAACTCACCTTATGGATTTCACTTATCCGCTTGACCCTTGCTATGTTGAGGTTTACGCGGGACAGCTTAAGCGTGATGTACAAATAAAAGGCGAGGAAAATCCGCTTTTCTGGAGCGGGCTTGACTGTAATTTTTTTGATATGCAAGAGTATGCGGGCGAGGGAAATATCGGTCACATAATGGAGCATATTAAGCTGAATTCTGAAAAAATATTCCTGACGAAAGGTGAGTTGATATGACAGCTATAATCGATTACGGCGCGGGCAATCTTTTTAGCGTGAAAAACGCGCTGGACTATCTCGGAATTGAAAATAAGGTAACCAAAAACGCCGAGGATTTGCGTGCCGCTGACAGGCTTATTCTGCCCGGAGTGGGCGCGTTTCCGGACGCTATGAGAATGCTCCGTGAAAGCGGACTTGTCGAGGTTATCAAGGAAGAGGTTCAGAAAAAGCCGCTTCTGGGGATTTGCCTCGGTATGCAAATGCTATTTGAAAAAGGCTACGAGTTTGAGGAAACCGACGGGCTTGGGCTGATAAAGGGCAGCGTGAAGCTGATGACGCCCGAAAATCTCCCTATCCCGCATATCGGCTGGAACGAGCTTGAACTCAACAAGCCGTGCAAGCTGCTCGAAAAGGGCGGGGAATACGTCTATTTCGTGCATTCTTATGCGGCGGATTGCCCGAGCGAAAACGTCGCGGCTTACTGCGATTACGGAATGAAAATTCCCGCGCTTGTCTTTAACGGCAATGTTTACGGCGCGCAGTTTCACCCCGAAAAGAGCGGCGAAGCGGGACTTGAAATGCTTAAAAAGTTCGCTCAACTATAAGGCAATTGCGCAAAAGAAAACTTTTACGCAATAGTGGTTGATAAAAAGAAACATTTTTGTAAAAGGGGACAATTTTATGGTAATTTTACCCGCAATCGATATAAAGGACGGGCAGTGCGTGCGGCTGTACAAGGGCGATTACGCAACTGTACAAAAGGTTGCCGACAGCTATATGGACACCGCGAGAGCGTTTGAAAAAGAAGGCGCGGAGTGGATACATATGGTTGACCTCGACGGCGCAAAGGACGCAACCCAGCAAAATAAAGACATTTTCCTTGATGTGGCAAAAAACACAAAGCTTAAGGTTGAAGTCGGCGGGGGAATACGCTCAATGGACACGGTTGAGATGTACCTGAAAGGCGGAATTTCGCGCGTGATAATCGGCTCTGCCGCCGTGAAAAATCCTCAGCTTATCAAAGACGCAGTAAAGGAATACGGCGAGAGAATTGCCGTGGGAATTGACGCAAAAAACGGCTTTGTGGCAACAGAAGGCTGGCTTGAAACCTCAAATGTTCATTTCACTCAGCTTGCAAAGGCGATGAGCGAGGTTGGCGTTGAGTACATAATTTTCACCGATATCTCAAAGGACGGCACGCTTTCTGGAGTAAACGCGGAACAGCTTGACGAGATAAACAAGTGCTGCAAAGCGAACATAATCGCAAGCGGCGGCGTTCAAACGATTGAGGATATTGTAATCTGCAAAAAACTCGGGCTTTACGGTACAATCTGCGGAAAATCGATATATTCGGGCAGTCTTGATTTGGCTGAAGCGGTCAAAACTGCGGGTAATTAAAGGAGAAAACTATGCTTGCAAAACGAATTATACCCTGCCTTGACGTAAGGAACGGTAAGGTTGTAAAGGGCGTGAATTTTGAGGGCGTGAAGGACATCGGCGACCCCGTGGAGCTTGCTATTGAATACAACAAGCAGGGCGCGGACGAGCTTGTTTTTTACGATATAACGGCTTCCTACGAGGGACGCGGCGTTATGCTGGACGTTGTGAAACGCACAGCGGAGCAGGTTTTCGTGCCGCTTTGCGTTGGCGGAGGAATTTCGTCAATCGAGGATTTCCGCGATACCCTGAGAGCAGGTGCGGACAAGGTTTCGGTTAACTCGCAGGCTGTCAAGAATCCGAAGCTTATCAGCGACGCAGCGGAGATTTTCGGCTCGCAGTGCGTTGTTGTGGGAATTGACGCGAAGCGCAACGACAAGGGCGGCTATTCCGTGTTCATAAACGGCGGTCGTGTTGATATGAACCTTGATTTGGGGGATTGGGTAAAGGAAATCTCCGAGCGCGGCGCAGGTGAAATCTGCCTCAATTCAATCGATACCGATGGTGTGCGCGGCGGTTTTGATATCGATATGCTGAATTTTGTTTGCGAACGTGTGACAATTCCCGTTATCGCAAGCGGCGGTTGCGGTAAAATCGAGCATTTCTCAGAGGTTTTCGAGAAAACAAACTCCTCGGCGGCTCTCGCGGCTTCGCTTTTCCACTTTAAAGAACTAACCGTTGACGAGGTAAAAGCTCACCTCAAAACACACAACATTCCCGTGAGGACTTGAAATGACTATTAGAAATGCCGAAGAGCGCGATTTGCCCGAACTCCTCGAGATTTACAACTATGAGGTTTTGAACGGCGTGGCAACGCTCGATTTGCACGAAAAATCTCTCGATGAACGCCGAAAATGGTTTTACGCGCACACGGGCAGTCACAGGATAATTGTCGCGGAAATTGACGGGAAAGCTGTCGGTTATGCGTCCTTGTCGCCTTATCGGGAGAAAGAGGCGTATAAATCAACGGTTGAGCTGTCGATTTACGTTGATGTAAATTTCAGGCGGCAGGGGATTGCCAAGGCGCTTATGCG
The DNA here is from genome assembly GCA_945829235.1 of uncultured Clostridia bacterium. Lineage (GTDB taxonomy): Bacteria > Bacillota > Clostridia > Oscillospirales > Ruminococcaceae > CAG-115. The sequence goes on along the minus strand of CALZUA010000002.1, from coordinate 116,053 downwards.
GGAAATTCTGGAGATTGCCCGAAACGACAAATCGCTTCACACCGTAGTTTCGGTCATCACAAGCGGCAACGAGGCAAGCGAAAAGCTCCACAAGGATTTCGGCTTTACATTCTGCGGTACACTGCGCGAGGTTGGTTTCAAAAAAGGCTCATACCGCGATATCGACAACTTTGAGCTGATTTTATAAATGAAATTTTCACAAAATAGCTTGAAAAAAATCTGAATTCGTGTTAAAATAAGATGTTGAGTATAATTTTGTAGAATTTAAGGAGCATTATGAAAAAACGAATTTTATCTGCAATACTTGCATTTTCAATTCTGTCTTTGACAGCCTGCGGAACAACCTCTGAGTCTTCCTCGGGCAGTTCAACTAATTCGGGGACAAGCTCTTCAACATCAAGCGGAAATTCCTCAGGAACAAGTGAAGGCGGTTCGAGTTCAACCGAAAGCGAGATTATTGACGCACCCGAGATTTCTTATGGGGAAATTGTCGGACCGGACGGATTTATTCCGGATTATACGCAAAATCGTTATACCGCCGACGGCTATTACATCGGAAATCATTTTGTTGAAAATTCAAACGAGATTTATAATAACAACGGCATCTACACTGATTACAACCGCGACTACATATTTGAAAACAACCTTGTAAAGCTCACGGACAAGCCCTCGGTTATGTGGTACGCGCCGTCAAAAACTCCCACGGAAACCTACGACATCGAAAGCTCGATTGCATGGGCGCGGGCAAACTGGGACGTTGGAATTATGCTTTGCGCGCCTTTTATTGCCAAGTGTATGGAAGCGGGCGGACTTTCGGCAAATTCCACAAGTTCAACGGGACTTTGCCTTCAGCTTTTAAGCTCGGGACTTGGTTTCGGTGAGTTTCTCCCGATAAACGAGGACCAGACGGTTACTCTCCCCGATTACGCTCGCCCCGGCGATGTTGTGCAGACGTTCTGCCCGTATGAGGGACTTATGCTACACTCGCTGTTGTATGTTGGCGATGATGAAAACGGTCACATGAGGGTTATCTGCCGCAATATGAGAAACAACGGTCAATACGCTTTCATCACCGATGAGGAGTGCTACGACTGCTACACCGATTTAAAAGAGGTATTTCTGTTCCATTTCTATCAGGACGGCGATGACCCCTCAAAATTTCCTGCGGCAGTTCAGAATGACAGCAACGTCCTTCTTTGCAGAAGCAACAGTTGGAAATTAGACGAGAAATACGACCGTGCAAAAGCGGTTGAGTACGCGAAAAACCACGTTGAGGACGGAATCGGTTCATACGGCGCTCAACACTTGTCCAAGTGCCTTACCGCGGGAGGGATTTCGGTTTCGTTCCCAAACAACACCTCTCTGCTGTTCCAGCTCCTTTCATCAGGACTTGGCTCGGCCCATTCGGTTAAGATAAACAGCGACAGAACGGTTACCTTGCCCAAGTACGCAAAGGAAGGCGATGTTGTGTTTATGTGGTGTCAGGACGAGGGCGGAATTTTGGGTTCGTTTATCGTAAAAGGCGCGGACAAGAACGGCAGAATGGTTCTGTACTCGAAGGATATGGTGAACGACGAAACAAAGGCTTATCGTGTTGATAAGGAGTGCCTTGTTTGCACGGGAGAACCGAGCGAGATTATTTTGTATTGCTTTAATGATGGAGAGTAAGATGGATTTACAGAAATTTTTCAAAAAAGGTGAGCTTATCCCCGCGGTTGTTCAGGACGCGGAAAACGGCGAGGTGCTGATGCTCGCTTATATGAACGAGGAGAGCCTCAAAAAAACGCTGGAAACGGGCTACACTTGGTTCTGGAGCCGCTCGCGACAGGAGCTTTGGAACAAGGGCGCAACCTCGGGGCATTTGCAGAAGGTTGTCGAGATATACGGCGACTGCGATGATGACACGCTTTTGGTTAAGGTAATTCAGACGGGGGCCGCTTGTCATACCGGAAACAGGACTTGCTTTTTCAACAGAATAAAGTGAGGTAATTTATGAATGTGTGGTTGATTGTCAGCATAATATCTTTGGTTATTTGCACCGCCGTGTTTACTGTTCAGATAATTCAAATAGCTAAATTTATGATAAACTGCAGCAGGGAAGGCGTCAGGGCGGTTAAGTTCAGTTTTAATTTAGCTTCAGTCTTTTTGATTGCGGTAACCATAGGCTTTATTGTGGGTATCGGGTATTTTTTCGGCAAGGCAGACCACTACAGAAAGAGTGCTGATGAAGCCGAAGCCCTTGTCGGAACAGGCTTTGAGGAGTATTTCGCCAAGAAGCAGGAAGAGAAAAAAGGCATTATAATACTTGACCCCGAGAAGTATTATCTTGATAATTTAAACAATCTAAAAGAAGTATCACAGTCCAACACTATGCTGGGGATTGGAATGGTTATCTGGAGCGTTGACGGTATTCTTTACATAATCAGCCTTTTCTACGTCATCACCGGCGTTGGTTTGCGCAACAGCCGAATTAAAGACACAATCCCGATTTTCGCGGAATACGACCGCAAAAACGGTAAAATTATCGTAAAAGCAAACGATTTGAACGGCAAAACGGAAAAGCTGTTGACGTTCAATGCAAATCCGAGAAATCTCGCTTCACTCGGTCAATACATCGTGTGGGACGAGCCAACAACACAGGAGGTTATACAATGACAGACGCATTCAAGGAAATGTATGAGGTAATTCTGAACCGCAGAGAAAACCCGCAGGAGGGAAGCTATACCTGCTACCTTTTTGAAAAGGGCTTGGATAAAATTCTCAAAAAGTGCGGCGAGGAATGCACGGAAATGGTTATCGCGGCGAAAAATGCCGACAACGACGAGCTTGCCAACGAAATCAACGACCTGTTTTATCACGTTGCCGTATTGATGGCGGAGCGTGGGCTTACGGTTGAAGAGGTTGACGATATAATGCGCGAAAGAGCAAAGAAAATAGGCAATCTGAAACAGTTCCATACTTCAGACCACAACACCTGATTTTCGCGCTTTTCGTAAAATCTTGAAAATTTTTCCGAAAAATATTGCTTTTTTCGGACAAGTGTGTTATAATAACTTTGTGGATTAAATCCGAATTTATTTTAAAGGAGATTTTTTTATGTTGGTTTCAGCAAAAGAAATGCTTAACAAGGCTCGCGATGGCAAGTATGCGGTTGGTCAGTTCAACATCAACAACCTTGAGTGGACAAAGTCTATTCTTACGGTTGCTGAGGAGCTGAAGTCGCCGGTTATTCTCGGTGTATCCGAGGGCGCGGGCAAGTATATGACTGGTTTCAAGACCATCGTTGGTATGGTTAACGGTATGCTCGAGGAAATGAAGATTACCGTTCCTGTTGCTCTTCACCTCGACCACGGTACCTTCGAGGGCGCGCAAAAGTGCATCAGAGCAGGATTTTCTTCGATTATGTTCGACGGTTCTCACTATCCGATTGATGAGAATATCGAAAAGACCAAAATTCTCGTAGACGCTTGCAATGTTCTGGGCGTTTCGATTGAGGCTGAGGTTGGTTCTATCGGCGGCGAAGAGGACGGCGTTGTTGGTCTCGGCGAGTGCGCTGACCCCAAGGAGTGCAAGGCTATCGCAGACCTCGGCGTTACAATGCTCGCCGCAGGTATCGGCAACATTCACGGTAAATATCCCGCAAACTGGCCCGGTCTTTCGTTTGAAACTCTCGAAGCTGTCAAGAAGGAAGTCGGCGATATGCCGCTCGTTCTGCACGGCGGTACGGGTATCCCCGCTGATATGATTAAGAAGGCAATTTCTCTCGGCGTTGCAAAGATTAACGTAAACACCGAGTGCCAGCTCTCCTTTGCCGAGGCAACAAGAAAGTATATCGAAGAGGGCAAGGACCAGCAGGGTAAGGGCTTTGACCCGAGAAAGCTTCTCGCTCCCGGTGCCGAGGCAATCAAGGCTACCGTTAGGGAGAAGATGGAGCTGTTCGGTTCTGTCGGCAAGGCTTAATTTCCGAAAAATCTTTAAAAAGGGGCGTTTCGGCGTCCCTTTTATTTTTTTGGCAGTTATTAACAAAAAGCTCTTGCATTTTATAGAAAAATGTGATATAATAACAATATATTGTATATAGGAGAAATGCAAATGAATATAGCGGTAGTAGGATTAGGTCTGATAGGCGGTTCAATCTGCAAGGCACTCAAAGCAAACACTTTCCACCACATTATGGGCATCGACTCGGACAAGGAAACGATTAAAAAAGCACTCGCCGCGGGCGCAATCGACGAAGAAATCTCTGTTGAGAAGCTCGGTGAGGCGAATTTGACAATCGTTGCGCTTTACCCGATGGCTATTGTTGATTTTGTAAAGGAAAACGCCGACGGGTTCAAAAAAGGCTCAATTGTAATGGATATCTGCGGTATCAAGAGTTATATCGTGAAAAACTGCACTCCCATTCTTGAGGAGAGGGGCGTAATTTTCATCGGAACTCACCCTATGGCAGGTACGGAACACTCGGGTTTTGATTACTCGGACGGCGATTTGTTCAGGAAGGCTAGCTTTATCATCACGCCAACCGAAAACACCCCGCAGATTGCGATTGATTTGGTGTCAACGCTGGGCGCTTGTATGAATTTCGGAAAGGTTGTTCTTGCAACTCCCGAACAGCACGACAGAAATATCGCCTACACCTCTCAGCTTGCACACGTTGTGTCAAACGCTTATGTTAAAAGCCCGTCGCTGTTCAACGCGGACGGTTTCTCGGCGGGAAGCTTCCTTGATTTGACAAGAGTTGCTTATCTTAACGAGGAAATGTGGTCGGGACTGTTTTTGTGCAACAAAGAGCCGCTGTTGTTTGAGATAAACAATATCATAAACTCGCTTTCGGAGTACCGTGACGCAATGGTTAACGATGATATTGTTAAGCTGAAAGAGTTGCTCAAAGACGGTCGCGAGCGCAAGGAAAAAAGTATGGAATTTTACGGTCAGGAGCGAAAAAAATAAGGGGCGTTTGGTATGTCGGGCAAGAAAAATCCGCATATCGGCTATATCGTTTCGCTTTGCGGGATAATGTGCGGTCTGGCGCTGGCGCTGATGTTTCTGCTGGGATTTGTGCCGTTTTTTGAGTATTTTACACCGGCGGTTGCAGGAATACTTATCTGGGTGATAAGAGAGCGGCTCGGCGTAAAATACGGCATCGTTAGCTATATAGCCGTGGGAATTTTGTGTATGCTCATCACGTCAAACTACGAGTCGGCGATGATGTTCCTGTTTTTGCTCGGCTATTATCCGATACTGCGCGAATTTCTTCAGAAAATCAAAATCAAACCGCTTCGCTGGCTGGTTAAGATGGCTATTTACGCGGCTTCGGCAGTGAGCTGTTATATGCTGTTGATTTACATTTTCGGTATGACGCAACTCTTTGAAGAGATGAACGAATTCGGAAAATACACCTCGCTGTTTTTGCTGGGATTGGGCGCGGTGGCGTTTGTGATTTACGACATTTTCCTCGGTTTGTTCAAGCCGTTTTACGAGAAAATTCTCGTTCCCAAAATACAAAAAAGAATGAAATAGGAGAAGAATTATGTCTGAAAGAGTACCCGAGCGTTCTGAAATTTCCTCGGAATACAAATGGTCGGTTGAGGATATCTACGCTAGCGACGATTTGTGGGAAGATGATTACAAAAAAGCGCAGTCTTATGCGGAAAAAATCGGCTCGTTCAAGGGAAAGCTCTCCGAAAGTGCCGAGAAGCTACTGGAGTATTTTTGTATGAACGATGAGCTTTCCGTGCTTTTCGACAAACTAGCTTATTACTCGCTTTGCAAGCGTGACGAGGATACGCGCGTTTCCAAGTATCAGGATATGGCGAACAGGCTGGATATTCTGGTAGTGGCGATTGACGAAGCGGCGGCGTTTGTTACACCGGAACTGCTTTCAATCAGCGATGAAACGCTGGAGAAATTTTATGCGGATTGCCCCGATTTGGAGCTTTACCGCCGCGCGCTCGATAAAATTCGCATTCAGCGCGAGCATATTCTCTCGGAAAACGAGGAAAAAATTATCGCGCTTACGGGTGAAATCGTAAATTCTCCCGACAACATTTTCTCTATGTTCAACGACGCGGATTTGAAATTCCCCGACGCCTGTGATAAGGACGGGAACCCGCATCAGATAACGCACGAGAGCTTTATCCCTCTTATGAGAAGCGAGGACAGAACGCTCCGCAAATCCGCTTTCGACGGTCTTTATCACACCTACGAGAGCTTCAAAAACACGTCTGCGGCAATGCTTTCGGGGCAGATTAAGGCGCTGATTTTCCACGCGCGCGCAAAGAAGTACAAATCAACTCTTGACGCCGCTTTGTCGAGAAATGAGGTTGATACAGCTGTTTATCATCGACTTATTGAGGCGGTTCACGAGAATTTGGATTTGATGCACCGCTATGTGAAAATTCGCAAAAAGTCGCTCGGTCTGTCCGAGTTGCACCCGTATGATTTGTATGTGCCGATTGTGAGCGGTGTTGACGATAAAATTGACTTCGAGCAGGCAAAAGCCGAGGTTTACGAGTCGCTGGCACCGATGGGCGATGAGTACCGCGCGATTTTCAAAAAGGGAATTGACGAGCGCTGGATTGACGTTTACGAAAACGAGGGCAAGCGTAGCGGCGGTTATTCGGCGGGCTGTCGCGTTCACCCGTTTATTCTGCTGAACCACAAGGACACGCTGAACTGCGAATTTACGCTCGCGCACGAAATGGGGCACGCAATTCACTCCTATCTGTCCAACAAAAATCAGCCCGTGGCTTATTCGGATTATGTGATTTTTGTCGCCGAGGTTGCGTCAACCTGCAACGAAAGCCTGCTTATGCAGCACCTTTTGAAGACCTGCACGGACAAGAAGCGCCGCGCTTATCTCGTGAACTATTTCCTTGAGCAATTCCGCACAACTCTTTATCGACAGACGATGTTCGCGGAATTTGAGCTGATGATTAACGAAAAAGCAGAGCGCGGTGAAAGCCTTACCGCCGAATATCTTTGCGAAATTTACCACAAGCTGAATGTCGAGTATTACGGCGAGGATTTGGTTGTTGACAAAGAGCTTGATATGGAATGGGCAAGAATTCCACATTTCTACAACGATTATTACGTTTATCAATACGCGACCGGCTTTTCTGCGGCAATCGCGCTTTCTCAGAAAATCCTCAACGAGGGTGAAACGGCAGTGCGCGATTATGTCAAATTCTTGAGTAGTGGTTGCTCGAAGGACCCGATTTCGCTTTTGAAGGGCGCGGGGGTTGATATGACATCAAAGTCGGCTGTAGAAAACGCGCTGGGGCTTTTCTCAAATTTGCTTGACGAAATGGAAGAATTACTCGAAGATTAAGGGCGGTGACTGATTTGGATAAAAACGAGCTTGACAGAATTGTTGATTTTTGCAGTGGCTTTTCAAATCCCGTCATACTGTTTGACAAGGACTGGAATGTCGTTTTCTGCAACAAAAAGAACTTTGTTACCTCAAAAACAAACGTTCAAAATCTCACAATGAGCGATATCCATAAGCTCAAAAGCGGCGAAAGCTTTCTGATGGTTGTGAACGGGAAACAGTATTGTTCAAGAGTTTCGGTTCACGGAGAATTGTACCTCTGCGAGCTTTTCAGCTCCGAAGATTTGTTTGATATTGCAGACAAGTCCGATATTTACGAGAAAATTCTCCCGTTTATCAACAACTTTGAACACAACATCGCGGTTATGTGGGGCTCTTTTTCAACGCTAAAGAAAAAGCTCGAAATCGAGGAGCGCTTTGACGATATAAAACGGCTCGCCGATATCCAAAGAAGCACAATGTACCTCAACGCCGCCGGGAAGAACATTTTTGAGTACGCGAATATGTTCTATCCGAAGGTTACATACAAGAAAATCGATACTTACGCGCTGGTCGAGGGCGTTATCAATCGGTGCAACGAGGCTTTGGAGAACTGTTGCCGTCATATTGAATTTTTCGCCGACAAGAACGACTACTTTATCAAGGCAAACCAACGTCACTGCGTAACCGCACTGATAAACGCTTTGCAGAACGCGCTTTTGTATTCACCCGTGGACTGTTGCCCGATGGTAACGCTTTCGCGGACCGTTTTCACCGATGTTCCTTACGCAGTTTTGCAGGTTACCAACAAGTGCAACGCTCGCTCCGAGGAAGGGGAGAGGACGCCGGATTTGAACTTCGCTTGTCAGAGAATAGGTTGCGGTATACCGATTATAAAGCGGTTTGCCGAGGAATCGGGCGGCTCGTTCAATATGGAGGAGAAAAACGGCACGATGACCGTTACCATAAAGCTCCCGATAATTGTAAACGAGAACAACAGCGAGATGGTTCTCGAACAAAGCGAGTACGCTTATTATGACACGGGAATTCCCGATATCGTTGATTTGAAGATGTTTGAAGTTGTTGACTTTTTTGGGGAAAATTAACGGCTTGGTTAACAAAACATTCAGCTTTTTTTCACGTCATTTTCATAATTGTCAGTTATAATTAAATTGTCGGACAGATAAATCATCTGTTCGATGGCAATGTTCATAATTTCCTCATTGTGTTTGTTTAGCTTGGGGCGTTCTTGATAAAATTTGAGAACGCCCGTTTTTTACAGCATTATTAACAGGATTTGGAGGTTTTATATGTATAAAATTCTTGTTGTTGACGACGAAGAAAATATTCGAGAGGTAATTCGTGAATACGCGGAATTTGAAGGTCACGAGGTTGACGAGGCGTGCGACGGAATGGAGGCTGTCGAAAAGGCGAAGGACAAGGATTATGATATTATCATAATGGATATAATGATGCCAAGGCTTGACGGCTATCTTGCGTGCAAGGAAATCCGCAAGTTCAAGCAGACTCCCGTACTTATGCTTTCGGCGCGCGGCGAGGAATACGACAAGTTGTTCGGCTTTGAGCTGGGGATTGACGACTATGTTGTCAAGCCGTTTTCACCGAAAGAGGTTATGGCAAGAGTAAACGCGATTGTAAAGCGCAATGCCGCTTCAGCGCCACCCGCGCCTGCGTCCTCCGATGTTGAAAAGTTTGAGGGTTTGGAGATAAACTTTGTTTCACGCGATGTTTTCATCGATGGTGAAAAGGCAAATCTCACTCCGAAGGAATACGACCTGTTGTTCTATCTCGTGAGAAATAAGAACATTGCTCTTACAAGAAACAAGTTGCTGGAAGAGGTCTGGGGTTATGACTTTTTCGGCGATGACAGAACGATTGACACGCATATAAAAATGCTCAGAAACAATCTTGGCCCTTACCGCAAGTTTATTGTAACGCTCCGCGGTCTGGGATATAAATTCGAGGCGTGAGATGAGTTTTTTCCGCAGTATTAAAGTTCGCGTTTGGTTTCGATTTGAGGTTGTCGTTATGGCAATTCTCGCGTTTACCTACGTTTTTCTGATAGCGTTGTTCCCGAGCTTTTACAGCTGGATGAAAACCTACGAAATCGAGGAAACATTTGTTAAAATCCGTGCAAACTGGTCAAACGAGAACGTTTTTGAAATCATCAACCAACAAGCCGCCGAAAAAAAGATGTACATTGAGATAAATTTTCCGCAGACCGACTATTCTTATACGGCAAACAAGCTTGGCGGAAGCCTTTCTTTAGCGGTTCTGGCAAAGGGCGGATTTATCAAGAGCATAAACGAGTCCAAAAACGGAAAGATATACAAAAATTTCCGCGATGACCAGGAAAACAACTCCGTGCTGATGATGGGAAGCTATATCGGCACCGACCGTTACAATCCCGACGCTTACGTTTTTATATGCAACTACCTCGAACCGATTGGCACAACCGTGAGCATTTTCGTCCGACAATTCATCATTGTCGGGATAATTATGATGATTCTCACGGTATTTATGTCGGCATTTTTCTCGGCGAAAATATCCGAGCCGATTATTCGTATCAACAACTCTGCGAAGGATTTACCGCAAGGCAAATTTGACGCAAAAATCGAGAAAAATGATTTTGACGAGATTAAACAGCTTTCGGCAACGCTTACCACGGCTTCAAAGGAAATTGCGAAATCCGATGATTTGCGCCGTGAGCTTATGGCGAACATTTCCCACGATTTGAGAACTCCGCTTACGATGATTAAGGCGTATGCTGAAATGATACGGGATTTGTCGGGTGATAATCCCGAAAAGCGTGAACGTCACCTCAAGGTTATAATTGACGAAACCGACCGGCTTTCTTCGCTGGTTACCGATATTCTCGACTTGTCAAAGCTTCAGGCAGGTGTAACCGAGTTGCATCGCGAAGCATTTAATTTCTCTCAACGTCTTTCTTCGGTAATTTCGAGATTTGATATCATCAAGGAAAATCAGGGTATTTGCATTGATTTGGAGGCTCAGGACGATATCGTTCTGTTTGCCGATAAGACAAAAATTGAGCAGGTTGTGTACAACCTTATCAACAACGCAGTGATTTATGCGGGTGACGACAACAAGGTTATCGTGCGGCTTTACAGGACGGGTGACAGAAAAATGCGCTTTGAGGTTGAGGACCACGGCGAGGGCATTTCTCCCGAAAATCTCCCGTATATCTGGGACAGATACTACAAGGTAAGTGAGCGTGCCGCAACTCACAAGCGTGCAAAAATGGGCAGCGGTATCGGTTTGTCTATCGTAAAAAGCGTTCTCGAACAGCACGGTTTCGCGTTCGGTGCGGAGAGCAATCTCGGTCAAGGAAGCAAATTCTGGTTTGAAGCGCCCGAATATATCGCCGAGGAAACCGTTCCCGAAGAACCTAAAGCTAAGCATAAGCTGGAAATAAAGATAAATAAGAAATGATTTTGCAGATTTTTCTTGACATTTATCTGAAATTGTGATATAATGAACAATGGCATAGGTGGGAAATTTAGATGATTTCCTACCTGATTTCATTCCTTTTCTCCAACGCCAGCGCTATCTTGTAACGCTGGCGTTTTTGTGATAATCAATTGAGAAATTTCTTGCAGAACTTTTCAAATACAATCAACCTCGGTTTTTCCCGAGGTTTTCTTTTTATCGAAAATTCGCTGAAGTGTTGACGTTTGGACAGATTTATGGTATAATTTGTTGTAGGGGACTATTTCGAGAAATATAAGTAATTGCGTAAAATAAAAATTTTACGCAATAAGAAGGGGCGAAAAAGAGGAAAATATGGTAAACACAAAAATTTATGACAGCGCACCGCAGTCAATCCGTGATTTCATTTATTATGAGCAGATTGTCAAAGGTCGCTCGGAGCTTACTGTAAAAAATTATTACAATGACTTGCGGACATTTTTCAGATTTTACAAAATCCGCAAAAAAGGCGCACCCGAAGATGATTTCTCTAAAATCGACATTTCCGATATCACCGATGAAGATATTAAATCCGTCGATTTAACGCTTGCACAGGAATTTCTCGTTTATATGAAAACGCAAAAAGACAACGAGCAAAAAGCGCGTTATCGCAAGGCTGTTGCTTTACGGCAATTCTACAAGTTTCTCACGAACAACAAGAATATGTTTGAGGTAAGTCCCGTGGCTAATCTGGAACTTCCAAGCCCCAAGCCCGCGCTCCCGAAATTCCTCACGCTTGAACAGTCGCTCGAGTTGCTTGTGAACATCGATACGCCCGATAAAAAGCGCGATTATTGCATTATTACGTTCTTTCTGAACTGCGGAATGCGTTTGTCGGAGCTTGTCGGGATAAATCTCAATGATATCCGTGAAACGCGTGATAAGGACGGAAATGTTGTGTATTCGCTGAAGGTGCTCGGCAAAGGTAGTAAGGAACGCTTGGTTTATCTGAACGATGCTTGTGTAAACGCTTACAAGGACTATGTAAATCCCGAGATTACCGACAACGAGGAGCGTCTTGCCGCAGGTTTGCGCGATATGACAGCACCCACAAACGCGCTTTTCCTGAGCAAGCGCCGTACCCGAATATCAAACCGCCGTGTTCAGCAGATTGTCGAGGAATGTCTTAAAACAAGCGGCTTGGACAATATGGGAATTTCCGTGCACAAGCTACGCCACACCGCCGCAACTCTTATGTATCAAAACGGTGTTGACGTGCGTGTTCTCAAAGACGTTCTCGGTCACGAAAATCTCAATACAACGCAGATTTACACCCACGTTTCCAACTCGCAAATGGAAAATGCTATGAAGCAAAACCCGCTTTCCTCGGTTAAACCGAAAAACAAGTGAATAATAAAAATAACGCCTCATTATCACATGGGGCGTTATCAGATATTCTGAAATTAGTCGAAAAAGTCACTTAAAGGTCTTCCGATATTCGATCCGATATCTATGTACACAATATCGCTATGGCGTGAACTACTGCTGGAGCTTGATGAGCTTTTGCTTGATGAAGCGCTACTTGACGAAAATTGAACAGTTATCTTATTTGCGCCAAGATAATCTACATGAATAAACTCACCGTTATCAAGTTTATAAAAATCAGTATTCGTCTTTGCTACAACATTTACCTTATCATTTATGTGATACAGACTAGCTTTTGTAAATCCAAGAATAGGCTTTACACGAGAATAGCAATCCGTATTTACATACATTACAGCGCTATAAGAACTCTCAGCCCATTCAGAAGACGGTTCGCTCTCAGTCTGTTCAACAGAAGTTGCAGTTGATCGGACGGGTTCATTTGTTGTAGTTGACGAGCTTGATGAAGTCGCCGTTGTTGAAGACGATATATCACTGCTTTCAGATGAGCTTGCGCTTTCTGAAGACGTAGTTGTACTAACAGAGGAAGATGTACTAACAGAAGAAACCATCGATGAGCCGGTGCTATATTCTGAACTGCTGTCAACATTGCTTATACTGCAACTTGTTACCGATGTTGATTCGTTGCTTGATTTTTGAGAGCATCCGCATAATGCCACAGCTCCGCAAAGAGCAAGCGCCACAGCTTTAATTTGATTATTATTCATAATGGCATATCCCCCTTCAAGTATTTTGATTATTTCGTTCAATAAACAGCTTATTATCATTATAAGTATTTTTCGGGAATTTGTCAATAGTTTTTGCACCTTTGCCCTTTTCTTTTCAAAAACACTTGAAATTTCCCGTGGTATATGGTAAAATAATATGTGGACTGGAGGAATTTAAATGGAAAAAGTTACGGTAAAAGCAAGCTCAACCTATGATATATTGCTTGACAGAGGGATTCTTGAAAATGCGGGAGAATATATTTCCGCGGTAATGAAATCAAAAAATGCGTGCGTTGTGACGGACGACAACGTTGACCGACTTTACGGCGAAAGAGTTATGAAATCGCTTGAAAATGCGGGAATATCCGCGAAAAAGTTTGTTTTTCCGCACGGTGAAGCGTCGAAAAATCATACTACTTTGATAGGAATTTATGAATTTCTCGCGGAGAATAATTTCACGCGCTCTGATTTTATTGTAGCACTCGGCGGCGGAGTTGTCGGAGATACCGCAGGCTATGCGGCGGCGACCTTTATGCGCGGGATTGATTTTGTGCAAATTCCCACGACCGTTGTCAGTCAATCGGACAGCTCTGTCGGCGGAAAAACCGCTGTAAATATCAACGCGGGCAAAAATCTTGTCGGCGCTTTTCATCAGCCTAAGCTGGTAATCTGCGACACCGATACCCTCAAAACGCTCACACCCGAGTTCTTTTCGGACGGAATGGCGGAGGTTATCAAGCACGGTATGATAAAGTCGCCTGAGCTGTTTGAAATCCTTTCGACAAAGGATATCTCAGAGAATATGGTTGATATAATGAAACGAAATGTTTCGATTAAGGGAAAGGTTGTCGAAGCGGACGAGCGTGAAAAAGGCGAGCGTATGCTCCTGAATTTCGGGCACACTCTGGCTCACGCGCTCGAAAAATACTACAATTACACGGGAATTGCACACGGTCACGCAGTTGCCGTTGGAATGAGCGTTTTCACGCATATTGCCGAGCGCAGAGGTATGTGCAAGGCGGGCGTTGCCGACAAGCTGGACAAGCTGTTGTTGAAATGCGGCTTGCCGATAACCGACAAAGCGCCGCTTGACGAGCTGTACACGCTCTCACTTCGCGACAAAAAGCACCTCTCGAGCGGTATGAACATCGTTATTTGCTCGGATATCGGCAAGAGCGAGATTGTGAAGATGTCGGTTGAGGAATACAAGAATTTTTTGGAGAGCTGATATGGATTTAAGAATTTCGCCGAATAAATTGTCTGGAAAGGTTGTCGTGCCGCCGTCAAAAAGCGTTGCTCACCGTATGATAATCGCGGCGGCGCTCTCGGACGGGATTTCCACGATTTCAAACCTCTTCCCTTCCGTTGATATCACGGCAACAATGGACTGTATGAAGGCGCTCGGAGCAAAAATCAGCTTCAGCAACAACACCGCGGTGATTGAAGGAATAAAAAATTCTCCCGATAAAGCCGTTTTGGATTGCTGTGAATCCGGCTCAACGCTGAGATTTCTGATACCGGTTGCCTGCGCGCTTGGAGTTGACGCGGAGTTTATGGGGCGCGGAAAGCTCCCGCAAAGACCGATTACACCGTTTCTCGATGAACTGCCAAAGCACGGAATTTCTTTCAAGCTACCCGAAAATGGTGATAATCTGCCTTTCTCGGTTCACGGGAAACTGACCGGCGGCAGATTTGAGGTTGACGGGGGAATTTCCTCGCAGTTTATCACGGGGTTGCTTTTTGCGCTACCGCTGTTGAACGAGGACAGTGAAATCGTCCTCACCTCTCCCCTGCAATCCAAGCCCTACGTTGACATAACAATCGGCGTTCTGCGGGATTTTGGCTGTGAAATTTCCGAAACCAAAACAGGTTATTCCGTCAAGGGAAATCAGCGGCTTGTGCCTTTTTCGGGAGCGGTTGAGGGAGATTTTTCGCAGGCGGCGTTCTTTTATGTTGCCAACGCGCTTGGTTCTACGATTGAAATTGCGGGACTTAACGAAAACTCGCTGCAGGGCGACAAGGCTATCGTTGATATTTGCAAAAAAGCTGTTAACGGAGAAGCATTTGAGCTGGACTGTTCGGATATTCCCGATTTGGTGCCGATTTTATCTGTGCTCGGTTGCTTTTGTGAAGGGAAAAGCCGTATATTAAACGCCGCGCGGCTCAGAATAAAGGAGTGCGACCGTTTGGCGGCAATGGAAGACTGCCTGAACAAAATCGGCGGCAAGGTGAAATCTACTGCCGATACGCTTGAAATAGAAGGCGTGGGAACGTTCAAGGGCGGCGAGGTCGGCTGTTTTAACGACCACAGAATTGCTATGTCAATGGCAATTGCCGCGACTCGTTGTGAAAATCCGCTGATAATTCGCGGTGCGGAGTGCGTTTCCAAATCTTTCCCGAATTTCTTCGATGTTTACAGAACGCTCGGCGGGATTTTTGAGAAGATTTGAGTAATTTGATAGGAGTTTGTTATGTCATCAAGTTTTAACGGCGGGATTAAGTTCTCGATTTTCGGCGAAAGTCACGGAAAAGGTATCGGGGTTGTTTTGGACAATCTTCCCGCGGGTGAGCCGATTGACCTTGATAAAATCGGGGAATTTATGGCGAGGCGCGCTCCCAAAAAGGACGGAACCTCTACAATGCGCAATGAAAAGGACATTCCCGAAATTCTCTCGGGACTTTATGAGGGAAAAACTACGGGATCGCCGCTTGCTGCCGTGATTTACAACTCCGACCAGCACTCCGGCGATTACGGAAATCTTATCAGCACGGCGCGCCCCGCTCACGCGGATTACACGGGATTTTTGCGCTATAACGGTGCAAACGACCCGCGCGGCGGCGGGCATTTTTCGGGCAGACTTACCGCGCCGCTTTGCTTTGCGGGAGCGGTTTGCGCGCAAATTCTCGAGCACCGCGGGATAACTGTCGGAGCGCATATTATTAAAATCAAGAATGTTCTCGATGAACGATTTGACCCTGTAAATGTTACTGCGGAGCAACTGAACTCGGTTAAAACGCGCGCTTTTCCCGTTACCTCAGATGAATCCGAGGAGAAGATGCGCGATGTGATAAATTCCGCGAGAATGAATTTGAACAGCGTTGGCGGCGTTATCGAATGTGCGGCCGTTGGTTTTCCCGCGGGTGTTGGCTCGCCGATGCTTGACGGGCTGGAGAATATAATCTCGCGTTTGATTTTCGCAATTCCTGCTGTTAAGGGAATTGAATTTGGCAACGGCTTCGACTGCACGGATTTGTTTGGTAGCGAAAACAACGATGAATTTTACGTTCAGAACGAGAAAATTCTCACCAAAACCAACAATCACGGCGGAATTCTCGGCGGAATCAGCTCCGGTATGCCGATAATTTTCAGAGTTGCGTTCAAGCCAACTCCGTCAATTTCGCGCCCGCAGAAAACCGTGGATTTCAAGGAGAAACGTGACACGGAGCTTGTTATCAAGGGCAGACACGACCCTTGCGTTGTGCCGAGAGCTGTTCCGTGCGTTGAGTCGGCGATGAATATTGCTTTGCTGTCTGCACTGATTGAAAATCCGAAAATTTGAAAGGAGAATTTCGTGGAAGTACCAAGAATACGCATATCCGAAATCGACGATATCTGCGTTTTGATTTGTCACCTGATTTACTCGCTCGGCTGTCCGCTGTCGAAGGACGAGCTGATTGAAATAACCTCGCTTGAGGACGCGGTGAATTACTTTAACCTCACGTCCGCGCTTGAAAAGGCATCGGGGCATTTGCTCAATGTAACCGATATTGACGGGGAGATTGTGTACTCAAACACTGCAATGGGAATTAAGGCCGCCAAAGACCTCAGCACAGAGCTCCCATCTTCAGTTCGCGACAAAATGTTTAAGGAAGCTGTTCGCGTTTACACCCGCGACGCAATGAAGAAAAACAGCTCGTTTCTTGCTGTTCGATACATCACAAATCCCGACGGGACTTGCACTTTGGGCGTTACTATTATGGACGAGGTTACCGCTCAACCAAAATATTACCTCGAAATCGCCGCCGAAAATTCCGAGAACGCCGATTTTATCAAGAGCAAAATTAAAGAAGACCCCAAAGCGTTCAAAGCTTATCTCGACAACTATTTCATATAAAAAACGGCAGTTTTCAGACTGCCGTTTTCCTTTATTCTTTTGAAAGCTCCGTTTCAACAAGCTCCGCCGCGTATTTGCAGAGCAACGGGCACGGACGTTTCTGATAATACTCGGGAGTTCTCGCGTCTGGCTGAGCCGTTTTTTCAGGCTTTTCAAGACCGAGAAGCTCCTTGCAGATTATGCTTCCGTTGTCTTTTTTGAACTGCTCAGCAACCGCACGGATTTTCTCATAAAGCGCCTTTTTACCCTCGGTATCTTTCGGGTCCGTGTAACCGTAGGCTTGGCTTAACACCATCACAATTCCCGAAAACGCGCCGCAGACCTCTCTCATTCTGCCCATTCCGCCGCCGAATCCGCCCGAAATCTTCGCGAGCTGTTCTTCGTCCATTCCGAAAAGGTCGGAATAGGCGAGAGTTACCGCTTGGGAGCAGTTGTAGCCGCTTGTGAAAAGCTCGTAAGCCTTATCTCCCCTGCTCATTTGCAAAATTCCTCCACTGCGTCGGCAATTGGGTCAGCGGCTTCACTTTCCATAAGCTCCAACATTCCGCTGTCAACCAGCTTTGCGATTTCAGGGTCAATTGGAAGTTTTGCAAGAACCTTGAGGTTGAATTTCTTCGCGGTTTCGTCAATGTGGCTTTCACCGAAAACGTTGATGTGTTTACCGCAGTCGGGGCAAACCACATAGCTCATATTCTCGACAAGACCGATAATGGGAACGTTCATCATCTCCGCCATTTTAAGCGCTTTTCCGACAATCATCGAAACCAACTCCTGCGGAGAAGTAACGACAATTATACCGTCCAGCGGGATTGACTGAAAAACGGTGAGCGGGACATCGCCGGTTCCCGGAGGCATATCAACGAACATATAGTCCACATCGTCCCAGATAACGTCCGTCCAGAACTGCTTTGCCGTACCCGCGATAATCGGACCTCTCCAAACAACCGGAGCGGTTTCATCGGGCAAAAGCAGGTTTACGCTCATAACCTTAATTCCCTTTTTGGATTTCACGGGGAAAATCGCGTTTTGGTCGCCGGTTGCCTTGTCCTTGATACCAAACGCCTTGGGAACGGACGGACCTGTGATATCCGCGTCAAGAACTGCGGTGTTGAACCCGCGTCTGTTCATCAGAACAGCGCTCATACAAGTGACGAGGGATTTTCCCACGCCGCCCTTGCCGCTGACAATTCCAATCACCTTTTTGATGTTCGACAGCTCGTGCGGTTTCTCGAGAAAACTCTTTGGGTCACGCTCGGAACAGCTTTCCGAACAGCTTGAACAATCGTGTGTACATTCACTCATTTTTAATCTTCCTTTCGGTTTTTATATATTTTTTAACATAAAAAGCTTACAATTTTCTGAAAAATACCAGAGAACGCTCGTCTTTTATGTAATTATCCTCTTCAAATGCCTTGAACTTTTCCAAATCATAAATTTTCGCCGAGAATACAATTTTCGCCGCAATCATCTGCTCCGCCCACTGTTTAACCGCTTGAACAAGAGCTGTTCCCGCACCGATTTTCCGATAATAATTGCTCAATCCAAAATCAACGATTTCAATATACCGTGGCTCGGTAAGACTTGTAACTTCCCTTGCATAAACATAGCCCGCGATGTGCTGTGAATGAATTGCCACAAGCACCTTGTTAGTGCCATCGCTGATGATTTCCTGCAAAGCCGCCTCGGTGTCTTCAAGCGAGAGCGCGCTTCTGCCGTGAGTTTTGTTGTACTTGCAAATCGACTCTGCGTCCTTGATTGTCGCAGGTCTTACGGTAAAATTGTACATAATCAACCCCGAATTTCATCGGCAAAGCTACTGCCGTTTATTTCGCCTTTTACGTTCAAAAGCTCGAGCACAGTTGCCGCGATATCGCAAAATCCCGCTCTTGTGCCGAGGTTTGCGGGCTTTATCCTCTCACCGAAAATCAGCACGGGAATATACTCGCGCGTGTGGTCGGTACCGCTGTGGCAAGGGTCGCAACCGTGGTCTGCGGTGATGATAAGAACGTCATCGGGGCGCATTTTTGCCTTGAATTTCCCGAGCCACTCGTCAAATTCATTCAGCGCGTTTGCGTAGCCCAAAGCGTCGCGGCGGTGACCGAACTGCATATCAAAGTCAACTAGATTTGTAAAGCAAAGCCCGTGAAAATCCTTTTGCTGATAATCGGACGTGATTTCCATATCGACAGCATTTCCTATTCTCCTGTCGCAGTCCGAAACGCTTTTTCCCGCGAAGATATCGAATATTTTGCCGACTCCGATTGTGTCCAAACCGTTTTCCTTGAGCACGTCAAACATTGTGTTCTTCGGCGGAACAAGCGAGAAATCGTGCCTGCGGGGAGTTCTCTTAAACGGGTGTTCGCCCTCGAAGGGACGCGCGATAACTCTCCCCACGGCAAAATCACCCTGAAGAATTTCACGCGCAATTTCGCAGTATTTGTACAGCTCCTCCACGGGAACAACGACCTCGTGAGCGGCAATCTGAAAAACGCTGTCCGCAGACGTGTAAACAATCAGCGCACCCGTTTTTAGGTGCTCCTCGCCGTAATCCGCGATAACCTTTGTTCCGGAGTACGGCTTGTTGCAAAGAGTTTTTCTGCCGGTTCTGCGCTCAAACTCACCGATAACCTCGCTCGGAAAGCCGTCCGGAAATGTCGGAAACGCTTTTTCGCTGACAAGTCCGGCAATCTCCCAGTGACCCGTGGTTGTGTCCTTACCCTTGGAAAGCTCCGAGAGCCGCAGAAAAGCGCCGTCCGGAGCGGCTTCTTTCTCACCAACGTCAACTCCGTCGATGTTGAACAGCCCCATTTTCGCCATATTCGGTACATTCAGCTTTCCCGTGTTGAAGCACGAACGCAGAGTGTTCGCGCCCTTGTCGCCGAAATCCTCGGCATCGGGCATTTCTCCAACGCCAAAGCTATCCAGAACCATCAGAAAAACGCGCTTTGTCATTTCAATCACCCTCTTATTTACCGCTCGTCAACAGTTTAACAGCCGAGCTTGTGCCAATCCTGTCGCAACCCTCGTTCAAGAACAGCTCAAGTTGTTCTTTTGTCTTAATTCCGCCCGCCGCCTTGATTTTCACATTCTTGCCGATGTGCTTCTTGAACAGACGAATATCCTCGATATCCGCGCCCGCCGTGCCAAAACCCGTGGACGTCTTGATATAATCCGCGCCAGCCTCGGTCACGCACTCGCAGAGCTTGATTTTTTCTTCCTCGGTGAGATAACAGGTTTCGACAATTACCTTCAAAATCTTCTGCCCACAGACGTATTTCAGCGCCTTTATCTCACTTTTAACCGCGTCAAAATTCCCGTTTTTCACATCGGTAAGGTTAACCACCATATCGATTTCAGAAGCACCGCTGTTGATTGCGCCGACAGCCTCGGAGCATTTTATAGCGGTTGTCGAGTAACCGAGCGGAAAGCCGACAACCGTGCAGATATTCAGCTCAGGAAAGCTGATTGCCGCGTACTCCACATAACACGCCGGAATGCAAACCGACGCGGTTTTATATATCATCGCCTCTTGGCAAAGCGCGTCAATTTCGACTTTTGTTGCCGTTGGTTTAAGTAAAGTGTGGTCAATATGCGGAAAAATCTCGGAATTGTTCATAATTCTACCTCAAAACAGTCTGAATGATTTCAGCGACATAATGCCGCCCGCCTTGATTTTCAGTTTGTGTTTACCCGAAATCGCGTTCATTTTCGCGGTAAATGCCGTGAAATTTGACAAGCTACCGGTTGTCGGAACCTCAATTTCAGCGAGAATTTCGTTCTTGTCAGCTTCCAGAACCAAAACCTTTGTTTTTGTTGCCGGATTTGAAACGATAATCTCAACGTTTTTCTCGCCCTTCATCGCGCAGTTTTCAAATGAAATCGAGCTTTGCGAGTCAGCTAACAGCGCGTATTCATTGAGCAGTTTGTCCGTGAGGAACTCAATTCCCACATATTCCCAAGAAGCTGTCGCGGGAACAGACTGTCTTATATCAAGCCCCTGATAGTTCTCGCCGTGAACCTTGATTTCAACCGTTCTCAAGATTTCCTCCGAAGACGAACCCACTTGAATTTCATAAGTACCCGCAAAAACCGTCCGGCAGTTTTTGTTCAAATCCCACAGCGCAAGGTCTGCGATATCAAACGAGAGCGTCATCGGAACAGCTTTTTCCGACGGCACAAAAACTCGCCTGAACGCTTTCAGCTCCTTTATCGGAACCGCGCTCGAAAACTCAGGGGCCTTCACATATAGCTGTACAACCTCGTCCGAGTCGAAATTTCCGATATTTCTTACCTCAAAAGTAACCTCACAGCGCTCGTTCGGCTCAAAGCATTTTTTGTTGAGCTTCAGCGCGCTGTAACGGAATGCGGTGTAGCTCAAGCCGTGACCGAACGGGAAAACAGGCTCGCCGCGATAGTAGCGGTAGGTACTTTCGGTTCGGATAATATTGTAATCCTTTATGCTTCCAAGCTCGTTTTCGGACGAATACCAAGTCATCGGGCAACGACCTGCCGGTGATATTTCTCCGAACAAAACCTTAGCAACAGCTGTTCCCATTTCGGGACCGTTGTGACCGGTGTGAAGAACCGAGTTGAAGCGCTTGTCAACCGCATAAGGATATCCCGAAACAAACAAAAGCACGGCGTTTTCGTTAAGCGAAATCACCAAATCCGACAGCTTTTGCTGGCGCTCCGTCACGTTCAGCGTCTTTCTGTCGTAATTCTCTCTGGCACCGATAAGCGGGTTATTTCCGAGAACCAGCAGGACATTGTGCGCTTCGGTTACAGCCTTTCTCACGCGGTCAAAGCCCGATGAAAACAGCTCCACGCTGAACATTGAGTTGACTTTGGGCTTGATTCTATCGGTAATCTCAACCTGTCCGTCCTCGTTGATGAAAAGATATCTTCCCTGCCAATTTTTCAGGCGGCACTCTTTATCGCACTTTTCAACAGTAAACTTTTCCTTCACAAACCAGCCGTAAGGCTCGTCGGAAACGCATTTCATAACGCCGTTATCCGAAGCGGCTCCGCAGTCACAAAGGAATTTCCCATTGAACTTTGACTTGAACGAAACATCGCCGTTGCCCCAATCAAAGACCTCCAGCAGACAGCTCTCGTTGATTGTCGCGGAATCGCACGCAAATGTACCGTCCTCGGCAACCGAGAAATAAAATCCCGTTTCACCGTTTCTGATGGCGATAATGTCGTTGCCCATTTCATAAGTAACGTTTTCGCGTCCAACTTTCGCGATAATTCCGTCCAGAATTGTCGGATTTTTATCGGAATATCCCGTGTACCAGTCACGGAAATTCATATCGCTGTGCAGTCCGATAACCGCAATTTTTTCCCTCTCACGCAGAGGAAGCGTCATGTGACGGTTTCGGAGAAGAATTATCGACTCCTCGCAAGCCTTTGCGGCAGTTTTGCGATAATTGTCGCAAAGCAACAGTTTTTTGTCAACCTTGTCATACGGGCAGTCATCGTCAAATTCACCAAGCAGAAAACGCGCCTTTAACGCACCAAACAGCGATTTATCAATATTGCTTTCGGTAATCAGCTTTTGGGCAAGTGCGTTTCGCGCGGCAGTTTCAACAACATCCTGATGCTCGGTTATGATATCAACGCCGCCGTTTTTGATAATTCTTACAATGGTTTCCGTGTGGGAAAGGTCGGTTCTGTGGCGGGTAACGTTTTCGGCAAAATCGCCGCCGTCAGCTACCGCAAACAACATTCCCCACTCGTTTTTGCAAAGCGTGGTAACCTCGGGATTGCAAATCGCCTCAACGCCGTTTACCATATTGTAAGCGGTCATAATGCTCCTTGCACCGCCGTTTTTCAAGGGTTGCTCAAACGCTTTCAGATAATAATCGTGCTTCAAAACAGTTGGGATTGACGAATTGTCAGCACTTCTGTCCTCTTCGTTATTGTTGGCGTAGAAGTGCTTCAGGGTTGGGATTACGCGATAATATTTCTCGTCGTTTCCGAGCATTCCCTTTGTGAGAGCCGCCGCCATTCTTCCCGTAAGCATCGGGTCTTCGCCGTAGCCCTCCTCGTTTCTTCCCCAACGCGGGTCGCGCTCAAGGTCAACGGTCGGTGCCCAAAGACAAAGCGTGGACTTGCCTTCCTTGTTGTAGATACGCGCCTCGGTTGCCGCGATTGCACCTATTTCCTCCATAAGCCCCGCGTCAAAGGTTGCCGAAACGCTGAAAGGCTCGGGGAAAACGGTTGTCGGCGACTCGGGGCAATTCGCATCGTTTTCGTCACGCCTTACAAGCAGACCTCTCGCCGCTTCCGAACCAATCGGAAAGGCTTTTATGCCAAGCCGCGGGATTTCCCTCTGATATGTTGTGATAAGCAACAGCTTTTCATCAAGAGTAAGCTCCTCCAACAGCGCATTTACGCGCTCATCAACGGAAAGCGAGGTATCCTGAAATTTATATTTCGGCATAATCTTCTCCTTAATCTAAATCTTTTTTCTTATAAGAGAACGCGCCGGCGCGCTGATATCCGTCAAAATCGTGATTTTTTCCATAGCGTGACGTGCCGTGTCAATTTCTTCGCCATTTTCACCGAACATTGTTTTCGGAGCAAATTTTATCGGCTCTTGATGAGGAATTACCAGCTCAAGTTCATCGTTGAGCGTGAAGAAATTCCTCACGGTGAGGTGCATAACGCCGTTTTCGCAGTAGTCAACAGCCGCGCAGAAATCGTATTTCCTCACATAGTTGCTGTCCGCGAAATACTGCCCGCCGTTTGTGGTAACTTCGGGATTTTGCGTGCCGCTTCCCGCTTGCGGTGAACCGTAGAAAAAACCCGTGCAATAAGGACGGTGGCTGATTTTGTCAACCTCGGAAATTGCCCACGCGGGTGGATTTTCGCCCTTTAAAACGCTGTCCAAAGCCGCTCGGTAAGCGTTTGTGGTGAGCGCCGTGTAATACGCAGACTTTGCTCTGCCCTCGATTTTGAAGCTGGATACACCCGCTTTTATGAGGTCGTCAAGATGCTCAATCATACACATATCGCGCGCGTTCAGTATAAACGAACCGCGCTCGTCCTCGAACACCTTGTAAAACTCTCCGGGACGCTTCTGCTCCATAAGGTAATATTCCCAGCGGCAAGACTGCGCGCATTGACCGCGGTTTGCGTTTCTCCCCGTCAGATACTCGGAGATAAGGCACCTTCCCGAAAACGAAACGCACATTGCCCCGTGAACAAAGACCTCGATTTCCATATCATCGGGGATTTTCTCTCTGATGATTTTTATGTTCTCAAGGTCAACCTCACGCGCCAAAACCACGCGTTTTACGCCCATTTTATACAGCTCAAGAGCAGTCCTGTAATTCACGACACCTGTTTGAGTTGACGCGTGGATTTCCATATTCGGCGCGTACTCTTTTATCATCGAGATAACTCCGATATCAGCCGCAATAACCGCGTCAACTCCCGCTTTTTCCACCTTTTTTATAAACTCGGGAAAAGCATCGGCTTCATTGTTATTTGGGACAATGTTGCAGGTAATGTAGACCTTTGCGCCTTTTTCGTGCGCGGTCTGCACAGCCCAAACAAGTCCTTCTTCATCAAAATTCTTTGCGGCGGCTCTCATACCGAAGGTTTTTCCGGCAAGATAAACCGCGTCCGCGCCGTAATCTAGCGCGCAAAGCAGGCTTTCCTCATCGCCCGCGGGAGCAAGAAGCTCGGGTTTTCTAATCACTGCGATTCTCCTCCGTTGGATTGTTCGGGCGGCTCAAGTCCCGCGTCGATAATGTTCTGTTCGTGCTGTTCTTGAGTCTTCGCGTAGTAGAAGTTGCCCTCTTTGCTTGCAAGGAAGTAATAATAGCTGGTTTCTGCGGGATAAAGCACCGCGTTAATCGTGTCAAGACCGGGGTTGCAGATAGCGCCCGCAGGAAGTCCCACGCAATTGTAGGTGTCGTATGCTTCCTCAATTGCCTGCATTTTTTCCTTGTTTGACGAGGTGGTCTTGGGTTTAATGCACATGTCGATATAGGTATCGGTAGCATCAGACTCCAATTTCGGGAAAACCTCGGGGTCGTTCAGACGGTTGTGAAAAACAGAGGAAATTTTCGCCCAGTTGTCCTCGTCGTTACCTTCCCACTGTACGATAGAAGCAAGTCTTACAACCTCGTCAAGCGTCATTCCAAGCTCCTTCATACGAGCCTTCATACTCTTGGTAATCTTGCTCTCAAAGTTCTTGTACATTGTTTCGGCAACCTGTTTTGCGTAATCGGTTGTATCAAAATTCGGATTTTTCTTCAGGTCATCGATAACATAAAATTCGTAGGTATCGGGGAACAGATAGCCCTCCAGCATATTCAAACGGTAAGGATTATCCTCAATTTGCTCCTCAAAATCGAATTTATTGAGCTTGCTCTTATAGTATTTCTCAAAATCAACAGCGCGGCAGACGTAATTCTCCTCGAGAATTTGCCCGATTTCAAGCGCCGTGATGCCCTCGGGGATAAGCACAGTAACGGTTTCCGTGTAAGTCTTTTTGGTTTTCAGCGTGTCGATAATGTTGCTGTACGACATATTTGAATAGACCGTGTAAGTGCCCTCAAGGAACGGTCGGTAATCCTCCGAGTCCTTTTTGTCGGTCATATTTATATACATTTTCATCAGCGACGGCACTTCGATAACCCCGCCCTTGTGCAGAGAATCAACGATTTCATCAACGCTCATTTCGCCGGTTATCTCAATTTCCGCCTCTTTTATGGGCTTTGCCATACCCGTGATATCGCGCAGTGCCTTTATCACGTTAATTGACAAAACAACACCCAGCGCCATTGATGCAACCGAAATTACCACACCGAGAAAAACCTGTCCCATTGTACGAACGTGGTTTATTTGGTGCTTGTGCTTCTTTTTGCGGCGCTTAACCTCGTTTTCCGCGGGAATGTAATCCTCCTCGGGAACCGCGGGCGCATTATCCCCCGGCATCGAGTCCATAAGCAACGTTTTCGACATATCATCGGCGGAATTAAGCTCGGTGAACTCGTCCCGCGGCGTTATGGAACGCGAGTCGTTTTCACGAAAAAGGCTGTCGATTTCTTGGGTTTTGCCGAGGTCTTCCTCCGCGAAATCTTCGTTATTTTCGTTTTCGTTAAGATTTTTTTCGTCCATTATTTACCGTCTTTCTGTTAAAAAAAGTATAATCAGCTCTTACATCGTACGGTTCTGCGGGAACCTCCCGCTTGAAAGAATCATAGCAGATTATCGCGGAAATTCCCGTGAAATTCCGCAGAAACCTGTCGTAATAACCCTTGCCGTAACCCAGCCTCAAGCCTTCCCCATCGGCACAAAGCGCGGGGACAATGCAAAGCGTGTCTTTATCGGGTTTTGCGGGGTGATTTTGCGGCGGCTCATCGATATTGTATCGCCCCTTTTGAAGCTCGTCCGTGCTGTTGATGAAGAAGAACTCAAGCTCCTCATCTCCGCTCACGGGCAAGGCAACAGGGATTTTTCTCGCAAGGCAATAATCAATCAGCCTTCTTGTATCAACCTCAATTTCGGTTGACGCGTATGTGAAAACCGCTCCCGCCTTATCGACAAGCGGTTTGAGTTGCTCGAAAATATCCGCGTCCGCAAGAACTTTTTCGGTTAAATCCATTGCTTTGCGGCGGCTTATCAGCTCTTTTCGCAGAGCCTTTTTCAGTTCTCGCATTGTATTGTATCGTGAATTGTCTTGGCAACTTCCTCGCCCTTGAGCACGCGGACAAGCTCCAGACCAAACTCCACGGAAACTCCCGCGCCCGCTGCCGTTGTGAAAATACCGTCGGTGACAACGTTTTTATCGGCAATCTCGGCGCCCTCAAGATACTTTCGATAATCGGGGAACGCGGTTGCCTTTTTGCCCTTGAGTAAGCCTTTCTTGCCCAAAATAGACGGAGCCGCGCAGATTGCCCCGATGGGAATGTTGTTTTTCACGCAGTAGTCGATGCTTGCCTGAACAACGGGATTTTTTTCGAGGTTCATCGTGCCGTAAGTTCCCCCCGGCAGTACAATCATTTCAAGGCGCTCGTCAAGCTCAACCTGAAAATCCGTCATATCGCACAAAACCAAAATCCCGTGAGAGCTTTTCGCGCTGTCGTTGGTCAAGCCAACCGTTACCACGTCGCATTTCGCGCGACGCAACATATCGATAGGCGCAATTGCCTCCGTTTCCTCAAAACCCTCTGCCAAGAATACATAAATCATAAAAATTACCTCCGTGTAACACAAAATTTTTCTTCCAAAAACGCTGGATAATACGACAGCTTTGCTTTTCGGAGATTATCCGAACCCGCGTCGTCCTCGCGGTTTATATACAAAAATTTCCCGCCGAGCGAATTTACAAGCTCGCGGTTAATCGCGGCGTAAGCGCCCTGATACTTACGGCTTGCCTTTTCAACGTGAACGACAAAGCAATTCTCCGCCGAACGTTCACCAAAAGAAAACGCCTCGACAACGCTGTCTACGCGTATTAAACCACCGTAATAGCCGAGTTCCTCATAATGCTCAAGACTTTGATGAACAACAATCTGCTCTTCCAGCTTGCCTTTATCGTCAACATCAAGATTTTCCTCGCACCAGCGCTCGTTTAACTCGGCACACTCGGCGAGATTATCGGCTGTTATCGGCTCGTAACTCCAGTTGTTCTCATAAAATCGGTTGAGATGATTACGCTTTGCGTGGTACTTTTTGCCCTTTAAATTTGCAAGGTCGTCCGCAAGGTACACATAATCGTAAAAATCCCTCATCGGCTCAGCAGTATAATCGGGAAAAAGCGCCGTGATTTCAGCAGCCTTCTCCTTGTTGGCAAAAATCCTTGGTTTCAAGCCGTTTTCCCGACAATAATCAGCTATAAGTCCAACCGCTCGTTCAACGCTTCCCGCGCCCGCAGGATACAGGAAACGTGTGTTCTCGCCGTCAAGCTGTTTCACGAAATAAAATTCCTCGAAAAAACAAACCTCAACCTTATAAACATCACGCCAGACAAAATTGTTTCCAAACGTATATTCACACCCGCGAAAGCCCGATTTCTCCAAAAGCTCGCAGGCGCTGATTTTGTCGGATAATTCAATTCTCCGAAACTTTAGTTCACACATTCAAAATCGTCCTTAAATGCTCGCAGATTTTCAAATATATATCTTCAATCGGCAACGGCAAGCCGTTTTCCGAGCAGTTTACAACAATCCACGAGTAAATATCCGCGCAATACAAGGCACATTCGCGGCATTTGTTCAAAAACTCGATATTGCTCTCGTGAATGTCCTTTTTGCTCTCGTCACCGTTATAGCGCGCGCTGAGGAGCTTTTGCGAAACCTCCGTCGGCATATCCAAGAAAATAACCGCGTCGGGTTCGGGAAGCCCTAGCTTGTTGTACTCGAAATCGAACAGCCAGTTCAGGTAGTCGCCGTACTCTCTCGGGGGCATTTTGGAAAGCTGATAAATCGCGTTTGAGGTTGTGTAGCGCCCCGCGATAATCACCCCGCCGCTCTCGTAAAAATCCTTCCAATCGGTGACATAGCTCACATATCGGTCAACCGCGTACAGCGTAGACGCGGAATAGCCGCCGTTTCTGCCCTCGCACGGAATAATCCCTTTGAGGTAGCACTCAACCAGCTGTCCGCTGAGCGTTTCATAGTTCGGAAAACTAATTGCACGACATTTTAAACCCGATTCCGCAAGAAAGCTTGCCGCGAGGTCAAGCTGAGTTGATTTTCCACAGCCGTCCAGACCGTCAAGCACTATCAATTTTCCTTTTCTCATAAAGCACCGCCTTATTTTTAAATACACACATATATTGTACCACATATTTATAATTTAGTCAATATCTATACATCAATTTTCATAAAATAAACAAAAAATCCCCGACAAAAATCAGGGATTATCTTCTTAAACAACATTTTTTGCTCTCAGGAACAAACACGTTTTTCTCGTAAAATCCGAGCAGTCTGTCCTCACAAAGCACAAAAATCTCGCTCTCGTGCAGTTCCGCGCAAACCGCTGAAATAAGCCGCGAAGCTGAGCCTTTGCCGCGTTGTTCGGGAATTGTTGCAACCTGTGAGATAAGCACCTCACCGTTCAGGTTGTACTGAACCGCAAGCGCCGCGCCGTCAAGCCCGTAAAGCCGCGAAACTCCGTGCCTTACGCGGTGCGACATATCAAGATACCACGGCTCGAACTCAAAATCAAAGCCGGTCTTTATTATTTGATATGCTTCGGCGGGCTTGAGAATTTCAAGCGCGTTTTTCTCAGAAACGCCCGCAAACCGCATTAAACTCACATTTTCCCGCGTAACATCAAGCCGATTCTCCAAAACTTGCCCGAGTTGTTCCGAGCAAAAAATCTCCGAAAAACCGTTAAAATTGAGAAATTTCGATAATTCCTCGACATCGGTTTCGCCGAAATTACTTATGATAAAATCCCCGTTAAGCTGCACCAGAACAAGATTTTTCGCAGTGAAAAAGCGGCAGAAATCGTAATTTGTCCCATAAGCCAACAAAAGTGAGCGGATTTTCAGAGCCTCAACTCCCGTTTCAGGGAGATTTTTCAGCTCCTCGGGACTTTTCGCACGTTTTATCATAGCTCAGCGGCTGCGGAAAGCATTTTCTCGGCAAGGGATTTTACCGCCGCAAAATCGCTTTCCTTGATTACGCAAGACGGCGAGTGAAGATAACGGCACGGCACGGAAATCGCGCAAGAGCGTATACCGCCGCGAGAAATGTGGATTGAACGGCTGTCGTTGCCGCCGGCAATCAGCGTTTTCGTCTGCGCGGGAATGTTGTTCTCGGAAGCCGTTTTCATTGCCAGTTTGTACAGCTCGCGGTCGTAAATCGCGCCGTTGTCCATATACGACACAACCGCGCCCTTTCCCAGCTCACAGACCTTTTTTGAGCCCGAAACTCCCGCGATATCGCAAGCGGTCGTTGATTCAAGCACAAAAGCAATGTCCGGAGCAACCACAAATGCCGCCGCACCCGCGCCGCGTGTCCCGATTTCCTCCTGAACGGTAAAAACGTACCAAGCGTCATACTCGGGTTCACCGCAAATCATATCCATCATTATCAGACAGCCCGCACGGTCATCGATTGCCTTGCCCTTGACAAGACCGTCGCCGAAGCTGAAAAAGTCATCGTCAAAATAAGCATAGCTACCCAGCGGCGCGAATTTCTCTGCTTCATCGCGTGAGCTTGCGCCGATATCGATATAAAGCGACTTTATTTCGGGGAGGTTTTTGCGCTCCTCGGCAGACTGCTGGTGAACAGCCTTTGTTCCGATAACCCCCGAAATGCCGCTCTCCAAGCGCACTCCCCGCCCGACAACAACCGACGGATTTATCCCGCCAACCTCGCCGAAGCCCAGAAAACCGTCATCATCGATGTGAGTTATCATAAACCCAACCTCGTCCATATGCGCCGAGAACATAATCTTGTTTTTGGTACGTTTTTTGCCTTTTTTGAATACAATCAGGTTTCCGAGATTGTCCGTGTACAGTTCATCGGGAGTTACTCTCGATTTAATATAATCGCGGATATACGCGCGAACTCTGCTTTCATCGCCCGAAGCGCCGTTTATCAGACACAATTCTTTCAACTTGTTCATTCGCAACCTCCCGCATATTCGCAAATCAGCCGTGCCGTGGCTTCGATATCGCTTAAATCAACCGTTTCCACGGGAGTGTGCATATATCTGATAGGAAAGGACAGTGTGCAGCACTTCACGCCTTTTCCGCTTATGCCGATGGCGTCCGCGTTTGTTCCCGTGGACTCGGGCATTATCTCGCGCGTGAAAGGAATATCAGCACGCTTTGCAATTTCGCAGAGCTTGTTCGACATCTCCTTGTCAAGGGCCGCTGAAAAGCCTATCATAACGCCGCTTCCAAGCTCAGCGGTATCTTTCGCAGAGCTGTCGGGTGTTCTTCCGAAGGACACGTCAACGGCTATCGCTTCATCGGGCTGAACGGAAAAAGCAGTCATTTTCGCGCCGCGTTCACCAACCTCTTCACCCGAAGAAAAAGTCACGGCGAGATTATACGCGAGGTTTTTTCCTTTGAGCATATCGAGAGCAACTAAAATTGCGCAAACTCCGCTTCTGTCGTCAACGGCGGGCGCGGAAATTCTGTTGCCCAAAAGTTCCCGAAACGCAGAATTTACCGTGATTTTATCGCCGAGCGAGATAACCTCCTCAGCCTTTTCCTTTGAAAGTCCCACATCAATCCACACATCACCGATTTCCGGAACGCCTTTTTCCTTGGAAACGTGCGGCGGGAGCGTTGATACAACGCCGAGCACGTCCTTTTTTCCGTGTACCGTAACCGATTGCGCGAGCAGTGCCTTCATATCGGGCGAACCGCATTTTCCCACGCCAATAAAGCCGCTTTCATCGATAAAAGTAACGATGAAACCGACTCTGTCAATATGAGCGTCCAGCATAAGCGTTTTCGCAGAGGGATTATCCGATTTGACAAAGCCCGTTACATTGCCGAAAGCGTCAATTTTCACGTCTTCGGCATACTCCGCGAGAAACTCTGCCGCCCGTTTGGACGCAGGAAATTCTTCCCCCGAAACGCCCGTTTCGGAGGTAAGCGATTTTAAAGTTGACTTTATATCCAAAAAATCACCCCGATTACTTCAGAAAATCATTTTTAACGTCGCTTAACTTGAAATGATATCCTTTGAAATTCATCGTTTCAAGCTTGTACTGTATTAGCTCGGGTGGAAATCCAAGCTGAGCAGACAGGCTTTTTATACTGTCGCAATAAGACAGCGCCGACAAAAAATCATCATCAGATATAAGTATCTCGGACGCAAAAAGATTTGCCTCGCGCTCGGTTTTATTGTTGGCAAGAAACAGCGTGTTTTCGCGAATTCCCCCGACAGACAGCTTGCGGTGAAGCATATCGTGACCCAGCTCGTGAGCGCAGACTACGCCTTTCGTAACCTCATCGAGTTCCTCGTTTATCACAATGTATCTGCAATTATTCTCAAATATGTAAAAGCCCTTCAAGCTCCCCAGAGTGCGAAACCAGATGTTTACTCCCGCGTTTTCCGCGGTTTCAAAGACATCTCGACCGCCAAATTCCTCGAGAACACTTTTCGCTCTTTCAAGAATATATTGCATTATTTTTCATTTTGGCTGTTTTTGCGTGCGTCAAGATAAATCTCGTTAAGACAAGCAAGCAGGTTCTCCTTATCCTTGTCCGAAAGCGCGTTGCCCGCAAACAGACCTCTCGACTGTGCAAGGAATTTTGCCGCGTCGGTTGTGCTTCCGCCGTTGCTTGCGATACCGCTGATAAACTTCTCCTCGGTGGTAAGCTCCATATCAATGCTGTCATCAAGCAAAAACTCCGGCGTAACCTCGAGCTTTGCCGCCATTTTCTCAAGCACGCTCTTGCGCGGCTTGCGGCTTCCCGTCATATAATAAGCAAAAGCGCGGTAGGTTATACCGATGCTCTCGGCAAACTCCACTCTCTTCAAATGACGACGGCTCAGCATTATATCAAGTTTTTCGTTCATCTTCATAATAATTATCCTCCTAAAATATTTTTTGATATTTCTATTATAACAGCAAATTTTCGTTTTGTCAATTACAAAAATAATATTTATTTTTATGAATATTATTCACACATTTTTAAAAAATTATTGAAAAATCGCAAAAAATATTGAATATTTGCCGATTTTATTCAAATTATTGAATATTTCCACTTGACAAATTGTAAAAAAAGTGTATAATAAAAATGAAATATTTTTTAAAAAGGAGTTTTTTACTATGGCAAAAGAAATCAAAAAAGTAGTTCTGGCATATTCCGGAGGACTTGATACCTCTATTATTATCCCGT
Organism: uncultured Clostridia bacterium; assembly: GCA_945829235.1. GTDB lineage: Bacteria > Bacillota > Clostridia > Oscillospirales > Ruminococcaceae > CAG-115. The sequence goes on along the minus strand of CALZUA010000002.1, from coordinate 83,194 downwards.
GGTTGAAGGAAACCTATCCGGGTTGCGAGGTTATCTGCGTTGCGGGTAACGTTGGACAGGACGCGGAGATTGAAGGTCTTGAGGAAAGAGCCAAGAAAACCGGCGCTTCCAAGCTGTACATCGAGGACATTCAGGACGAGTTTGTAAACGACTTCGTGTTCCCTACCCTCAAGGCTGGCGCAAAGTACGAGGGTTATCTGCTCGGTACTTCCTTTGCTCGTCCTCCTATTGCGAAGAGAATTGTTGAAATCGCAAAGAAAGAGGGCGCGGACGCTATCTGCCACGGCTGTACCGGCAAGGGCAACGACCAAGTTCGCTTCGAGCTTACAATCAAGGCTCTCGCTCCGAATATGACGATTATCGCTCCGTGGAGAATTTGGAACATCAAGTCCCGCGATCAGGAAATCGATTATGCGGAAGCACACAATGTTCCGATAAAGATTACCCGCGAAACCAACTATTCCAAGGATATGAACCTCTGGCACCTCTCTCACGAGGGACTTGACCTCGAGGATCCCGCGAACGAGCCTCAATATAATAAGGAAGGCTTCCTTGAGCTCGGCGTTTCTCCCGAGCAGGCTCCCGACAAGCCCACTTATATTACAATCCACTTTGAAAAGGGTATCCCCACCGCTCTCAACGGTGAGACAATGGACGGCGTTAAGCTCATCAAGACCTTGAACAAAATCGGCGGTGAAAACGGTATCGGTTTGTTCGACGTTGTTGAAAACCGTCTTGTCGGAATGAAGTCGCGCGGCGTTTACGAAACCCCCGGCGGAACTATCCTCTATCACGCTCACGAGGTTCTCGAAACAATCTGCCTTGACAAGGAAACCCAGCACTACAAGTATGGTCTTGCTCAGAAGTACGCTGATTTGGTTTACAACGGACAGTGGTACACTCCTCTGCGCGAGGCTATGGACGCTTTTGTTGACAAGACGCAGGAAACCGTTACCGGCGACGTTAAACTCAAGCTCTACAAGGGCAACATCATCAACGCCGGCGTAACCTCTCCCTATACTCTTTACAGCGAGGACTTCGCTTCGTTCGGTGAGGACGATGTTTACGACCAGAAGGACAGCGCAGGCTTTATCAACCTGTTCGGTCTGCCGATTAAGGTCAAGGCGCTTCTTGATGAGAACAGAAAGTAATTATCGATACTTTTGTACGGATTAACCAAAATTACCGCAAGGCGGGATTACTTCCCGCTTTGTGTGTTTTAGACAGGAGAAAATGCTATGGCAATGTGGGCAGGAAGATTTTCCAAAGAGGTTGACAAGAGCGTAGACGTGTTCAATTCGTCAATTTCATTCGACGCGAGAATGTATAAGCAGGATATCGCGGGCAGTATCGCTCACGCGACAATGCTCGGTGAACAGGGCATTATAAGTATGAGCGACAGCCTTGAAATAATCGGCGGTTTGAAAGAAATTCTCGCGGATATCGACAGTGGAAAGCTTGAATTTGACGCGGGTGCGGAAGATATTCATATGTTTGTCGAAGCGGAGCTTACAAAGCGTATCGGTGACGCAGGAAAGCGGCTTCATACCTCGCGTTCGCGAAACGACCAAGTCGCTCTCGATATCAGGCTTTATCTGCGCGATGAAATCAAGGAAATCCGCGCGCTGATTGTAAAGCTTGCTGAAACTCTCTGCGATATTGCCGAGAAAAACTATGACGTGATTATGCCGGGCTACACGCATTTACAGCGCGCCCAGCCCATTACCTTCGGTCATCACATTATGGCTTATGCGCAGATGCTTTTGCGTGATATCGGGCGGCTTGACGACACATTCAAGCGAATGAACGTAAACCCGCTCGGGAGCTGTGCGCTTGCGGGAACAACCTACAATATAGACCGCGAACGCACCTCTTCCCTGCTTGAAATGACCGAACCTATGGCGAACTCGCTTGACGGTGTTTCCGACCGCGACTTTTGCTTGGAGCTTGCCTCGGCGCTTTCAATCTGTATGGTTCACCTGTCGCGCTTCTCCGAGGAAATTATTTTGTGGTGCTCGTGGGAATTTAAGTTCATCGAGCTTGACGACGCGTTTTCAACAGGCTCCAGCATTATGCCGCAGAAGAAAAATCCCGATGTCACCGAGCTTATCCGCGGAAAAACAGGCCGCGTTATCGGCGACAATATGACGCTTCTCACAATGATGAAGGGACTTCCGCTCGCCTACAACAAGGATATGCAGGAGGACAAGGAAGCGATTTTCGACGCGGTTGACAACATCAAGCTCTGCCTTTCAACTTTTATTCCGATGCTGGCAACAATGACCGTTATCAAGGAAAATATGCGAAAAGCCGCCGCAAAGGGCTTTATCAACGCAACAGACTGTGCGGATTATCTTGTTAAAAAGGGTATGCCTTTCAGAACGGCTTATAAGCTCACGGGCGAACTTGTTGCGCTCTGTATCAGCAAAAATACAACTCTCGAGGAACTTTCTCTCGATGATTACAAGCAGAAAAGTGAGCTTTTTGACGAGGAAGTTTATAAGGCAATAAATCTCGATACCTGCGTTAAGGAACGCAAATCCTACGGTGGTCCTTCGCCCGATAGCGTTCTTTTGCAGGTTAAAACGGTAAGGAAAAAATTAGAGGAGCTTTGCAATGGTTAAGGTTTATATTGACGGACAGGAAGGCACAACGGGACTAAAAATTCTCGAGCGTTTCAAGGACAGAAACGATATCGAACTTCTCAAAATTGACGAGGACAAGCGCAAGGACGCAGATGAGCGCAAAAAGCTGATAAATTCTGCCGATTTCACGTTTCTTTGCCTGCCCGATGCGGCGGCTAAAGAGGCTGTGGCAATGGCGGGAGATAAGGTCAGAATTATCGACGCGTCCACCGCTCACCGCACAAATCCCGACTGGGCTTACGGTTTCCCCGAGCTTGGCAAGGATTTCCGCAGTAAAATCGAGAAAAGCAATCGCACGGCTGTTCCCGGGTGCTACGCGAGCGGGTTTATTTCAATGGTTTATCCGCTGGTTAAGATGGGAATTATGCCCGCGGATTATCCCGTAACCTGTCACGCGGTTTCGGGTTACAGCGGCGCAGGAAAAAAGGCAATCGCCGTTTATGAGGGTGAAAACCGCCCCGCTGAATTTGACAGCCCGCGGCAATACGCTCTCACTCAACAGCACAAGCACCTCCCCGAAATGCAGAAAATCTGCGGTCTTTCGTTTGTTCCGGCATTTAACCCGCTTGTCTGCGATTATTTCAGCGGAATGGTGGTTTCTGTTCCGATTTTCACAAGGCTTCTCACAAAAAAATATACTCCAAACGATGTCCGAAAGGCACTCGCGGAGTTTTACGGGGACGCTTATTTTGTTAAGGTAATGCCCGAGGGTGAACCCGAGGACGGCTTTATCGGTGCAAACAATATAAGCGGTACAAACAATATGCAGATTTTCGTCAACGGTAACGATGAGCGGCTTATCCTCTGCTCACGTCTTGATAATCTTGGCAAGGGTGCTTCGGGAGCGGCTGTTCAGTGCCTCAACATTATGATGGGAATTGACGAAAAAACGGGGTTAATCTGATGTATTACAAGGATTTGGGCGTTTGGGTTCCCGATGAGGAAATTCTCGGGATAAAGTTTCTCAAGCACGAGAAATTTTATGTTCATCAATTCAAGGAACTGCCGTATATAATCGCAGCCGAGGTTTCCGTGACAAAGGAGCTTGTCGGCTTCGGCGCAGACGGAAAGATTTATATTCTCGAGCCCGAGAACAATATTGTCCGATATGCGGCAAGCGCTCTGGCAGTATTTGCGCGGGAGCTTAAAAAATACCGGGATTTGCCCGAGGAAAATGCTTCGGATAACGGCGAAGAACCGCTCAATATCACCGAGCGTTTTGTTGAGGAAATAAAAAAGCTCGATGAAGACGCGTTTTCAAGCGAGGACAATTTTTGGGCTTTGATTGTGGAACAAATGAACGATGGTTTATTATAAAGAGGGATAATTATGGTTAAATTTGAAGGATATGAGTTTACAGACGGCGGCGTGTGCGCGGCGCAAGGCTTTAAGGCTTCCGGCGTTATCGCAGGAATTAAGGCGGGAAATAACACAAAGCGTGATTTGGCGCTGATTTCGTGCGATGTTCGTTGCAAGGCGGCCGCGCTTTTCACAACAAACAAGGTTAAGGGTGCGCCCATTATCGTTTCGCGCGAGCACCTCAAGGACGGTTTTGCTCAGGCTATTATCGTGAACAGCGGAAACGCAAACACCTGCAATGAAAACGGTATTGAAATTGCTGAGCAGATGTGCGCTCTGGCAGCGGAAGGACTTGGTATTTCTTCCGAGGACGTTCTTGTCGGTTCAACGGGAGTTATCGGGCAAAAGCTCAGCATCGAACCAATAAAAGCCGCAGTTCCCGCGCTTTTAAGCGGGCTTTCCGAAAAGAACAGCTCCCTTGCCTGCGAAGCGATTATGACAACCGATACCCGTAAGAAAGAGTTTGCTGTTGAGTTTGAGATTGACAGCAAGAAATGTCACCTCGGCGGTATTTCAAAGGGCAGCGGTATGATTAACCCGAATATGGCAACAATGCTTGCGTTTATCACAACCGATGTTGCTATCAACGGTGAACTGCTTGCAAAGGCGCTCAGAAAGGTCAATTCGCTCACCTACAATATGGTAAGCGTTGACGGCGACACCTCAACCAACGACACGCTTTTCCTGATGTCATCGGGACTTGCAGGAAATGACGAAATTATCTGCGAGGACAAAAACTACGAGATTTTCGAGAACGCGCTTTATGCGGTTATGATGAATCTTGCGCGTGAAACAGCACGGGACGGCGAGGGTGCAACAAAGCTCATCGAATGCGTTGTTGAAGGCGCAAAAACCGAGGCTATTGCCAAAACCGTGGCAAAATCGGTTATCTCATCGAGCTTGGTTAAAGCGGCACTTTTCGCGGCAGACGCGAACTGGGGCAGAATTTTGTGCGCAATCGGCTACGCGGACGCGGATTTTGATATCGACATGGTTTCCGTTGATTTGGCGAGCGCAAAGGGCACGCTTCCCGTTTGCAGAAATGGCGCGGGAGTTGATTTCTCCGAGGAAACCGCAAAGGAAATTCTCTCCGAGGACGAGATAAAAATTCTCGTTGACCTGCACGACGGCAACGAAAGCGCGATTGCTTGGGGCTGTGATTTGACGTTTGATTACGTTAAAATCAACGCTGAGTACAGAACGTGATGAAGCCGAAGCATCTTGAGAAAATTTATCACCCAACCGATGCCGAGTGCCTTGAAGGAAATCTTATCTGCGAGTGCGGGTGCAAAACCTTTGGAATAAGATTTTTCGGCGAAGTTATCGGCGAACAAATTGGTATTGAAAAATATCAAGAAAAATACGCTCAAACCGTCAAGGCAAAATGCTCCCGTTGCGGCAATGAATATCTGTTATACGATTTCGCGCGGCACGGTTATGACGGGCTGATTTGCGAGGAAGGTATAGTTGTTCCCGATGAATTGCTCAAACCGCTTGTTATCGGCGAGGACGATTTATTTGAAATTCAAATGCAAATCGAGGTTGACGATGAGGAACAATTTCTCGAGGAAGTTGTCAATTATCCTCCGTTAAATAACAGATTTTCCCTTGACGACAGAATGAGCATCTGGAGTTGGGTTGTCATCAATTTAACGGGTGCAAAATCGGGCAAAAAATACAACGGCTGGGTTGATGAAGAATTAGCATAAGGAGTGGTTGAAATGGAAATTGATTACGATATTCGGGCGAATATAATGATAGAGGCTCTGCCCTATCTTCAGAAATACAACGGCAAGGTTGTCGTTATCAAGTATGGCGGAAACGCTATGACAAACGAGCGTCTGAAGCAGGCGGTTATGCGCGATGTGGTTATGCTGTCGATTGTGGGAATTAAGGTCGTTCTCGTTCACGGCGGCGGTCCCGAAATCAACACGATGCTCGGCAAAATCGGCAAGGAAAGCAAGTTCGTAAACGGTCTGCGCTATACCGATGAAGAAACTATCGATATTGTTCAGATGGTTCTCGCGGGCAAGGTCAACAAAGACCTCGTTTCAATGCTCGAAAGCCACGACGGAAAGGCAATCGGACTTTGCGGTCTTGATGGGAATATGATTGAAGCGAAGTGCCTGAACCCCGATTTGGGTTACGTTGGTGAAATCACCGCGGTTAATCCCGAGATTATTCAGACAGCGCTGGATAACGGCTACATTCCCGTTATTTCGACAATCGGTCGCGGCGAGGGCGGAACCGTTTACAACATAAACGCAGATACCGCCGCCGCTAGAATTGCCGCGGAAATGAAAGCGCCGAGCCTTATCCTGCTTACCGATATCAAGGGACTTCTCGAGGACAAGGACGATGAAAACACGCTTATCAGAACAGTCGGAGTAAGCGAAGTGCCGTACCTCAAAAAGCAGGGCATTATTTCGGGCGGTATGATACCGAAAATCGACTGCTGTGTTGAGGCAGTAAGGCGCGGTGTTAAACAGGCAAACATCATCGACGGGCGTATTCCGCACTCGATTTTGATTGAACTGCTGACCGACCTCGGCGCAGGTACTATGATTATTGCATAAGAAGGTGATTTTTTGGGAACTATTGAGCAATTCAACAAATACATAATGCACTCCTATGGGCGCTATGATTTGGTTATGGAAAGCGGCGAGCAGGAGGTTTCCGTTGACGAAAACGGGAAAAAATACATCGATTTCGGCTCGGGAATCGGCGTAAATTCTCTCGGCTACTGCAACGACGAGTGGGTTGAAGCTGTTTGTAATCAGGCGAGAAAAATTCAGCACACATCGAATTACTACTACACAAAGGTTCAGGCGGATTTCGCAAAAGCGCTCTGCGAAACCACGGGTTATACCGATATGTTTTTCGGCAATTCCGGTGCAGAAGCAAACGAATGTGCGATAAAAATTGCCAGAAAGTACAGCTTTGACAAGTACGGAAAAGGTCGCCACAACATAATTACTCTCAAAAACTCTTTCCACGGAAGAACGATTTGCACGCTCTCCGCAACCGGTCAGGACGTTTTTCACAACTACTTTTTCCCGTTTGTCGAGGGTTTTGTGAACGTTGAAGCGAACAATATCGCGGATTTGCGCGAAAAGCTTGACGATACCGTTTGCGCGGTTATGTTCGAGTATATTCAGGGCGAAGGCGGAGTTTGTGCGCTTGACAAGGATTTTGTTGACGAGATTTTCAAGCTCTGCGCCGAGAAGGACATTCTGACAATCGCCGATGAGGTTCAGACGGGCGTTGGCAGAACGGGAAAATTCCTCTGCGGTGAACATTTCGGTCATAAAACCGATTTGACTACGCTTGCAAAAGGTCTTGCGGGCGGCGTTCCTATCGGAGTTTGTCTGTCGGGTGAAAAGTGCGCAAACGTTCTCACACCCGGCACTCACGGCTCAACTTTCGGTGGAAATCCCCTTGCCTGCGCGGGCGGGCTTGCCGTTTTGAACAAGGTTAATTCCGAGGGATTTTTGGACGAGGTTGCCAAGAAAGGCGATTACATTCGCAAAAAGCTTGCTAAATGCAGTGAGGTGCAGTCGGTTTCGGGAATAGGACTTATGGTTGGTATTGAGCTGAAAACGAAAAAAGCCGGCGATATCGCAAAGGCTTGTCTTGAAAACGGCTTGCTTGTGCTGACGGCGAAAACCAAAGTCAGACTTCTCCCGCCGCTTACGATAACCTACGAGGAGCTTGACGAGGGACTTGATATTCTCATCGGACTGCTTGAGAGCTGAAAGGAGCAAAAATGAAACGAATTACGCAGATTATCTCCGTGACGAGCCTGATTATCGCAGTTTTTACGATTATTATGAATTTACAAGTGCTGTCCGGAAAAGGATATTTTATCCGATTTGCGATTTTCTCGACAATCCAAAGCGGCAATATGCTGGGCTTTATCGGCAACCTCATCGGTCTTATCATAACCGCGCTTGCGTTTGCTTCAATGGGTTGGTTTGGCGTTATGCTCACGATTTTCAACAAGGAAAAAGCGCGTAAGCCCGCGTTTATTTCGGGAATTTGCGTAACGCTTCTGGCGCTGGTTTCGTTGTTCTTCAGCTTTGGTCACGGCTTCAACATCGGCGATATTTTGGTTCTGCTCTTCCCCGCTGTTTACACGTTTTTTGTTCTGCAATCAACGAAGGCGTGAGTGGTGAAAATGAATTACAGGAAAATCGTTATCGAAGATTACGACACGCTTTTCAAGTTGTGGCAAAGCATCGCGGGAATGGGACTTCGCAGTCTTGACGACTCGCGCGAGGGCATTGCAAAATTCCTCAAAAGAAACCCCGAAACCTCGTTTTGCGCGGTTGACGGTGACGCGATTGTCGGCTGTATTCTTTGCGGAAACGACGGTCGGCGCGGGTTTATTTACCACGCTTGCGTGCTCCCCGATTACCGTAAAAACGGTGTCGGAAAACAGCTCGTTGAGCTTGCTCTTGCGGCACTGAAAAAAGAAGGCATCACCAAATGCGCGCTGGTTTGCTTTTCGTCAAACGAGCTTGGAAACGGCTTCTGGCGCTCGCTTGGTTGGGAATTGAGAACCGACTTGAATTATTTCAATATGTTAATTGAAGAAAACAATATCTGAAAGGAAAAATTGCTATGAAACATTTACTGAAACTGCTTGATTTGAGCACCGAGGAGATTATCGACATTCTGAACCTCGCAGACCAGCTCAAATATGAGCAAAAACACGGTATCCCGCACAACATTTTGAAGGGTATGACGCTCGGAATGATTTTCCAGAAAGCGTCCACGCGTACTCGTGTTTCGTTTGAAACCGGTATGTATCAGCTCGGCGGAAACGCGCTCTTCCTGTCGTCAAAGGAGTTGCAGATAGGTCGCGGCGAGCCTGTTCAGGATACCGCACGCGTGCTCTCGCGCTACCTCAACGGTATTATGATTCGTACCTTTGAACAAGCTGAGGTTGAAAATCTCGCGGAATACGGCACAATCCCGATTATCAACGGTTTGACCGATTTCTGTCATCCGTGTCAGGTTCTCGCTGATTTGCAGACAATCCGTGAGTACAAAAACAAGTTTGAGGGACTCAATTTCTGCTACATCGGCGACGGAAACAATATGGCGAACTCGCTCACTGTCGGCTGTCTTAAGGTGGGAATGAACGTAACGCTTGCCTGCCCCGAGGGTTATTATCCCGACAAGCAGATTCTCGATTTCACCAAGGATTACGCGAATTTCAAGCTTATCAATAATCCTGTTGAAGCGGCAGCCGATGCAGATGTTCTTTACACGGACGTTTGGGCTTCGATGGGTCAGGAAGGTGAAGCTGAACAGCGCAAGATTGCGTTCAAGGGCTATCAAATTAACGACGAGGTTATGAGCGCGGCAAAATCTGACGCTATCGTTATGCACTGCCTCCCCGCTCACCGTGAGGAAGAAATCACCGCAAAGGTGTTTGAACAGCACGCAAAGGAGATTTTTGACGAAGCTGAAAACCGTCTGCACGCGCAGAAAGCTGTTATGGTTCGCCTTATGGCTCCCGAAAAGTAATTTGAAAAAATCAGCGCTCCGAGTTTTTTGGAGCGCTTTTTTTGTATTTTTATATGAAATTTTTGAAAAATTGGCAGATTTTTCGCAAAAAAGTTAAAAAAAATGGTTGAAAAATTTTTTAATATATGTTATTATTTATTTATAAAGTTAACTTCCGTGAATAACGGGAGAAATTAAGAAAGGATTTTTGTTATGACTAAAGGAACTGCAAAAGCTACCGAAAAGAAGACTGCAACCAAAAAAACCGTTGCTGAAAAGGCTGTAAAGACAACACCTGTTGCTGAAAAACCGGCAACCGCTCCTGTTGCTGAAAAGGCAGTAAAGACCGCTGCGAAGCCCGTTGCGAAAAAGACTGCAGCTAAGCCTGAGGTTGCGAAGAAGACTGATACCGCAAAGAAAGCTCCCGCAAAAACCGCTAAAGCTACTAAAACCGCTAAGCCCGCTGTAAAGAAGGCTAAGGTTGTCGGCATTGACGAGATGTGCAAAAAGCTCGAAAAGATGGTTGACAAGAAAAAGGCTTCCGCTGTCAAGACAAATGTTGCCGTTGACGTTAAGGTTTGGGGCTGGGATGACGAAACCGACCGTCATTTCTATATCGAAATCAAGGACGGCGCTCTCACCATTTCGCCTTTTGAGTACAATGCGGCTTCCTTTGAAGCGTATATCAGCTACGAAAATATGCTTCAGTTCCTGAACGGAAAGCTCACTCTCGCTAACGCAATCGCTTCGGGTGCTCTTAACGCAAACGGAAATATTCCCGCTGCACTTGCTTTGGGAAGCATTTTCTGATTTAACTGAATTAAACAACAAAAGCTCCGAGTAAAATCGGAGCTTTTCTTTATGCGGTTTTTTTGATTTTTCCGATAACGAAAAATATCAGAAACGTCAAAGTATTCACGCATACAATGCTCGCTCCGCACGGAGTTTCGGCAACATACGAAATCACCATTCCCGCGAGAAATGTTACAATCGAGATTATCCCCGAGCAAATTGTCACGGATTTGAAGCTCTTGAAAACGCGCATTGAGCAAAGCGCGGGGAAAATTATCAGGCTGGAAATCAGCATACTTCCCATCAGCCTCATTCCGATTACAATGGTCATCGCCGTGAGCAGCGCAATCAGCATATTGTATACATTCGCGGCAGTTCCCGTTGCCTTGGCAAAGCTCTCGTCAAAGGTTATCGCGAAGATCTTTGTGTAGAAGAACACGAACATAAAGAGCACGATTACAGCAAGAATTACGCTTATCACAACGTCTTCCGAGCTTACCGACATAATGCTACCGAAAAGGTAGCTGTTGAGGTCGATGTTCGTTCCCTTGGACATTGAAACCGCCATTACGCCTATTCCGAGAGCGCCTGTTGATATCATCGCAATCGCCGCATCGCCCTTGATTTTACCGTTCGACGATAACCGTAACAGCAAAAAAGCCGCTATCAGCACAACGGGAATTGCCACAGCCATAGGTGCTAAATTCATCACCGCGGCAATTGCAAGCGCACCAAATCCAACGTGAGAAAGTCCGTCACCTATCATGGAGAAACGTTTCAGCACAAGGCTTACTCCCAAAAGCGCCGCGCAAAGCGAAACCAGCACGCCCACAATCAGCGCTCTTACCAGTATCGGCGATGAAAAAATTTCCGAGAAAACCTCAATCAACTGCTTCACTTCCCCTCATAAAGTCCGCGAATTTGCTCTTCAAAAACTCTTCCCTGCTCCCGAAAAACCACTCGGTTTCGGTCATACAAAGAATGTGTTTTGAGCATTTAAGAGCCGCAGACAAATCGTGAGTTACCATAATAACCGTCACGCCGCTTTTGTTGATTTTTTCGATTAAATCGTACAGCTCCGCGGTAACAATCGGGTCAAGTCCGGCAACCGGTTCATCGAGCAAAATCAGCTTTTTCGTTGCACAAAGCGCGCGGCTTAAAAGCACTCTCTGTTGCTGTCCGCCCGATAAGTCGCGGTAACTGCGGTTTTTCAAATCGATTATCCCGAGCAGTTCCATCGTATCAAGAGCTTTTTTGCGTTCTTTCGCAGAGTAAAACGGGCGAATACCGCGCGAGTTCAAACACCCCGAAAGCACAACCTCGTAAACGCTTGCGGGAAAATCCTTTTGCGCCATCGTCTGTTGCGGAAGATAACCGATTTCGTTCTTTTTCAAGCCCTCGCCAAACTCAATCGCGCCTTTCTCCGGCTTTTTCAGCGACAAAAGTGCTTTCACGAGCGTGCTTTTTCCCGAGCCGTTTTCACCGACAATGCAAAGATAATCGCCGTCCGCAACCTCAAAGCTCATATTCTCGATAACCGTCATATTTTCATACGACAGCGTGAGATTTTCTATTTTAATAAGTGCCGTAAAAAACACCTCCGATGTCTTTCGGTCAATTTATTTCCCGAGCGCCGTTTTCAGCGTTTGATAATTCCGCTCCATCAGCGAAATATAGCTCTCTCCCGCCTCAAAATCAGATGAAGTTATGTTGTGGCAGGAGTGAAATTCGGCTGTCGGGAGATTGCTTTCAGCGGCGAGATTATCGGCGAGCTTGTGGTTGGAAAGCTCGATGTAAAACACGGTTTTTATCGTGTCGCTTTCATTCAACTTTTTCGACAAGAACGAGATTGTCTGCGCAGAAGGCTCGGTTTCGGACGCACAGCCCGGAAATGCCGCGTAATAGTTCAACCCGTATTCCTTGAAGAAATACAACAGCGGAAATCTGTCGCCGAACACAAAATAGCGCTTCTCGCCCGACAAAAGCTCTGCAAAACGCCGGTCAAGGTCATTGATTTTCGCAATATAGCTTTCGGCGTTTTTGTCAAAAACCGCGGCGTTTTCGGGAGAAATTTCCTTTGCCTTATCGCAGATACTTGCAGCAATCAGCGCGGCGTTTTTCGGTGAAGTCCAGACGTGCTCATCGTATTCCTCGTCGTGGTCGTGTTCATCGTGTTCCTCATGTTCCTCGGCAGTCATACCGTCGGTGTGCTCCTCGCCGAGAACCTCAACCGCGTCAACCATTTTCAGCGATTTCACATTCTCGGTTGATTTGAGGATATTTTCAACCCAAGCGTCCGACTCGCCACCGTTGTAGATAAACAAATCACACTCGTCGATTTTCACAACGTCCTTTGCCGACGGGTCATAAGAATGGCTCTCCATTCCCGGTTTCAACAGCATCGTAACATCGGCTGTTTCCCCGAAAATGTTTCTCGCGAAATCATAGGCGGGAAAAATTGTTGTGACAATTTTCAGCTTTCCGCCGGAATTTTCGGGCTTATTTTGGTTTTGGCAACCGCAGAACATTGCCGTGCAAAACACAAGCAACGCCGTGCAAATTTTCTTAAACATTATCTACTCCTTTTGAACAATCCCCGCACAATCCGTAAAAAACCGTCTTGCCGAGGTCAACGTAAAAATCGTGACTTGCCTCAATGTGTTGCTTGATTTCAGCCATAAATCCGCAGTCAACGTGAATGAGTTTTCCGCATTTCTCGCATTTCAGGTGAAAATGCTTGTCGCAGTCCGAGCTTTCGGCAAGCTGATAGCAAGCTCCCGAAGCACCATCGGTAAACCGCTTCAGAACGCCGTTTTCAGCTAATTTCGAGAGCGTTCTGTAAACCGTTGCTTCACCCGACTTGATTTCACCGCTCCTTATAATATCTTTTGCCGAAAAGCATTTCCCACGGTGCCGTGAAAAAAACTCAACGATTTCATCGCGCTGTTTTGTGTTGTAGTTGTTTCTATCCATTTTTCCTCCGCAATTATACCTTGCAAATCATCTGCAGGTCACACGGTTCATCTTCTTCAATTTCCTTGATTGTGTCCTTTGTAACAACCGCGCCCATTGCCTTATAAAACGCAATTGTTTCCTCGGAAGAACACGCCGATATGTAAAGCGCCTTTGCGCCCGCTTTTCTTGCCGCTTCCCTGCCAAGCTCAAAAAGTCTTCTGCCAAGACCTTTGCCGCGGTATTCGGCAGACGTGTGCATCATATCCAAAATCATATAGTTGCCGACAAGCTCCTTTTTTAAACCGATAAACCCGACAACTTTGTCATCATCAAGAGCAATGTACGAAATGTACTCCTTACTGCTGATATCTTTTGCAACACTACGTTTTTTCTCAAGCGACCAATCTTCAACATACGGCATTTCCACCAAAACATACTCCTCGCCTTGCTTGCGGTAAACCTTTTTCACTTCCTGTGTTCTCACATAATTATCCAGCGAGTTTTCGTTAAAGTTGCTTTCCGACAACAATTCAATCTTTATCATAACTCTTCTCCCTAATTTGAAAATGATTTTCAATCTCAATTTCAAATTATAACATATTTTTTATAAAATTGCAATAGGTTACTTGATTTTTTTTAGAAAAAGTTGTATAATATTGTTGTAAAATATTTTTTGGAGGTATTTCTAAATGGAAATTCTTATCGAAACATCGGCAAGACACATTCACGTTACGCAGGAAACGCTCGAAATCCTTTTTGGCAAGGGCGCTGAGCTCACCAAGAAGAAGGATTTGTCCCAGCCCGGACAGTATGCAAGCGAGCAGAGAGTTACCGTTGTAGGTCCCAAGAAGGAGCTTGCAAACGTTTCTATTCTCGGTCCGTGCCGCCCCGCTGACCAGGTTGAGCTTTCGGCAACAGACGCGCGTTCTATCGGCGTTGACATCGTTATCCGTGAGAGCGGCGACACCGCAGGCACTCCCGGCTGCACACTCCGCGGTCCCGCAGGCGAAGTTACCATCAAGGAAGGCGTTATCGTTGCAAAGCGCCACATTCACCTCGTTCCCGAAACCGCTGAAAAGCTCGGCGTTAAGAACAAGGACGTTGTTTGGGTTAAGTGCAAGACCAACGGCAGAGAGGCAATTCTCGGCGATGTTGTTGTAAGAGTTAGCGACAAGTTCGCGGACGCTATGCACATCGATACCGATGAAGCAAACGCTATCAGTGCTACCCCAAACCTTATGGGTGAAATTATCAAGGAGCTTTGATTTAGCTACAAAATTACATAAAATAACGCCGGCTGTTTTTCCTAGCCGGCGTTGTTGTTTATGAAATCAGTCCTCGAAAACCGCGCCAGTGTTGGAAGAGTAAACACGATTTCATCGCTGCCCCGAACCTTATGGGCGAAATTATCAAGGAGCTTTGATTTAGCTTAAAAAACTACATAAAATAACGCCGGCTGTTTTTCGCAGTCGGCGTTGTTGTTTATGAAATCAGTCCTCGAAAACCGCACCCGTATTGGAAGAAGTAACCAGTTTCGCATAACGCTTGAGATAACCGTCAAGCTCCTTCGGAGGAAGAATTCCCTTCTTCTTGCGCTCCTCAAGAACCGCGTCGTCAACAAGCAGAGTGAGCGAACGGTTCGGGATATCGATGTGAATTTTGTCGCCGTCCTCGACAAACGCGATAAGACCGCCCTCAGCCGCCTCGGGTGAAACGTGACCGATTGCCGCACCGCGAGAAGCGCCGCTGAAGCGCCCGTCCGTGATAAGCGCAACGTTTCCGTCAAGTCCCTTGCCGACAATTGCCGCTGTCGGAGCAAGCATTTCGGGCATTCCGGGACCTCCCTTCGGTCCTTCATAGCGAATTACAACAACGTCACCCGCCTTGATTTCACCGCCGAGAATTGCGTCACACGCAGGCTGTTCGCCGTCGAAAACTCTTGCCGTGCCGGTGAAATCCATCATCTCGGGCTTAACCGCGCCCTGCTTGACAACAGAGCCGTTTTCCGCGAGATTACCGGAAAGGATTGCGATACCGCCGTCCTGTCTGAACGGGTTATCCAGCTTATGTATAACCACACCGTCTGCCTCGCGAGCCGCCTTAATTCTATCACCCTGCGTGCCGCTTACCGTGAGCACGTCCTCGTGGATATGACCGCCCTTTGCAAGCTCCTTGATAACCGTCTGAATACCGCCGACAGCGTTCAAATCGGTGATGAAAACACTTGACGCGGGGTTGAGCTTCGCAAGCTGCGGGGTTTTTCTGCTCATCTGGTCGATATCGTCAAGACTAATGTCAACCTTTGCTTCGTGAGCGATTGCCAGCAGGTGCAAAACGGTGTTGGAAGAAGCGCCGATTGCCATTTCAACAGCAAGTGCGTTTTCCATATTTTTCTTGGTGAGGATATCGAGCGGGCGAATGTTCTGCTTAACCAGCTCTACAACGCGCTCACCGCTCTCCTTTGCGATACGTCTGCGCGCGGAAGTAACCGCAGGCTCTGTACCGCCGAAAGGCAACGACATACCGATGCTCTCGTTGAGACAGTTCATCGAGTTTGCCGTGTACATTCCCGAACAAGAGCCGCAGGTCGGGCAAGCGTTATCCTCGTAATCCTTGATAACCTCATCGCCGATTTCACCGTTGGAATACTGTCCGATTGCCTCGTAAATCTCGGAGTAACCAACTCTCTTGTTCTGAACGCAACCGGGGAGCATAGGACCGCCGCTTACGAAAATCGCGGGCAGGTTCATTCTTGCCGCCGCCATTACCATTCCGGGAACGATTTTATCGCAGTTCGGAATGAAAACAACGCCGTCAAGCGGGTGCGCCGTGAGCATAACCTCGATGCTGTCCGCGATAAGCTCACGCGAAGCAAGCGAGTATCTCATTCCCTTGTGGTTCATCGCGAGACCATCGCAAACGCCGATTGTGAAGAACTCGAACGGCACGCCGCCCGCGTTTCTTATTCCGTCCTTGACGTAGCGCGAAATTTCGTGCAGGTGCTGATGACCGGGAACATAATCGCTCGCCGCGCACACAACCGCGATAAACGGCTTGTTCATCTCGCTGTCGATAACTCCGAGCGACTTCAGAACCGCTCTGTGAGGCGTTTTCTCAACGCCCTTTTTAATCAAATCACTTCTCATTTTAATTTGTCCTTTCTATTTTACGGTTAAACCGTTTTTTACGCTTTATGGAGCATAGCCGCGCCGATAATTCCCGCGTCGTTGCCCAAAGTGCAGATAGCAAGACGCGTGGTTTTTTTGCTGTCGCGGGAGTAGATTTCCTTGTAAACCGCCTCTTTAAGCGGGTTCAGAAGCAGACTGCCCTCGTTGCACACACCGCCGCCGATGCAAAGAATATCCGGCTGGAACGTGTTGATAACGTTGGCAATTCCCACGGCAAGATATTTCACATACTCCTCGGTAACCTTTTTCCCGACCTCATCGCCGAGCTTTGCCGCTTTGTAGGCTGTACGCGCGCTTGCCTTGCCGTCCTCTTTTATCAGCTTGTTTATCAGACTTTCGGGATGTTTCTCGGCGGCTTTTTTGGTCATATTCACAAGACCTGTTGCCGAGGAATACGCCTCAAAGCAACCCTTTCTTCCGCAAGAGCAAGGCAATCCGTCCGCTACGATAACCGTGTGTCCGATTTCACCCGCCGCAAAATTCGTGCCGCGATAAATCTTCCCGTTGATGATAATACCCGAGCCGACGCCGGTTCCGAGGGTTATCACAACAGCGTTTCGCGCACCCATTGCCGCACCCGCGATATATTCGCCGAAAGCGGCAGCGTTTGCGTCATTGTCGAGGTAAACGGGGATTTTGAACTCGTCCTCAACATCGGTTTTCAGCGGGACATTGCGAAAACCGAGATTGTTTGTGTACTCAACAATTCCCATATCGCTGTTGCAGATACCCGGACAGCCTATACCTATCGAAGAAGCGTCCGAGGGCTTTATTCCCGCGGCTTCGCAAGCAAGATTTACCGTTCTGATGATAACGTCAAGCACCTCGGTGTAGTCGATTGAACCGGTTTTGCCGTGAGTTTTCGCCTTGGAACGCGAAATAATCTCGCAATTCTCGTCCACAACCGCACACGCGATATTCGAGCCGCCAACGTCAACTCCTATGTAATATGCCATAAAATTCCTCCTTTTTAAAGTGAGTTTTATGTAATCAATAGCCGAGATTTTCGTTTACAATAATAACCTTAATTCTGTCGGGAACGCGCTGTTGACCGAGCGTTACATACGAACAGCAAATTCTCGCGTTACTTTTGCACGGCGAACCGCTTCTCAGCCGTTCGCACTCGCCCGTTTTCGCGCAGGGAGTTGCACAGTTCAGACGAACGGTGTTCTTGGGAGCGGTGACTTTCTGAACGCGGAGTTGTGCTTCTTCAAGATTTTTGACAATTTTGTTCACGCCCGCAACAATAATCACCTGCTTCGGTCCGAAAATCATTGCCGAAACGCGGTTTCCGTTCCCGTCAACATTGTACAGCTCGCCGTCCTCGGTGATTGCATTGGAGCTTGAAAAAAACGTGTCCGAAACAAACGCTTTTCTGAAAATCTCGCCGACCTCTTCGGGATTTTTGCCTGTCGAGCGGTCAAGATAAACGTTCGGGTACTCGCTCATAAGCATTTCTGTGACTCCGCTTTCCTTGAGCGTCATCGAACCGCCCGCCGTTATCAGCTTGTCGTTTTTGATAAGCTCGCGGATTATTTTGTGAAGCTCCTCGCGGTTTTCCGCATAAAACGGCTTCATTTTGTTCAACCGCAGAGCTTCCATTGTCTTTTCAACCTTTGCGTCCATAAATCCTCCTTTGCTGAACGGAAATCACATAAGTCCCGTTCTTTGTTTTATTGAAATAATTGAGTTCTCGGCAATTCTGAAACCGCCGTCCTCGGTGTATTCACCGTAAGGAATGTAATATCCAGCGGGGGCGTTTCCGTATTCAACGGTGTTCAAAAGCGCCGCCTTGCGCGATTTGTACATTTCATCGGTGATATTTGTATCGTTATCGCCGATAATCATATTGAAATAAACATCGAGAATTGAGCTGTCGAGGTTGCGGAAATTCTGGTTGACAAGCTCCGACAAAATATCGGAAACGCTGTTCAGACGGGTAAGCTCATCGCTGAAATCCGCTTTCATAATGTAACCGAACAGCTTTTCAGCGGTAAACATCTGCACGCCCGAGTTTATTGTTTCAACCGTGTTTCCGTCGTTGATGATAGTTGTTTTGCCAACGTTATATTCAACGTTACCGAAAGCTGTTACAAGTGAAACAAACGCTTCCCTGTCCATTTCCACAAAGCTCTCGCACTTTACACCGACAGCTTCCTCAACCGCTTTCACAACAGCTTCTCCGCCTTGCGCAAAATAGATGTTTGAAAGAGTTCTGCCGTTAAGCTCGACGCTCAATCCCACCGGCAACGGAATAAAACAAACCTCGTTGGCAACAGCATTGTACGAAATTATCGTAAAAAGCTCGGGATTGTCCGAGGGTGCGTCAGAGAGCATCGAGAGCATCACAAAATTGTGCGCGGTGGTTGGCTTGAAGTCATCGGCAAGCTCGCCATTTTCCGTAATTCCGACAGACTCAGTTTTCTTGGGACAAAGATAGTCCCAAAGTTGCCAAACCGCCACGGCAACAAACGCAATCGTTATCCCAAACGCAATAAAATAAATGTACCAGTTGCTTTTTCTTTTAACAGACATAATTTTACGATTACCCTTTCTTTTTGGAAAAATATCTTGATTTTTAGCGAATTTGTGATATAATAAATAATGTATGTGCAGAGGAAGTTTTTATTTTTCTTTCCCGCATATAAATAGTATAACACATTTTTATGAAAATTTCAAGCATAGAGGTAGTCCTTATGAATATTTTTTACGGAAGAACTTGGGCGGAGGTTAATCTTGACGTTTTGAAGAAAAATGTTGAGATTTTGAGCAAGCTTTCTGAGGGAAAACAGCTTGCCGCGGTTGTTAAAGCCAACGCTTACGGTCACGGTGACGTTTTCTGCGCAAGAACGCTCAACAAATGCGGGATTTCTCATTTCACTGTTTCCAATTTATGGGAAGCGCAACGGCTTTTTGAGCACAATATTTCGGGAAAAATTCTGATTTTCGGGTATTGTCAGATTGATGAAATTTTTGAAAACCTTGACAAAAATTTCATCTTTACCGTGGGAGATGTAAATTATGCCGAAAAAATCTCGGACGAGGCTCTCAAAAAAGGCGTGAAGGTGCCCGTACATATTAAAATAGATACGGGAATGAGCCGTGTGGGGATTACCGAGGAGGAACAGCTTGACAAAATTCTTGCTATGAGCGGGTTGGAGTGTCGCGCCGCTTACACGCATTTTGCCGTTGCGGACAGCCTTGACGAAAAGGATATCGAGTTCACCAATTCTCAACAACAGAAAATTCTCGCGCTTTGCCGCAAAAAAGGTCTCAAATTTCACTCGCAGAACAGCGGCGGTATTATCTACCACAAGGATTTCGAGGGGGATTTTGTCCGTGCGGGAATTATTATGTACGGTCAGAAGCCCGACCCGCGTTTTCCCGTGCCCGAGGGAATTAAGCCGATGATGTGCGTGAAAAGCGTTGTCAGCCAGCTCAAGACAATCCACGCGGGCGATACAGTGAGCTACGGGCGCACCTTCAAAGCAGACAAGGACACAAGGCTCGCGCTTATCCCCTGCGGCTACGCGGACGGCTTCAACAGGCGGCTCTCGGGACAATGGTTTGTCACAATCCGCGGCAAAAAAGCTCCCGTCTGCGGACGAATTTGTATGGACCAGACTTTGGTTGATGTATCGGATATCCCCGAGGTTGAAATCGGCGATGTTGTCACGGTGTACTCCGATGAGCTTGAGGGCGGAAATTCATTTACAGCCGCCGCAAAGAAAATCGGCACGATAAACTACGAGCTTCTCTGCGCCGTGGGAACGCGCGTTCCGAGAATTTACATCGAAAACGGCGTTCAGACCGAGTTGGACAGATATTTGTAAATTTATGAAATATTTGTGAAAATGTTGACGAGTTGAACTATTATATGGTATAATAAACAAAAGTTTTTATTTTAGGATTTAAAATCCTCGCACATCCGCAAATGAAAGTTTTGCTCCGTGCGTATCGGATAATTATACCATAGCCTTGCGGTTATAGTATAATAAAAGAGGTATTTATGCAGAAAATTCTTGGATATATGCGCCGAGCTTGTCAGGAGTTCGACCTGATTGACGAGGGCGACAAAATTGCCGTTGGAGTTTCGGGCGGCAAGGATAGCCTTGTGTTGCTCAGCGGGCTTGCGCTTATGCGGAGATTTTACGAGAAAAAATACGAGGTCTGCGCGATAACCCTTGACCCGCGTTTCGGCGGAGTTGAAACCGACTACTCCCCCGTTGAACGGCTCTGCGAGAAGCTTGACGTGCCGTTTAAGCTGGTGAGAACGGACATCGGCGAGATTGTTTTCGATATCCGAAAAGAGCCAAACCCCTGTTCGCTTTGCGCGAAAATGCGCCGCGGTGCTCTTCACGACGCGGCTAAGTCTATGGGTTGCAACAAGCTGGCTCTCGGTCACAACAACGATGACGCTATCGAAACCTTTGTGATGAACCTGCTGAACGAGGGCAGAATAGGTTGCTTTGCACCGATTTCCTACCTCTCACGAAAGGACATTACCGTTATCAGACCGCTGGTTTTTGCTCCCGAGCACGCTGTTTTATCTTGTGCAAAAAGAAACAATCTCGAAATTGTCAAAAGCAAATGCCCCGCCGACAAAACAACTCGCCGTCAATGGACAAAGGAGCTTCTCAGCTCACTTGAACGCGAAAACAGAGGCACAAAGGAACGCATTTTCGGTGCAATGAGAAAAGCGGGTATCGACCGCTGGGGTTATAAGGAATAAGTAAAATGGCGAGTAAAGGAAAAAAGCAAAAGAAAAAAAGCGGATTTTTGAAGACATTTTCGTTTTTCGATAAAGAAAAACCGCTCGAAAAATATCTACCGGCAATTATGATAATGAGAGGCTTTGACGTTGTTTTTACTGCAATTTTTGGGCTTTGTCTGGGTATTTTCGCACCGCTTTGCATTATGCTGGGGACGGAAGACCCCGAGTACGCGGGCGATATTTCCACGACTTTTTGGCTGATTTCGTCAATACTCTACACCATTGGCGTTTTCGTGCTGATGCTCGGAAATACCAAAACTGCCGCGGTTATCCACGTTGTTGCTTCGGCGGGAACTCTCGTCACGTTTTTCCGCTATATGGAGCTGTTCAAGGACGTTCCCGACAACAACGGTCCCGTGTGGCTTTATATGCCGTGCCTTGCGATAACCGTGCTTACCGTGACAATCACGCTGTTAACCAACGTCCCGAATTGGCGTAAAGAAAAGCAAAGAAAGCAAAACGAAAAAGCACCGAGTATTCTCGGCGATAAATAAAGGGAGGATTTTATTATGCCCGGTATAATTGACGAAAACGTTAGATTTCACCTCAAAATCAGGAACGGCGATGTCGGAAGGTATGTTATTCTGCCCGGTGACCCGGGGAGAGTTCCGCTGATTGCCGAGCGGCTTGACAATGCCGTTCAGGTTGCCCAAAACCGCGAGTACAACATCTACACTGGCGAGCTTTGCGGGGTTAAAGTAAGCGTGTGCTCTACCGGTATCGGCGGTCCGTCCGCGGCAATTGCCGTTGAGGAGCTGATTGACAGCGGCGCAGACACCTTTATTCGTGTTGGAACAAGCGGCGGTGTTGATTTGTCGGTATTCGGCGGCGATTTGATTATTGCTGAAGCGGCAATCCGCGCAGAGGGTACCTCCTATGAGTATATCCCGAACGGTTATCCCGCTGTTGCCGATTTTGCGGTAACGTCTGCTCTTGCCGAGGCCGCGGAAAAGTTGTCCGAAAACGAGCCCGGAAAGCGTTTTCACGTCGGGGTTGTTCACTCCAAGGACAGCTTCTACGGCGAAACAAATCCCGAGCGCGCCGCAGTCTGCGACAACATCAAGAGCCGCTGGGACAGCTATGTAAAATGCGGTTGCCTGACCAGCGAAATGGAGTGCGCCGCGATTTATTCCGTGGGGCTTGTGCGGTCATCGTATGAGAAAAAAATCCGTTGCGGTGCAGTGCTTACGGCTCTTTGGAACGCCGAGCGCGCCAAGCAAAATCTCCCCGATACCTATTGCAATTCCAGCGAGAGAGCGATAACCTGCGCGATTAACGCGATTAAGCTGCTTATCGAGCGCGACTAAAGTTTCCCGAAAATCACTGCGAAAGAACCAGCCGTTCTGATTATCGTCAGGAAAACGGTTTTTCCGACAGCATAACTGCTTTTCAACAGAATTTTTTTAAGCGGAATTATCTTCGTTTTCCTGAAGAAAATTCCGCTTTTTATTGTCAGAAATTCATCGTTAATCTCGTATTTTATCGTGTTAAAGTGCAAAATCCATAATACCGCGGTCAAAATTCCGACTGCGGCTAAGGTTATTCTAATAAATAGATTTTCAAAAAAATTTACGCCAAGTCCGAATAGAAAAATAATAATGAATGTGAGAAAATAACAAATTCCGTTGTTTTTCATAATTTTGACCTTACAAATTATGTTATATTTGCCATATTATTTTTAACAAGTCAGTATAATTTATGTAATTCGACAAAATTATTTATATACTATTGACAAAAATAGTTGACTATTGTAAAATATATACACCGGTTAAATATGAAAGGAGGAACATATTTGAACGACAAAACTGATAATGCCGAATATAAATTCAGACTACCCAAAGAAAAATATCACGGGTTTTTGAAAACTTCAATCGAATTTATACGTCTGGACGCGTTCAGTTCCATCATCAAAGACGTTTCGCGCTCCGAGTTTATGCTTTTGGCGCAGGCAATGGACTATTCCTGCACGCATAACGGGGTTCACATCACCGTTGCAGACGCCGCGGAAAAGCTCGCGGTTTCTTCTTCAGCCATTTCAAGAACTTTGGGCGGACTTCTCGAAAAAGATTTGGTTGAACGTGAATTTGACAAAAATGACCGCAGAAACGTTCACATTGCCGTAACCGATAAGGGAAAGCAAGTGTTGGACTATTTTATAAACGAAGCATTTGTTATGATAGACCAAGCGCTTAAAGAATTTTCCGATGAAGAAATTGAGCTTATGTTCGAGCTTCAGAAAAGGTTTATTCGGTCATTAAGCAAGGTCTTAAACGAAAGGAGATAAAAATGCTCGAAATAAAAAATATCGTAAAGGACTACACCACGGGCAGCGAAACCGTTCACGCACTCCGTGACGTGTCCATCAGCTTCCGCGAAAGCGAACTTGTCGCTGTTCTCGGTCACTCGGGCTGCGGAAAAACTACCCTGCTGAACATTATCGGCGGCTTGGACTCGTACACTTCGGGCGACCTCATCATCAACGGCAAATCTACCAAAAAGTTCAAAAACCGCGACTGGGATACATACAGAAACCACTCGGTTGGCTTCATTTTCCAGAGCTACAACCTTATCCCGCATCAGTCCGTGCTTTCCAATGTTGAGCTTGCGCTCACGCTCTCGGGTGTTTCCAAGTCCGAGCGCAGAAAACGTGCTAAAGAGGCTCTCGAAAAGGTTGGTTTGGGCGACCAAATCCACAAGCGTCCAAATCAGATGTCGGGCGGTCAGATGCAGAGAGTTGCCATTGCGCGCGCTCTTGTCAACGACCCGGATATTCTGCTCGCCGATGAACCAACCGGCGCTCTCGACAGCGAAACCTCGGTTCAGATTATGGATTTGATTAAGGAAATCGCCGCCGACAGGTTGGTTATTATGGTTACCCACAACCCCGACCTCGCCGAGCAGTATGCTACAAGAATTGTAAAGCTGGTTGACGGTAAAATCAAGAGCGACTCGATGCCCTTCGACGGAAACGAGCCTCCCAAAGAAAAGAAGACCAAAAGCTCCAAGAAAACCTCGATGTCCTTTGCAACGGCTCTTGCGTTGTCGAGAAACAACCTCCTCACCAAAAAGGGCAGAACTTTCCTCACATCTTTTGCGGGAAGTATCGGTATCATCGGTATAGCGCTTATTTTGTCGCTGTCAAACGGCGTTCAGCAGTACATTAACAGCGTTGAGCACTCCACGCTCGCTTCCTATCCGATTTCCATTCAGCAGGAAACAATGGACTACACAAGTCTGATGGAGTCGATGATGGGTCAAAACCACACAAATCGTGAAAACCGCGAGCCCGACCTTGTTTATACAAACGATATTTCCACGGAAATGGTCAAGAGTATGCTCTCGGAAATCACCAAAAACAACCTCAAGGATTTCAAGGAGTATCTTGAGTCAAACCCCGATAATATCAAAGACAGCATCACCGAAATTCAGTACAGCTACTCGCCCAAGCTCTATATCTACGGCAAGGATTTGAACGAGAATATCATCAGAGTTAACCCCTCGACCGTTATGGAAGCAATGCTCGGCTCGGAAATGTCCGGCACAATCAGTCAGATGGGCGGCACTTACTCAACGATGCTCGGCGGTTCGGGCAATATGAATGCGACAAATTTCTGGCACGAGATGCTCAACAATCAGACTAACGAAGAGCAGTACGAAGTGCTTGCGGGACGGTTGCCGGAAAGCTATAACGAAGTTGTTTTCATCGTAAACGAGCACAACGAGTTGTCCGATGTTGCCCTTTACGCTCTCGGTCTGCGCGACCAGCAGGAGCTTACCGATATGATGGCAAAGTTTATGGCGGGCGAAAACATCGAGCTTGATACCGGCGACCTCACCTTCACCTACGACCAGCTTATGTCAATGTCCTTCCGTTTGCTCACAACCTCCGACTTGTACAAGGCAAACGATAAGGGCGGCTATGACGATATGAGCGGCGACAAGGATTATATGAACAGCGTTCTCGAAAAATCACCCGAAATCAAGGTTGTCGGCGTTGTTCGTCCCGACAGCGACAGCCTGTTGAGCTCAACAAACAGCGGCGGTATCGGTTACACTCACGCGCTCACCGAGTTTATGATTCAGCGCACAAACGACAGTGAGCTTGTTAAAAAACAGCTTGAAAATCCCAAGGTTGACGTGTTCACAGGAATTGAATTTACGGTTGACGGTGTTGAAAAGAAGCCGATGACGCAAGAAGAAGCGTTTGCGAGAGTTATGCAGATGATGTCTGAGGGACAACAGCAAAAGCTTGCCGAAATCGTCACCTCTTCCCTCTCGCCCGAACAGCTTGCGCAGATTGCTCAGCTCCCTCCCGAGCAACAACAGACCGCGCTTTACGGCATGGCAACTCCCGCGACTATTTCTCGGGCAATGATGACCGTTCTCACAACAAGCCAGCTCCAAGAAATGATGAAGCTTATGCAGGAGCCAGAAACTACCGAGGCAACCTATGACGGGAATTTGCAAAAGCTCGGTCTTGCCGACCTTGCCGAGCCGTCGTCAATCTCGATTTACGCAAAGGATTTTGACGGCAAGGAGAAAATCACTCGCTTCATCAAGGCTTACAACGACCAAAAAACCGCCGAGGATAAGCCCGAGGACGTTATCAACTACACCGACTATATCGGCTTGATGATTTCTTCCGTTTCGACAATTATCGACTCGATTTCGTACATCTTGATTGCGTTTGTGGCGATTTCGCTGGTTGTTTCGTCGATTATGATTGGAATTATCACCTACATCTCGGTTCTCGAAAGAACCAAGGAAATCGGTATCCTGCGCGCGATTGGTGCATCAAAGCGCGATATCTCCAACGTCTTCAACGCGGAAACGCTTATCGTTGGATTTGCGGCGGGCGCTATCGGAATTGGCGTGACGCTCCTGCTGAATATCCCGATTAACATTATCATCGAGTATCTCACTGGTATCTCGGGAATGTCACAGCTCCCGTGGCAGGGCGGTGTTATTCTCGTGGTTATCAGTATGCTGCTTACGCTTATTGCGGGACTTTTCCCCGCGAGAATTGCGGCAAAGAAAGACCCTGTCGAGGCACTCCGTACAGAATAAAATCAAGTCCGCCGAGCAAAATCGGCGGACTATCGGTAAAGGAGATTTTATGGATAATATTACAAGAAAAAACAACAGTCTTGCTTATATCGCCGATGAAGAATGTAACAGGCTAATGCTTGAAAACCGCTGTAAAATTTTTGAGTTCAACAATACAAATCCGCGTGATGTAAAAAGGCTTGAAGAGCTTTTGCGGGATATTCTCGGAAAAGCGGGTAAAAATTTGGCGATTATGCAGCCTTTTCACTGTGATTACGGCAAGAACATCGAGGTCGGCAACAACTTTTTCGCAAACTATAATTTTACCGTGCTTGATGTTGCCAAGGTTACAATCGGAAATAACGTTTTCATAGCG
Organism: uncultured Clostridia bacterium; assembly: GCA_945829235.1. Classification (GTDB taxonomy): domain Bacteria; phylum Bacillota; class Clostridia; order Oscillospirales; family Ruminococcaceae; genus CAG-115. The sequence continues at coordinate 56,545 of CALZUA010000002.1, read as the reverse complement.
CCGAATGTTTCAATTTATACTGCGGGTCACCCTGTTCATTATGAGATGAGAAACACAATGCTTGAATACGGCATTCCCATTACAATTGGTGACAACTGCTGGATTGGCGGAAATGTTGTGATTTGCCCCGGGGTTAATATCGGAGAAGGCTCGGTTATCGGCGCAGGAGCGGTTGTCACAAAGGACGTTCCCCCAAACGTAATCGCCGCCGGAAATCCTTGTCGGGTTATCAGAGAAATCACCGATGATGATAAGAAATACTATTTCAAGAATCGCGAATTCGATAAAGAGGCTCTTCAGGAAGTCGGGAAATAAACAAAAATCCGAGGCTCTCACCTCGGATTTAGTTTTATTCGGATTTGTTGTCGGGAAGAGCGTTGATGTTGATATCGATTTGCTTGAACGGTATCTCAATATCCTTCTCGATAAACGCCGCGCGAACCTGCTCGATTAAGTCAAAATGCACCTGCCAATAATCAGCGTTTTTGCACCAGCAACGCGATGTGATAATAATCGCGCTCTCGCCGTGCTCGCTCATACGAACGAAAATCTCACGTTGCTTGTCAACCTTTTCGTGCGACTTGATGATGTCAGTTATCGTTTGACGCGCAAGCTCGAAATCGTCCTTGTAGGATATCGAAAAATCCACATCAACACGGCGCTCGGCGTTCTGCGAATTGTTGACAACAACCGCATTTATCGCAAGCCCGTTCGGTATGAAAATCGCTTGATTTGTCACGGAATCCAAACGCGTGTGGAGTATCGAAATCTGCGAAACAGTGCCCTCAACACCGTTTGAGATTATGTAGTCGCCGATTTTAAACGGCTTAGTTATCATCAGCAAAAATCCGCCCGCTACGTTCGACAGGGAATTTTGCAAGGCAAGTCCGATTGCAACACCTGCGGTGCCGATTACCGTGATAATCGAGGTTGCCGGTATTCCTACCATACTCAAAACCACAGTCAAAAGCAAAACGTAAAGCAGAATTTTCGTGACCTGCGTTGTGAATTTCACTACCGTCAAGTCGAGCTTTGTCTTTGACAGCCCTTTTGACATCAGCTTTACACAAATTTTCGTCAATATTATCCCAACAACCAAAATCGCGATTGCCAAAAGAATTGACGGAATTGCCCGCAAAAACGCTTCCCAAATATTATTGAAGAACTTCCCCAATGCCGTAAGCGTTTGCTCGGGATTTCCCGAAAGGTCGGGGAACGCCTCCTCAAGCGAACTGCTCGTTGACGCGGCGTCCTCCGAAACCAAATTTGCCGCTAAAATCATTTAAACTCCTTTTCAAATGCCGCGCAGACTGCGTCCGCGTCCGCATTTCTGATAAGAACGGAGATTTCGTCCTCGCCCGTTGTTATCATCAAAATCATCGCGGACAAGCCGTTCAAAATCTCGAAAACTCTTGCCGCAAATCCGATTGTGTTAGTCATTGTGCCCGTTTTAATTACAATTTTACGGTTGCCGCTGTTTATCATCGGCGCAACGCAGTCCTTCTCGCGCAACTCCTTTACAATTCCCAACAGCTTCGGGATATCATCGTCCTTTACCGTAAAACCAAAGCTGAAAATCTCGGAAGTCGGCGCGGTCATCGATATCATATCAACGTTAATCCCCGCGTTTGCAACAATTTTCAGCGTGTCCTCCATAATTGTCCGATCAAGCGGAACGTTATTGAAAGATACCGCAGAAACATTTTCGGTTACATCAAGTTTCATTTTCAGCCCTCCTTAATCAAATCGCTCATCGCGTAAAGTCCCGCGGGTTTTCCCGCAAGAAATACCGCCGCGTTCACCGCGCCCGCCGCAAAAACCTCTCTCGACTGCGCGGAGTGCGACAGGGTTATCACCTCGTCGTGTCCCGCGAAAATAATGTCGTGCTCGCCGACAATCGTTCCGCCGCGCACCGAATGCATTCCGATTTCGTCCTTGCCGCGCGGCTGCCGAACGGAATGACGGTCATAGATATAACGCTTGCTGTTGCCAAGCTCCTCGTTTATCGCCTCGGCAAGCATTATCGCCGTTCCCGAAGGCGCGTCTTTCTTCTGATTGTGGTGCTTTTCGACAATTTCCACGTCAAACTGCGAACCCAAAATCTGCGCCGCCTTACGCGCAAGCTCCGCGAGCAGATTTATTCCGAGCGACATATTGAACGTGAAGAAAATCGGTGTTTGAGAAGCCGCAGCTGTTATCTTCGAGCGCTCCTCGTCTGTATAACCGGTTGTTGCGATAACCAACGGAACACTGTTCATCTTGCAGTACGAGAGCAAATCGTCAAGCGTTGACGGGTGCGAAAAATCGATAATCACATCGGGCTTTTCGGGCAAATCGAAAACGTTTCCGACAATCGGAAAATCATCGTATTTTTCCGTGATTTTATCAATTCCCGATACTATTTCACAATCGGCGCGTTCCTTTGCCAGAGCCGCGATAACGCGACCCATTCTGCCGTTCGCGCCTGAAATTGAAATCCTTGTCATTTTACGCTCCTTCTAAAATCAGACAATGTTCAAAAGCCCGACTTTTTCCATTTCAGCCTTCAGCTTTGCCTTCATCTCATCGCTCATCGAGCAAAGCGGCAGTCTGCACTCGCCCGCCTTAAATCCCGCTAAATTCAGTGCTTCCTTAACGGGAATGGGATTTACGTCCATAAACATTGCCTTGTCGAGCGCGAACAGCTTCTTCGCGATTTCGAGCGCTTCTTCCCTTTTGCCGTCAAGGTAAAGGGAGATTTCGTTGTGCTTCATCAACGGAGCAACGTTTGACGTTACCGAAATAAGTCCCTTTCCGCCAAGCGCCAGACAGCAAAGCGCCTCGTCGTCGTTGCCCGAATAAATGTCAAGGTCGGTGTTCGCGGCAATTCCCATTACGGTTTCCATTTTGCCGCTCGCCTCTTTTACAGCCGTAATATTCGGGTGCTTTGCAAGCTCGATGTATGTATCAACTGCAATGTTGCAACCTGTTCTTGACGGCACGTTGTACAGCATTATCGGGATATTCACAGCGTCTGCGATTGCCGTAAAGTGCTTTACAAGACCGCGCTGCGAAGCCTTATTATAATAAGGTGTAACCTGAAGCAGAGCGTCTGCGCCCGCTTTTTCGGCTTCCTTTGACAGCTCGACAGCATAAGCGGTATCGTTCGAGCCCGCACCCGCGATTACGGGAACACGTCCCGCAACCCGCTTAATGCCGTAACGAATAACCTCTATATGCTCCTCGTCGGTCATTGTCGCGCTCTCGCCTGTTGTTCCGCAGATTACGAGCGCGTCGATTATGTTGTCAATCTGCCAGTCGATAAGTCTGCCGAATTCATCATAATTTATACTTCCGTCCGAATTCATCGGTGTAGCTATCGCCGTAGCGCAGCCCGTGAAGATAGTATTGCTCATAAAATCACCTTTCTCGATAAATCGAAAAACTATCAGTCAAGATAACCCTTTGCTGCAAGAAGCTCTGCCATTTCAACAGCGCCGCCTGCTGCGCCTCTCAAGGTGTTGTGCGACAGGCAGACAAACTTGTAGTCAAACTGCGTGTCGGGACGAAGTCTGCCGATAGAAACTGCCATACCGCCTTCAAGATTGCGGTGAAGCGTGGTCTGCGGCATATTGTCCTCCTCAAAATAGTGCAGGAACTGCTTGGGTGCAGACGGCAAGTTCAAAGCCTGCGGCTCTGCCGTGTATTCAGCCCAAATCTTCTTGATTTCCTCCATAGACGGCTTGTTCTCAAATCTTACGAAAACAGCTGCAAAGTGTCCGTTTGAAACGGGAACACGAAGGCACTGAGTTGTGATAGAGGGCTTTTCAGCGTTTACGATAACGCCGTTTTCGATATGTCCCCAAACCTTGAGCGGCTCCTGCTCGGACTTCTCCTCTTCACCGCCGATGTAGGGGATAATGTTGTCAACCATCTCGGGCCAAGTTGCAAAGGTCTTGCCTGCGCCCGAAATTGCCTGATAGGTACACGCGAGAATTTCCGTAATTCCAAATTTTCTCAGCGGAGAAAGCGCCGGTACATAGCTCTGAATGGAGCAGTTTGACTTGACCGAAATAAATCCGCGCTTTGTTCCAAGACGCTTTTTCTGCGTTTCGATAACAGCCGCGTGGTCTGCGTTAACCTCGGGAATAATCATCGGAACATCAGGCACACCGCGGTTTGCCGAGTTGTTGGACATAACGGGGCACTCTGCCTTTGCGTACTTCTCCTCGAGAGCCTTGATTTCGTCCTTCTTCATATTAACCGCGCAGAATACGAAATCAACTTCCGAAGCGATTTCATTAACATCAGCCTCAGCGTCCTTGATTACGATATTTTCCATATTTTTGGGCATCGGAACGTCCATAAACCAACGCTCTCCGACAGCCTCTTTATAGGTCTTTCCAGCCGAACGCGAGGACGCTGCCAGCACCTTCACGTTAAACCACGGGTGATTTTCAAGAAGAATAGCAAAACGCTGTCCGACCATTCCCGTTGCTCCGATAATTCCCACATTGTACTTTTCTTTCATTTCTGTAACCTTCCTTTGTTATAATGATAAAATTAAAATAAAAAACCGATGATAAAATGTCATCGGTCGCTCTTATGCTGTTACTGCAAAACAAAATATTTTGCGGCAGCGCTCCATCAAGCAACTCGATGACAGTCATACGCCTGTTCGACGCACAACCGGATAACGCGCACATCGGATTACGCGCTCCTCGGCGGTTTTGCCTTTCACGACTGCTCTCCGACAAGCTCTGTCGCCGCTACTCATCATCACCGCACCTCTACCGGATATATCGTTTAACACAAGACGAAAACTAATTTCCGTCCGTATGCTGAACTTATCTCATTTTACCACAACTTTTCGCGTTTGTCAATACTTCTACGCAATTTTTTTATAAACATTGCACGTCTAAGGTTGACAAAATTTGTGAAAAGTGTTAAAATAAAAACGATGTTTAGAAAAACGAGGTTTAAAACAATGCTGAAAAGTGATTTTTACTACGATTTACCGCCCGAGCTTATCGCTCAAACTCCCGCAGAACCCCGCGACAGCTCGCGGCTGATGGTTATTTCAAGGGAAACAGGTGAAATTACTCACGACCGTTTCTTCAATATATGCAATTACCTGAAAAAAGGTGACCTACTCGTGATGAACGACAGCAAGGTCTTTCCCGCGAGAATTTACGGTACAAAACGCGAAACCGGTGTTCCCGTGGAATTCCTTCTGCTGAACAGAAAAAGTCTGACGGACTGGGAAACTATGGTAAAACCCGGTCGCCGTCTGAAGCCCGGCGCTGTCGTGGATTTCCCCGAGGGGCTCTCCGCCGAGATTATCGGAAACGAGGACGGAGGAAATAGGATTGTGCGGTTCACGTTTGAGGGGGATTTTTTCGATATTTTGGACAGAATCGGGCAGATGCCGCTCCCGCCATATATCACCGAAAAGCTCAAGGACAAGGACCGCTATAACACAATTTACTGCCGCGAAACAGGCTCTGCCGCCGCTCCGACAGCAGGCTTGCATTTCACCGAACGTGAGTTTGAGATAGCGCGCGAAATGGGCGTAGATACCGCTTTTGTCACGCTTCACGTTGGGCTTGGAACGTTCCGTCCCGTCAAGGAGGACAATATTCTCGAACACAAAATGCACGTTGAACACTACTCAATTCCCCAAGAAACCGCCGAGAAAATCAAGCAAACAAAGGCTCGCGGCGGACGGGTTATCGCGGTCGGGACAACCTCATGCCGTACCCTCGAAAGCGCTGCGCAAAGCGGCAAACTCACCGACGATACCGGCATTTTCATCTATCCTGGCTACGAGTTTAAGTGCGTGGACGGGATGATTACCAATTTTCACCTCCCCGAAAGCACGCTCATTATGCTTGTTTCAGCATTTCTCGGACGTGAAAAAACGCTCAACGCGTACAAAATTGCCATTGAAGAAAAATATCGTTTCTTCTCCTTCGGCGACTGCACGGCAATCTTTTAAGGAAGTGGATTTCTATGATTATCAACGCTCACGCGCATATTTATCCCGATAAAATCGCAGACCGTGCGGTTTGCGGTATCGAGGATTTTTACAACATTAACGTCAAATACAACGGCACTCTCGCAAATCTTTTCAAGGACGGCGAGGAAGCGGGTGTTTCGCGGTTTATTGTTCAATCAGTGGCAACCGTTCCCGAGCAGGTTCAATCAATCAACAATTTTATCGCCGCAAGCGTCGCGGCTTATCCCGACAAGCTGATTGGCTTCGGCACAATGCACCCTGATTACCCCGATATTGCGGGCGAGATTGACCGAATGATTTCGCTCGGGCTGAGGGGAATCAAGATACACAATGATTTCCAGCGTTTTAACCTTGACGATGAACGCGCTTTTCCTATCTACGAAGCCGCAGAAGGTCGCTTGCCGATTTTGTTCCATATGGGCGACACGAGATATGATTTCTCCGCTCCCGAACGGCTGTTGCGCGTTGTCCAAAAATTCCCCAAACTGACCGTTATCGGCGCGCATTTTGCGGGCTGGTCGCTTTGGGACAGAGCGGTTTCCGTGCTCGAGGGCACGGGTATTTACACCGACTGCTCCAGCTCACTCTACGCGCTTTCTCCCGAGCACGCCGCCGAGCTTATCGCAAAATTTGGTGCCGACAGAGTGCTTTGGGGAACGGATTACCCGATGTGGAGTTCTAAAGAGGAGCTTGAGCGTTTCGACAAAATTCCACTCTCCGAAAAAGAAAAATCCCTGATTTTATCCGAAAATGCGCTCCGTCTGCTCGGAGAAAACTCTTGACATTTGCTCAAATGTGTGGTAAAATTATGTTGGAGTAGTTTGATTTAACGGAGCTTGCCTATGAAAATTAACTGGAACTCGAAATATTTCACAATAGCATTCTACGCGCTTTGCACAATCGTTGCGAGCGAGCTTGCTATTTTACTGATTTTCAACTTCGACGTGGTTTCCGAAAAGCTGTCGGGCTTTGCCGCGGTTGCCACGCCTATTATAATCGGTATCTTCTGCGCGTATTTGCTCAACCCGCTTATGATGAAGCTCGAAAACGGTGCGTTCAGGAAGTGGTCGCACTCGGCTGACAGGCGGCTCAAGGCCCGTGCGCGTGTGCTTTCACTGGTTATCACAATGCTGATTATACTCGGTTTTTTGACGATGGTAATTATGCTCGTTATCCCGCAACTCGTCACCAACATTATCGTTATCTTCAACAACATGGACGGCTACATCGCCACGGTGCGTAATTTCCTCACGGATATTTCCGAGGATAACCCAACGCTCGCGCAATTTCTCGATGCTCCGCTTAACGATTTCGACAAGTTTATAAAGGACATCTGGAACCAGTATTCAAGCCAGCTTCTCGGCTTTGCACAAAACGTTGCCTCGGGAATTTGGTCGGTTATCGATGTGCTGAAAAACGTGTTTATCGGACTTACTCTGTCGGTTTATCTACTTGCAAAAAAGGAAATGTTTGTCGGTCAAACGAAGAAGTTTATGTTCGCGTTTCTCAAGCCTGAACGTGCTCAACGCTTCCTCGGTGTTTGCCGTGAAGCTTCGCAAAAGTTTCTCGGCTCTATTGTCGGAAAAATCATCGAAGCATTTATCGTTGCGGTTCTTTGTTTCATTGGTTGCGTATGTATGAACATTCCGTTCTCACCGCTGATTGCCGTGATTATGTTTGTGTTCAACCTTATCCCGTTTATCGGTCCGTTTATCGGCGCAATTCCCTGCTGTCTGCTACTTTTGCTCAGCGATACGCCGATTAAAGCGCTTTGGTTTGTGATTTTCATAGTCATTCTCCAAATCATCGATGGAAATATCATTGCTCCCTGGATTCTCGGCGACCAGACAGGTCTTCCCGCAGTTTGGATTTTGATTGCAATTATTATCGGCGGCGGTTTCTTCGGCGTTATGGGAATGTTTCTTGGTGTGCCTGTCTGCGCGGTTGTTTATATGCTCGTCAAGGAGTTCATCGAAAATCGTCTGAAAAAACGTAAGCTCCCGAAACAAACCGCGTCCTACGTCGGGAATGTTGATTATATAACCCCCGATTACGTCTGCGATGAGCAGGAAACTATTGTTGAAGAAAAACCTGAGCCTGTTGAAGAAAAGCCTCGCAAAAAACGCCTGCGTGATAAGGTCAAGGATCTTCACGAAAAGGTTTCTCATCGAAATGACGATAAAGATGATTAACCTCTTGACAAAACAGGAAAAATGTTGTATAATATTTGAGTGATTAACCGAACCCGAGATTTATTCAAGGGAACGCTTCACATTTATTTTAACTGACGGTGAGATTTATCAAACCGAAAGACTGCTGTTTACGATATCTTACATTCGTCTTACGGACGGATTGTTTCGTGTTGAATTGCGCGTCTTTCGGGACGCGCTTTTTGTTTGGAAAGGAGTTTTATGGAACAGGAAAACCGTGTTGCCATTATCTCTATGATAATCAGCGACGATGCAAGCGTGCCCGCGGTGAACAACCTTTTGCACGAATACGGAAAATTCATTCAGAGCAGAATGGGGCTTCCCTATCGCGAACGCGGGCTGAATATTATCAGCATTGTCGTGGACGCGCCCGCAGATATAATTTCCACGCTCTCGGGCAAGCTCGGCAGACTTAAAGGCGTCACCTCAAAATCGGTTTATTCAAAGGAAAACACGGGAGCTTAACTCCCACAAAAAGAAAGGAGATATTCTATGAATATCAAAAAAAGATTAAGCGCCGCTCTTATGGCGGCAATGTGCGCGCTCACCTTCAGCGCTTGCTCGGGTGGCTCGTCAAGCTCTTCGACAAGTTCAACAAGTTCTTCGAGCACCTCGAGTTCATCGACAACCGAAAGCTCGAGTTCATCGAAAACCGAGAGTTCTTCCACCGAAAGCTCGTCAAATTCTTCGTCAACAGAGAGTTCCTCGTTAACCGAAACTAATTCTCCCGAAACAATCAAGGTTGCCGCTCTCAAAGGTCCTACGGCTATGGGTATGACAAAGCTTATGGACGATGACGAGAAGGAAAATCTCCCCTACGAGTTCACAATCGCGGCGTCCGCCGATGAGCTTTCTCCGCTTATCGCACAAGGCAAGGTTGACATCGCTTGCGTTCCTGCGAACCTCGGCGCTGTGCTCTACAAGAAAACTGAGGGTAAAATTCAGGCGCTTGCCGTAAACACGCTCGGCGTTCTGTACCTTTGCGAGAACGGCGATACCGTGAAGTCAATCGCCGACCTCAAAGGCAAGACAATCTACTCCGCCGGCAAGGGCGCAACTCCCGAATACGCGCTCAACTTTATCCTCAAGAGCAACGGTCTTGAAAATGACGTCAACATCGAGTGGAAGAGCGAACACGCCGAGTGTCTTGCCGCGCTTCTGGCTAACGAAAACAGCGTTGCTATGCTCCCGCAACCGTTTGTGACAACCGCGCAGTTGAAAAATGAGGGCGTTCGCGTTGCCATCGACCTCAACGATGCTTGGAACGATTTGGGGCTTTCAAGCTCATTGCTCACGGGAATTGTTGTCGTTAGAAAAGAGTTCGCTGAGAGTTACCCCGATGCAGTAAAGGATTTCTTGAGCCACTATTCAGCTTCGGTTAAGTTTGTCAACGAGAACATCGACGATGCCGCTGAGCTTGTCGGAAAATACGATATCGTTCCCGCCGCTGTTGCAAAGAAAGCTATCCCTAACTGCCACATCGTCTGCATCACCGGCGATGAAATGAAATCGAAGCTCTCGGGTTATTTGCAGGTGCTTTTCGACCAGCTCCCCGCGTCTGTTGGCGGCGCAATGCCCGCTGATGACTTCTACTACACGAAGTAACAGCTGTCGAAAAAGGTTATAAACCGGTAAGAAACTGAATTTCACATTCCCCCGTTTTTACGCGGGGGAATCTCGGCTTTTTAAGGAGGCGAAACCGTGAAAAAAACTCTCATTACTGCGGCAAGCGTGTTGTTCTGGCTGATTGTCTGGCAGATTGTTTCGGTCTGCGTGAACAGCAAAATTCTGCTTGTATCGCCGATTGACACGGTTTGTCGGCTTTGGGAGCTTTTGCCGTCTTGGGATTTTTGGAGCAGTATTCTTTTCTCAATGTCGAGAATTTTGTTCGGATTTTTGCTTGGGCTTGTTATCGGAACAGCTCTCGCGGTGCTCTCGGGAAAATTCGCGATAATCAGAACGCTTTTCTCGCCGCTGATTTCCGCTATGAAATCAATCCCCGTTGCCTCGTTCACAATTCTTGCGCTGTTTTGGGTTGGCTCGGAGAATTTGTCGGTGCTGGTATCGATTTTGATTTGCGTGCCGATTGTCTGCTCGAATATGCTCGAGGGTATTGACAACCTCGACAAAAAGCTGGACGAAATGGCAAAGGTGTTCAAAATTCCCGTGGGAAGGCGTTTCGCGGGCGTTTACCTCTCACAGCTTTTGCCGTATTTCCGCTCGGCTTCGCGGCTTGCAATCGGGCTTTCGTGGAAATCGGGCATTGCCGCCGAAGTTATCGGAATCCCAGACGGCTCAATCGGCGAAAATCTCTTTATGTCCAAAATTTACCTCGAAACCGCAGATTTGTTTGCTTGGACGCTTGTGGTGATTTTGCTCAGCTTTTTGTGCGAGAAGCTGTTTATTTTCGCGGTTAAGCTCGTGCAAAAGCGCGTTGAGAAGATGTAACGGAGGTGGACGATGAAAGCTGTAAATATCTGCAAATCGTTCGGCGACAACAAGGTTCTGACCGATTTTTCGCACGAATTTCAGATGGGAAAAACGACAGCAATTCTCGGCGCGTCGGGTTGCGGGAAAAGCACGTTGCTCAATATTCTGATGGGGCTTTTGCCGTGCGACAGAGGCGAGGTTGTCCGCGAGAGTGACAAAATAAGCGCTGTTTTCCAAGAAAACAGACTCTGCGAAAACCTCACCGTTTCGGCAAATATTAGGCTTGTCACGGGCAAGAGTTTCTCAAAAAAGCAGGTTGAGGAGGAGCTTGCCGCGGTTGGTTTGGGCGACTGCGCAGAAAAAGCCGCGAGAACGCTTTCGGGCGGTATGAAACGCAGAACCGCTCTTGTTCGCGCACTTCTCGCGGATTATGATATTCTGTTTCTCGATGAACCGTTTAAAGGGTTGGACAGCGAAACCAAAAACGTTGTCATCAACTACACAAAATCAAAAATCAAAGGCAAGACTGTTGTTCTCGTGACGCACGATTTGTCCGAGTGCGAACAGCTTGCCGATGAGATTATTAAAATTTAACAGTTCACAAGCGTATTATCTTGTATAGTACGCTTTTTTCAAACTCCAGCGGTCTGTTATAGCGGAAAAACACAATTCCGTTCACGGGAGAATAGATTTTCGAGATTATATCGCCCTCCAGCGGGTCGGTTATCTCGCAGAGCAAGTCGCCGCTGTGCAGTTCATCACCCGTTTTCACAAAGCTCCGGCAAATTCCCGAGGACGTTGAATGTATCTGCAAAAGCCTGTCCTCACTAATGATTTCGGTCATATAGCCGCTCCCGACGCGCGTTTTCACTATCCCGCGCCGCACCATAAACCGAATTATCGCGTCAACCGCCGTTTTCGCCGAGCATTCGTCAAGGTCATCGGTCGCGTTTGTGTAAAGCGAGAACGCGTTCGTTCCCCACACCTGCCAATTGTAATTCAGCGTTGTCGTGTCATACGGGCGCGGCGTTCTCACAAACGCATACGGCAAGCCGAAATCCTTCATCTCCTCGTGCCGCGTAAATCCCGTTTCCATCAGCTTAACGTGCGGCAAAAAATCGCCTTGCTGGTAAAAGCTTGCAAGCTGAACGCCGTAGGTGTAGCCCTGAAGCTCCTTGAAAAGCCCGTCCGCGATACGCTGAGTGGTTTCGCCCAAATCGTAGCCCGGGAACATTCGGTTGATGTCGGTGTTGTCCATTGTCCAAAAGCGCTTGCCGATGTTCATCGAGTAATAATTCACGCACGGAATTATCATAATCTCCTTGCCCTCGCAGATACAGCCCTCGCGCTCAAGCTCTTTCAGCCTGCTCACCAGCCGCGAGCACACGAACAACTGCTGAACCTCATTTCCGCGCATTGCCCCGACAACGCAAAGCGCCTTCTCGCCTTTCCCGAACTTAAATCCGATTACGTCCATCGGTTGACGATAAGGTGACTGAATTGAATAAACAACCTGCTTATGCATTTTCCTCACCTCCAAGTATTCTCGCAATCAATGAACCGCCGTACACTATCGGAAACTCGCGCAAGGTGAAAATTTTCCCGCGGCAGGGCGCTGTCACCCGCTCAACGGTTTGTCCGGTAGTCGGGTTTATCACATCGCCGATGTGCTCGCCCTTTTCAATCTCAACCCAGTGCTCAACGCACGGCACAAAAATGCCGTCTGCGTCGCTGTTCACAAATTCAACCGTCCCCTCTCCCGAAACAATAGGCTCGCGAATTTCCTCGACCTCGCCCGTCCACATTCCGAGATTTTTCAGCAGATTGAAAATGCCCGCGGTAAGCTGGCGGCAATATTCCTTTGTTATCCTCATTCCAACGCCCATCTCGACAACCAGCGTCTTTGTTCCCGTCACGTTTAAGCTGTACGCAAGCGTGCTTTCAAGCACCGTTGCCGCTGAATGTATCCAAATAAAATCACAGTTGAGCATTTTCGCGTAAGGCACAAGCTCCTCTGCGCTGATTTCGTTAATCCTGATTTGCGGGATTTCTTTCAGATAAATATTGCTCGAGTGAATGTCAATGCAAATATCCGCGCCGCTTATGTCCGAAATTATATCAGCCGCAAGACACTCTGCCATTGTGCCTTCCGATGTTCCGGGGAAAATTCGGTTCATATCGAGGTCAAAAAGCGGGATTCCCCGCGTTATGCTGTCGATACCAAGCGGATTTATTGCCGGATAAATATCGACAGTTCCGTTCAGTTGCGACAAATTTTCGCCCAAAATTCTCGCCAATTCCGCGCAGACATACTGCCCCTCAAGCTCGTCGCCGTGCGTTCCCGTGACAATGCACACGCGCTTTCCCGACGGCTTTTCGGTACTTCTTCCCGTTATCCTGTTTCTGCGGATTTCAACCCGCTCGTTTACGGCAAGACCTGCGCTTGCTATAACCGTTGTCATTATTACCACTCCCTTTAATTTTAGTCAACACCGCACAATTTACGTTAACGCATTTTGTGCGGCGTTGACTTAGATTTCTGTAATTCTCGACAAAACTGTCTGAACGCTTTGCGCGCTTCCTATGTAAATTCCGCGCTCTATCGGGCAGTCCGAGTAATCGCGCCCGTGGCATAGCTTTATGTAATGGTCGCCGATAAGACGGTTTTGCGTGGGGTCAATCCCCGTCCAATGCCCGCCGTCATATACCTCAACCCAAGCGTGCGTTTCTCCCGTTTCAAACGCAAGTCCCGATATATATCGGCACGGTATCTTCTCAATCCGCAAAAGTGCCAGAAATATATGCGCGTAATCCTGACAAACACCGCAAAGCTGTGACATTGCCTGCTCAGCGGTTGTTTGCGTTCCCGTCACTCCTTTGACATAGCTCATCGAGTTGTATAAGCTCTCGGAAAGCTCCAGCGCTCTCGAAATAACTCCCGATGAACTCGGCTTTATGCTCTCGTAAAACAATGAAATCTGCTCGCCCGCTGTTGTAAGCGGAGTACTGAACCGGTAAAACGGCGCAACCGTTCCGACCGTTTCGCACGAATTTACAATATGCGCTTCGCCGCTCACCTTAAACGAAAACTCATCGTGCGGAAAGTCCATTCGCCCGCAAACAAGCATATTCCCAAAGCTGTCGCGGCTGTGCCAAATCTCACCCGCGTTTGGCGTTATCTCGCAATTTGCCTCGGAAATTGTCTGTCGTTCATCGGAAAACGGAGTGCAGCGCAGTGTAAAGCAATGCCCCGCCACACTGTGCGAAAACTCCAGCCTTGTTTCATACTCAAACCGCAACCGCTTCAACGAAATTCACCTCTACAAGATTATCGACGTTATCAAGAAGCTCAGCGCACAAAGCCTTCAAATCAGCACGACTGCTTGCGGCATTTTTCAGCGCTTCGAGATTGTCAAGATTTATGATACTTGAAATTGTGTCAAATCTGCGGTAAACGTGTTTTAAGAGATTGTCGAGTTGCACGAAAATATCCTCGATTGGATAGCCCAGCCGCAGGTACAAGTCAAGCCGCTCAACCGATTTTCCGAGATGAATTATCCGCAGAGCCTCGAGATTTGTCATATTGTTATCAACGCTTCCCCAGAACGCGTAAATCGCATCCCGCACCGGCAACATATCATAACGGATTTTTGTCGTGCCCTTGCATGCCTTGAATCTGTCCATTGCAAGCTGCAAGTACGATAGCGACGGCGTTTTGATTTCATCACGCAGAACAATTCCGTTTCCGAGCGCACGGTCAAGGTTTGAGATAATCGAATTTTCATCGTTCAAATCAAAAACGTACCTGTCGAAAAACACCTCCGAGCTTTTGTAGATATCGGGAACGTTTATATCGGCAAGATATTTCTCATAAGCCGCCTGTCCGCCCTCGATAAACCTGTCGGCGTATTTGAAAAAGCTGTTAAGCGTTGTAAAAACGCGTTCAACGTATCTTCCCAGCCAAAAAAGATTGTTGATATTCAGTCTTGTGATAGCACCCATGTGTCTTTAAAGCCTCCTCCTTGCGATGAGTTTACTACAAACGAATCCGCGACTCTTGAAAAACGCGTAAGTCCGCTTGCCCAAACTCTCGTTTTATCTCCCGAGAGCACAAACGCTCTCAAATCTGCTTTTCTCATAACGGTATCGCCGTTGTCGGTTATCGGCAAATCGATGAAATCAATAACCTCCTGTGCGATAAACCTGCGCGACTGCTCGGTAATCAGCTTTCGCCAATCGGCAAGCTGTTCCTTTGTCATATCCCGTCCGAATACAACTCCGTAACCGCCCGCTTCCGATACGTCCTTGACAACCAGCGTTTCCAGGTTGTCGAGAACATACTTTCTGTCCTCCTCGTAGAACGGCAGATAAGTCGGCGCGTTCTTGAGAACCGGCTCCTCGCCGAGATAATATTTTATCATCTTCGGAACGAAATAGTAAATTCCCTTGTCATCGGCAACGCCGTTTCCGGGTGCGTTTATTATCGCGACATTTCCCGCGCGGTAAGCGTCCATTATGTGCGGAACGCCGATAAGCGACTCGGGCAGGAACGTCATCGGGTCTAGGTATTCATCGGAAATTCTCCGATAAACAGCGCCAACTCGCGTCTTTCCGCCCTGATAGTCCTTCATATACAGAATGTTGTCCTCAACAAAAAGGTCGGTATTCTGCACAAGAACAGAACCTGTTTTTTCCGCAAAATAGCTGTGCTCAAAATAAGCCGCGTTGTATCTTCCGGGCGTCAGAATTACGTTAATTCCGCCGCAGTTCACATAATCCATCACGCCGCGCAGAAGTGCCGCGTAGTTTCGGTTGTCAACAATGTGACTGTTCTCAAAGGTGTAAGGGCTTGCCATTCGGCAAAGCTCGCGTGCAATCAGCGGGTAGCTCGCGCCTGACGGTATGCGCAAATTATCCTCGAGTATGTACCACTCGCCGTCCTTCGCCTGCACAAGGTCGATGCCAGAAATGTGGCTGTAAATACCCTTCGGCGGCTTTATCCCCTCGCATGGCGCAAGATATCCCTTTGAAATGTAGACAAAATCCTCCGGTATAACCCCGTCCTTTATAATTTTGTCGTCGGCGTAAATATCCTGTAAAAACAGGTTCAGAGCGTCAACGCGCTGGACAAGTCCCTTTTCCATTGCGGAGAAATCCTTTGCGGTTATCACGCGCGGAATTGCGTCGAACGGGAAAAGCTGTTCCTTGAACGTGCCGTTCTTGTAAATTCCGAATTTCACTCCGTATCTCGCAAGCAGTTCATTGATTGCGCCCGCGTCTGCAACAGGTGTGTTCATAAAATTCATCTCTTTCCTTATTAAAAAGAAAAAAGGCATAACGGAAAAACCCGAAACGCCTTTGTTTCTATGTCTATATTATAGCACCATTCTTTTGATTTGTCAACTACAAAATGACAGATTTTAAAAGAAAAAATTCATTTTTTGCAATTTTTTTCTAATTTAGCGAGATTTTCACGATATTTTTGAATTATCTTCAGCAAAAAGTTTCAGCCGAGCTTGTTTTTAAAGCTCGGCTGACCGGAGTATGTTTTCAAAAATAAAATTATGGATTGAAATTATTTCAGCTTGAAACCGGAAACTATGTTCTTGAGCGTTTCGGCTTCGTCTTTGAGCTTTTCGCTGATTTCGGCGGATTTTTCGGAGGAAACCGCTGTCGCTTCCACAACCGAGGAAATCGTGTTCATCTTCTCCGAAACGCTCTCAATGCGCTCTGCCTGTTCCTGCGAGGAAGCCGAGATGTCGGCGATGTTCATCTCAACAGCGGCGGTGTTGTCCTCAACATCGCCAAACGACTCGGAAACCGTTTCCGCAAGCCGCGTGCCGTTGTCAATCGCCTTGACCGTACGCTCGATAAGCTCGGTTGTACGAGAAACCGACTCAGCGCATTTCGCCGAAAGATGCCCGACCTCGTTCGCAACAACCGTAAAGCCCTTGCCCGCGTCACCGACTGCCGCCGCCTCAATCGACGCGTTTATCGCGAGAATGTGCGTCTGGAACGCAATGTCGCTTATCGTGTCGTTTATCGAGCGTATCTCCTTCGACAATTTTTCCATTTCCCGCATTGCCTCGAGAAGCTCGTTCATCTGCTCGCCGCTTGTCTTTACACCCGACTTTGTTTTCGAGGCAAGCTCCAGCACGTTTGCGGTGTTTTCCGCATTCAGCTTGATGCTCTCCCGCATCTCCTCGAAGGTGTCGCCGATTTGACCGATAAGCTCGGTCTGGTGATTTACACCTTCCGCAAGACTGCAAGATGTGTCAACAACCTGCTCCGATATCTCCGACATCGCCGCCGAAGCGCTGTCGATATCCGCGAGAACCGAGTGAAGCGAACCGACAATGTTGTCGAGAGAAGCCTTTATCGGTGCAAAATCACCGCGGAATTTGCCCTCGGTTTCGTGCGTAAAATCACCCGAAGCCATCTGCTCAAGGCTGTCCGAAATGTGCCTTATCATACTGTTCAAATGACGGATATTCCGCCGCGTTGACTCCACGAGAATGCCCGTTTCATCGTTTGACTTGAAGCTCTCCATTTCAGGCATATCGGATTTCAGGTCGCCCTCAGCAAGCAACTCAATTCGTTTTGTACAACTGCGAACAGGCTTGACAATCCGCGCCGAGGCTTTCAGAATAAGAACAATGCTCACCGCTATCACCACAATAGCAACCGTTGCCAAAACAATCAGCCCAACCAACTGTTTGCCGATGAACTCAAAATAGCTCACCGTTACCGCAAGCACCCACTTGCTTCCCTTTTCAATGGGAACATAGCACATTATACGTTGCATTTTGCCGTCGTTATACACCATTGAGCCGGTGCGATTTTTCAGAATTTCCGAGATAATTGCCGCCTGCCCCGATAAAGAAGCGTCGGTTTTTGCCTGTTCAATATAATTCACAAGATTGCTTGCGTAGGAAAAATCATTGTGAGCAATAAACGTGCCCGTGTTGTCGATGATGAAATTTTTGCCGTCATTTCCGACAACAACGCTTGCGATGATGTCTGTGAACAGCTTCGCGTCCGCCGCGCCGTACACAATACCGCAAAAATTGCCGCCGCGCAAAATCGGCGCGCAAAACAGTACCGACAACGCGCCGTTTCCGTCCTTTGACGCATAGGGGTCGGAGGTCACGGGCTTCAGCGTTTCGCGGCAATCCTTGAAATACTGCCGCTCGGAGAAGTCACTGCCGTTCTGATTGATGCCGTTTTTATCGGTGAACCCAATCCGCAAAAAGCCGTTTCTTTCCTTGACCTCGTTGAGGAACTGCATAATGCTGTCGGTATCGGAGTTTGCGTTTCGGAACAGCTCGTTCGATGCCGCCTCGTTAACCGCGGTTTCGTACACCACAAGCCGATTTGTTATTGCCTGCGCGGAAATTTTTGCTGTTTCACGAATACTGTCGGTCAGCGCCGAGTTTGTGTTCATAATCCCGCCGACAAACGCGTACACCAACAGAATTACCGATATCAAAAGCATCGGTAAAATTGCCAAAACCACAATCTTTGACTTTATCGAATGAGTTTTTTTCATATAAATCGCACCCCATTTTGCAAGCTGTCAAAATATTTCCAAAAAAATAGGACAATGATATCTCGCGACGTCATTGTCCTATACATCTTTTATCGATAATATTTTATCATATAAAAAACTTTTTGTCAATGGTTTACAGTGACTTTTATCGGGTTTCACAAATTTTGGCACATTTAACAATAAAGTTTGTACAAGTTTGATATTGACTATTAGCGGTTTAATGTGCTAAAATGATTTTTAGAAGCACTACTGCAGTTTTGATTCTAAAAAAAGCTACTAAATTGAGGAGGAATATCCAAAATCAGGAGAATTTTACCAGCAAATTAACATTTATTTACAGTTAAGTTATTATCAGGAAAAACAATGTTCTTCAGGAGGTATTTTATGAAAGCAAAAGTAATTTCTTTCTTTTCTGTTCTGATATTCGGAGCAGTAATCTGCTTTACGGGCTGTAAGTCAGCAATTTTGGTAGACTGCAACGAGTGCGTGAGCGTGAAGTTTGAGGGCTACAGCGGCTCGGGAAAAGCAACCGCGACAATAAATAAAAATTTCATAGCGTCCCTGCTGGGTGAAATGAACGAATACACGGTCGCAAGCGTAGTAAACTCGTTTTCACTTGAACTAATCGAAAACAATGGAAGCTTGTTGAACGGCGATGTAATCACCGTAAAGGTCAAAACTGACAGCTCCGTTCTTGAAAACGCGGGTGTTGCTGTTCTTAACGCCGAACAGGAAATCACCGTTTCGGGGCTGAAAGAAAAAGAGAAAGTCGATATTTTCAAGGACATAACCTTTAAAACTAACGGAACATCACCGGAATGTTCTGTCACTTTCTCATACAGCGGCTCTGCTTGTTCTCCTTATGATTTTCAGGTGAAAACCGTTGACGGCAAAGAATTGTCGGGATTAAAATTCAAAAACGGCGATAAAGTAATTATCTCGCTTAACGACAACGCGGTTAATTCCTTGAAAGAAAAGTTCATCATCGAAGAAACCTCGCGCGAATACACCGTTCAGGCTGATAAAAAATACATTTTGTCAGCAAACGATTTGAGCGAGAAAGATGTTGACGCGCTCAAAAAGATATCCGATGATTTCGTTGATAATAAGGTCAACAATATGGACAGGGACTCAAACAAAAGCATCATAAACGGCGTTTCGGGAATAAACATAGGTGCGCTTTATGCAAGTAATACCGAAATAAGAAAACTTGATAACATCAATTTTAACTCTGCTTATGTCGGTATTGAACGCTCCGAGGGATATTTCGGGAAAATTACCGAAACAAAATACGCCTACTTCTTTTATACAATGGATATAACTTATCACCCAAATGTTGGCTATACATTCTCTAAAGAGGCTTCCGTTGATGGCGCAGCGCTCATTGTGCGCATTAAAAACCCTGTCATTGACTTGACAAGCGGGGAAATTTCATATTCTGAACTTGCTATAGGCGCTCGGAAGGACATCGACACCGCATTAAGCAACAAGCTCAAGGGCGATTTCAACAAGATTGCCTAAATACATTACCGAAGATGACCTTTAGCTTTAATAGCAAAAGCGGAGAATGAAAGGTTCTCCGCTTTTTCGGATAATTTAGGCACTTCTTCCCTTTTTTAAATTTTTCTATAAAAGGCATTTACTTTAGCGGTTTAATGTAGTAAAATAATATTTAGAAGAGCAAAAACAATTTTGCTTCGGAAAAATTATTCTTTATTAGGAGGGCAATTTTATGAAAGAGGAAATCAGACAAATCTGGTGCGAAGAGGACCAAATGTTCTACCCCGAAACTAAAACCGAGAACGGCAGGACGTACAGGCTCGACCCGGAAACGTTCGTGTATCTGGAGGAACTGTCGCTTGGGTTGACCGAGGAAGAAGAGGAACTGATGAGCAATCCTATCGGCTACTACGGCAGAGCGTGGCGGAGGTTTATGGAGGAGAATTATCCCGAAGAAATCCCGTCGCTGAAAGGACGGCTGAAATGGGAGCTGATACCGCGGCAGATTGACAAGGAAGCTGAAGAAATGGCGTGGAATATGGAACAGCAATACGCTCGGAATAATCCCCGCCCTACAACGTTTCTCGAAATCGAAAAATGGGAGAAGATGAAACGGCTGGAGGTTAACCACCGAGTAATGGAAGATGTGGTTCTCCAACATCGTGGTTAACGGATTGTTGGCAAAACAAAAAGCCAAGATGTTCCGTGTGCTACGACTAGAATTCCCGTAGGGCGTAAACAATCTTGACTTCGTTATTATTATACTCCAAAAACGCGGTTTTGTCAAGGGGTTAAACAGAAAAGTCAAGAACTGTTCAAGTTTCAGGGGCTCCAATTGCCCGAGGCTTTTAACAGTCTTGACTCTAATGTTATTATACACCAAAGTTTGCGTTTTGTCAAGGGGTTAAATGAAAAAGCCAAGAATAGTTCCGTGTGCTTGGGCTACAATTGTCCAAGGGCGTAAACAATCTTGACTTCGTTATTATTATACTCCAAAACGGCAGCTTTGTCAAGTGGTTAAAACAAAAAGCCAAAAATGTTTGAAAGATGGGGAGAACAATACTCCGAATTAACAAACATTCTTGACCTCGATGTTATTATATACCAAAGTTTGCGTTTTGTCAAGGGGTTAAATGAAAAAGCCAAAAATGTTTGAAAGATAGGGACTACAATTATCCGAATTAACAAACATTCTTGACTACTATGTCATTATACACCGGAGTTTCCGTTTTGTCAAGGGGTGTGAGCAAAAAAAATTGCCGAACATAAAAACAGAACTGTTAAAGCACATAGGGTTCAAGGAAAATCCCCTAGCCCATTCAGTCTTTAACAATTCTGTTATGATTATATCATATTTCTTTCAAATTGTCAAGTAAACAAACAAAATTATTAAAAAAAACGGTTGATAATCCGTTATTTGGAAACACTTTGAGGAGGAATTTCTATGGATAAAACAAACGCATACGAAATTTCGTTTAAGCACGAGATTTTGAACGAATTTATAGCAAGTGTGGACGGCTTTGTTACAAGAAACTATCTTTATTCGGACAAGAAAATGCCCGATGATATTCGGGCTTCGGAAAACGAGCTGTGGGATATCTACCATAGGTTGCCTTTTGAGAACAATTTTGATGCGTTGAATAGCATCGAAAAACGTCTTTTGGAAATTCGTGACTTTATCCGCGAGCACACCCCGCTCAGGCAAGCGATGAATAACGAAATAGACAATTGCTCAGAATACAGCGAAGGCGATTTCAAACGCGCTTTTGAAAGATGCTACAAAATGCTTACCCAAAATAAAACGCCTGTCAAAAACCCGCAAGCCTTCCTTTTAGGCGGTCAAAGCGGCGCAGGTAAAACCACAATTCACGATATTATTCAAAACGAAAATCCTAATACAATTGTCCTTGACGGCGACAGATTTAGAGAGCAACACCCAAACTTTGAAATTATCTGCAACCTTTACGGCAATAATGCGGCAAATCACACACAAAAATTCTCCAACAGCATCGTGAACGCATTGATTGAAAGGTTAGGTTCAGAGCATTATAATCTCATTATCGAAGGTACTTGCAGAACCTCTGCGGTTCCGCTGAACACCTGCCGATATCTCAAGAAAACGTGTTATTCCGTTAATCTTGCCGTTATGTGTACCGATAAGCAAGCCTCCTGGCAAAGTACAATCAATAGGTTTAACGAAATGAAACGACTTGGACTTTTAGCGCGTGCTGTTCCGAGAGAGAAATTCGATGAAACCGTAAAGGCAATTCCCAATAACATTTCTCTCCTGTATCAATCGGGTGAGTTCAACAACATTTTGTTGTTTAACCGAAATAAAGAGTGCTTGTATGAACTAAAAAAACACCCGCAACAAAATCCTGCCGAAATTGTTAAGCGGGAATTAGACGACAATCCCGCTTGTTCAAATCCCCCGCCAAAGCCTTAATTTGCATTATTTATACCCGAATAGTTGTGAAAGAGGATTGACAAAATCAGATTTTTGTGATATAATAAATGTGAGCTGAAAGGCTCGGTATGGAAGTATTGGCTTCTGTAAAAAGAGGAGAACCCTACCGTAGAAGTGGGAACTATCAAAGAGGAGAACCCTACCGTAAAAGTGGGAGCTATCAAAGAGGAGAACCCTACCGTAGAAGTGGGAGCTAGGGCTACGTTTCGGCGTAGCCTTTTTGTATGCGATAAAGTGTGTTGCATATCAATCTTGTTTTAGACTTGAAAAAAGTTTTGCAAGAGGGTTGACAAAAACAAATTACTGTGATATAATAAGGGTGAGCAGAAATGCTCTGTATGGAAGTTGCGGCTTCTGTAAAAGCGTGTGTACCCTACCGTGAGTGGGAGTGGTAAATGCAGTGTACCCTACTGTGAGTGGGGCTGGTAAAAGCAGTGTACCCTACTGTGAGTGGGACTGGTAAAAGCGTTAAGGCTACGTTTCGGCGTAGCCTTTTTATTATGAAATCCGGAATTGTGTTGCGTATAAATCTTGTTTCAAACTTGAAAAAATTTTGCAAGAGGGTTGACAAAAACAAATTACTGTGTTATAATAAGAGTGAGCAGAAATGCTCGGTATAAAAGCGGAAGTCCCTGCCGTGTAAGTGGGAGTTTTAAAAGCAGTGGTCCCTACTGTGAGTGGGAGTTTTAGAAGCAGTGGTCCCTACTGTGAGTGGGAGTTTTAAAAGTTGGTGGACCCTACCGTTAAGTGGGAGTATCAAAGTAGGAGGACCCTGCCGTTAAGTGGGAGTTTAAAGTTAAGGCTACGTTTCGGCGTAGCCTTTTTATTATGAAATCCGAAATTGTGTTACATATAAATCTTGTTTCAGACTTTAAAAAGTTATGCAAAAGGGTTGACAAAAACAGATTACTGTGATATAATAAGAGTGAGCAGAAATGCTCGGTATGGAAGTTTCGGCTTCTGTAAAAAGAGGTGAGTCCTACCGTAATAAGTGGAAGTGGTACAAGAGGTGAGTCCTACCGTATAAGTGGAAGTGGTACAAGAGGTGAGTCCTACCGTATAAGTGGAAGTTTTTAGTTAAGGCTACGTTTCGGCGTAGCCTTTTTGTTTGAACAGATTTTTATCTTACCGCAGAATAACTCGGCAACAATTCCAAATAAAAACTTCGCTAGGGGTTGACAAAACGAGAAAAATCGTGTATAATATTATTGCAAGGTTAAAAATATCCTGCGGCGGCATTCCTTCCGTTTTAAGTGGGAACTTTAAAAGCGTGTGAACCCTACCGTTAAGTGGGAACCTTAAAAGCGTGTGAACCCTACCGTTAAGTGGGAACTATAAAAGCGCGTGAACCCTACCGAGAAAAGGAACGTAAAAGGCTGATTATTCAGCCTTTTATTTTTTGAATAACATTATATAGTTGACAATATCCCGCAAGCAACGAGGAGAGCCTTGATGTACGGTAAAAGCGAGCGAAAAATTCACCCCAAGAACTAACTCGGAGCGAAAAAGGATTCAGCGTCACGCTGATGTGTATGTAAGAAGAATAGATTTGTCAGATTCGGGCATAAAAATTTGCCCCTAGATGAAACTAGGAGCGAAATACGTTGCCGGTCGCACCGGCTGGTTATGCCATAAAAATAGATTTGTCAGCTCCGGGCATAAAAATTCGCCCCTAGATGAAACTAGGAGCGAATTTCGTTGCCGGTCGCACCGGCTGGCTCCCCCGACTGGACTTGAACCAGTGACACCCTGATTAACAGTTTTTTTAACAGCATTTGGGGTTAAATATTTGCAATTTATGTTGTGCTGTGGTATAATCTTTTCAGAGATTATCTAGAAAAGGGGGAAAAATATGATGATTTCTGAAATTTACAAAAAATTCCTTGTCGAGCAGAAATTTAGGAACAATACCAAAAAAACAATAGATTGGTATAAAGACAACCTCGAGGAGTTTTTTGAGTGGCTTGGCGACTCTGATGATGAGAAATTACTCACATTGGATAATTTCAAGCTCTACGGGGCGCAGCTGCGGGACAGCGTGAAGCGGAACGGTGACAAACTCTCCGACGCTAGCGTTCAGAACGCACTTCGAGCCGTAAAAACATTTTACAATTACTGCATTGAAAATGGTTATATCGAGGATATCAGCAAGTACCTTAAACTCCCGAAAGCCCATTTCAAAGTGCAGGAAATCTTGGACAATGAGGAGATAAACACGCTGCTGTCCTGTTTTTCGGAAACAAAAACGGGAATGCGAAACAAGTGTATGGTTGTGCTTATGCTTGACAGCGGACTACGGCGCGGTGAGCTGCTGCGGCTGAACGTCGGTGATGTTCACCTTAAACTCGGTAAGCCGTCCTTAATCGTCAAGGGTAAAGGTGGCAAACAGCGTATCGTTCCGATGGGATTGATGAGCACTTCCCTGCTAAAGACCTATGTTGGCATATATCGAAAAAATGCAGGCTTGAACGAGCCTCTTTTTATTAGCGAGAATAATGGTCGATGTACCGACAATCTGATTAAGCAGATGTTCAAGCGGCTGAAAAAGCAAAGCGAAATGCCGCGATTACACCCACATCTACTCCGGCACACGTTCGCTACATATTATATAGCAGACGGTGGCGACCTAGAAACGCTGCGTTTAATACTCGGTCACGCAAACATTCAGACAACGCAGCGTTATCTTCATATGGCGGCGACACTCGCACTCCAGACGTCCCGTCACACATCACATTTGGACAAGATATATCAATGATATTCACAAGCAGAGAAGCTCACACTTCCCTGCTTTTTCTTTTTCAGTTTTGAAAATATTTCGGAGTACCGCTTTAGGCGGGAGCGTGTTCACGCGCTCATCGGTGCAAGTCCGATTATTTCGGCAAGGGGAGAAAGCTGACTTTTACGTTTTGAAACGAACCCCGGTCAAATCGGTAGGAAAACGTGCGCGAGGTGACTTTTCAGACGATTTTCAATCGCGGCGCATTCAGCGAAAGTAAAATCGTTCGGGTCTACCGAAAAAAACGTGCTATATGTAGCACAAATTCAAAAAGGAGAATTCTTGTGAAAGGACAGAATTCCGAGCATTCCTATTTTAATAAGTATAGCGGCGCTGTTAAACACATCGGTCGATTATCTTCTCGGATTGACCGACAACAAAACCCCGCAAACCCCTCCCATACAAAGGGGTTGACATATATTTTTCCCCTCAAAAGAGCGCAGCTTAACCGCTGCGTTCGAGATAATTCTCCCCTTTCCAAAGGGGTTTAGATATAGAGGCAGTTATGAAAAAGTTTATAAACGCAATTAAGTGCCTTATCATCTACTTGATTTTCAAAATCAAAGAAGATTGGTAGAACTAATTATTACAAATTCAGAAAGGAGTATCATTATGTTTGTTTATTGTGGTTCATCTCCCTTTCGCTATTTCATCACTTCACCGTTCGACCCCTATGACGATAATCAGGCTATGGAAGTGTCAGAAGCCGAATTTTTCGATTTGGTGGGTTTTAATCGTGACCTTGTACCTATGCGATACGATAAAAACAATATCAACCGTCAGAATTTTTATTCGAAAGACGCTGTCGGGAGTGAATTCCCTGCTGCTTTTCGCACTCGCGGGAAAAATAGTTCTCCGCATAAGGTTAAGGAAGATTGGTAGAGAACAAAACAGGTTAAATGCTCCTCGGAGCTTTAACAAGGAAGGAAAAGAGGTTATTAAGTTATGAAAAAAGAAAACAAAACGATATTCATCTCCGATACGACAGAGCCGGTTTTGTCAATGTCAGCAGAATGTATAACCGCATTTCTTAACAAGACAAATGTTGGTGATAAGATTGTAGTAATTTGCAATTCTTCGAGTGACAATAATTGTGTTGACTATATTTCTGGTATTGTAAAACGCATAACCAAAAGCTACATTGACCTCACACTCTCTTACGACAATGTTTTTCGAGTCAAGAGAAGTGCTATTCATTTCATCGGACGCAACTAGGTTAAACGCTCCTCGGAGCTTTAACAACACACGGCAAAGGTCGCTCCTAACGGGGCGGTTCACCTCTTTCGCCGCCCCCGCCGTGTGATATATCAGTACAGAAAGAGGAAAATTTTATTGTGCTACATATAGCACGGAAAGAAGAGGTATTATTATGAAACTTCAGAAAATCAACTACACCGACACACTTATTTACAAAGCGCTTGAAAAGCTCGATATGCTCGAGTTGCTCGAACGCGACAACAAATCTATCTTTAACCCGGAAAGAAATGTGCCGGTAAGGGCTGCGAAAACAATCACGCTTCATCGTCTGAATTTGCAAATTCCCGAAGGCACATTGTTTTTCATCTCCCGCTTCAGAGCCTTACCCCAATTCGAGCGCACTTTGAATTTTGAGCTTGTGTTAGCTTTTCCCGATGAAGAAGAAACCAAGAAAAGTGGGGAAATGGTTCATAGAAATGTCCCTTGTAATGTTGACTCAAACACCTACGAAATTTTCGTTTGTGGAAAAATGCCTTTGTCGGAGCTTATCGAAAAGGTTGACGGCGAAACTGCTGAAACGATGAAAGAACTTTATAGGGCAGAATGCGACTATAGCAAACACGAATTTGTCTATGATAATAAATATTATGACTCTTCAAATATCTTGAAATGCATAATTGCCATTGCGGTGTCCATTTCATTGCCCTGCCTTGTTTTTTCGTATGCTTTAGCTTGGCAATGGTTTATTCCGTTCGGCGTTTGCATTGCAATAGCTATTGGGTTTGGTATCGCGCTTGCAATTAAATGTTTCAAACACGATTACGAAGAAACAAGCGATGCCAAAACGCTGCGTGAAAAAATGTCGAAGCTCTGCAAAATCATCGAAGAAAAAGAAACAGCTTAATCCGCTGATTTTTCTTTTCAGACAGGTAAATAATCGTGCTGCATATAGCGCATTTTGTGCTATATGTAGCACAACGTTTAAGAAAGAGGTAAATTTATGGCAGTATCATTGAAAAAGCAAACACCGATTATGCGTGAGATTACGCCCGTCCATCTGATTGACGAGGAAGAAACAATCGTAAAGCCGGCGCGTTCTGAACCGGCAAGCAAGCCCGAAACGCTCAAAATTGAAGTTGTGGACGAAAAGCAGCTGCCTCAAATCATTGAAGCAGTTTCCGATACCGAAGTTACAGAGCAGGGTTCTTTCCCTTCGTATTCCCAACTTGCGCGAAATGGGCGTCAGGAGCATTTAGCAGAGGTGTTTCAAATCCCTACGGAGCAGGAGAGGTCTATATTCCAAAAAATAAAAGAGCAGCTGATGCCTTCTATCCAAAAGAGTCATAAATGCGAAACCGGTCTCTTCGCGGCGATGTGTGCAGCGTTGTTATCTTTTCTTGTCGCAATGGCAATGCTTTGTCTCTCACAGTGGTTGTTTATGAGTATAGGATTTGGACTATTTGCACTCGCCTGCCTTGCAATGTACCTATCTATCCGCATATCGCCATACGATATAGACGCCGCGGCAGGTTGCAACGAACTGCTCCATTTAGCAGAAACAATATGTGAGACCGATGTGGCGCAAGGTTTGTTTGTATGTCCGTCTGGGGCAGACACAAAGACGACTTGGAAAAAACTGAAATATCGTCAGAGCATATATTACAGAATATTTTGTCCCCTGCACTGTGATGATAGTGAGGTTTTTAAAGCAATCACCGAAGATAAACATAATGTTTTTATGATTTATGACGAAACATACGAGCAAGTCATCTGTGTTGACCCGCTGTTATTTAAATGAAAAAGGAGGTAAATTATGTTTGAGCAAAACGAAGATATGCTTGAGATGTACGCTGAATTCAGGGACTATCCCTTTAACTTAATCGATGAGATTTCCGAGGCAATCGGCGATGATTGGGAATACAAAATTCCCGGCGATTTGGGAGGAACGGTTGAATACGTTCTGCACACCTATCTCTCGCTGCGTGAAAAAGATGTTATTTATCTGCGGTTTAAGTACGAAAAAACGCTTGTGGAAATCGCGGAAATATTGGGGATTTCAAAGGAACGCGTTCGTCAAATCCAAACGTCCGCGCTGAAACGGCTCTGCAATCCCCAGTGCTTGAATTATCTTAAAAACGGCATTTATAAAGCAACTCAAGACGAGGTAAACAATACTATCGAGCAGCACCGTTCGGCAGAGCTTGAAAGCGCGGTCGCCTATCTTCGAGAATTGTGCATTACAAAGACAAACCCCGCCGCCGAAGCCGCCGAAATAATGACGAAAGATACGGATATCGAGGAATTAGACCTTTCTGTTCGCTGCTTTAACTGCGTTAAACGTGCAAAAATCAACAAAATCGGTGATTTGGAAAAATTGACATTTCGGGAGCTGCGCCGTATCCGAAACCTCGGCAAGCAGGCTTATGATGACCTTATATCGAAGCTCGCCGAGCACGGCTTTGTGTTCCAAGAGGAAACAGACCCCGATGAGCGAATTGTGCTGAAGAAATTGCCCGTGATTATCGGGTAAACGTGAGGTGAAAAATGTATCGCAAAGAAAAATTGTATCGCAGACCCGAGGTTTTGAAGCTGAAATTCGGCGAAAGAATTTGCGCAGTTCGCAAAAGCGTTGGAAAAAATCAGAAGGAATTTAGCGCGTTGCTCGATATTCCGCAGTCCACGCTGTCGGCATACGAAACAGACAGAATGCAACCGGCGATTTTTAATCTCGTAAAAATAGCGAAAACGTTCAATGTTTCTATGGATTGGCTTTGCGGGCTTGAAAAAACGCAGGAAAGCAATGGTTTGGACGGCAAATCAATCGGTTTGCGGATAAGGGCGCTGCGTATAGAACGCGGGCTTACTCAAACCGAGTTTGCGAAATCGCTCGGAAAAGCTCTCCGAACCGTTCAGAAGTACGAAAGCGGCGAAATTGAGCTAACAATCGCGACCATAAACGAGATTGCTCAAAAGTTCGGCGTGTCGGCAGCTTTTCTTCTCGGCAGCGAGGTCAATAATGCTGACAGCACTCCCCCGCCGACAGAAAATCCCGCGCCGAGTGTAATAATTCTCAAAGGAAAAGACTTCTCGGCAAAAATACCGGCAGATGTTTCACCAGAGCTTCTGACGGTTCTGCTTGATAAAATCGACGATAAGGGCTGAAACGTGCTAAAATAGCACAGTTAAGAAAAGAGGAACAAATATGAACACTAACAAAGAAACGAGCACCAAAAACGAGGTAAAAATGGCAGATAAGAACAAAAAAATCATTCACCAACTTACTGCGTGGTCAACCTGCGGAATTTTTATAATAGTTATCTCGATAATTTTTGATGTGCTGTATTCCGGCGGAGTAATTCACACTAACCGCCTCTCGCTCATTTTTAGGATAATCGGTCTTGTAATAATACTTATTACAACAATTATTCATATGGTTATTTCAAGGAATAATCACAAAGATGTTTCAAGTTCCAAAACGGACGATGAATAATTGCTAGTAATCGGAACAAAGGTAGCTCCTCGAGCGCGGCGACAGCCTGCCGCGTTCCGTTCCGATAAGGTTAAGGCTGAAAATGTGCTACATATAGCACAATTTAAGAAAGAGGGAAAAATATGATATCAATCGCACTTTACAACAACAAGGGCGGTGTCGGGAAAACGACTTCCGTCATAAACATCTCGCAGCAGCTTGCGCTTAAAGACAAATCTGTGCTTGTGGTCGATTTGGACGGGCAAGCGAACTGCTCTCGTTTTTTTGTGGACGAGCCAAAAGCGGGACTTGCCGAGGCTCTGATTAAGCACGTTGTTACACCCGCAAATGCCAAATGTAATACGCGTTATCCGAACATCGATATCATCACGGCAACAGCCGAGTTGAATAAAATCCTGCCGGAGTTCGGCGCATTGGACGAAGAAACGCAGTTCAAACAGGTCGAGAAAATATTTTCTTTTTCAGAAATGCCGTGGTATGGCGGCAAAAAATATGATTACATATTGATTGATATGCCGCCTGCTCTGAACGAGCTGACAAAAGCCGTTCTCGGCGCGTGCGACATTGTTTTCGTTCCTATCGAGCTTGGACTGTTCTCCATTCAAGGTATTCCGACTGTAACGGATATCATAAGCCGCTGCGGGACGAAATTCGGCGGGTGCTTTGCAAACCGTTTCGACAAGGACAACCCGTCTGATGTGCAGCTGCTCGAAATGCTGCACGGAAATCTCGGTAAAAAGGCGATGAACACGGTTATTCCGTACAGCCGAGTTATCAAAAATTCGATAAATTTCAGCGTTTCCGCTTCTGAATATATGAATTGGACTAACGCGTCCGACAGTTTCAAAAAGCTGACGGACGAAATTCTTGAAAGGATTGGTGAGTAATTATGGCGAGAAACTTTTCGTTTAACGCGAGTATCGGCAAGGATATGAAATCAGCCTCTGCCGACAGTTTTCTCGATAATATGCAGATGATTGAGTTTTCCGAAATCAAGCTCAATAAGGAGAATTTCTATTCTTTATCCGAAATCGAGCTGCTTGCCGATGATATCGAAAGGCAAGGTCTGAAACACAATCTTGTCGTTTGCAAGGACAGCGGCGGCGATGGCTATTGGCTTATCAGCGGACATCGCCGGTACAGCGCTGTCAAGCTGCTCATCGAGCAGGACAGGCTCACAAGCACGCTTATTCCCTGTTATGTTGACGGTGAGCGCACGGAAGCTGAAGCGCGGCTGAACCTTATTATGCTTAACGCAACGCAGCGCAAGTACACGGACGCGGAAACTATGGCTGAATATGAGATGTTAAAGCAGACTATTCAGCAGCTCGAGGACGAGGGCAAGCACATAAAAGGACGCGTTCGGGAAATCATCGCGAACACGCTGCAGGTTTCCCCCGCGCAGGTCGGGAAAATCGAGAACATTCGCAACAACGCAATTGCCGAGGTTGACGAGGCGGTCAAAAATGGCGAAATGTCAATCTCAACCGCGAACGAGGTTGCGAAGCTCTCCCCCGACAAGCAGCAGGAACTGATAAAGAGCGCACCAACAGCTGAAATTACGCACAAGGCGGTCAAGGAAATCCAAAATTCCGAGAAATCCGAAAAAATTGACGATAAAAAAATTGGCAAAGAAAAAAATCGTGATTTTGCACAAAAATTCGACAATGATTTTGATGAGGACGATTTCGGCGATGATTTCGATGATGATGATGAAAGCGCCGATGAGGACGATGAGGACAGCGATTTTGACGAGGACGATACAAAGCCCGAAAAAATATTCACGCTTACGCTCACCGAGAGCGAACGTGACGTTCTTCGTGATTTTCTTGAAAGCGTAAAACAGGACAGCGACCTTAAAAACGTTCTCGAGAAAATCAGAAAATTGTGTTGGTAAGCGCTATTGACATTTATTCACAGTCGTGCTATAATTAAGAAAAACTATGTTCTTTAGGAGGTACTTTATGAAAGCGAAAATTATTTCTTTCTTTTCTGTTCTGATTTTCGGAGCAGTAATCTGCTTTACGGGCTGCAAATCGGCGGTTTTGGTTGACTGCAGCGAGTGCGTGAGCGTTAAGTTCGAGGGTTACAGCGGCTCGGGACAGGCAACCGCGACTATAAATCAGAATTACATAGCTTCCCTGCTCGGCGATATGAACGAGTACACGGTCGCAAGCGTGGTAAACTCGTTTTCTCTTGAAACAATCGAAAACAACGGCAGCTTGTCGAACGGCGATGTAATCACTGTCAAGGTTAAAACAGACAATTCTGTTCTCGAAAACGCGGGCGTTGCCGCTATTAACACCGAACAGGAAATTACCGTTTCAGGACTTAAAGAAAAAGAGAAGCTCGATATTTTCAAGAATGTCGAAATCAAGACAAGCGGCATTTCGCCCGAATGTACGGTTTCTTTTTCATACAGCGGCGCTGTCGGTTCTCCCTATAGTTTCTCGATGAAACGCGTCGATGGCAAGAAAACAACGGAAAAATACAAAAACGGCGACAAGATTATCATTTCGCTTACCGATGAAGCGATTGAGTCGCTGAATAAAGAATACATAATCGAAGAAACCTCGCGGGAATACACCATTCAGGCTGATAAGAAATACATTTTGTCAGCTGATGATTTGAGCGAGAAAGATGTTGCAGCGTTCAAAAAGATATCCGATGATTTCGTTAATAATAAGGTCAACAATATGGACAGGGACTCAAACAAAAGCATCATAAACGGTGTTTCGGGAATAAATATAGGCGCGCTTTATGCAAGCACTACCGAAATAAGAAAACTTGACAACATCAATTTTAACTCTGCTTATGTTGGAATTGAACGCTCCGAGGGATATTTCGGAAAGATTACAGAAACAAAATACGCTTACTTCTTTTATACAATGGATATAACTTATCACCCGAATGTTGGTTATACATTCGATAAAGAAGCTTCCGTTGATGGCGCAGCTCTCATTGTGCGCATTAAAAATCCTGTCATTGACTTGACAAGCGGAGAAATTTCATATTCAGAAATTGTAATTGGCTCTCGAAAAGACATCGAAACAGCATTAAGCAACAAGCTCAACGGCAACTTTGAAAAAATTTCATAATTAAACAAAAAGCCGATTGCTCAAAACAGTCGGCTTTTGTGCTACATATAGCACAATTCAAACTGAATATTAAGCGGAGAATGTAAAAGTTCTCCGCTTTTTTTGTGTTTAAGGGGGTGTTCACTCGCAAAATTCAGTTCACAAAAAATGTGCTACATATAGCACGAATATAACAAGGAGGAATTTTTATGACAGACGAAGTTGCATCGGCGGTATTGTCGGGCAGCACCAAAACAGTCGAAACGGCGCTCGAGCTTATAAGAATGCTTGCGCCTGCTGCGAAAAATCTGCTTGCAGGCACTGCAAGTCTTGGAAAGAAAGGCGTTCAAAAGGTCATCAGCAAAGCCACAAACAATGGCGCGGTTTCTAACGCCAGACTGATAGCCGAGGCTGAAAAAGCGCATTGCACTATTTTAAGCAACAGCAATTTTTTGGCGCGTGACGCGGAAATCATTGCAGAAAAAGCTGCAAAGTATAACGTTCCTGTCGCGATTGTTGGCGAGGGAGAAAAGAAAACCGTTGAATTTCTCGAACGCGACAAGGCAGTAATTAACCAGATAACGCAGGAAATTATGCAGGAACGGCTTAAAGGCGCACCCGAGAGTGTCAAGTCATTTTCGGTAAGTCCTAACAATGCCGCCGCTATTAAGGCGCTGCTGAACGAAAACGGCGTTGAGTGTCAATTTGTGAATGACGGCGATAAAATCAAGTGCGTTTACCCCGCCGAATACGCTGAACAGGTCGCTGTTTTGAAGAACGAATATAAAGCGGCTTACGCTGAAATCGAGGAGAATTTAGGCATAGCACCGAACGTTCCCGAAACCGAACGACAGATTGAAATCAAATCGCAAATTGAGGATATCGAAAATTCGCGGGACAATGCCGAATTGCGTGGGAAATACTATGACGAATTCTTATCGAAAACGGAAATCGAATTTCCCACATACAGCGATAGAAATATGGAGCTTGTCGAGGAACAAATGCCTGACGCGAAACAGGTTGCCGGCAAAGCGTTTTGGGAAAAGCAAGGCTTCAAGATGAACGAGGATGCAAAGGGTGTCGAGATTTTCGCGCCGCAGGTTGACGATAACGGAAATCCCGTGCTTGATGAGAATGGGAAACAGCTTTTTACAACGACTGTTGTATATGATATTTCGCAAACAAATGCATTTGAGAAATCTCTTGGAGGGAAAATCGATGAGTTACAGCGCGAGTATAATACCGAAACGGTCAACTCTTTGAAAGATGGTAACACAATTAAAGTTGAGCTTTTTAACGAGCGTGACGGGAATAGCGTTGAGATTACGGTTGACAAAAAAATGCGCAAGCCCGAGGTTAAGGAAATTCTGAAAGAAAAGCTGGGTTATTCGGAAATGCAGGCAGATTTGGCAGCAAATAAGCTCTGCAGAGAACTTGGTCTTGACGAGAAGAAATTCAATTCACATTCGCAGGTCGATAATCTGAACGCGCTGAAAACAAACATCAGATACCCGTCCGATGACGTTTCGCTGCGCGAGGTTCGCTATGACGCGGTGAATTTCAAGGACGGTGAAACAACGCATATTCTTCTTCAGAACGGCGACAAGTCTGCTGCGCTCTCCCCCGAAACGATGAGCAAAACCGAGATGATTAACATTTGTAAAGATAAACTCGGTATGTCGGAGCAGCAGGCTGAATTGGCTGTTGCAAAGGCTGTAAAAATCGACAGCCAAATCAAGTCAAAAATTGCCGAGCGCACGATTGACGAAAAAGGAATTTCGCAGGAAATCCACATCGAACGAACAGGCACGCAGACGTTCACGGTTCAGCTCGGCGATAAGTCGAAATTTTATAATGCGAATACAATCAACCTCGAGGACAAAATCGCAAAGGATTTCGGTATTCCCAAAGAAAACGCGAGAAACATCATCAGCAAGGCAAAGAGCCAAAGCCTCCTGCAGAACAAAATCGCTAAATCAACAAGCAGCAAAAAAGCAGCTCCTACGCCGAAAATCGAGCTTGGTAAGGGGAAGAAACGATGAGAAAAAAGAAATTAGACCCTATATCAATAACTCTTATCGCTATTCTCGTTCTCGCGGCACTTTATGTTGCCGCAGGATTTGGCACAGGGTTTGACCTGTCAAAAACAGAAAAAGGCGAAATAGATTTTAACGTATTCACGGAAAACATCGAGAAAGCGCTGACTTCCCCCGAAACAGTCTTTTCGCACCTTTCAACTCCCGGTTCGCTTGCGTTGACATTTGTTCTGGGCGCTGCGTTTGCAATCGGCATATATATTCTACTGAAATACACGTCCCGAAAGCGTTTGCACCGGCGCGGCGTTGAACACGGTTCGGCGCGATGGGCAACCGAAAAGGAGGAAAAACTCCTTGCCGACAAATCTGAAAAGAAAAAGGGCAAGGAAACCATTACGGAAACACCAAAATCTCCTTTTGAAACGGATAACAACATCATTCTGACGCAGGAAGTCCGAATGTCGCTGAATACACGGCAGCACCGAGAAAATTTGAACGTGCTTGTAATAGGCGGTTCGGGTTCGGGAAAATCTCGCTTTTACGTTAAGCCGAACTTAATGCAGCTTAACACCTCTTACGTTGTGACTGACCCTAAAGGCGAGCTGCTTCGCTCTTGCGGTAAATTATTGAAAGACGCGGGTTATGAAATCCGCGTTTTTAATTTGATTGATATGTCCCACAGCAACAACTACAATCCGTTTAACTACGTTTACGACAAAGACGGCAATCTGAACAAGACGTATGTGATGAAAATGGTCAACTGTCTGATGAAAAACACCAAGCAAGAGGGTGCTTCGGGCGGCGACCAGTTCTGGGACGATAGTACAAAGGCGCTCACGCTTGCGATTGCCTTTTATCTCCTAGAAAAAGAGGACGCGAAAGACGCGAACGGAAAGTCGCTTGACAGAAATTTCTCCACCGTTATGAAGATGATGAGATTAGCGGAAATCTCCGAACAGGACGAAAACCACCGCTCTCCGCTTGATGATATGATGGACGAGCTTCGAGAGGAAAATCCACACAGTATGGCGGTTTCGTTTTACGCTGATTTTAAGAAAGCGCCTGCGGAAACCGCAAAATCAATTCTCATATCTGCGGCTGTTCGATTTTCGGCATTCAATCTCCCCGAAGTCGCTGATTTGACTTACACGGACAACATTCATCTCGATACGCTCGGCGACAAAAAAACCGCGCTTTTCGTTATTATTCCGTCCTCTGACGCGACGTTCAATTTCCTCGCGGCGATGATGTACACGCAGCTTTTCGATACGTTGTACGATACTGCGAATTTCAAGTACGGCGGCAGGCTGCCCGTCCACGTCCGCTGCCTGCTCGATGAGTTCGCAAATATCGGAACTATCCCCGATTTTGATAAGCTCCTTGCAACAATGCGTTCAATGGAAATCTCGGCAAACATTATCATTCAAAACTTGGCACAGCTCAAAAAAATGTACGATAAGTCTTGGGAGATTGTCACGGGTAACTGCGACAGTCTTTTATTTTTGGGCGGTCAAGAAGCGAGTACGCTTGAAGCGATTTCCAAAGCGTTGGGCAAGGAAACGATTGATGTCGTTTCGCACAACCGAACCAAAAGTCACCGAAATCCGTCAACGTCCGAGAACAACAGCATTATGGGACGTGAGCTGATGATGACGGACGAGCTTAAAACAATGAAGCCCGACCGCTGCATTCTGATAGTTCGCGCGCTAAATCCGTTCTTCTGCCACAAATTTAACATCGAAAAACATCAGAATTATCAATATCTTGAGGACAGCAACAAAAAGTTCGCCTATCTGATAGACGATTTGCACACGGAAAAAGCGCCCGATACGGCAGAAAGTCACACCGAAAAGGTATCCTTGGCAAAGCCCGAGTATGACGAAAAGGCGCTTGCCGACCTTGATATTCCCGATGATGATGAATTTATGGAGGTGGAAAATATGGAAACCGAAACACCGAAAACAACTCTTGACGAGGAGTTTTCCGATGATACGTCAAGCAGCGAACGTCTGCTATATGACGATGAACCCGATTTCTCGGACGAGGAACTGCCAAATCCCGATGAAATGATGTCGTTCGATATGTCCGAGATGAAAGAATTCGGCGAAGATGATTTCGAGATGTTCTCGGACAGTTTTTAAGGATACTTCCGCAAAAGCGGTTGTACATATAAACTATTTTTAAGGAGGTTTCCGAAATGGAAAACAAAAACAAACCCGCCGTGCAGACGGCAAAAAATCCCGTAAAGTCTTTCTTTTCTGTCTTGAACGCAAAGCGCAGAAAAATCTCGCTGTCGCTCACGATGATGTTGTCCACGATGATGTTGACAGCAGCGTCCGCGTTTGCAGATGACACAAGCGGAGGCGGAGGCGGAAGCGGAGAAGCAGAAGCAATGTTTGATAAGACTATTGTTTTCTTCGCCGACTGGATAGGGCGTGTCGGTTTGGTGGTAGCTTTTGTAGGAGCAGTTATGTTTGGCTTTTCTGTAAAAAGCGATGACCCCGAGGGTAAACAAAGAGGACTTACAACGATGGTTGCAGGATTTATCGTTTTCGCAGTCACAAAATCCTTAAACCTGTTCGGAATTACAACTTCCCCTGTTTAATTTCGAGATGCGGTGCGGAAATTGTACTACATATAGCACGATTTCCGCGCTGTTTTGTTTAGAGAAAGGAGGAAGAATTCTATGTGGAGCTATCAGCAATGTATGGATAGCATAAATCAAATAATTAGAGAGCTTAATTCGATGTATAAGCTAATTATTGATTTATTAACCAACGACACTCTGCTCCAAACCGCCACAAGTTCAGTTCCTAATTTGATTGAGGTAATAAAAGGGACAGCCCTTACGCTTTGCGTAATGTTTTTCCTTATTAACTTCATCTCAAAATCCCTTAATTTGCAATGGGTTACTTGGGAAAATGTGATGTTGCTAATTATCAAGTGTCTTTTGGCAAAATTATGCGTTGAAAATGCTGAATTCATCACTACATTAATTTACAAAGGCTTTAACAGTTTTGTAAATACTGTCGGTGATTTGACTCAAAATGGTTTTATTGTCATTGACGATAATTCAATTCCTTCTTTTGGCGGTAGTATAGAAGTTCCGTCTGAAGATGATATATGGGGGCAAGCCATTTATATGAAATGGCAAGAGCTTATACAAAACTCTGATGCTAAAGAAGTTGCTGCGGCACAATATTTTGTTTCATATCAAGATGCCTTACTTTGTTCGGCAGGGTATGACGCAGGCTTTTTAAACTTTTCCCCCATAATTCTAAATATTTTCATTTTCGTTGAAGGCTTGATAATGAAAATAATAATGATAATCGCGAACGTAATAATTATATCTCGCCTGTTTGAATTGACAGTCTATACTCTTGTTGCGCCTATTCCGCTTTCAACCCTTGTGTGCGATGGCTTATCTGATATTGGAAAGGGTTTTTTGAAATCTTATGCTGCTGTCACATTGCAGTCATTGATTATAGCAATAATGTTCATAGCCTATTCGTCAGTAAACAACGCATTACTAAATTTCGCCAGTCAATCGGGTGCAATGGACGGATGGTTTGGACTTATAACATCAATAACGCTTGGCATTGGCGTAATGAGTTCAAGCGCTTGGGCGAAACGAATATGTGGCGCGATGTAATAGGAGGGTGATATGATTGATTGAAATTAAAATTCCGAAAGAAATCACGGAATACAAGGAGAAATTCCTGTTCGGTCTGACGGTGCGGCAGTTCTTCTCGGTAGCTGTCGCGCTTGCCATCTGTGTTCCGCTCTACATTTTCGGTAAAGACTATCTCGGCGATGACGCGACCAGCTGGCTTGTTATTCTCATAGCCGTTCCCGTTTTTGGCTTTGGTTTCGTGAAATACAACGGAATGACGTTCGAGCAGCTTCTTGTGGTTCTATACCGGCAAAAATGGAAAGAACCGCAGAAGCGTAAGTACATCGAGCTTCCTGTGTTCTGGAATTTCCGTGAGGAAATGAACGCAAACGAGCTTGCGAAGAAGAAAGAATACATCAAGTATTCAAAACGCAAAGCCGCAGCTGCGCCAAAGGCTGCAAAATCCAACAACAAAAAGAAGGTGCTAAAAATTGAAGAAAACAAAGACAACAAAGGCGGCAAAGACAAAAAACAGCGCAAAGGAAACTGACAAAAAGCGCTTGGCAAAGCAGAAAAAAAAGAAGCCGAAAAAGAACGCAAAGAAAAAGGTTGAGGTGCGTAAAATTGCGAAATCGGTGCAGGACACAATCCCCTACGAGCGTTTTCGCAGCACCTACATTATGGAGGTTACCAAAAACCACTTCTCTAAAACCTACTCTTTTTCAGACATCTGCTACACCGCTGCCGATGAAACCGAGCAGGAGCGAATTATGCTTGCATACAGCGACCTGCTCAACAGCTTCGATACCTCTGATGATATCCAAATAACGCTGCACAACGACGTTATAAATCAGAAAGAGTTCGAGCGCAAAATCACGCTGCCGCACAAGGACGATGGCTTTGACGAGTTCCGTGACGAGTACAACCAAATGCTCCGCGAAAAGATGGAACAGGGACAGAACGGCATTACCACAAAGAAGTATCTCACCTTGACTGTGCAGGCTGTTGACCTCGAAGAAGCAAAGCAGAAATTCACAACGCGCGAGGTTTATATGCGCACTTGTTTCCAAAAACTCCAAAGCGAGATTACCCAGCTGAAAGCAAACGAGCGCGTGCGCATTCTGACCGATATTTTTCGCGGCGCAAACACCGAGGTTCGCCCGATTTCCGCGTCCGAATTTAAACGCTGCGCGGAAAAATCGTTGTGCTGCCCCGATTATTTCGAGTTCAAAAAAGACTACTTTATGTTCGGCGATAAATGGGCGAGAATGATTTATCTGAAGCAATTACCCTCGGCGCTTTCGGACAATCTGCTTACTCAAATTTGCGAAATGCCTGTTCCGCTGCTCACGACCGTAAATATCGCGCCCGTTGACCCGGCGGACGCGATTAAAGTCGTTAAACGGCAGCTCACAGCTATGCGCTCAAACAAGCTCCAGAAGGAGAAAAAGGCGCAGCAGAACGGCGTTTACTCTGATGTTATCAACGATGACTTGAAACAATCGCTCGAGGAGGGCGAGGAGCTGCTTTCTGACCTCACAAGCAAAAATCAGAAGATGTTCCTTGTAAACCTCGTTGTGATGATAACAGGTTCGAGCTTCGAGGAGCTTGAGAGCAACACCGAAAAAATCGAGGCGATTTTCCGTCAAAAAGTCTGCACGACAACTCGCGCAGCGTTTCAGCAGGAGGACGCGCTTGCGGTCTGCCTGCCGCTTGGAAACACAAATCGCTTGCCTGTGCGCCGAACGCTCACAACCGAAAGCACCGCCGTTTTCCTGCCGTTTAACAGTAAAGAGTTGTCGCAGAACGGCGGTTTCTATTACGGTCTTAACTCGATAACGAACAACCTCGTTATCTTCGACCGAACGTCCCTTACCAACGCGAACGGCTTTATTCTCGGCTGCCCCGGTTCGGGCAAATCGTTCTCGGCAAAACGCGAAATAGTCAACGCAATTCTCGGGACAAATGATGAGATTATCATCATTGACCCCGAGCGCGAATACACGACACTCACGCAGAATTTTGGCGGCGAGGTTATCTACATTTCCGAGAACAGCCAAAGTCACCTCAACCCGCTTGAAATCTCGCTTGCCGAGTATGAGGCGGGTGAGGACGTTATCTCGGGCAAGTACAACTTTTTCTTGTCATTTTTCGAGACTATAATGGGTTCAAGCGGCATTACACCCGAACAGAAAACGATAATAGACAACGTTTTGCACGAGGTTTATCACGAATTTCTGCTCGGCAACACAAAGGAAATGCCCACCCTTAAGGACTACTACGAGGCACTGAAGGAGTACCCGTCCGATGAAGCGAGAAGTCTTTCTGTTTCGCTTGAACTTTACGTCAACGGCTCGATGAGAGCGTTCTCGCACAAATCGAACGTTGATGTTAACAACAGAATTGTAGTATATGATATCAAAGACCTCGGCAAGCAGCTCAAACCGCTTGGAATGATGGTCGTTCTTGAAAACCTTTGGGACGCGATTGTGAAAAACCGCGCAAGAGGCATAAGAACGCGCATTTACATTGACGAGATTTATCTTCTTTTTCAGTCAGAGCAAAGTTCCAACTTCCTTTTCGAGCTTTACAAAAGAGCGAGAAAATGGGGCGGTATTCCTACGGGAATCACGCAAAATGTCGAGGATTTGCTCCGAAGCGACACGGCGCGGTCAATGCTCTCCAACTCGGAGTTTATTCTTATGCTCAATCAAGCGGCAAGCGACCGCGACAAGCTCGCGCACCTGCTGAAGATAACCGACACAATGATGGATTTCGTCACGGGCGCAAATCCGGGCAGCGGTCTGATTTACTGCGGAATGAACGGTTGTCTGCCGTTTAAGGACGAGTTCCCGACCGACACCAAGCTCTACAAGATGATGACCACTAAATTCGGCGAATAAGGAGGCGCACGGTGAGAGAATTAAGTTCGCAGATAAACAAATCGCTCAAAGTCGCAAGTTCCACCGTGCGGTTAGGCGGGCGAAACGTTAAGGTCTGCGGAAACACAATAAAAAAGACAATCCACGCACCCGGTTTAACGCAGAAAAACATCAAGTTGATGAAACTCAAGTTCCACAGCCTCCAAAAAGCAACCGCCAAAGGAAAGCTGAAGAAGGCTGTTGGAGTTGTGGGAAAGACGGCAACAAAATCCGCTGCTCTGACCGTGAAAGCAGGCTCAAAGGTTATCAGCAGCGCGGGAAACGCCATCGGCAAGGTTGACAATGACGATATTCGACTCGCAAAGAAATCGGTTGACGCTGCAAGAACTACTGTTTCGGGAGCAAAAACAGTCTCAAAAGCTGCTGTTTCGGGAGCAAAATTTACCGGCAGGACAATCAAAACCTCTGCCAAAACCGTTAGAACACTTGCAACGAAAAAAGGACGCAGAGCGCTAGCGACATCGGTTAATCGCAAGGTTAACAGAATAAAGCGAAACGTTAAGCAAACAAAAGCAGCGACCAAAAAAACGGCAAAAGCAGCAAAATCCGCAACGAAAATTGTCGTAAAGGTTGTAGGAAAGGTTGTTAATCTTATCATTTCAACAGCGCCTTGGAGCTTTATCATAATCGGTGCTATTCTATTGATTATTATTGCGTCTTCTATGATTGCTCAATTCGCTACATCTGCGGCGGGAACCGTTGCAGGCGGTGGTGCTTGGCTTGTGGATGATTTATCAAGCCAAACTCCCGAGCAGATTTATGATGGATACAACGATTATAAAGCTCTAGCTGATGAAGTAATTCAAAGCAAAGTCAAGGATAGTCTTAAAGATGAGGTTACTTCTTTCTGCAACAGCGATACAACAGAACCGCGAAAGATTATTCAGTACAACGACCGAACATTCTATCCAGCCTCGGGTAAAAACAGCACAATAAATTCCATTATAGAAAAATTCAAAGTGGACGATTATTCCGACTATATGTCTTTATTATTTGTGCTTATGACAAGAGAGAAACAACGCGCCGATGGAGTAACTGACGCAGAAATCTACGATTTTGACTTTACAAAAGCCGATTTCGAAGAATTTGTGAAAGCCGTCGATGATAACACTTGTCGTTGGGGAGAAACATTTTTGTATAAGATTACAACCGAAACGACAGGAAACGCTTGTCCGGGAGAGAATTGCAAGAAAAAGAAAACGCCCGGTTGTAAATGCGCGGTAGATGAGAACGGTAACAAGTATTGCGCGGGTCACCCATACTGTCCACACAATCATACGAAACTTACCGTCAAATTGTACACCGTCAAAGACTATCACAACAAGGGCGGTTCAAATCTAAATTATCCGGAAATCTACAATTTCACGGAAAATGAAAAAATTCGCTTTGAAACGTCAAAGGGATTTGTCAAAAGCCTGCTTGACTATTGGGAAGGAGGTGAATAATTATAAAAAAACTCTATGAAAGCTTTATGAAAAAAAGCATAAAGCAACGCATTTGTTGGTGTATTGCCTTAACAGCTGTTATTACAATCTTGGCGTTCTCTATAAAGGCATACTTTTTTGATACGCCGTCAGAAAGCTCAACGCAAACTGAAATATCGCAAACGACCGATGAAAAATCGGAAACAGACAGTGCCACAAATTCTGCCGACAATTCTCCGCAGTTTCACATTAGTTGGATTGATGTCGGGATATTGCTTGCAGCTATTGTGGCTTACTCTATCCACAAAATCCGCGAAAAGCGAAAATTTAGGAGGTAGCAATGAACACATCAGCAAAAATCGCTCAAATCCGAGCGAAAATTGCCGCCAAGCAGAAGAAAGTCGAGGCGCACTCGGCTCGTTCTGAAGCAGAACAAGCGAGTGCAAATGCGTTAAAGGAAGAAATCGAGGTTCTTGAAAAGGAAATCTTGAGTCTGCAGATGAAGCAGTTTTCCGAAAAGCTCTCGAAAAAAGGCATAACGTTCGATGAAATCGAGCAGGCAATCGAGGCAGGAATTTTCGACAAGAGCGAGAACGACAAAAATTTTGCTACAAATAGCACAATCAGCCCAAACGAGCCGATAAAGGAGGACAAGCCCGATGAAATTAGTGGTAGCTGAAAAGCCGTCCGTGGCGCGTGACATCGCCGCAGAAATCGGCGCAAACGAGAAAGTAAACGGCGTTCTGACGGGAAACGGATTTATTGTGACTTCGGCGCGCGGTCACCTTGTCCGCGTGAAACGTCCCGAGGAATACGACAGCAAGTACGAAAAATGGGAATTGGCAGACTTGCCGATAGTTCCCGATTTCGAGTTTACGCCGCTCGAGGACGCGGAAGATGTTCTTGACAATCTCACCGAGCTGATGAACAGCGCAGATGTTGACGAAATAATCGAGGCAACGGACGCGGGGCGCGAGGGCGAGTGCATTTTTCGATACATCTACGAATATATCGGCTGCACAAAGCCCGTCAAGCGCCTTTGGATTTCATCGCTTACCGCCGAGAGTATTCGGCAGGGTTTCAGCAATCTTCTTCCCTATGAGGACAAGGACAGAGTTTATGCTGCGGGACTTGCTCGAAACAAGG
Organism: uncultured Clostridia bacterium; assembly: GCA_945829235.1. Lineage (GTDB taxonomy): Bacteria > Bacillota > Clostridia > Oscillospirales > Ruminococcaceae > CAG-115. The sequence goes on along the minus strand of CALZUA010000002.1, from coordinate 12,690 downwards.
TGGATTGGCTTTGGGGAATGAACCTCTCGCGGCTCTACTCGATTTACTGCGGCGGCAAATGCTCGATTGGGCGCGTGCAGACTGCCGTTGTGAATATGATTGTGCAGCGCGACCGCGAAATCGCCGCGTTTGTTAAAAAGCCGTACTACAAACTGCGGCTTGAAAACGGCGCGGAATGGTTTGACGGCGATGAGGACAGTTTCTCTGATAAAAAAGCTGCCGAAACCGTCAAGGCAAAGTGCGAAAATCAGCTTTGCACGGTAAAATCCGTTGAAACAACGCTGAAAAAAGAAAACCGTCCCCTGCTCTTTTCGCTCACCTCTCTGCAGGCTGAAGCGAACGATAAGCTCGGCTTTTCGGCAGCGACAACGCTCACGATTATGCAGTCGTTATACGAAAAAAAGCTGCTCACCTATCCGAGAACCGACAGCAACTACATCACCGAGGATATGGCAGCAAAGCTAGAGGGGCTTGTCGGGAAACTGCGGTTTTTCAATGAACCCGCTGTTGACGAGCTACTTTTGACAGGATTGAATATCGACAGCCGCGTTGTCAACAACGCGAAAGTTTCCGACCATCACGCAATTCTGCCGACCGAAAACATCGACAACGCGGACAAAACCGAGCTTACCAAAGAGGAAAAAGCAATTCTCGAAATGGTTATGACGCGTTTTCTCGCGGCTTTAAGTCCCGAATATCAGTACAACGAAACTTCGGTTATCTTCGAGGTGAACGGCGAAACGTTCCGCAGCAAGTTCAAAGTACCCGTAAAGCTCGGTTGGAAGAAATTCTACATTGAGCAGGACGAGGACGATGAAAACGGCACGGCGGGTAACTTTTCCGAGGGAGAGAGCTTTGAAGCAAAAAAGCTCACGATTTCCGAGTGCGAAACCCAGCCGCCGAAGCATTACACCGAAAGCACGCTGTTAAGAGCGATGGAGAACATCGACAGACGTATCGAGGACAAGGAATTGAGCAGCTACGTTTCCGAGCGCGGTCTGGGTACTCCTGCAACCAGAGCAATGACGATTGAGCGCATAATCAAAGTCGGCTACATATCGCGCAAGGGCAAGTCGCTGATAGCCGAGGATAAAGGCTGCAAGATAATCGACATTCTGCCCGAGAACGTGAAAAGCGTTGAGATGACAGCTGAAATGGAACAGCAGCTTGCTGCTGTCGAGAACGGCACGGAAACGCCCGAAAATGTTGTAGAAGCAACTAAAAAGGCGATTTGCGACATTATTAAGAGTGAGGCAGGACGGGAACACGTTTCCCTTGCACCGAAAAAAGAGCCGCTTGGCAAGTGTCCGAAATGCGGCGGCGCAGTCTATGAATACAAAAAAGGCGAACAAACGGTTTTCTACTGCGAAAACAATCCGAAATCCTGCATTTTCCGACTTTGGGGCGATGATTTGTTCTGGACGTCAAAGGGCAAAAAGCTCACGTCAACCGTAATGAAATCCCTGCTCACAAAGGGAAAAGTCAAGGTCGGCGGTCTGAAAAGCAAGGACAAGGACGCGACCTATGACGCGATTATTTCTTTTTCAGACAAGACGTGGGAGGACAAGAACGGTAAACTGCACGTCGGGTTTTCGATGGAGTTCGATAACAGCAAAAAACAGAAGAAAGGAGGAAAATAATGGACAAGTTTTACTTTTTCAAAGTTACGCTCATTTACTATGATGACGTGACTGAAACGCTTTTCATCACGCCCGACCAGACGGACGTTGATGAAGAAGGTATTCCGTTTTCGGAACAGGAATTGCGTGAGAATGCCGAGTTTAAGGCATTTGTCAAGAAGAACAAGGTTGATGTGGTTGACGTGAAATACGTTGAGTACGCTGTCGATAAGGACAACAAAACCGTTATTCTCGGCAGCGATATCACAAAAGAGAGCTTCAAAACGCTCGAAAACCACGATGAGCTTGAAATTATCGAGGAAAACGAGTTCCCGCTGATTTTGAAGCAGACGAAAAAATCAAGCGGCGGCTCGAAAATGCACTATATCTGCCTTGCAGCAGCGGCGATTGTGGTTTTAATGTTTCTTTTTGCCAACGCGCCGAAGATGGGCAAAATGCAGGAAGAAGATAGTTCGAGTTCGGAGATTTCCGAAGGAATCAGCTCGGACGAAAGCGAAGCGACAAGCTCCGATGAAAGCAGCTCGAGCAGCGCAGAAATATCGAGTTCGTCAAGCACATCAACTTCGAGTAGTTCAAGCAGTTCCGATACATCGAGTTCCGAGAGCGCAGACAGTTCGAGCAGCGAAACCGAAAGCTCCGAAGATGAAAGCTCGTCAAGCAGCACCGAAACGATAGTTTCGACAAGCACAAGCGTTTCAAGCAGTTCAAGCAGCACAGACAGTTCGGAAGAAGTTTGATTAGGAGGAATAATTATGTATAACAACTTTCAGATTATGGGCAGAATTGTAAACGACCTTGAATTGAGAACCATTCCCGCCGGTATTACCGTTTTAACGTTTCGTGTTGCGGTTGACCGCCGCCACAAGAACAAGGACGGCGAAAGAGTCACGGATTTCTTCAACGTTGTCGCTTGGCGCGGAACAGCGGAGTTTATTAGCAAATATTTCGGCAAGGGACGTATGATTTTCCTCGAGGGCGAAATGCAGATACGCGAATACACCGACAAAAACGGAAATCCTGCGCTCTGGCACGAGCTTATCGTTGACAGGGTGTGCTTTACGGGCGAACCTAAACAGACGGCAGCTCCGTCCGCGCCTCCTATCCCCGAGCCGCCGCAGGAATTGCCCGAATATCAGCAGAACAGCGATGACGATTATCCGTTTTAATCAATGCAGAAAGGAAATGAGCTATGGCTGAAGATAAACAGGATTTGCGCGTTTATGTAATCCCCGACTTGCGCACGTGGGCTATTCCGGGAAAATTCGAACAGCGCTCGAAACTCGAGTATTTCAACACATTTGAAGAAGCGAAAAGGCGTTTTGACGAGCTGCGAAATGAGCCTTACAATTCCGAAAAGGCTCTCTACGATGACGGAACGCCCTGCGCACGTCTTGCACTCGGTGTCGATAGCGGCACGGAAGCGTACGATATTCTGTACGTTCGCGCGGGTGAAAATGTTCTTGTAGAAGATTTCACACGGAGCGAGGATTTGCCTATGGACGGCGAAATAATGGCGGTTTTCCGCAAGACAGCCGCCGAGATCGGCTTTGATAAGGTGTACAGCTATCCCCTTTTGGAAGACGGAACATACGGCAAACCATCGTTCGTTCCGTTTGACAAGTGGGCGGCTGAACATACTGAATACAATCTGACAGGAGGTAGAAAAATGGAGAAAAGCACAACATTCGAGGTTTCGTCAATCTCAAAAATCGAGAACGGTTCAAACGTCAAGGCTCTTGCAAGCGTTGTAATCAACGGAGAGCTTGCCGTTCGCGGAATTAAGGTTATGGAGGGTGAAAACGGCGCGTTTGTGTCTATGCCGAGCAAAAAGTTTGGCAGCGAGTATTACGAAATAGCGTTTCCGATAACGGCAGAAGCGAGAGAGGCTATGAATAAGGCTGTAATGGACAACTACAATAAGCTCATCGCCTCACCCGATAAAACGCTGAAGAACGAACTTCCCCCTGCAGAACGCTCGAGTTCTTCGATAAAAGTTAAGCTCAAGCCCGTTGAAAATGAAAATTACAGCAGTATTAAAGCCGTAGGACGAATTACGGTTGACAGCTGTTTTGTGGTTAATGACGTTAAGGTTATGACAAACAGTGAGGATAAAGCATTTGTGTCTATGCCGTCCTATCAGACGAACACCGGCGATTATTCGCAGTACGCGTTCCCCATTACCAAAGAGTTGCACGAAAAGCTCGACAAGGCGGTTCTGGGCGAGTATCAGTTGCTTGGCAAGGTCGAATACAAAGGCGTGAAGTATGCAGAGCTTGGCGACAAGGACGATATCGCGCACCTTGCAAAGCAGAGCAACACTTTCGCAGCCTCTCTGATGGGTGAGCTTGACAAAGCCGGTGTGAAGTATCAGGCGAAAATCGCAGATACAACCACTATTTCGGTCAACAAAGCCGACAAAGCGAAACTTGACAGCATAAAGGAAAAGTTGGTCAAGGAGCTTAACCCCGAGAAAAAGACCGAAAACAAGACCGAGAAACAGGACAAACCCGCGCCCAAGCCCAAGCATAAGAGATAATCACCCGCTGCGGTCAAGTGTAAGAAATTGCATTTGACCGCATTTTTTTAATTTTTTATAATAAGGTATTGACTTTTACGCATTAATGTGCTAAAATGTATTTTAGGAGGAAGAAATGGCTCAAATCGGAAAAACAGAAAGAGAGCGCGAGGTTCGTGAGCAGTATGAGGATATCACCGATAAGCTCTTTACCGACCGCAGCGCGTTCAAGGATTTTCTTTCTTTTTCGGGCAAGCACTACAAGCTCCCGTCCGACCACGCGATGATGATTTTTCACGCAAATCCGAATGCCGATATGGTGACGGACTATGAAACGTGGAAAAAACTCGGCAGACAGGTTACCCGAGAACAGAAATCAATCGCGGCATTTGAAAACGGCAATCTGAAGCATTATTTCGACATTTCTCAAACAGTCGGCAAGGAAATCAAATCCCGCTGGCGCTTGGACAAAAACACGGCAAGTGAGCTTACAAAAGCGCTTTCGGCACAGGAAGGATATGACTTCAACAGCATAACAAACTGCGTTGACGTTCTCTCCGACCGTCAAACCCGCGCGGGATTTCCCGAAATTGCCGGTACGCTTCAAATTCCCGCTGCGGAAAGAAACAGCTTTGTCAAATCCGCAAGCTCGATGGTAAGGGCGGTTGTCGCGGCGCGCTGCGGTTATCAGAGCAGCTTCAAGTACAAAAGTGCAGACGCGCTCGATTTATCGGCGCTCGATATGCTGCACAATAAGGCAGAAATGGAAAAGCTGCTCGAATACGTTCAGAAAAACGCGAAAGCGGTTCTGCTTTCGATGGAAAAGAATATAAACGAAATTCAAAGGAGGTCTTTGTATGAAAGAGGAAATCAAGCAGATTTGGTGCGAAGAGGACAAGAAGTTTTATCCCGAAGTCAAGACGGAGAACGGACGGACGTATCGCCTCGACCCGAAGACGTTCGTGTATCTGGAGGAGCTCTCGCTCGGTCTGACGGACGAGGAGCAGGAGCTGATGAGCAAGCCGATAGGTTATTACGGGAGAGCGTGGCAGAGGTTTATGGAGCAGAATTACCCGCTGGACATTCCGGGCTTGAGGGGCAGAATGTTGTGGGAGCTGATACCGCGGCAGATAGACAAGGAAGCCGAGGAAATGGCGTGGAATTTGGAACAGGAGTACGCGAAGAACAATCCCCGTCCGACAACGTTCGTGGAAATCGAGAAGTGGGAGAAGATGAAACGGTTGGAAGTAGACCACATCGTGATGACGGAGTTGGTTCTCCAACAGAGAGGATAAATCAAACGGCAGAAGCTGATGAAGCTCCTGCCGATTTTATTTCCGAAAAAAGTTTTGCGGAACAGGTGGACGAGGTTCTGAACGGTACTGCAAGCCGTTACAACGACTTAAAAGTTTGCGATACTCCACAGATTTTGATTGATGTTGGGTGTGAGCAGCTGCCTATGCTGTATTCACAATATCATCTTAAAAAGGCGATTAAGACAAAAAATTTGATAGAACATACCCACGGGCTTGATATAGAACAAATCAAAAGTCTACCGTCTTTTATCGAAAGTCCAGTAATGATATTGGATTCAACCTCAAGAAAAGACAGCATTCTCCTTGTCCTATCTCAAGTTGATAAAGAAAACTGTCCGCTTGTTGTAACAGTTAAGCCAAATGGAAATGGCAAGTACAATCTCGATGTTGTTGATTCAAACTTTATTACAAGTGTATATGGAAGAGAAAACTTTTCCAAGTTTATTACAAGAAATATAGAGTTGAACAACGTACTGTATTGTGACAAAGAGAAAAGCCAAGAAATGTTCCGTGTGCTTGGGCTACAATTCCCCAAGGGCGTAAACAAACTTGGCTTTAATACTATTATACACAAAAGCCGCAATATTGTCAAGGGGTCTGAAGAAAAAATTTTGGAGGACAGCCAAGAAAATTCCGAACAGATTACATTGGACAGCATTTCGGATAATCGTGCTACATATAGCACAAATTCCGTGCCGACAATCACTTGTGAATGGAGCGAGAGCGCGGTGTTTGAGGAGGGCAAAACCTACTCCGTCCTCGAGTTCGATACGCTGATGAAACGCGCTGACAGCGATTGGATTGAAAAACGTCAGCAGGAAATCGACAAGTACGGCAACGATTTCAACAAGGTTTATGAGGCGTACAAAAACGGCGAAATCGAGCGAGTTCATCTCGGCTACGCAAAAACCAAGTTTACGGTAAATCTTCCCAACGGCAACAGCATTTCCGAAAGGCAGGACATCGGCGACGGTTACGGCGGCGTGATAGATTTTCTTTCGCAGTACAGCAAATATCAAGGTGCTGCCGAGGTTCTGAAAACGGCTGCCGAAACCGAGAAGAACCGCGCTGCCGATGAATTTATCGATATTGCAAGCAGCGCACTTTACGAAGACAACACGGTGAGAAACGCGCACGAAAACTCCGACAAGCAGGAATTTGCGCTCGAAGCGGAAAAAGCGTTAAACGACTACTTCACGCAGCTTGTGACGGAAAAAGAACAATCAGAGCTTTCTGTTGCTGAAACAGCTGCGCTTTATAACGAGTTTCATCAGAACAGCGAGTTTAGAGCGCGAATAATCTCCGAAGTAACCGAACGTGTTGACAAAAATCTCACCAACCTCGAGCAGACGCGGCAGAAAGCAGCGGAAATGGGTATTCCCTTTTCAGAACGCTACTTTGACAACGATATGGACGAAAATCCTTACGTCTATGACGGAAGTATGAGCATTGAGGACAGCAGAATTGTTGCGGACGCACATAATCTTCACGATTTTATGCTTAAATATTCCGATGAGCTTGAAAAGGCGGCTGCTTCGCAAAACACCGAGGAATTCCGCGAATTTTTCGCAAACAGAGCCGCCGTTGCTCTTCAGAGCAGCAGCGACCACGCTTTTGACGAAATGCGGAACAACCGCGATTATCTTAATTCAATCAGCGAATTAGTTTCAAATTCGTTGTATTATGAAATTCGCGAGGAAAGAACGCTCGAAGAACATTCGGACGAAATACCCACCGACCTTGACAAATTCTATGTAAATCCCGAAGCCGAGCAAGTGAAGTGGGTATATTACAATCCCGACAGCTCCGCAGGCGGTCAACTTGTTTACACCTATATGGATTATGACGAGATTTTCGAGGCTATGACAAAAGACGACCCGCTTGACTATCTTTTGGCGACCTGCAAGCAGACTACCGTTGACAGAGATATGGACGGCTTTGACGATGCTCTCGCGGAATTTATGTCCGGCAAAGAGGATTTTTCAAACCGTGAGCCTGATTACCTTGACAAGTTCTATGCACTCCCCGAGCCGATTTATGCGATATTTCAGCTCAAAGACAACGACAGTTTGCGTGACTACCGCTTTTCCGACAGCGATTACCTCAAAAAACACGGTTTGTATATCGACCGTGAGAATTACAACAGAGTTTATCGCGGCAGACTCAAGCCGAACGAAACTCTCGAAGATATTTACGAACGGTTTAATGTCAATCACCCGAAAGATTTCTACGGGCATTCTCTTTCAGTCGGGGATATTGTTGTAATGCGAAAAAACGGTGCAACAACCGTAAATTTCGTTGACAGAGTGGGATTTACCGAAGTACCCGACTTTACGCTCGACCGCGAAGAACGCAAGGCTAGAAGAACGCTGACGGACAATATCGGTTTGATAGCGGAAAATCAGCTTGCAAGCGATGAAATGGACGATTTGGGCGATAAGCTGTTCGATTACGACAATGCGCCGAAATACAACGGCAAAGATGATTGGTATATCGGCGCAGGACTGCACGCAGACGAGCTTGAAAGCCTTGCCGCACGTTACCACAACGGCGAAAATATCAGCGCGGAGCTTGCGCAGAAAATCTACGGCTATATAAACCACATCTCATTTTATGAAGTTCCGCCGACTTATGGCATTGGCAGAGTAGATATTTCATCGGAGAGAACCGACAGCGGAATAACTTTCCGCACCAAAGGCGGTTTTGAGATAACTCACTCTTGGGAAACTCTCGGAGAAGCTCTTATAACCGCCGCACGACAGGAATTTGACAGGCACGAGGAGCTTGACAGGCAATACAGAGAGCAAGAGGAAAAGGCAAAGGCTGCGGAAGAAGCACCTTATGTTACGGTTTCACCGTTCAGCAATGTTGATTTCGCTGCAATCGGGCTTGACAGCGACAGGCATTACTCCATTCCCGAATTTAACGAAGCCTATGCGAACGCCGATAAGCTCTACACCGCCGATGAAAACAATGCAATGAACGTTGATACCATTGCGGTCACTTTGCATTTCGGCAATAAAGAATATAACTACCTTCCGATGCTTGGCGCGGAGTACGGCACGATTTCGGCTATTATGGACGATATTTCGCTTGTCAATTCAAGCAACACATTCCTCACACAACAGCAAAAGGAGCTTGTTGCCGAAATCGAACGCGAGGCACAAGAAAAACGTGCTACATATAGCACAATTCCCGCCGAGCAGGAAAAGCACAATTTCCGCATAACCGAGGAAACCGAAATCGGCGCGGGTGGACTGAAAACCAAATTCCAGAATAACATCGTGGCGATTGAAACGCTGAAAAAAATCGAGCAGGAAAACCGCCTTGCAACACCCGATGAACAACAAATCCTTGCGAAATATGTCGGTTGGGGCGGTATGCCGCAGGCATTTGACGCGGAAAACGAGCAGTGGAGTAAGGAATACAAACAACTTCGCGAGTTGCTCACGGACGATGAGTACAAGGCGGCGGCAGAAAGTACCTTGAACGCTCACTACACCTCGCCCGAGATTATCGGCGCGATGTACAAGGCGCTCGACAGCTTCGGCTTTAAAGAGGGCAACGTGCTCGAACCGGCGATGGGCGTGGGAAATTTCTTCGGCTGTATTCCCGAAAAAATGCAGAACAGCAAGCTCTACGGAGTGGAGTTGGACAGCATTACGGGACGTATCGCAAAGCAGCTCTACCCGCAAGCAGACGTTCGTATTCAAGGCTTTGAAAAAGCGGACTTCCCCGACAACTTTTTTGACGCAGCAATCGGCAACGTTCCGTTCGGAAACTACGGAATAGCCGACAAGCGTTACGACAAGGAGCATTTCCTCGTTCACGACTACTTTTTCGCGAAAACGCTCGACAAGATAGCCCCGGGCGGCGTGGTTGCGTTCATCACGTCAAAAGGCACGCTCGATAAAGCAAACCCGAAAGTGCGTGAATATCTCGCGAAACGTGCAGATTTAGTCGGCGCAATACGTCTGCCGAACAACGCTTTCAAGGGCGCGAACACCGAGGTTACCTCGGACATTATCTTCCTGCAAAAGCGCGAGAGAATGGCGGTCGAAAGCCCCGATTGGTGCTTTACCGCGAAAAATCCCGATGGAATAACCGTAAATCAGTATTTCATCGACAATCCCGATATGGTTCTCGGAAAGCTCGAATACACCTCGGGCGCGTTCGGTCAAGAGGTCACCTGTTCGCCCATCGAGGGCGAAAAGCTCTCCGAACAGCTCGACCGAGCCGTTTCAAAGCTCCGCGCGAACATTGCCGTTCAAAAGCGTGCCGAACGACAGGAAAAAGAGCGCGGCGTTATTCCCGCAACAGCAGACGTGCGGAACTTCACGCACACTCTCATTGACGGCAAAATGTACTTCCGCGAGAACAACATAATGACCGAGGTTAAGCAAACCGGCAAAGACCTCGAACGTATGAAAGGGCTGCACGAACTGCGGCTGACAATGCGTGAGCTGATTGACGCGCAGTCGCAAAACTGCACTGACGATGAGCTACACGTTCTTCAGAACAAGCTGAACGAGCAATACGACAGCTTTACAAAGAATTTTGGCAGCATTAACGACAGACAGAACACGAGCGTTTTCGGCAACGATGACGATTATAACACGCTCTGTTCGCTCGAAATCGTTAATGCGGAGAAGAAAACAGTCGAAAAATCGGATATTTTCTCGCAGCGCACAATCAAGCCAACAGCCGAAATCTCGCACGTTGAAACTCCGCAGGAGGCTCTACAGGTTTCGATTGATATGAAAGGGCGCGTGGACATCGAGTATATCTCGGAGCTTTGCGGGAAAACGCCCGAAAATGTGACGAACGAGCTTGTGCAAAGCGAAATGATTTACCTTAACCCCGAAAAATACAACGCAGACGAGCCGTTCGAGGGCTATGAGGAAACGTCCGAGTACCTCTCGGGCAACGTCCGCGTTAAGCTCCGAACAGCCGAAGCTGCCGCAAAGGAAAACCCCGAGTTGTTCGCAAGGAACGTTTCGGTGCTCACCTCTGTCCTGCCCCCGACAATAAATGCGGGAGATATAACAGCGCACCTCGGCGCGTCTTGGATAGACGTAAAGGACTACGAAAAATTCCTCAAAGAGTACCTCGGACGAGATGTCCCATTCATTTCACTACGGAGAACCTATGCGGGAGAGTACAAGCTCGAAAACAAAACAGGCGACCGAAGCGTTGCCGCGATAAATACATTCGGCACGGAACGTATGAGCGCGTATCACATATTTGAAAATCTGCTCAATCACCGCGATATAACAATCAAAGATTGCGTGAAATTGGACGATGGAAATTACAAATATGTGGTAAATCAGAAGCAAACGCAGCTTGCCGCCGAAAAAGCGCGGCAAATGAACGAGGCGTTCTCAAAATGGGTTTGGAACGAACCCAAGCGCCGCGAAAAGTACGTCACGCGCTACAACGAGCTGTTTAACAGCATTGTCGGACGGCATTATGACGGTTCGCACCAAACATTCCCCGGAATGTCGCCGTCTATTCAGCTTAAACCACATCAGCTTGACGCGGTTATGCGCTCGAAATTCGGCGGCAACACGCTGCTTGCGCACTGCGTAGGCGCGGGAAAATCGTTTGAGATGATTGCCGCGACAATGGAAAAGAAACGTCTTGGGCTGATAAACAAGGCTTGCGTGGTCGTTCCAAAGGCGCTTGTCGGTCAGACGGCAAACGAGTGGCTGCGGCTCTACCCGCAGGCTAAAATCTTGGTTGCAGGCGACAAAGACTTCTCAAAGGACAACAGACAGAAGTTCATCGGGCGCTGCTGCACGGGCGACTATGCAGCGGTCGTGATGAGCTACGAACAGTTCGAGAAAATACCTATGTCGGTTGAGTACCGGCAGCAGTTCCTCCAAAAAGAGCTTGACAGCATTCAAACGGGACTGAATGAGCTTAATCAATATACCGACAGAGCGAGCATAAAAGACTTACAGCGCGAACAAAAGCGCATTAAGGCGAAAATCGAAAAGCTGCTCGATACAGCGAAAACAAAGGACACTTCCCTCACGTTCGAGCAGCTTGGCTTTGACAGCTTGGTTGTCGATGAGGCGCACAATTACAAAAACGGCTTGGTTGTATCGAAGATGAACAACGTTTCGGGCGTTCAGACAACCGCCGCGCAGAAATCCGAGGATATTTTGATGAAAACGCAGTATCTTAACGAAACATACGGAGAGAAAAACATACTTTTCGCGACAGGAACGCCCGTAACGAACAGTATGACCGAGCTTTACACAATGCAGCGTTATCTCCGTCCCGACCTACTCTCCGCCGCAGGATTGCAGAATTTTGATGATTGGGCGTCAAATTTCGGCGAGGTTGTGTCCCAGCTCGAGCTTAAACCCGCAGGCGATGGTTTCCGCACAAAAAAGCGCTTTGCCAAGTTCACAAACTTGCCGGAGTTAATGCAGATGTACAAAGAGTTTGCAGACATCAGGACAGCGGATATGCTGAATTTGCCTGTTCCCGAGCTTGAGGGTGGCAAGCCGCAAACTATAGTGGCAAAACCTAACGAGTTCCAACAGGCGTATATGCAGGTTCTTGCAAAGCGTTCCGAGGCAATTCACAACGGAACGGTTGACCCTACAGTGGACAATATGCTCAAAGTAACACACGAAGCGCGTCTGCTCGGTCTGGACGCGCGTGCAATTAACCCCGAAATCGAAAACACACCCGACAGCAAGGTGAACCTCTGTATCGACAAGGTGATGGAGATTTACCAAAATACTGCCGAGCAGAAAGGCGTTCAAGCGATTTTCTGCGACATAGCGGTAAACTCCGATGACGGCAGATTTTCCGTGTACGATTACATCAAAGAGGAGTTGGTTCGGCGCGGAATTCCTGCAAGCGAAATTTGTACAGCGGGTGACGCTAAAGACCAAAAGCAGCGAAACGAGATGTTCGCGCAGCTGCGTTCGGGACAAAAGCGTATCGTTCTGGCAAGCACAAGCAAGCTCGGAACGGGCGCGAACATTCAGACGAAACTCGCCGCACTACATCATTTGGATATCCCGTGGAAGCCGTCTGATGTTGAACACACCGAACGGAACAAGGGACAACCGATAATTCGACAAATGGCTTTATTTCCCTATACCGTAATAAACTCGTTAGCTATGCGAATATTAGAAACGACCAAAGAAGAAATTCTCTGGTCGTCTGTTCTATTAGTAATCTGCTCGATAAATGGGAA
>CALZUA010000001.1 GCA_945829235.1 uncultured Clostridia bacterium | reverse complement strand
GGAGCATTTTGCTGTTACCGCGGATTTCGGCAGAAGAACCGTTTCGGTTTCGGAGCATTTTGCTGTTACCGCGGATTTCGGCAGAAGAACCGTTTCGGTTTCGGAGGAATTTATATTCTCAGCTTCAATTTTTTCGCCGCATTTGAAACAAAAACGGGCAGACTCCGGAAGGCTTGTCCCACATTTTATACAAAGCATTCTGTTCTCCAATCAACACAACAGCCGGACACACCATGAGTATCATACTCCGGCATCTCCGGCTTTATCCCAATAACATACTATTTCTAACTGTGTATTTCAAACACAAATTTCTCATCTGCCAAAGTAATTTCATCACCGTTGTGAAGCTGATACTCGACCATCGGAATGAGTTCCTTACCATTCAAATAGGTCTTGTTAGAGGAATTCTGGTCTGTTACCGTACAGCCGTCGGGGGTTTGCTTCAAAACAACGTGAAGTCTGCTTATAGCACTGTTCCCTGCGACAGAATAATCAGTCATTGTTTCAGACCTTCCAATTGCAAACTCCTCGCCAATAACATTGATTTGTTCTCCGCTTGACGACCTAATCAAGATATACTTTTCCTTCGGCAAAGCCTGCTTGTCACTGCAACCTTCAAAAACTCCCTCCGAAACCAAAAGATTAACTATTTCTTTTGGTGAGGAAATTTCCGCCGCGTTAATCATTCTTGACCTTGCAATCTGAAGTCTTTGACAAAGCGTGAGTTCAACCTTTTCCAGATACACCGCAACCATAGGCTTTTCCATTTCAACAGCCGCTGTCAGTGTACTCCTGAATGCGTGTGAGCAAACCGCTTTCCTCGACAAAAACGCAACAAATACCTTTGCGGAGTTCAGCTTCTCGGAGGACTGCGCGTTGAGAACAGAACAGCTTTCATCTGCCCAAAGTCTGATTCCGCACGACATTGCTTCTCCGATTATTTGACTTACCCGTTCAAAGTCCCGCTTGCAAAATGATAGATATGCGAAATTTTCATTTCCGGTGTAATATTCCAACTCTTCCATAATCTACAAATTGCTCTCCTCAAACAAAATTCAACAAGTCAGACAGACCTGCTTCCTTAAACACGCGAACAATATCCTCCGGCACATTTGAAATTTTCATCTCATTGCCGTATTCCGATGAATCCAACTTTTGCTGAATTCTTAACAGCGTTTTAAGCGAAGAACTTGCAATATAATTCACTTCCGAAAAATCCAGCTCCAGATTTTTTCCAACAGATACAGCCGCGCTGAGTTCATCTTCAAATTCGTACACCAAGTCATTTCTCAGCGCGCCTTTTATTCTGAAAACAAGTGTATTTTCGGTAGTTTCCTCAATAATATCAAGGATAACACGCGTGCTGTTTTCAATAATTTCCAGCGAGTTTCCGTTCACCCTTCTGCTCAACATAGTATATAATCCCCCCGTGTGATGACTTTAAGCTGATTTCAGCGCTTTTTCTTGTCGTCCATGTACTTCTTAAAAGCATCATAATTAGGAGCATCTGCCGCCGCAGATACCATATCAAGCTCATCAAACGACAGCTCATCGTCCGCGTAACCCTCTGTTTCTTTAATCAGAGCCGTTAGCTCGTCCTCCGGCTCTAATTTCTGAGTTTCTGAAATTACTTCAAGCAACTCATCAAGTTTAACTATTTTTTTCATATACTTCTGCCTTTCTTCATGCATAAATATCGCAATCTTAATCTTGCTTTCATAGTTATATACACACCTTTTTCAGAAGTGTTACAGATTCTTTTACTAACAAATTATGTTTTTATTATATCACACAAAGCTCATTTTGTCAATAATATATGTAATAAATGCTACAATAGTCGAACTTAAACAAAAAGTATAGAGGAACACTAAGTGTTCCTCTGATTTATAAAGCAATATCTTTTTACCACTCTATCTTGCTTCCGCAAACTCCGCAGAACCGTGCAACAGGAAATTCGAGTTTAGCTCCGCAGGACGTGCAAAATGCGGGTGCGTTATTGACTTTTTCCAAAGTGACCGGCGTTGCTGTCGGCGTTGCATAAACAGGCGCAACGGGTGCGGACTGGGGTGTCGGTGCTGCGTAAACGGGCGCAACGGGTGCAGGCTGGGGTGTCGGTGCCGCGTAAACGGGCGCAACAGGTGCGGGCTGGGGTGTCGGTGCCGCGTAAACGGGCGCAACAGGTGCGGGCTGGGGTGTCGGTGCTAAATTAACTGGGGCAACGGGTTCAAGCTCGGTTGTCGGCTCTTCATAAGCAGAGTCAAATGGTTCAAGTTCGGTTGCCGGTTCTTCAGGTTCAACGGGAGCAGGCTCGGTTACCGGTTCTTCATAAACAGGCTCGGCTTTCGATGCCGCAAAAATAATGGTAGCGGCTTCAGGCTTGGTTGTCGATACCGCGTTAACGGGGGCAACGGGTGCGGGCTGAGCTGTCGGTGCCGCGTTAACGGGGGCAACGGGTGCGGGCTGAGCTGTCGGTGCCGCGTTAACGGGTGCAACGGGTGCGGGTTGGGGTGTCATTGATGTTGAGTACACGGAAGCAGCATCAATTATCGAACGCTGTTCAGCCGGTATAGTTCGTCCACATTTAGTACAAAAGATTGCGCCGGCGTTGAGCGGGTTGTGGCAGTTCAGGCAAAGGAACGGATTCATAACCGGCTGCGAATAATTAGCAGGAGCGGGATTCTGATAAACCGCATTTGCGGGAACAGCTTGCTGTACGTTGTTCTTGGATTTCTTTTTTGTCATCGCGTTCTGAGCGAGTATACCGGTGATTGCAAACAGAACAGTAAGAACAATGCAGAGCCAAAGCTGTTTTGCTATCATTCCGAAGGAAAAACCCGCAAGCGCGCCGTAGCAGATTGCCGATGAGAAGATAATGATTTGTTTTTCTAAAACAACTCCGATAATACCGCCGATAATACCCGCAGGTATACCTATCGCTGCGACACTCCAATTGCCATTGCTTGATAAGAAGGCTATTCCTGCAACAATAAGACCAAAAAGCAGGAAAAAGTATATAAATACGCCAAATTTGTGCAGTTTGTTCGCCAGTATTCCGCCGAGAATGCCGAAAAAAATCGCAAATGGTATAAAACCTACGCCGCTGGCTAAGAGTATTCCCAGCAACCAGCCCAGTGCCGCTCCAACTATTACACCCTGTATTACCAGCATTACACGGAAAATAGGATATCCGAAGTAGCACTGAATAAGGCTGTAAATTCCTACAATAACTAAATAAACAGCTGGTATGTAAAATAAGACATCAAAACCAGAAATACTAACAGAAAGATTCGTCAAGAATTCCATATAAACATCTCCGTTTCATAATTTTACCAAACAAATTTCCACAAATCAATATATCACAATATGTGAAATTTGTCAACAAGTTTTTGCGTTTCTGCAACAAAATGCGAACTAAAGAATAAGCTTAAATGTGTTTGTTCACATTTGCACGAACATATAATTGTACAAATTGTCGTAGCTACCATACGCATTTGGTGTGTATTTTTTGCCCTTGTAATAAATGGTTGCATCGGTACCGTCAAACGAACCATAGCCTAATCTTATAACGCTGTCGGGGATTTTAACGGTTTCCAGTCCCGTACAGTTGTAAAACGCAGTATCACCTATATCGGTAACGCTTTCGGGAATTTCTATGCTTGTAAGCCCTGTACAACTTCTAAAAGCGTGATTTCCAATTATTTTCACGCCGTCAGAAATTTTAACATCGGTAAGCCCTCTGCAAGCGCCAAATGCATTATTTCCTATTACTGTAACGCTATTCGGAATTGTTATGCTTGTAAGCCCGGTGCAACCGAAAAACGCATCCACTCCTATTTCAGAAACGCTATTCGGGATTGTAACTCTTGTAAGCCCGGAGCAACCGAAAAACGCACTCATTTCTATTGTCGTAACTCCATTCGGGATTGTTATGCTCGTAAGCCCCTTACAATCTCCAAACGCGTTCCAGCCTATTTCTTTAACACTTTCGGGGATTGTTATGCTTTCAAGTCCGGTGCAACCGGCAAAAGCCCAACTGTCTATTTTTGTAACGCTGTCGGGGATTGTTACGGTTTCAAGTCCCGTACATTTGTGAAACGCTTGGCTTCCTATTTCTGTAATGCTGTCGGGAATTGTTATGCTTGTAATATCGGCGCAATCCTCAAACGCGCCTTTACTGCTTAAGCCTTTTTTATATCCGCTTATCTTTACGACTTTCTTTCCTGCGTGTTTATCAGGAATTTTTATATCGTAATTATATCCCTTGTATTTGGTTATTTCGTATCCGCCAAGCTCGTCGTTATATTCATAATCAAAAGCAGTGAGTTCTTCCAACAAATCATCAAATTGTAAGAACGTGTAGGTTTTTCCCTGATAAACAAAATCTGTGGGACATTCCTCAAATGCTTGATATTGAATTGTCACAATGCTGTTCGGGAGTGTAATGGTTTTAAGATTTTTGCAATAACTGAACGCGCCTCCGATTATTGTCGTAACTCCTTCAGGTAACGTTATACTTGTAAGACCTGTGCAATTTCTAAACAAATCACTTGTTATTACTTCAACACTATTAGGGAGTGTTACATTTTTAAGTCCAGTACAACCCTGAAAAATTCCCGTATAATTACAAATACCACGGCGGCTCGGTATATAAATCGTCCCGCCTTCCATTTCTGTAACACTGTTCGGGATTGTTATACTTGTAAGTCCCGTGCAACCGCCAAACGCGCCCAAGCCTATTTCTGTTACACTGTTTGGAATTGATATTTCTGTGAGCTTCGTGCAGTCATCAAACGCACGTTTGCCTATTCTTGTAACACCATCGGGAATTGTGAATTTTCCGCTTCTCCCATCGGGACAAAGCATCAATTCAGTCATATCCTTGCTATACATCACGCCGTCCTTTGAAGAATAATTCGGATTATTCTTGTCAACCTCAATGTCTGTGAGTTCATCGCTGTATTTAAATGCAAATTCATCAATATATGTAACGCTGTCGGGAATTGTAAATTTCTCTTTTCTCGAGCCGGGGTACCAAATTAACCCAGTCATATCCTTAGAAAAAATCGCGCCGTCTTGCGAAGCGAAATGCTGATTATTCTCATCAACTCTGAATTCTGTAAATCCGTATTGTGAATAAAATGCATATATTCCTATTCCTGTAACACTTTCGGGAATTATCAATACTTTTGTGTTTTTTCCACATTTAAAATTTACCATTCCCGTCATAGCATTAGTATCACAAATTATTTCAACCGTTTTTCCATCTATCGTTGACGGGATTTTTACTATCTCATCATCGCCGTTGTAGCCGTCTACTGCAATAGTATTAGATAAATCATTGACATGATAATCAAAATCGCTTGCGGGCGTGTCGGGCATATTGTTTATGAAAACATTTTGCTTCAAGTCGTCATACTGCGATGAAGAATAGGTTTCACCCTGATAGAAAATATCAGCATTGCAACTGCCCAAAATTGACTCGCCTATTCTCTCAATTTCATCGGGAATTGAAATAACTCTAAGCCACTCGCAACCGGCAAACGCGTAGTTTTCAATTCCGATAACTTTCGCCCCGTCAATTCTCGCAGGGATTTTAACCGCAGAATTATTGCCGACATATTTTGTTATTGTCAGCTCATCATTTTCATTACGTTCGTACTCAAAATCAACCGCAGGTGATTCCGACAAAGTGCTCGGGTCAATCGGCTCTTCTTCATAGGACGAGCTTGGCTGTACGGGTAAAAACGGCAAGATGATGCCGGACGTTTCCGAAGAAGCTGTCGATTCGCTCGTCAAACTGCTCGACGTTTCCAAAAAAGTCACGGGAGTTGTGTCGCCACTGCACGCGGTCAAGGTCAGGAGCATTGCCGAAGCTGTCAAAACACTCAAAATTGTTTGTCTTATTTTCATGGTTTTCCCTTTCCATAAATGTTTCGTTCTTTAACGAACCAAGAATTTACTATAATATTATAATGACTTTTGTTCTTAATGTCAAGATATTTGTCATCAGATTTTATTGCGGTTATGACGATTATCGGAGTCGCTTCGATTCTTCGGTCTTGATTTAACATCGCCGTTCAACAACAATTTGTTCTCATAAGGGACGATATCATCAACAGGCTTAACATTCGGCTCCGGAATCTTTGCTCCACAAGCCGCGCAATATAACGCAATATCGGGATTTTCATTCCCGCACTTTTTACAAAACATTCGCTTTCTCCTCCGTAAAAGCTTTCCGCTTTTTATACACCGCAAATTAAATTTCTTACCATTTCAATCTTGTATACACTTGCACAAATCAAGTGTTACACATTTCACCACAAATTTTCTGTGACTATCGAGTTATTCCGATTTCTGCGCGATTTTCTAGGAAAACCAAAAGCCCGAACGCACGGGGCGTTCGGGTAGGGATTATTTATCCGGCATTTGGCGTTGTCAATTAACCTCCGATAGTATTATTTTTGATAGTTAATTTCACAGTTTGGTAATTGCGCCTTTAATAGTTCCACGTCTACGCCGGCATTAACTCTCAAAGTCTTCAGTTTTTTAAGACTCACAAGCGCAGAAACATCTTCAATATTGGTAGCCCCCAAATCCAACCAAGTCAAATTCGTAAGTCCAGCTAGCAACGTTGCATCATCGATTTTTAATCCCCACAAACGCAACTGCTCCAAATTAGTAAGCTCCGTAAGAGGATTATAATTGCTTATATTGTTATTATCGAAATATGGATAGCTTCCCAAACTCAACATAGTCAAATTCTTCAGCCCCGCAAGTGGTGTTATGTCGGTGATTATATTACCATCCAACTCCAGCCTTTTCAAATTCGTGAGCCCCGAAAGTGGTGAAATATCAGAAATTTTATTAGTCCAGTCATTCCCTTCTCCTATACCAAATGCGACGTTAGACAAATCCAACCATGTCAGATTCTTAAGCCCCGAAAGCGGCGTTACGTCCTTGATTAAGTTATTGTACAACCGCAACACATTCAGTTTTTTGAGTCCCGAAAACAGCGTCAGGTCGCTGATTTGATTACCGCACAGATACAAATTAGTCAAATTCGTAAGCCCAGAAATCGGCTTTATTTCCTCATCGGTCAATCCATTGCCGCTTAAATCCAAACCGGTCAAATTCACAAGTCCCGAAAGCGGCGTAATGTCTCTGATTTTATTTCCGACCAGAATCAGTTCAGTCAAATTCGTAAGCCCCGAAAGCGGCTTTATAACATCGTCCGTCAATCCACAGTAGTCTAAATCCAAACCGGTCAAATTCGTAAGACCGGAAAGCGGCGTCAGGTCAGTGATTGTATTATTATGATTATTAACATAATCACGATAATCATTGCCCAAATTCAGATATTTCAGATTCTTAAGCCCGGAAAGCGGCGTCAAGTCGCTGATGCTATTATTATTATCATAAACTTTGTTGCTCAAATCCAAATCTATCAGATTCTTTAACCCCGCAAGCGGCTTTATATCCTCATCGGTCAATCCTTTGTCGCTTAAATCCAACTCTGTCGTTGTTGCAACATCATATTGTACACCGGCAATTGTCACATATCCTGTCGAACCGTTATCGGGTTCGCTGCTTGTGCTTGCCGAACTGCTTGAACTCGATGAGCTCGATGAGCTTGTGCTTGTTGATGAACTTGACGTACTGCTTGTACTCGATGAAGTTTCAGAACTCGAGCTTGACGAACTGCTAGAGCTTGGCGAACTGCTCGAACTTGTGCCAGAAGAACTTGACAAGGTGCTTGAACTTGACGAAACCTCCGGCTCAACAGGCTTTGTCAGCTCATCAAGCTTCGTCCGAATACGCTCGTCACCCGTTTGCTCAAAACCTTTTTGCAGGATTTCAATTGCCTTATCCTCATCGCCCGTTCCTATGTACGCGTCAGCCAAGCCAAGATACGCGTCCACGTTCATCGGCTCAATTTTAATAATTCTCTCGAACTCAATTATCGCCTGCTCGTATCTCTGCTCGGAAAGATAACGCCGGGCAAGCTGTAAACCACTCGTTTCGTTTTGCGAAACAACATTTGTTGAATTAACCACAACAACCGTGGCTATTGCGCCAATTGCAAGCAATGCCGCAATTACAATAATGATAATATTTCTCTTTGACGAGAAACCGCTCGGGACAACGTACTTCGTTCCTTTGTCCTGAATTTCGTCGTTTTCAAGATTTTTGTTGTTTTTTTCGTCAGCCATTTTACCCTCCATATTTACAACAAAATGACAAATTACATCAGAAGTCCTGCCAGCGGCATTGCCGGCAGGACAATCTTTGTTAGAAAATCAGCGGCCGCGTTGAACCATTTTTGTGCCGGTCAAAGGTCCGAACGATACGTTCCAGACTGCCGCGATGCAACCAAAAACAAATTCCGCAAACACGTTGCTTTTTCCGCCCGAAACCGCTTCCAGCTCGTCCTCACTGAACTCAGCGTCATCGATATCAAGCGTTTTAACATACTCTTCAATTGCCGCGGAAATCTCTTCCATTGGTGCGTCCACGCCGTTTTCCGCGAAAAGCTTCGCAAGCTTGTCAACGTCCTTGATTGCGATTGCTTTCTCCATAAATTCCTTGTTCTCCATGAGTGCCTTGATTGTGTTATTGAGTGCCATTGTGATTTCCTCCTGTAATTCGTTTGTTTTATTTAGGCTTTCTTGCCCTTTCATTCTTGTATACACGGAGCGAAATCAAGTGTTACATAAAAATCTTAATTTGCCGTTAGAATTACCGATTTTCATTATTCTTTCCCTTAAAATTATACCACAAAATAAGTGAAAAGTCAATCTGATATTCATCATTTGAAATATGCTTTTAAATGCGTTTTGCGACAAAATTGCCCGAACGCGCGGAGCGAACGGGCTTGTTTGCTATTTAGTTGCCGTTGATTGCATTATACAATTCTATGTAATTCTCGGGAGTGTAGGTTTTGACATTACAAAATCGCGGCGAGCGGAATTACAACTGCGAGAACAGCTACGTCCTTTTTCACTCCAAAAGTTTCTTAACAATCATGTGTTTTAGTGATATAATAATCATTGCGATAATACAAGTGTATCAGCATTTTACAAAAACCAAGGGGTTCACGAAAAATGAAACAAACAGCCAAAAATGCTTCACCGAAAAGCAACGCTGGTCGAAACCACCTTGTTGTGGAACACATAACAAACACTTTGCTGGAGCTTATGGATTGTAAAGAGTTTAACTCAATTACTGTCAGCGAAATCTGCGAAAAAGCAGGTGTCGGCAGAGCGTCATTTTACCGCAATTTTGAGAGCAAGGAGGACATTATCAGAAAGCATCTGCACAACCTTCTTGAAGAGTGGTGGGCAAGCTATACGGGGACAACTATCCCGGAGCTTGTAACGGCTATTTTTAAGTATTTTTATGAATGCAAAAATATTTATATTTTGCTCTACAAACAAGGCTTGGATTATATCAGCCTGCAAAGCGTCAAGGACTCCTGCGGTCCGAAACCTGAACACGACAATGCCGCCGCTTATTTTGCCGCATTCTTCTCCTACGGTATGTTCGGCTGGATTGAGGAGTGGTTTAAGCGCGGTATGCAGGAAACGCCCGAAGAAATGGCAGAGTTGTGGAAACGTGCACAGTCATTCACATCAGAGGTGTTATAGTTCAAGGTTAGCTTCGGGATAACCGCCTGTTCTGCGAAAAACTGCTCACTCTCAAGCTAGCCGGAGAACTTATTGCCAAGTTCCTCAGCCTTATAATAAAACGCGTCAAGCTTTACCTCTTTTCCAGCCGAAGTGAGATTAACCAAATGGTGCGGTTACGTTCTATTTCAGCATTTTCTTCGTTATGATAAAGCTTATGTTTTGAGTTGAAGTGATTTCCTGACCTTTGAGAATTTCCGTAACAAAGCTGTTTGAACTTGTGTTGCTGTTGCTGATTGTCATCTTCATCATTGTAATCTCGGGGATTTTTCGGATTGCTTCAAGCGATAAACAAAGTGGAGCAACTATTCTTCCGCTTCCAAGCTCATTCTGCGCTTCAGAAATTTGCTCCACCGATACAGTGTTTTGCGCCGGACGAGTGACAAGAGTGTAAGCCACAAGCTCACCGTTTTTTACAAGAACCGTACTAATTTCAAAGTCAACGTTTTTATCATTTTGCAACAATTTTGCAGGATTTAATGTGTTGGAAAAGCTGTTTGTCGGCGAGTTGATAAGCCGGTTTCTTATGCTGTCATTCATTTCACAAAACGGTATACACACAGAACCGTCCCGAAGCAGAAATTCCTTCATTCGTACAAGCTGAAGCTCGTCCATTCGCTTCCAAAGCTTTTCGCCAACACTTACGGCATAAACACAGCTTGTATCATTCACCGCAAAGCCCAGCTTGTTCAGGCAAGCCGATATTGCATCAAAAAACGGGTGCGAACAAACGATATGCACGCGCATATATTTTTCGGTACGCAAAACAATTTCCCGTATCAAATATTCCGCATAACCCATTCGCCGTTTGTCTTTGTCCGTAAAAACCCAAATCTCCCGTGCGAAACCAGCCTTCCGAGAGCACCTGAGCAGTTAATTCCGGTTCACCGTAGTAGCCGAGCATTACGTTATCGCCCTTGATATACAGCTCTCCGTCAACGAGCTTTATCTCCTGTTCAGGGTAAACCGCGCCAACCGCTTCGGGAAATTCCTCGGCGTTGTTATTGCCCGTTGTGAGATTTGCACATTCGGTAAGCCCGTATCCCGGGCAAACTTTAATTCCATACAACGCGCACTCGCTCATTAACCTCGGAGAAACAGTCGCGGCACCGCTGATGATAACCTTGAGGTCACCCAAAAACTCCTTGCCTTTCAGCTTTGCAATACCGAGAATTATCTCAATCATTCCCGGCACAAGCACCAGAGTTGTCGGACGGATAACGGGAATATCCATAATTGCGGCTTTCAGATTATCACAGAGATATACCGCCGAGCCTGTATAAAGGCAGGACAGAAAGCCGCGTATTGAACCGAAAACGTGCGAAAACGGAAGCATTGCCATATATCGCCGCATCAGCACATTCCCTGGTGCAAACACGCCGTTGAATGCGCCCCGCATAACCGCTCCGTGCGATAATACCGCGCCTTTTGGTGTACCCGATGTGCCGCTTGTCAAAAAGATTGCCGCGGGAGTTTGCTTGTGTACTTTTGCAAATTCAGCTTCGGTTTCACCGATAGAATTTGTCGGGTAAACAAGACAGCAAACGCCTGCTGTTACCGGCACAAATTTTACGTCAACAAACAAAGCCGCGATATCATACTTTTGTGTTATCCCCGCAAGCTCTTTTTTGTCAACACCAACGGGCAACATCATTACCGTAAAACCTGCGGCGGGAATTGCAAGAAAAAGCTCAGCGGCGTCCTTTGTGTTCGGGGAAAGAACAGCAATATTTGCTCCTTTTTCCAAACCTAATGCGTTAAGAAAAGCCATGCGTTTTGCCACACGGGAAACCAGTTCTTTATATGTGACCGCGGCTGATTTCTCGCAGAGTGCAATTGACGAGGCGTACTGTTTGTTGCATTACAGCCGTGCTTTTCGGCAAAGCCCTCGATTTCCTCGGGTTTAAGCGCGAGAAACTCTTTTTTCAAATCCTCGCTTGCGATAACCTCGTTATAAAGTTCTTCGATTGTTTTCATAGTAAAACCTCCTAAAAATTTATAGCAAAAGACAATTCAGTGAAGAATTATCTGCTTTTAACAATAGATGTCCGACGCCGCTTAAACCGTTCAAGAGCCCGAGCGGACTGTAATTTTCGTATCGTTCGGGAAGAAAGGTAAATTCGCCGTTTGCCGACTTGCGCACTGTTACCTCTTTCAAGCGGCGCAAAGCGTCTTGTGAAAGCTCGGGGCGGTTAAGCTCTCTGCCTGCGTCAAACAGGAATTCTATTGACGCGCTGTTCCCGCAGCATTAGTGGTCGCGCGGCATTATCTCCGTTGATACAACCTTGTTTATTGCCTTTTCCAAATCATCGTCAAAATCGGTAATTCCCCAAGCGTGCAGCTTCAGATAAACACTTCCCATACCGGGAGCACCCGAACAAAATCCGTTCATTGCCATAGCAGACGATGAGATATCACGATAATCGCACCACGTTCCAAGCGTGTCGCTGTACAGCAGCCGCTCAAGCTCGAAAGCATTTTGCATTGCCGAGCGGAGCTTGTTTGACGGGAAAAGTTGGTTTGCGATAGCAAGCGCCAGCCCCATGCCCGCAACACCGTGCCCGAGACCGCTTATCGCGCGCTTTTTCGAGAGTGTCCCAAGTCAAAATTCCGTGCGGAGTGTTCAGCGTCTGCATTTCGAGAAGCCGCCCACAAAGCGAAAGTACAAGCTCCTTGAAATGCGGGACAGCCTGCAATTCCACGTTGGTGCAAAGTAATTACAAAAAGCCCGATATGCCCGAATAGTAGTCAACAAGACTTATTTTATCGGGTGATATTTCGCCAAGAAGTCGGGTCGCTCCCACGGCGGTTTGAGCGTACTTTTTGCTGTCTAGCGCCCGCGCCGCTATAAGCGTAGCTTTTATTGCTCCGCCAAGATTTGTTATGCCAAGATAATCCGCTAACGGATTGATATTGCCGGTGGAGCAAAGCTGTGACACATGACCCGAAAACTTTTCCATAAAATCACGGACAATCTGTTCTGCACGCGCGTCACCAGTGGCAGTGTAAAACTCCGTGGAAAAAGCCGCGATACCGCCCTCGACCATTCCGTAAGTAAGGGGAAGATAACCGAAATGATTTCCGTCAGTCAGATGGTCGAGCCAACCCGACTTTCCCGACGGACAAACAAGCCGGTTTTTCCAAATCTCGTCAAACGCTTTTCCCGCTTCCTCTGCAAAGGATAACGGCTTTATAATGCGGTTTGTTCGCGGGAATGTGAGCGCACCGCAGCGACTGATGAATTATCGAAAGATCAAATTCACATTCTTTTTCTGAAAGATTTTCCATTCGATATCGAACGTTTTCTTCAATCGTTTGACCGAAAAAATCCCGAACAATACACTTTTCACCAGAGTAAAGGTCTTTGCTGTTAGCAACGCTATGAAAAATCGGAACATCGCCGCGAAGCAGCGAGTTGATTTCTTCCTCGGCAGCAGCGCGCTGCTTTTCATCACTTTGACCGAGCGCAGTTTTGAGCGACTTTAGGCGTTCATCGCGATAATTCTCCGAGGAGAGAACTTTCACCGAATAAAGCCCCCGAAGCAGCTTTGCGTAATCGTTTGTATTTCGGATAAGACAGCGAAATCTGCACGCGGAAAAGCGCTCGAGATATCGCAGGAGAGCGTTTTTTCATCGATACAGCGGCGGTAAATCGCACGAAATCCCGCGTCAAAATAGGACAAATAACCGCGCACGTCCGCTTTTTCTTTGATTTCATTTGTGGCAAGCTCTGCGTTCCAGCCAAGCAGAGGATTTATCTGCGCCAGTTCGCGATTATAAAGATAATCCAAGGTGTTCGCGGCGATTTCGTTGTATGCTTTAAATAGAAGAATTTCGATGTAATATCTCGCTGAATTTGTGAGAAGCTTTTGCTCGGGATTGTCGTTCCAAAAGGCTTCCTCCCACGCGTTTCAAAGTGAATCAAAACTGCATAATGCTTTTTTTCTATTGTACAGTTTTCTTTGGTTAAATAATGCGCCACCGCTTTCACCTCGCTTGCACGAACCGCCGATTTTATATATTTTTATATCACAGCAGGTGTGACAAAAGCGTTACAAATCGCAAGGGCAACCTGCCGTCTGTCAGCTTCGTTATGGTTAGAATAAACGTGAAAAAAATATTTCATTCGTAGATACATTCTGCTTTAACAATGTGATTCATAAAGCACAAACGAATGGCGGGCATTCCCTAATGGAGAACGCCCGCCAAATTTTTCGGTTGCAGGATTATTCGTATTCGCTGTTTTATCAGAGGTTGAAAAGGACGTTGTACGCCGAGATGATTACCTTGTCGGTGTTAAAGCCGCACTCCTCACGGTAGGCTTTCTTATGTTCGTCCGAAACGTGTTTGGAGCCGAGATACACCTCTGCGGGGAAAAGACTCCGAAAGTTAAAGCCCTGCGTCACGCTCTTGCACTCTATGAGAAGCTCCTCCGCGAAATCTTTGTTGTTATTCAGATAATTCTGCACGCAATAGCGCAGGCGGTTAAAGTCCTTCCCGAAATCGTCTGTTTTTGCGTCAGCTATATTCGTTGCATAACGGCAAGCGTACTCCGAAAGCTTCTTCCGAACGCTCTTGTCACAGTTGTCCAGCAGGGTGTTAAGCGCTCTGCAATACTCCGAGTTACTGTTATAGTCCGGAGTTGCGGAACGAAGGTTCTGTAGATGCCAGAGCATATTTTGGAATTCCGGAGAAAGCTCTTTGACCGCGTCTTCCATTTCCTTCTTCAAAGGTGAAGTCAACAACCCCCTTCTGATGTAAAACTCGAGCCACGGCTTGACATATTCGTGTTGTTTTTTCACTCGGTCAAGTGTCACTTTCTCGCACAAATACAGCTCCCTCGAAAGCTTTGCCGGGTCTTTAAGATAGCCGCTGATATTAACACTGTTTTTCGTGTTTCTTCCAAGGCAGTAATAACATGAGCTGTTTTGGTTTTGCGCGTACCAGTTCTTAAATTCTTCGTAAATGTATCCTTTTTCGCCCACTTTTCGCATTACAATAACCGGTTCTTCGGTGTAAGACAGTGTGTATAAGACATTCAGTATTGTATCCGAACCGGCAAGAATCTCGTCTGTCGAACTGCCGTTCCATCTGTCGAAAATCACTGCTTCCGAAAGCGGCTTTTCCTCGGGTGCAAGCGCGAACGGCGCACCGCTTTCGTATGCGTTCCAATCGCTGTCGTTGCAATAAACAGCCGCGCGGTAACGGTTGAGGCGGTGCAGAAGCAGGAGAAGCGCGCTCTTGCTGAACCTACCCGTTTCCTCGTCCGGCACGTCTTCGTTCTGTCCGCTTTTATCCGCGGGAACTCCCTCGGTGCTCTGCTCTTTTTCGGGAACGCAGACATATCCGTTCTCGCGATGCTCCCTTATCAGAGTGTAGAGATCCGCAAAAAGCCCGAGTTTTTCCATGCGCTCGGCAAGCTCGGAAAACTCCTCAAAGCAAAAACAGATGTGACGGTTAAAGCAAGCGGTTTTATCGGGGTAGCTCATACACAGCTTAATCCAAGTCTGAACTGTCCCCACCGGAAGTACGCTGTCCTGCTTGCACAGTTCGCACAACTCGTCCAGCTTCTCCATGGCAAGCTCGATTACCTCGGTATCCAGCCCGCCGAGGTCTTCCTCGCCGCGTTCTGAATAACCCCGAAGCTCCCAGTATGCGTATTTTATACAGTATTGTACCGCTTTGAACTCCGCGTCCTCGTTCCCGAATGAGTCCAGCCACTCGTTGTCCGCTCTGCGCATAAACTCGGTGCGGAGAGAGGAAATCTTGCCGATTTCAACGGAGAGCTTCGCCTTATAATGCTCGGTTGGCGTGAGCCAAACTCCCTCGTTAAGCTCAATGAACAGTTGCTCCGAATCGGTTATATTCTCCATTTCAACCCGCTGGAACTGGAGCTTATCAAGCAGGAATGCGGGATTTATTTTCCTAATCTGTTCCCACGCAAATGAAGGGTTCTCCTCGCACAATTTCTCCAACAAAACGTAAATCGAATAAGTCGTTTGGTCACATATCAACAAGCGAAGTTTTTCAAACAGCTCTTTTCTGTCACCTTTTCCCGTTGCCGCGTTAAAAATAATATTCAGCATTTCGTTCGCGTTTTCGCGCCCCTCAAACCGAAAGCGCACCTTATCTTTGTTCAGAAGAAGCTCCGCGGTTTTATCATCGTAATTCCGAAGAAGCGCCGCACAAAGGAGAATTACCACGGTTGTAATACGCTGTTGTCCATCATAAATCCACATTTTGCCTTCACTGTCGCGGCAACAAGTGACGCAGCCAAAGCTCATTGCGTCCTCGGAAAAATCCGTTACTTCCCTGTTTGGAGCCGTAACATTCGTGTTAAGTGAATTGAAAACCCAGTTCAGAACTGCGTTTCCAAGGTCGCAGACCTTTTTGCTGTAATCGATGAACTTGGAATAATTTCTGCGGTCTATCTTGTTGTTCGGAGAGAGGAGAACGGTTTCCCGAAAGATATGCTGATTTGAATCTGTACTGTTGCGCAAACCGATATTTTGAAGATGTTCATCGTAAACCCAATCCTTCAATTTAAACGATACATTTTCGTCATTTTTTGAAAAATCAAGCAACAACGGCTTTTTTGAAAAGCTGTTAACAGCGCCGCAAAGGTTATCTTTAAAGGTTTCGCAAAAAAATTCTTTCTTATCGTCAATATCAGTCGGAAAGAAATGCTCCACGAGCTTCTCCTTTGTCACTCCATCATAATCAACAAAGTCCTTCAGCCCTTTCTCGTCTAACTGTTTTTCCAAAGCGCTTTTATCCAAACTTCCGTTTATAAACTGTGCGCGCAGTTCCATAAAACGTATTTTTGTGAGGAATTTCACGATGTAGTTATTGCCGTCCTGCGCCGCGAAACCGCCCATAGTGTAGTCGCGCTGAATGCAAGGTATAATGATGTCGCCGGTCGTTTTTTTGAAAAGCTCCCGCACGGAAAAGACGGGAATAACCGTATCGGCAGGCTTCTCCTTCGCTTCGGCGTTCCCCTCATTTTTGCCGGATTCCAACAGCAAAACGGAAGCAGAAGGCAAATTGTCCGCCTGCTTACACTTGGAAAGCATATTGATATACTCGTCAAAGTATTTGCGAAACTCTCCGTAATACTGCGCATTGACCGCCATATCTGCCGGCTTTATTTTGCAGGGGTTTTCGCCTAAGGTCTTTGAAAGCGTCGGCTTCATGATTGCCTCAACAAACTCGTTTACATCGTCAAGAGTGCAACTCTTGCGCAACTGTTGCTCGCTTTCTGCGGTAAGGCTGAACTCGCGGAGAATACCCGCAACAGATGCCTTTTCTTCCCTCGCAAAGAGCTTAAAGAAGCGAGCGTTATCGTGCTTTGCGCAAAGGAGATTGAAGGCATTGTAGGCTGTGAAATTCGGGCGGAGCTTATTGTTTATGTCCTTAATGCAAAGCTCCGCGATAAGCTCCCTCATCACCTCGTCAAAATGCTCCAGCCGCTCTTTTTCCCCCGCAATACCGTGACCTTCCTCAAAATACCGAGCTTGAACCAGCTTGTCTTCTTCGTCATAATAGTCGTCCTCGAAAAGAAGCTCCATACGGTTTTGGCGGAAGTGTTTGTAGTTTTGATTCACCAGCTTGAACATATCATTTTCAAGCGACTTTTCCTTGTCCGATGAGATAAGGCAGTTTTTCTCCTGAAGAGAATACAGGCTGTTTTGCAGACGCGCCCATAGCTTGAGTATATCCTTGCGTTTTTCCGCGTTGCTTTCCGTTTCGCCGTTTTCCGCGTCCATCAGCATATACGCCTTTACATAATCCGCGGCGCAGAACGGGGTTTTCGCAAAATTCAGGTTCAGATATTCCTCAAGCGGTTCTCTCGTTGTAAAACGTGGAATCAGCTTTACCTTGTCAAGCATTTTATTGTAAATCTTGCGCATCTCAGCTTTGTTCTTCGCACTCAGCATATTTTTAAGTTCTTTATAATTATCATACATTCGGTCAACGTCAACATGACCCTTTTTGTAATCCTCGGAAACATCGTTTAGCAGAAATTCCCTGCGCGGCGCGCCGTCGGTGTCGCGCTCGAAATCGAGTTTTTCGTAAAGCGTCTGTCCGAGCGCCTTTGCGATAAGCGCGAGTGTGATAAAGCGTTGCTGACCATCAATAAGCTGATACTTCTCATTTTTGCCGTCGTACAACGCCATAATTCCCACAAGAAGGTCGTCCTTTTTCTCGGTCAAAATATCGTTAAGCAGACCGCAGGCTGTGTTGCGCTCATTATTCGTGTTGTTGGGATTGCCCGCGCTCCAGCGGTAGTTGCGTTGAAGCAACGGAATAACAAGCGTTTTTTCGCCAAGCTGTTCTATGAATTTCCCAAGTGTTATTATTCCCATCTGTCCGTTCCCCCGTTAATCTTTCCCGAGAAGCGCAAATCTGTACAGATTCAACAGACTGTCGCTTTTATCGTTGACGTAGATACATTTTCGGCTGTAATACCGTTTTTCACCGACAAAGCTCATAATAAAATCCAGCTTTGGCTTCGCGTTTTTCTCTTCCGCATATTTCTCGGCATTATCGGAAAGACACTTGGCAAGCGCTTCGGAGAGCTTTTTCTTGTCTAACTCAAAGGGTTGTTTTACACCAGACAGCTTAAACTGAAACTCCATATCGAAGATTTTAAGTCCGATTATATCCGTGTCGTTATCCGCGTAAATAAATTTGATTTTAGACTCGGGAACGGAAGCTTTTTCACCCGCCTCAACCATCATTCGCCAAAACAGCCCCACAATTTCCTTGAAATTAAGCGTGACGCGATATTCAACGTTATCCTCGTACTTATTGAGATAATCGCCGTTTTCGGGGAGATTTACGATTTTGTCGCAAGTGTTTCCGAGCATAACCACCTCTTGATCCGAAGGAGCAACAATGTTTCTTTGAAGCCCGGGAATACCCTCATTGACGCAAAAGCAGTTGGTATATCTCTGGAACACATCTCGGATACTCCCGTCCGATGTCGGGGCGCTGTTGTTCAACACGTCCAGGCAGAACCCGTAAAGAGCCGGTTTACCGGGCGCAATCTCGTTTTTTATATCGTTGTTTATCTCGTTGTTTATCACCTGCGAAAAGGAATATTCCTTTGACTTTCCGCAGGCGAAATTGAACATTTCCTTTACACCTTGACGCAAAGAAAAATCAACCTTATCGCTGATTTCAATTCTTTTCACTATATTAGTCGGAGCATTTTGTACAATAGCGAACTCGCAGGTTTCCGCGTTCTTGAGCGGTATGTTTAAAACCGTATATTCCTCGGTGCCTTTTTTCACGGAAAGAATAATCTCGTATTTTCCCCCTGCTGCAGGCAAACCCATATACTTGTAGATATCCTGCCAAGGATTTTTCGAGTAGGAGGAGAGCTTGTTTTCCTCGCCCTGCTTTGATTTGTTCATATGCCGCACTACCTCGCGGATCATACTCTTGTAGTACTCTCTACCGCTGTTTTTATTTTTTTCCGAGAAGATGTAGGGTGCAAGTTTGGGAACGAAAAACTCTTTCGTTCCAACACAACGGAACAGGTTCTGCGTTCCTCGCACATAGCGCCAGCGCCAGCAGTAATTCAGCCCAAAGAACTGAACCTCGTTCATACTGTTGTCAAAAAGGTAATAGATAAGGTCGCCGTTCTTTTCGTCGTCAAGACCGATTGCGCCAACCGAACCAAACAAATTCAGCTCGGGCTTTTCGGAAACGTTTTCAAGCGCTTCGTAGAATTGTTGTTCAAGCTCGTGTGCTGTTTTAGCGGAGCTGTCATTCTTTTCATCGTTCTTGTTATCGAGAAATTCTTTACACTTGCCGAGGTATTTCTTAAAGTATTTATTAAGCCAAGCTTTCACCTCGTTATTTACCGAAAAAGAAACCGCGAGAGTTTCCCCATTGAGTGTAATTATTCCATCTTTCAGATTGACGTTACGGACAAAATCGGTGAAGAGTATCTCGGAAGTGTCAACGGTCGTTTTGTCCTGTTCACCCTCGCTGTTCTTCGCAATTTTCACGAACGGAAAAGCCTCCGAAAGTGTCATTATTTCAAGGTTCTGCCGTATGCTGTCAAAGGTGACCGTTTTCTTTCCGAACTGCCGCGCAAAATTCTTCGCGCGAAGGTAGAATATCGCCGATTTTATCTTGAGGTCGGCAAGGAAGAACCCACGCGCCTGCTCGTCCATCCTTTCTTTTATGAACTCGAGCCATTCCTCGAAAGTAGTTTTTTTATCATCGTTTCGGATAAAGCCAAAAAGCTGTTGCATATCGCGATTTTCGGAGTTGACGTTATCGACATAGTTGGCGATTTTCGCCGCCGCCTCGCAAAGAATCTCGTCGGATTCCATTTTTTCGGCAGTTGCGTTCATCATCTTCTGTACCGCGTCAAAAAACTCCTTGTGCTGTCTGTTTTTATCAAAATTGATTTCGTTCCCGAAAAGCACCTGCGAAAGAGGCACGATGTTCTCGTCGGGCGTTATTAAAAAACTGTTTTTCATGGTCTTTCCTCCACCGAATATGTAACAAATTCCATTTTATCTATTTGTCCAATGAGGTTTTCGAGTGGCACACAGGCAATCGATTTTATCAAATCTTCGAGGCACACGCAAGCAATAGTCGGAGGAAAATTATATCTACCGTGAGCGCCCGTGTCGATATTTAATGCGTTGCGCAGGGGGTTAAAGCTGACAATACCGTGGTCGGTGTCGTTGGTGAGGTTCTTGTAACAGTACACGCCATAGCCCTTAATATCACTGAGAGGTTTTGTAGTAGGCAGGTGTCCGTGGAAGAAGTATGTGTTTTCGATATCCTTCGGCCAATACTCTGCCGGAATTTCCTTGCTCTTGTCCTTGAAGGTATGTCCGTTCTGCCCGCGTTCATCCACCACATCAATGAAGCAAGGCAAGTTCTTGTCGTTAAGGAAAAACTCTGCGGCGCCCTCCTCGGGGAGCTGTTGCTTGATTTTCTTCCAGATTTCGTTGTTCATTCCCGCATGGGACAGGCAGAAGGTATACCCCGAAAGCCGCAGTACCACAATATCGGGCAGTGCGGCTATAACGATATCCCCGTACACCTCTTTCAGATGATCGCGGAAATGACTACACCATTCGTGGTTACCTTTGAGCAGGTGGAAGCCCGGTTTTTTCAGGTCAGGCTCATAGTCATTGTTCAGCACCTCCATCAGCTTTACACTGTCGGTGTTGTTATTTCTTTTTGCCCCGAAATAGTCGCCGAGGAAATACACGAAGTCCTCCTGCGGGTTAAATTTTTTCGTTTCCTTCAGCTTTTCTATCAGCTTTTCGACAAGAGCATACTTTCCGTGAGTATCCCCGATAACGTAATGTGCCACAGCACTCACCCTCCGTTTGATTTTATAATATAATTATATCACAAATCAAAGTGTTTTTCAAGAGAAAATGTCGAATTACCTGCGCGATTCCCCGCAGCTCCCCAAACAAATGCCAGCATTTTATTCTTTAACTTATGTTTAGCATACTATGTAATGTTGTTAGTCAAACATCGTGATTTGAATGAATACCTTGACTTTTTGTTCAGATTATGCTATAATATTCGTGCAATAAGGACTTCTGCTTCAGATATTGTGACTCACTTTCCAAAGTATATGGAAGCAAATAATTGGTTTTGGTAAATACAATTTATGGAAAGGTAAACCCATGAAAAACTGCAAAAAAACCTTGTGTGCAATTACAGCAACGATAATGCTTTTAACCTTGACTGCGTGCGGCGACAGCCAAAATATCTCGACTTCTTCCGACAGCTCCTCGTCATCTTCGGAATATACAAGTCCAGTTGATAAAGAGCCTGCCGATGACTTTAATTTCACGGAAGACAAAGATTTGGGTGGGCTGATTATCACGAAATATATAGGCAACGAAACCAAGGTGACTGTTCCGGCGGAGATTGACGGAAAAAAGGTTGTACGAATTGAAGATTGCGCGTTTGCCGGTTGCACGGAAATTACAAGCGTTACCATCCCGAACAGCGTTAAAGAAATAGGATATGGCGCGTTCAAGGAATGCACGAGTCTTACAAGCGTTACAATTCCCAACAGCATTTCGGAAATAGCAATGTGGTCATTTTACAACTGTTCGGGACTTACAGACATTACAATTCCGAACAGCGTTTCTGTTATTCAAGAAAACGCATTTTACGGTTGTTCGGGGCTTACAAGCGTTTCCATTCCAAACAGCGTTTCGGTTATCAAAAACTCAGCGTTTTACGATTGCTCTGAACTTAATGAAATTACTATTCCAAACGGTGTTACGGAAATAGGAGATTGCGTGTTTTCGGGTTGCTTCGGTCTTAAAAGCGTGGCAATTCCCGATAGCGTGACTTCAATCGGAAAATATGCGTTTTCCGGTTGCTCGGGACTTAAAAATATTACAATACCCGAAAGCGTTAAAACAATAAGCGCAGGATTGTTTCAGAACTGCCACGGGCTTGAAAGCATTTCCCTGCCCGAAAGTATTAACGAAATAGGTGGATATGCGTTTTCGGGTTGCACTGCATTAACAAGCATTACAATTCCCGAAAACGTTTATACCATTGACCATGACGCTTTTCTGGGCTGTTTTTCGTTAACAAGCATTACAATTCCGGAGCGCGTCAGTAAAATCGGGAAAAACGCGTTCAGCGACTGTATCGGGCTGATTAGCGTAACAATACCCGATAACATAAGGGAATTGGGATATTATTCGTTTTCAGGGTGCAACGCAGTGGTTTACTGTCAGGGAATTGCTTACGGTCCGCAATATACCGAATCATTATGCGAAGTCATAAACTTTTTTGACGGATACAGCAAATTTTTGTCCGAAGTTTCTTAGAACAATTAACCCGGATTTGCAAAACAAAAATTATGGAAAGGGCAAACCATGATAAACATCAAAAAAATCCCGAGCGCTGTCACGGCTGCGGTTTTGGCGCTTGCTTTGACCGCTTGCAGCGGCAATACCGAATCCGAGACCTCTTCCCCAAGCACGAGTGATGCGTCAAGCGATTATGAAAACTTGTCTTCAATCAACATTTCCGAGGGGCAGTCAAGTGACTCCGACAACGAGTCGGAGCCTCCCGATATTCTCTTCAAATACAAAGACAATGAAGAGCTTGGCGGCGTTGAACTCACAAAATACATAGGCAGAACCCGAGATGTGATTTTTCCCGCAGAAATTGACGGTAAAGAAGTTACATCAATTACAAATTCTATCTTTTTCAAATACGAGGGAATTGAAAGCATAACAATTCTGAACGGAATTAAAGATATAAAAGACGGCGCGTTCTACGGCTGTACGGGAATTGAAAAAATTAAAATTCCACAAAGCGTTACACATATAGGTAAAGGCGCGTTTGCGGGTTGCACGGGACTTAAAAAACTGATTATTTCTAACGGTGTTTCCGAAATAGACGAAGGCGCGTTTTTCGGCTGTTCGGGACTTACAAATATTTCAATTCCGCCCAGTGTTGAAAGAATCGGACAAAATGCTTTCGGAAACTGCTCGGAGCTTAAGAAATTCATCGTAGACGAAGAAAACCGGTACTATACCGTAAAAAACGGGATTTTGTACACCAAGGATATGACACGGCTTGTGCAATGTCCCGCAAAAAAAGAAGGCAAAATCACAATTCCCGACGGCGTTACGGAAATAGACAGCAATGCGTTTCACGACTGCGTTGGGCTTACAAGCATTACACTTCCCGACAGCGTTAAAAAAATCGGGAAATATGCTTTTTCCTCGTGCTTGGGACTTACAAGTTTAAATATTCCCGACAATGTTACCGAAATAGAAGAAGGTGCGTTTTACAATTGTTGTGAACTTACAAGCCTAACAATTCCGAGCGGTGTCACAAAAATAAAAACCGGCACGTTTGCAGGTTGCCCGGGACTTACAAGCTTAACCATTCCAAGCGGCGTTACGGAAATAGGAGCCGGCGCGTTTACAGGTTGCCGGGGACTTTCAAACCTTTTCATTCCCGACAGCGTTACGGCAATAGGAAACAACGCGTTTATGTTTTTCTCAGCAAGCGTCACCTACAAAGGCAGAATTTATAATTCCGATGAATATAAGAAATTGTACAGCGTCAAAAATGACAACTAAAAAACAGCCCGAACGTCACGCGCTCGGGCTGTTTTATATTCACGCCGGTTCACTTTCTTTCTCGGGTTCCTCGCGCGGAATGTCGGGATTATAACACATTGACCACCAGAATGTGTCAAAGCCCTCAACCTCTTTATAACAATATTCTTTTTTCATATATCCAGTCTTATCCCCTGTATAATGACTATTGTCTACCATAAGCCACTGGTCTTTGCCCGATTTCGTTATCGACGCGGGAACCTTTGCTTCAAGGAACATATGATGGCCTCCTATTACAACTCTTGTTGTATACCCAGTCACGGTTAACATACATTGAGATAATGATGTAAGGCTCTCACAATCGTTGGCTCCGTCCATTATTGCATTAAGAGCATAATATGATTGACAGCCAAGAGTGTCTTTAGACGGACCGTGTTCTGATATCCAATTATTGATTGCATAATATTTTAGGTTCGATGGATAATCATACAAGCCGTATGACACACATGGCAAATGAGATATCCACTCCGCAGCTTCCTCGGAATAGTTCAATTGTATGCTTTCTTCCTCGAAGGTTCGATAGTTTCTAGAATTAAACTCTTTTACTGCTTCCAGCTTATCTTCATACGTTGCCGTGCAGTTATTCACGCCAAAACTATTACCCCAACCGAAATATTGTCCCTTGATGATTCTGTGCATGTGCTGTACACAAAAGTCTATTGCTTCCTGCGTATAACAACCACCTGTGCCGGTTTTATAATACAGCGGCAGGGTTTCTATTACAATCGGGAACTTATCGCCTGTCGTGGGAATCATTACCGTACAGCGATAAATTCCCGGCTTTATTCCGACATAAGCCTGATGGTATAAGCGCTGGCTTCCGTCTAAGGAAGGGTCGGTGTAAGTTGCATTCGCATTATATGATGAGCAGACACGTTCGTCAAACCGTTGTACACAAATTGCTTCATACATTGACTTTAACTCATCGTCTTTAACCAGCTTAAATGCCGTGGGGTCGTCGTCGCAGGTTAATATATAATCCACGCCCGCCGCCGCAAATACCCGCGAACTTTTGCCGGAAGGGTCTATGTTTGATTTTACGGTTCCCTCGCCGTCTATACTTATGGAAATTGTATCGCCGCAGTAATTTCTGCAATTATAATTTACAAATGTATTGAACGTTCCCACATTTTTCCCATCGCCCTCGCCCGCAAATAAATTCAATTCCTTTTCCAAATCATGCGCATCGATATATTCCATTATTTCCTGATAAGTTTCCGCATAAGGACGACCTTCTTCCTTGTTTCCGTTTGGGATAAACTTTTCAAAGAGTTCTCTTAAATCATCGGGAATATCGTTATTGTCGGCGTTATATTTTTCTTTCATTACCGTTACCATACAGTACTCTGCGTCATTCGCGTTCAGCAATTCTTCATCACTGTTATCCAACGATAAATATGTAGCTATTCTGGGATTGTCCTCTCCACCCTTTCGGGAGGCAATTCTGACATCTTCTCTTCTCCACTTGGTGTAGCCTGCCGCCACCCAGTTGTACAAATCCTCCTCTTCTCCCTCTCTGAAAAGTATTCCGTTATTGTTATTCGGGTACTTTAACCCATTATTTTTATACCTTTCATCAGCTGTTACAGGCAAGTAACCGCCCACCTTAAAGTTTTCCGTATCTATTTTAATATCTTCATCATTTACGAGCTTCGTTTTGGGTTTTTCCAAAGCTGTTGTTGAAGATAACTCGGTGGTTGATGAGATATTTTTGCTGTTATCCGATGATAGAGTTGTGCTGTTGTCGGAGCTTTCGCTGTTATCCGATGACAGAGTTACGCTTTCATCGGAGCTTTCAATTGTCGCAGATGTTCCGCTTTCAGAAACGCTTTCAACATAACCGCTGTTTGAGCAAGCTGTCAAAACGATGGACGCTGTTATAAGAAATAATACAGCAGTTTTTTTCATGGTCATACCCTCCGATATAAATCAGCATAAATTGCCTTTTTATTATACCATAGCTTGTGAACTTTGTCAATATTAAATAAAACCACAGGTGTTTCTTCATACTTTTCATCAAACCATAAAATGCCCGAACGCGCGTGGCGGTCGGGAAAATTTTAGTTAGTGTTGATTGCTTTGTACAATTCGTTGTTTTTGAAGAATATTTCCCGATTTCACCGAACGACAAATTCTTCGTTTTTAACGCCAAGAACGCTGTAAACCTTCACGGGAAGAGCCTTGCCTTTCAGCGCGGTTTCTTCCTTGAACCGAGCGTCAATTCTGTCCTTCAGCCGCTCGTAAAGTTCCTCGCTTATGAGGATTTCGCCGCCCGCGGCTTTTGCCTCGAGCCGCGCGGCGGTGTTTACCGTGTCGCCGATTGCGGTGTAGTCCATACGGATTTCACAGCCGATGTTTCCGACAACCGCTTCGCCGCAGTTAAGCCCTATTCCGAAATTCACGCTGTTTCCGTATCGTTCCTGCAAGCGCTTCCCGAGAGTTTCTCCGCAGTTTTTTATATCAACCGCCGCGCACACTGCCTTGAAAAGATAATCCTCGAGATCGGTCGGCGCGTTGAAAACAGCCATTGCCGCGTCACCGATAAACTTATCCAACATTCCGCTGTGACGGAAAACACATTTTGTGACTTCCGAGAGAAACTCGTTGAGGATTTGCGAAACCTCTTCGGGTGCCAGCTTTTCGGACATTGTTGTAAACCCGCGTATATCCACAAACAGCACGCAAACCTCGCGCTTTTCAACTCCAAGCGTAAAGTCGTAT
This sequence comes from uncultured Clostridia bacterium, assembly GCA_945829235.1. Taxonomy (GTDB): domain Bacteria; phylum Bacillota; class Clostridia; order Oscillospirales; family Ruminococcaceae; genus CAG-115. The sequence continues at coordinate 244,757 of CALZUA010000001.1, read as the reverse complement.
TCCTCGTCCTTTGAAAGCTGTTTTATAACCTGCGGCGCGAGATATTTTTCAAAGCCCTGCAAAATCCGCTTTTTACGCAGTGTTTCCTCGATATATTTTTCAACAAAAATCGCCGCGGCAAATACTCCCGCAACTATCAGCGGATAAATCAACGTTATTGTTATCCCGCATCGCGAAAGGATAAAGCCCGCGCCGATATCCGCGATTATCAGCCAGATTACCGAGAGCACAGCCGGATACATTTTCATTTTCCGCGCTGTGAAAACGTAAATAAAAACAAGCAAAGCCGCAATTACTGCGTGAACCAAAACAGGCGCTCTCTGCGATGTTTTCCCCAGCATAAGCGCACGGACGATATTCGCGTTCAGCTCAACGCCAAACATATCGCGGCCTCTGTCGGCGGGAGTGTGGAACGAGTCCTGCATTCCCGTTGCGTATGCTCCAACCATAACGATTTTGTCTTTGAAATTGCGTTTATCAACGCTCCCCGAAAGCACGTCCTTCAACGAAAATCGCTGAAATTCACCCGGCTTTCCCGAGTAACCGAACAACACCTGATTGCGCGAATTTGTCTGCGGGAAAGCCGCTTCTTTTCCGAACAATTTTTGATATTGCTCATAGATTTGCGCGGCAAAGCTGTATCTTTTTTCGCCCGCGAACTCCTCCCAAAGCTGAGCCGAGCGAACAAATCCGTCGCGCGACAGCTGAGCATTCGCAAAGCCCGAATTTACCACATTATCAAGCGCGGCAAACGGGCGCTCTTCCATTTCGATATTCCACGCGTCATAGTTCTGAGCACCGTCCGCATATATCGTTGTTCCGCGATAAACAAAATTTGTCGCCGTGACCGCGTTATGTCCCGAAAGCGATTTTACAAGATGATTATCGGCTTCTTCGTCCGTTTCTCCCGAAAAAACTATATCAAAAGCAAGAACCGCCGGCTCGTTCTGTTCATCGAAATACAAAAAGTCCGCAAGCTGTGCACAGCGCTCGCGCGACCACTCCGAAAACGCGCCGTATTCCGCGAGCGTTTCTTCGTCTATCGCAACGATAACAATCTCGTCGCCTGTGCCGTTCATCTGCGAATAAACTGCGTCACAGAGCATTGAATCAAGCTCGAAAAACGGCTCCGTAACAACAAGAAGAACAGTCAGAAGCGCTGCCAGAAGCGGAACGATAATTTCCGTGACTTTTTTAACTGTTTTTTTCATAATCAAACATTTTTCTCATCAAGACAATTTTCAAGATAATCAACCAAACGCCGCTCAATTTTTCCGTCATCTGCCATTGCGTGCATAATCTCAAACGCTTTTTCTTTCGGCATCGGCTTTTTATACGGGCGGTCTGTCGCAAGAAGCGCATCGCAAATATCCGAAACCGCAAGAATACGCACTTCAAGGCACAAATCCTCGGCAGTCAGCCCATAAGGATAGCCTTTTCCGTTCAGACATTCGTGGTGCTGTGCCGCCCATTTTCCCGCGTTTTTGAACGAGCTGTTAAAGTGAACCTTTTTGAGAATTTCCTCGGTCATCAGCGCGTGGCTCTCCATTATCTTCCGCTCGTTTTCGGAAAGCGTTCCGCGCTTGATTTTCAGCATTTCAAGCTCTTCTTCGGTAAAAAACTTTATTTTTTCTTCACCGTCTTCAAACGAATATTCTGCGATTTCGCCGAGCTTCTTTTCCGTTTCATCATCAATAAATCCCGCCGAATTTACCTTTTCAACAAACTCAATGCAGAATTTCACGCGCTCCGAAACAGTATTAAAATCGCTTTCGGTTATCCGGTTTTTAAGAAAAGCAATCTCCGCGCGTAGTTTTATTTCGCGCAGTCTGCTCATTACCGTTTCAAATTTATCGCCGAGCCGAGTTGCCTTGTTCATAACGGATTTTGGGATAACCAGCTTTCCGATATCGTGGAGCAACGCGGACATTACAAGCCGGTTTCTGCGTTCCTCATCGAAATACTCGGCTTCTTCTCCCCTATCGTGGAGTTGATTTATATAATCCGCAAGCATTCCGCTGTATTCCGCAACCTTTCGCGTGTGGCTTGCATTGTAGGGAGTTCGCTTGTCGATTGCCTCGGTCAGCGCCTCGGTGAACGACCACATCTGCTCGTTCAGCTCGTGCAGATATTCCATATTTTCAAGGGCAATGGCTGTCTGCGAACCGAGCGCGTGGATTATCCGCTCTTCTTCGGCGGTAAATTCGCGGATTTTTCCGTTTGTCTGCGCGTTTATCAGTTGCAAAACGCCGATTGTATTTCCGCTTTTATTCTGTAGCGGAATTGTCACCATTGACTGCGTGTGATAATCGTTCAGGCAATCAAAACGCTTAGGTCCGGAAAAGTCAAATTCCGTGCAATTATACACATCGGCAATGTTCATCGATTTTCCCGTAATTGCCGAGTACGCGCAGATATGTTCCTCGTTCATCGGGATAACGGGAAAGTCGGGTGTATCGCCGTTTCCGCCCATATCAACGCCCTTTGAGCGGGTTTTCACTATCCTGAATTTCAGCGCGTTATCTTCGACAATGTACAAAGTTCCGCCGTCGCTTTCGGTCAGCGACATTGCGGTGTCAACAATCAAATCAAGCAGTTTATCGGGATTGCGTTCTGCTGTAAGCGCTATTCCGATATCGAGAATTTTGTCGAGAACGTCAATGCTTTGACTGTGATTTTCACACGGAGTTACTCGTTCAAGATATTCAATAGAGCGCTTTGCCTTATCCGTGCTGCCGACTTCCACAAGTACGGAAACGTTCGGGCAGTACTTTTCAAGCAGGAATTTAAACCGCGCAAAATCGATTTTTCCGTCGCCGACCGCAAGGTGCAAATCGTTCTGCAAATCGTTGTCGTTGACGTGAATATGACGAATGTACGGCGCGAGGGTTTCTATCCATTCCGAGGCGGGAACCTTCGTGAGTGACGCGTGCGCGTAGTCGATACACAAGCCGAAATTCTTCACATCGGCAAGCTCTTTCGCAAGCTTTTCAAACACATACGGTTCTTGCTCAAAAGTGTTTTCGATATATATTTCGGTATCGGGAAATTCACCCGCAAGCTCGCGCAGAAATCCCTTCGATTTTTCAAGCCACCTGTCCGCAAAACTCCGCAGATTAAGTCCGCCTAAAAGTCCCGTGTGGAAAACTACGCCCTTTACGCCGAGCCGCCTCGCAATCTGCATTGACTTTCGGAACAGCGCGCGGCTTCTCTCTCGCAGAACAATATCCGCCGAGGATATATCAAGCCCGATAAAAGCGCCGTGAAGCGTGTCACCAGACCTGTCGCGGCTGATTGATTTGTAAAACGAAATCAGCCGCTCGATTTCTGCGTCATTGTCGTAAATATCCGGCGAGAAGAAATCGTTGTACTCGAGATTTGCGCCGAATTCGCGAATAAGTTCTTCCGTTTCCGAAAAATTTTCCGAAAGCGGGATTATTGAATAGTTCATTTTACGCTCCTATTGTAATTCACCGAAAACAAATCGGTTATTCTGTGTACAAATCGTCATAATTGTCATTAGTGTAGGTTCTGCCTTTGTATGTTATTGTTGCGGTGCATCTGACAAACGCAGCTTTTCCTATTCTTGTAACGCTGTCGGGGATTACTATACTATGAAGTTGGTTACAGGATTCAAACGCATACTTTTCTATTACTGTAACGCTGTCCGGGATTGTTATGCTTGTAAGTCCGCAGCAGTTAAACACACCTTTTTCTATTTGGGTAACGCTGTTCGGAATTACTATACTTTTAAGTCCTCTGCATGCACTAAACGCAGCTTCTCCTATTCTTGTAACGCTGTCCGGAATTACTATACTTGTAAGTCTGACGCAATCAAGAAACGCACAATTATCAATTTCAGTAATGCCGTCCGGAATAGTCACACTTGTTACTTCGCATTTCCAAAACGCACTATTTCCGATTTTCACAACCTTTTCCCCGTTAATTTCCGAAGGAATACTCACAATTTCATCATTGCCTTTGTATTTTTTGATTTCAATTCCGCCGAGTGTTTCATTATATATGTACACAAAATCGCCGAAAGTCAATTTCTGAGCCGAGCCGCCGGAATTTATGCCGAAAGAACTATTGCCGCTGTTTACGCTAGAATTGTCATCGCCTTTCTCGATAACGCGAGAAATAACAGAAGCGCTTTCACCAGCATTGAGCGTCTTGACTTCGTCGTTTCCAGTGCCCTTTTCGGCAAACTCAACAACTCCCTGATTAACCTCAACAACGGTATGGCAAAGCCCCTCGTTATCGAAAAATACGTTCACCGAGAAAATCGTTCCGCGAACCGACATCGAAGCGTTCGGACTTTCAACGACATAACTCTCGGACGGCAGCAGCTTGTTGTCGATTTGATTTGAAATTGTGCCTTTTTCGAGGTGAATGACCGTTCTCGTATCTTTTCCCTCAGCACCGAACGCTTCAAGGCTGAATTTCGTCAGCTCGTTTGCAACAACGTGCTTGTCCGAATCAAGCGCAAGCGTTAAAGATGATTTTTCAAAAACCTCAACCTTGTCGCCGCTTATCAGATTCTGTCCTTTGAACGCGTCAGAAATGCTCATTAACGATGTTACCTTTGTTGTTCCGCTCAAATTCTCAACGCGAATGTTTCTGTAACCCGTGTTCAACAGAATAATCAGCACAACAACACCTGCAATTACCGCAAGCGTAACCGCTCCCGCGATTATTTTTCCTTTTGTCGATGAAAGAAAATTTTTCATATATTACTCCCTTAAAAATATTGTATTTTCATTATATCACAAATTGTCAATTTTTGCAATAAATTTTTCAATTTTAATTCGCGCGAGCGTTTAATCGCCGCTAATACACAAGCATTACCCAATCCGTTCATATATTGTCTGTTTAGCTATTTTGCTTATTTCACTCAGCAAATTTTGTTGCATTTTATAATTGAATTTGCAATATTTATCTGATATAATAATGTGGTAACATATACGTTCATTTGAATTGTATTGTGGAGGAACTTTTATGAAACGAAAAATAAAAAATGTTTTGTCGCTGTTTGCGGCAATGATTTTGGCACTTTCCGTGCTGTTGACAACAGGCGCGTCTGCCTTTGCACAAAGTCCAAGAGATGTTTGGTATGTGGGCTGGGAAGATGATACATATCAGAAATATATCGGCTGGAATGAAACGAGCGACATCTCCATCGATGCCGGTACATATTACAAAGACAGCAGATATTCTATAAAGATTACAAATTCGGAGGATTACGATTTCGGTTGTGTTGAAAAAACAGTTGAACTTGAGCCTTATACAACATACAAATTCTCCGCAATGGTAAAGTATTCGGGCTATGAGCTTTCGCCGGATTCGATGTATTATAACTCCGGCGCAGTTCTTGATATTTACACTGTTGTTGACGGCGAGTTGACTTGGGTGACACAATCAGAGGTGTATCACGATAATGATTGGACAAAGCTGGAGTGTTTGATTAGAACCGGCGGCGAGAAAAAAGAATATTGCTTCAGACTGCTGAACGGTGATTATTGGTCTAAATGCAAAGGCACGGCTTGGTTCAGCGACATAAAGCTGGAAAAGGAAAAAACCACAAATCAGTGGAACGTTCTTGCGGTAATTTTCAAAAACGTTGACATTTATGAAGACTTTAACGGGAAAGATACTTCTTTTCAGCCTGCCGGTACCGGAAAATCGCGTTATCAAACCACTTTATCAGACGAAGATTATGAAGCGGTTAAGGCTGTTACAAACAACCTGAAAACCTCCATGTCTGAAATGTCCGAAGGTAATATTAACATCAGAGATATCGACTTTGTTACTGTTGATGAGCCTGTAACAGAAGTTGAGGTATATAACAGCACATCCTCTTATAACGGCGAGGTGATAGAATTTAATAGCTTTTGCCTAAATTTTGACGCTGAATGTGTTTCAAAAGTGCTTGACAAATACATCGCGCAAAAGACTTATCAGCAAATAATCGTTTTTGCTCCCTTGGCTGAAATAGGCAGTTGGTGGGGACTTGGCGGAAATAAATACAAGGGCATCAACATTTGTGAGATTTCCTGCAATGGAGGTTGTGCTTTTTCTTATCATGAAGGCGAGTTTGACGAAAGTACAATGGTGCATGAAATTATGCACGGAATAGAAACCGAAACAAATGAAATAGATGGTTCTATGATAGATATGGTTCATAATTCGGAAAAATATGGATATGAAGAGGAAACTAAGGAATGGTTCTCGGCAATTCTGCTTCGCAAAACTCCAAACGGAGAGGGTGCAAATCCGCTTACATTTTACCGTCCCAGCGGAAAGTACACGCTCGTTTCCAATGATATGACAACAGGCGGTGTTATCGAGCAGAGCGATGATTTGCCGATAAGTCTTTCCTCGACAATGCTGACAAAAATCGCCGACCAAGTTTATTCGGGAAAACTCGTGAAACCCGCTGTTACGCTGAAAGACGGAAGATACACGCTGAAAAACGGCGTGGACTATACCGTTGATTACACAAACAATATGGAAATCGGAACGGCAACCGCTACAATTACGGGAAAAGGTCTGTATACCGGCACGGTTACCGCTGAATTCAACATTGTCGAAAATCTCAAGGTTGACGGCTTGCGCGGTGTCAACGGAGCTTCCTTCAAGACGAACGAAGCGTTCACCGCCAAAGGGCTTGAACTAACTTTTGATGCTTCTCACGCAGGTAAATTTGCAAACCTCTACAAGAACGATAACGGTGAGAAAAAATTTGTTGCTTGTGCAAAGCTTGACAAAAACGGGAAAGCAACTCTCTCAAAGGTTTCCGAAAAAGCCGATTATATCGTAATGCTCTGCGAGTTTAGCGACCTTCCCGGTGATATGAACAACGACGGTATCCTGAACGCAAATGACTCTCTTGCCGTGCTCAAGCATTTTTTGGAAATGGAGAAAGGCGCGAACCCCGAGTTTTGTGATGTTAACAACGACAAAGTTATCAACCCAAAGGACGCCCTGATAATAATCCAAATGTCACTCGAAATAATTTAAACAAAAACAGCGGTACTCAAAATACCGCTGTTTTTTGTCATATCTAAAAGTACCTGTTCCGACTGTTCCGTGCCGCTTGCAGTTTTTACATTTATCAGGAAATCATAGTCCTTGAGCGTTGAACGCTCTGTTGACCTTGAACGTTACAACAGCTATTTTCCGCGATTTCCTTTATTACCTCGGCGGGAAAAGTCCGGCAGGCTCGTTGAGTTCGGATAAGGTTGCGCAGAGTATCCACGCAACCTTTTATTCATTTAACCTTACTCAAGCCCAATAAACTTTTTCATTATAATCAACGCATCTTTAGCATTGATACGACCATCGGCGTTCATATCGGCAACAAACGGGTTTGCGCCTTTCTCGATTTCGAGGAAATTCTTGATTACCGCCAGCGAATCTTTCGCGTTCATAACACCGTCGTTATCCATATCGCCTGCGCGGTCGCTGAACTTGCCGAGCATTACAACATACTCGCCCTTTTCGCTCACCTCAAGACCGATTGCCGCACCGTTCTCATCGATTTTTACATTATCCACGAAAACAAGCTTTCCGTCAACCTTCTTGAACAAATTCGCAAATTCACCGGAATGCGTTGACTTGAAGTTGATGTTGAGTTCGGACTTTACGTTTGTTCCGTTACTTTTGAAGCCTGTTCCGACAACACCGCGAAGCTCGTTTGTACCCGAAACTGTTGTCTTTGTAATCGAAAGGTCGGCACCCTGTACGTTCTTATCGTCAAGCTCAGAGCCGTTGATTGTCCAACTGAACACACTATCAACCTTAAGCGTTACCTCAGCATTCGATGTCGCAATTGCCTTAATAACTTCAACAGGAACGGTTGTAATACCGTTTAGGCTGATGGTTTCGGTCTTGCCCTCGGGGAGCTTTTCAATGTCGCTTGCAACATCCGACCAAGTTGTTGTCTTTCCGTCAACTGACGGATACTTTGTTGTCGAAGAAGAACCGCCCGAAGAGCCGCCGGAGCCGCTTGAAGAACCACCGCCCGTGTTGATGCCGGAAGAGGTTTTTTTGGTGTAAACCTCGGTTACAACACCACTGTCTGTCATTCCGTCCTTAACCGCAATCGCCTGAACAGTTGTCGTTTCCGAAATTGTAAAAGGCTGGGTGTAACGCGCACTGCCGGTTGTCGGCTTTGAGCCGTCCGTAGTATAGTAGATTGTCGCGCCATTGGTGCCGCAAGAAATAGAAATCGTCTGCGAGCCTGTGAAATTGCCGCCTTTTGGCGAAATAACAGGCGCTTTTACCGTCAGCTTCGGCGAGGTCAGCTCAGCGGATACTATCGGGCTTGCGTTGTATTCATCGGTTTCCGCAAGTCTGATATATGCCTTTACAGCCGTATTCGATGCAACGACAGCTGTGTTCGCCTCGCTCCAAGTTGTTCCGTCAAAGCTGTATTCCGCTCCGTCAACCTTTTCGATAACCGCCGTAATTGTATCATTGTTCACCGCGAACGTCAGCTTGCACTCGGGCGTGTTCCTATCCTTCTTTGCGGTGAGCGTAACAACCAAATTTGCCGTGAAATCCAAATAATTCTGCGTTTCAAAGGTTACCGTGATTGTCGCGGTTTTTCCAACCTTTTCGGCGGTGTTTTCGTTAAGCGTGAACTTAATTCCATCTGCTGTGTAGGTTGCCGTATCGCCGAGAATATCGTCATCACCTGTGATAACAACGCTCTTTGCCGTGGCTGTTCCAACAGACGGAAGAGCTAAAGCCGCTGTCTGCTCGCCCATTGTATTCCAACCGAAAGCAATGTTGACATCCGAAACAGTCGGCGCGCCAGCCTTGTCTATTGTGAAATCATTTGTAACATCGCTGAATGTGTAGTTTCCGCCGGACTTTGCCGTGATTTTAATCGTTGCAGTACCTGCATTGATGTTGTTGGTGACTGTCGCGGAGAAATCGTTTGTTGTAAGAGCAGTTTCACCGTCCTTAACCGTAATGGTTGGCGTAATCGCCGAGCCTGTGTAGGTGTAAGTACCCGTCACCTCAACCGTTGGTGTAATAGACTTCGCGGTTATCTCGGCGGGAACGGAAACGGTTGTGTTGGTGAGCTTATAGTTCGTGTTATCGGCGATAGTTACCGTAACATCAACGTTGCTTGTGCCAACTCCGGCGCTTGTGTACTCGCCGATAGTAGTAGCGTTTATCGTAACACTATCACCCGCAAGCTTTCCTGTTACAGAAAAATCTCCGCTGCCTGCGCCTGCGGCTGTTGTTCCGTTATATACCTTTGATACCTTGTAATCGCCTGCGGTAACGGTAAGCTCTTTCTGCGCTATGTTAACGGTTCCGCTTGCTACAACGTGGTTTGTGTAGGTCTTGCCGCCGATAGTGCCTGTGAAAAGAACCTTGTAGGTATAAGTTCCTGCATTGGGCTTGACGCTTGTGTCCGAAACGCCTTCTATTACAAGGGAGAAGCCTGTTGTTACCTCTGTACCGGTGGGTTCATTCCACTCGTTGACAATAACGGCTTTCAGCCCCGTATTAAGCTTGAGAATTTGCGCCCAAGTATCGCCGTCGCCGTAGGTCGGGTTTGCCTTTACGGTAACGGCGTTTGCGGCTGTTGCGGTATCGTTACCTACTTTGAATGCGACATCGAAAAAAAAGAAACCTATTTGACCACTTACAGTATTGTAATTAGTATCGTCATTCGGAGTAAACTTATATGGTATAAAATGATTACCACTATCGGAATCTAACTCATTGAGTTCATCAACTATATCATTATATAATCTATCCCCATATTGACCGTATTTTATTTCACCGGCAAGCGGCTGTCCGTCAACGCCCGTGAAAGTAGGCTCGGTGAATGTTCCGACACCGCGCACAATGTTTATTTCGCGGTCTTTATCACCGACAGGGTCAGCCTTGCCGATAGACCAGCTTACGTTCTTTGTGCCATAATAATCGCCCCTGCCCTCGATTGTTACACTGTAATTTGTGCCGGCATTGGTTGCTTTGCCGCCGGAAACTATGGTGTAACTGTCGGCATCAAGGTCTGTAAAGGAAACCGTCTGTTCTGTGCCGTTATAGGTGAAAGAAGCCGGAGTAACGGTAACAGAACTACTGGAGAGGTTTGTTTTCCCGCAGACAGAGCAAGTCGCATCTGCTCCTTCATTATCGCTGTGCGGAGCATCTACCGTTATGGTTGAACCGCTGACGGCGGTTTCAAGTGCATTTTTTATACTGCACGGAGCGTTTATTGTCGTGAGATTAGACCCCGCGAATGCATCGGCTTCAATTGAGCCATCGGTGATTTTAAGGGTAAGCTCGGTTGTTTTCGCACCGTCAAGAAGATGACCTCTGAGAGTTGAAACCGAAATCGGAAGTTCGAGCGAAGTGTTCTTTATTCCCGCAAGCGCGTAGTCAAAAAGATTCAGATTGGCGGAACGTTCTGCAAAAGCAATCGTGCAGCCTTTAAATGCATTTCCGTATATATCTGTAACTGTGGCGGGAATGGTTATTGTGGCTTTTTCGCAGCCGCTGAAGGCATAGCCGCCTATTTTCGTGATATTTTCACCGATAGTCACGGCGGTAATTTTATCCAAGTAGCCGCTCCACGGTGCAGAGTTTTCGTCATAGTCCGAAATTGCTCCCGTGCCGCTTATCGCAAGGGTGTAGGTCACGCCGTCGTCGGTCGTTGTAAGCTCCCAAGTCGCGCTTTCGCCGCAAGTGCCTGCAAGCGGGTTTGCAAGCGGGTTGTAGTCCTCTGTGGAAACGGTGAGCAGGTCGGTGCTATACATTGCTGTGGTATCACTATCGTATGTATAGGTTACGGTCGCAGGATGATATCCCTCTTTTGATATGTTGAACGTACAGCCTGTTGCAGAGGAGGAATCCGCGCCTTTCAAGAACAGGTAGTCATCAGCGCCGACTGAATTTCCATCGCAGTTTGTCACGTCAACAAGATAGTGATTTGAACCAACGGTAACGATATTCCACATATGACCGCCCGCGCCCGTGCCTCCCGCCATAGTGCCGGTGACGGTTGCACATCTTATGGAACTGTCGCTGAACGTGGTGAGGTCGCAGAGGTACTGGAACGCCTTGGAATAGCCCTCGCAGACAACGTTGGTGTTTTCATCACCGTCAAAAACATAAACAAGCTGCCACGGGTCGCCGTAGGACACGCCGCCTGCCGCTGCTGACGTGTTGTATGTAACCAAATTGCAGATTGCTTCCTTGTAGGCAACCAGCTTTTCGTAGTCGGTCTTGCTCTTGTTTGCTTCAACGATAGCCTTTGCCTCTGTTGAAGCTGCCGCTGCCGCAGTGGTCTTGGCGATGTTTACGGTGAAGTTTTCGGAACCCTTGTACTCCTGCGCAACTGTAAAATTAAACGTTACAGATGGAACGGTTTGCTTTGTTCCGACTGTATTCACCGAGTATGATATTGACATTCCGATTGTTTTATCAAACCAGTACATTTCGTAGGGATATTCGATAAGAAGCGCCTTCATAATCGCATCGGTGTCAATCGAGAGATTTGTTCCGTTATATTCTATTGCCGTGTCAAAGTTCACGGTAACAGACGTACTTTCTAAGTTTCCGGCGGCAATTTCCTTTATTGCCGTGGCAATCTCGTTGTAGCACCGTTTGGTGTATTCGTCTTTGGTGGCAATATATTCGTTGCCATAGTCCGCAAGCGCGGTGGTTGCTGTTAAAAGCTACGACACATAAGCCGAGCTCACCGTCATAACCGCCGCCATTGACGCGGACAGCCATCTTTTGTAGGATTTTTTCATAGTTTCTTCCTTTCTCAAAAATATCAAATTCACCTATATTTAGTTTCTTCGTTGCAAGTTCTCGTGAATTTATCTATATTTTACCACGTTTCAAGCGGTTTGTCAAGAGGAAGCGGCTTGCTGTTGTCTTTATATTCTTCAACACTAAGCAAAATTACACCGACAAATGATTTCAATAAAATTTTGTTTTCCCTCTTGACTTTTATCAAAAATGATGATATAATCATATTTGAGAAAGGTTGTGAGAACAGTGGAGCTTATAAAGGTGCTTTCAAATCCGGTGAGAATACGGGTAATGCAGTATCTGCAAACGCACGGTGAGGCAACAACAAAACAGATTTCCGAAGCAATTTCCGATGTGCCCGCACCCACGCTGTACCGGCATATCAACACCCTGCTGAATGAAGAAGTCCTGCTTGTAAAAGAGGAGCGAAAAGTCAGGGGCAGTCTGGAGCGGTTGCTTGCTATCAATGTCGAAAAAATGTCTGCCGGCGTTAACAGCAACATCTCGGAAACCGCGTATCAATTCTTGATGGAGCTGTATATGAAGTTTCAGAAATACGGCTGTAAAGATAACGCAAATCCGCAAAAAGACCGCCTGAGTCTGAGGACTTGTGTTCTCACGCTGACTGACGACAGCTTTGATAAATTTATGCAGGATATAGCGGCGGTTATTGAAAAATATCAAGCAGAGGAAAACGGAAAACTGCGGAGCGTATCTTTCATCTCTGCTCCGGTCGAGGAAGAAGGTAAATAATATGGTTAAAGAAAACAGAGTTTCAATCAAGGGCAACGTTTCTATCGGCGCAACCGTTTCATATCCCGACGACAGCAAAAAATACCCCGCAATTGTTTTGATAATGGGCACGGGAACGACCGACCGTGACGGAAATGAAAAGAAATTCAAGACAGACTTGTATAAAAATATTGCGAAAATGTTCGCGGAATTTGGCTTTGTGTGCGTGCGGTATGACAAGCGCGGGACTTTTGAAACAACGGGCGACTACAACACGGCAGGGCTTTGCGACCTCACAGACGACGCTGTTTCTGTAATTCGTTACATGAAAGCCTTGCCCTATGTGGACGAAACGAAAATTATTGTCTGCGGTCACAGCGAGGGCGCAATGATAGCCACTCTGCTTTCGTCAAAAGAAGATACTGCGGGACTTTTGCTTTGGGGCGGAGCGGCAATCTCTATGAAGGATAGCCTGCTTTATCAGAATTATCTTGCGGCTGAGGAATTTGCAAAGAAAAAAGGCTTGCTCGGTGTGCTCCTGAGAAGTCAGGCATCTCAGGAAAAAACCGATGCAAAAGTTAACGCTATGTTCCAAAAATGCGTTTCTGCGAAGAAAGACAGGGTGTTTTTCGGCGGCGCTATGCTCAACGCAAAGTGGATAAGAGAGCACGCGTCCCATTCCTCCGATGAATATGTTGAACTCCTTAAGCAATATGGAAAACCCATTCTGGCGATTACCGGTACAGCAGATAATTCTACCGATTACAGACGGCTTTCCGCTTTGTCCGAGATACCGAATGCAGAATGTTTTACACCGCAAAATGTAAACCATATTTTGAGAGAAATCGATGATGACAACAGCATAATGAACGTGAAAAAGCAATATTCTCGTCTAGCGGCGCAACCTATCCATTTTGCAACGAAACGGTGTATTAAGGATTGGCTTCAACAGTTTAAGGCGTAGGGAGATTTTTTTGAGGTGTAATATCGCAAAGAGTGCGGAACAGAGCAAGACAGAATAATACACACGCGAATATGGTTCGCATAATAAAAACGGGACGTTGGTGCGTCCCATTTTTATTTACGGATTATACTCATTATCGATTATTCATAAACGTTTTCGGCGGAATATATTTCCCTGCCGATATCATAATTAGCGTGGGTTTTCAGCTCTTTCGGATCTTGCAAACGACATAGCGGTAATCACGGCAATCGCAATCCAAATCGCTGTGCTTGAAACGATTGACAGCGTTGACATTTCCTCCGTCATTTTGCCCTCGTTTGCAATTATCAGCGTATTTTGAAGAAGCAAAACCGAAACCAGCGCGTCGATGAAATTTATATTTATCAGCTCGCGAATAAACAAACTTTTGCTTTTTCTCGACTTTTTCAGATTGATTACCGCCATCGTTACGCGATATGTCGTATATGTAGCCATTGCAATTGCGGGAATTATCCCGAGATTATACTCCCTGTTCCCTTTTATCATCACAGCTATCGGCACAATCAGTGCAATATTTATCGCAAACAAAATTATATGCGTTGAGCAGTAAATCCGCTTGATGTATTTTTCACCGCAGTTTTTTCCGCCGTTTATTTTCCTCTGCGCGTTTACCACAACTCCTCTTACAACCGCAAGCAGAATGTAATAAACACAAATCGTGCCGTTCCAAACTGAGGAATAATAAACTCCGAGAAAGCCGTTATACAGCGTAAAAGCCAAACCGATTACAACAGAAATTGCAGATGTTGCAATCGTTTTGGCACTGTAATCGGTTTTTCGCATATCAATGAGCTTTTTCAGCATTTTCTTCATCTTGCACACTCACGATTTCTCACAAAACTACCATTAGGGCGCACGCAGTCTTTTATTATCGCCGCAATTTCTTCAACGGTTTCCTTGCAATTTCCGCCAAGCCACTCCTTAACTATTGCAATAGTACCGCTGATGTAATAGGTTATCAGATAATTCTGAACATTCTGCGGTATATCAAATCTTTCGAGAATAGGATTGAGGATATGCTGTTTCATCTTGGAAAAATGCCACTGCGCTTTCATGCACTCAGGGTTGTTGAAAAACGCGTTGAATATGCTTTTATGCTCTTTCACGAAATTCAAGTACGGCACCAAATAATCGTTGTTGACAAGAATAAGCTCGTCAAGCGGCGCGGTTTCTATCTGCTCCGAGAGCTTTTTTTGATTTACATCAAACGAGCCGACAAACCTGTCTAAAATGTACTCCGTGGCTTCTTCGAGCAGGTCGCCGATAGTTTCATAATGCAAATAAAACGTTGAGCGGTTAACGCCCGCCTTTTGGCAGATTTCCTTGATTGAAATGTACTGAAAATCCTTCTTTTCAAGCAGACTTATCAGCGCGTTGTCCATCAAAACAGCGGTGTTAAAATATTTGCTCTCGGATTTGTTCATTTCATCACCGCCTTTCTCGGGTTAATCTTCACTGTCGCTGATTTCCTTTGCAAGTTGCATAATCTCATACGCGTATTTTTTCTTGCCGCTCTCAAGCATTTTTTTGTAAATCGGGAAATTCACGCTCACTCCCGCAATGCCGATAAGTCCGACAATAATGCCGACTATCATCATAGCCGAAGAACCATCACCGATTACCTTCATCGACAGGCACATTCCCGTTCCAAGCACGAGAGCCATAATCGTTCCAAAGGTAAAAGCAAAAATGTTTGCGGGCGTTTTGGCTTTTTTATCAAGCTTCCTCAGAGCAACAACCTTTGATGTGTCTTTCGGCGAATACTCATTTGCGATTGCCTGTGCATAAATCTTGTCCGTGTTCATTTGAAATACCTCCGTAATTTTGTTTTGGTTTGTAATTTTATTATACAAGGTTTTCGGCTGAAACGGAACAACAAATTGCAAGATTTTTGTTGATTTCAACAAATTTTCATAAACTTATAAAGCAAAGTCAAGAATATCTGAGAAAAAAGCGGCAGTCCGAAAACTGCCGCAAACCGTTATTGCGAAATAATATTCCCGTCCGAAATCTCGATAATTCTCTCGCATTGCTCCGCAACACCCGGGTCGTGAGTTACAATAACAATTGTCTTTCCCTCGGAGTGCAGCTTTCTGAAAACGTCCATAATCTCAGCGGAAGTTTTGGTATCGAGAGCGCCCGTAGGCTCGTCCGCGAGGATAAGCGATGGCTCGTTGACCATCGCGCGAGCAATGGCAACACGTTGCTTTTGACCGCCCGAGAGCTTGTTTACGGGCTTTTTCGCGAACCGGTCCATTCCAACCGATTTCAGCGCGTTCAACGCCTTTTCCTGTCGGTTGGATTTTTTGTGCTTCGAGAATTCCAGCGGCAAAAGCACGTTTTCAATCGCCGTGAAATCCTCAACCAGCGCGAAATCCTGCATAACCATACCGATTTTTTCGTTACGGATACGCGCGGAGCTTTTCTCCGACAAGTTCTTGACAAGAGTGTTGTCAATTTTGTATTCGCCGCCCTGATAGTCGTCGATACAAGCGAGAATGTGCAGAAGCGTGGATTTTCCCGCGCCCGATTTCCCGATTATCGCAGACATTTCACCGTCGTTTATCTTCAGTGAAATATTTTTCAGCGCGGTAAATTCGTTGGCTTTTTTGGGATTGTAGATTTTCGTTAAGTTCGATACCTCTATCATTTTGTCCTCCTTATTCTGACTGAAGAATTGCCTTCGGCGTGTTGGAACGAAGCATAATCATCGGCATTATCATCGAAAATACAAGATACATCAAAAGTATTCCGAGCAAGCATAAAATCATCGGCACATTCCAAAGCACAACAAATGTTTCGGACAATGCGGTGTTTCCGATTACAAGCAGTCCCGCGCAGGAAATAACCAGCGCCGCCGCACCTATAATGAGTGCTTGGAAAAAGTTCACCAGCGCGCATTGCCGCCACCTCAGTCCCAGCACATAATATTTCGCGTAATCCTTGAGCCGCCGCCGCGCGGAAATTGCCGAGGTGCTGATTGAGCTTACCATTACAAGAATAAGCAAAATTGCAATTATCGGCAACAATTGATAAAGTTGCTCGTAAAGATACGCCTTGCTGTTAATATCTATTTCGGGGAGCGTCAACAAAAAATGTGCGTCATATTTTGCAAGCTGTAATCGGTCTTCATTTATAATCTCTTCGGGTGTTCCCTCGGGATATTTTATCATAACCAAATCGCGCATAAAAGTTACATAATGCGGGTCAAGCCTTTTCAGAACGGATTGAGAGAGAAGAACAAGCGTTTCATTTTCAACCTCGGAGCTGAATTGCATATATGCGTTCTTGTAAGTCGGGGTTAAAAAGTTACGGTTTGTACACCCAAAAATCTCTCCGTTCTCCTTAACCACGCCCACAACCTTGGCTTTAACCCACACGCCCTTTTTATCTTCATTTGACAAAGCCCAGCCGAGATGTATTTCCGCAGTGTCGCCGGTTTTCCATCCGTATTCATTGTTCTCGGAAACCACAATTTCAAGTTCCTCAGCATTGGGATTAAGCCAGCGTCCTTCTTTCAACGGCGGCTTATATCGGCGAATTGTATCGTCATCATAAGCAAAAGTCAAAATATTCATATCAAATGTTTCCGGTTGGTAAGAGGCAATTATTTCACTTCCGTGCGTTTTTGCAAGGAGCTGTTCGCCGTAATTGAATCTGCTCATAAGGTCTTCAAGATTGTCGTTTTCGGAAGCGACAATATCAATATAAAAGAACAGTCCCTCGCTCTCGAAATAATCCTTGAACGGCTCGTAGGTCTGATATTTCAGCATCACCGCCGACACCATAACCGCTGTAATCATTAAAGCAACAACTATTTGCAGAAGCATTATCACAACCATTTTAATGTTATTCTTCAACTCGCGAAGCGCGGTTTTAAACAATATCATAATGCTCCCTCCTTCCAGATTGCTACGGTGTTTTTCTTAACGGAACGGATTAGCGTAAAGCTCATAATAATCACTAGAATTATTATATACAAAGCGAAAATTACCGTATAAATAATCGGTGAATAAGCGGCCTCCATATACGGGAAAATCGGCGAGAGGAAGAATTTCATCACGGGTATATAGCTCACCGTTCCTATCATAAACACGGGAACGCAGATAATCGCACATTCCGCAAGATAAAAGCCCGTTGCCTTGAACGAGGTACAGCCGCACAGCTTAAACACGGCAAGCTGACGTATTCTTTTGCTGATGATGTAGTTGTAAAGTGAAGCGAAATTTATCACGGTGAGCACGGCAATCAGCGCGCAAATAAGCAAAATGTTGTTGTAAATATAAATATTTTCGGAATCCGGGAACGCCAAATCGGGGAAAACAAACGTTTCCGGAACAGCTATTCTGGCGGCGCTTCTGATTTCTTCATACTGCGACTTAGTCAAGTTTTTTTCAAACATAAATGACGGCGCGGAAAGCTCTAAATTCTCGGGGATTGATAAAAACGGTATCAGCGGAGTTCCTCCGAAGGAATTATACGTTCCGATAATCTCGTATTCCTTGTCGAACAATCTTATGGTGTTTTCTCCCGTTCTAATTGCAAGCGTAGCTTCGTTCCACTTGCCCATATCGGTATAAACCATCGCAACGTTTGCGCCGTTTTTTTCATCATCATCGCTGAAAAAGCGTCCGGAGGTTATCTGACCCCTTTCCTCCCAAATTTCCTTAATGTATGAGGAAGATTGATATTGTCCGTTGTGGATAGTAAAGCGGAATGCCGCCCTGCCGAAATTCTCTTTGTAACCAGGTTCTGTCGGAAATCCGGGAAGCTCTGCATCGCAATAGAGAAGGTTTGCCGCGTTGAGCGTTTCATCGCTTATTTCCGCGAAAAACCGCTCCAAATCCGTCCGCGTGACCGACTTGCCCTCACACAGACTTAGCCTCAATTCCTTGCCCTCGATATCCGCTTCCGTCTTTTGCACGTTGTAGTTCTGATACAGCCCGTAAGCGAACGTCAGCACCCACGATGAAGCGAAAACGCACACAATCATTACCGCGAAAATCAGCGGCTCGTTTTTGATAAGAGAGCGTATGTTGCGTAGAATGTACTTCATTTTATTCCTCCCTTTCAAAGAGTAACTTCTTTGTATGCTTTATTATATCACATTGTTCTATGTTTTGCAAGGTACAATGTACACAAAAGTAGTTATGATAATTTGGATATCTTTAACAATTTCCTCAAAAACAACTCCGTGTTTAAATTGTTTCCGGACTGCTCTCAATGCCCTTTTTCATAATTTTTTTATAAAAAAGGACTGCCGTGTTTTTATCATAACGGCAGTCCTGTTATTATCGAATTATTTTGTTATCTGTTCAAAAGGTCGTTTAGCAGAGCGTTATCAATGCTCGACTCAAAAAGCTCCCGATAGTTAAACAACTTAACGCTTTTGATACCCTTGGTTTTGTCATTGAGCACATTCACAATTTCAACGAGAAGCTCCATTGGCGAGTCCCTGAAATCAAGCATTGCGCCAAAGCTTGCCGAGTCAGAGTAATAATAGTCTGCACTTTTCGGAAAAACAAATATATCCGAGCCGTGCTTTGCGTTTATCTCTTCAACTAAATCAACGAAAAATTTGTGAAATTCAAACAGCTTTTGCGGTTTCTTTTTGCTCTTGAATTTAATCGCAATCTCGTTTCTGTGACGGTCACGAAGATGACAAAAATTGAGTTCAAAGTAGTATTTATACGCTTTTGGACGTACAGCTTCGAGCTTTGCGGCTTTGTATATTTCTTCAAGGTAGCCATTGTCCAAAAAATCCAAAAGAGCTGTTTTATCGGGAATAACAGCAGGACGGCTTCCGCAATTCAGCTTCACGGGCGGATTGCTTTTGCACAATTCAAACAGGATATTGTCTGCTCCGATTTCGTCAAACGGTGTGAGGTATTCCCTTCCCTTGAGCGATTTCCAACGATAGATGAAGTTTACCTCTTTGTTTTCGATATCATCGGGTAAACTCGGCAGTCTTGCAAGCCACATCGTCGAATATGTCCAACCGTTGAAATTCACGGGAACCGAACTCCATGCCCGATAAAACTCGGCTTTTTCTGCAAAATTATCACAACCCGATATTGCTGTCAGGAGTGGGGAGATTTGGCGTGAAAATTCGTAATAAAACGTTGGAGAACAATAGTCCGGAACACCGTCACGCATGTGACGAAGCTCCGATTTAGGCATCGAAAGAATATCCGTGCGGACAGCGTGTTCAAAAGGCTTAAGCGCCGCTTCCTCTTCAGCCGAGCAAAGCGTTATGTCAATCGGAAAATCGTCAACCGATGCGTTGTCCAAAATCGGCTCTCCGCTAACCTTATCGCGAATATCATGGTTCAGCACAAAATAGTCCTTGCTTCCCGAGCGCCATTTTATCCATTGAATTTTCCTGTATTCATCGTTTACAAAGAGTTGCGTTGGATAAAAGTTCCTGCCTTGCTCGTTGAATTAAGCGTAAGAAAATCCGACCAGCTTCACACTGTCCTCCTTGCCGTAAAGAGCAAGAATTTGCGGTTTTATCGCGTTGGAGATGAGTTTATCAATGCTCGTTCCGTTGAAAAGATTATACGATGACGGTTTTATTCCTTCCGAGGAATATCTTGATTTAAATGCCTTTATCGGTGCGAAAATAAAATTAAATTTCATGCGTCAACTCCATACGCTCCGGCTCAGCACGATAACCTGCTGATGCTCTTTTAAACTGTGCTCAAGCGACTGTTTGTCAATATTGGTAAGCCGGTTAATAACAAAGCGCATTGAAATAAAATCGAACAGGAACTTTACTTTTAACAATTTCAAGCAATTTTTTTCGACTTTATGTTTCAATACTTGCTCTCAACTTCCCTCAGCATTTTCAAATATTTCTCCCTCAATCCGCTCGGTTCAAGGATTTCAACCATTGTACCGAACTGAAAAATCCAGCTGAAAAACGGCTCGGGCTGTTCTGTTTTTACCTGCGCTCTTACGATGAAATAATTTTCACCATCGGGAAATATTCCGATGTTTTTTCCAAAACGGTCAATAACCACATTTATCAGCGACTTGTCAAAGCGCAGCTTAACTTCTTCAGCTTTGCCGCTGAACATTGAAAATGTTGAATTGAGGTAAGCGGACAGGCTAAAGCTCTCGGGGTATTTTTGCGCCTGCTCGTCCATTATTTCAACGCTCTCCATTCGGTCAACACGAAAATTTGAAATTCCTTCATACTTTTCGTAATAAGCAACAAGATAATATCGCTCGTCCGACCAAGTCAACGCGTAAGGAGAACAGGTTCTGATACCATCGCGATAATGCTTTCGCTTTTTCATATCGTAATCAAAATACTTGAACGAAATTTTCTTACGCTCAGCTATTGCGCGGTGAATTGCATCAATATTCAAATAAATGCGCTCATTCATCGCTTTAACACGCTCGGCAACAAACACTTGACGCTGAATTTGCTTTGCCTCATAAACGCTTGTGAGCCGCTCCAGCTTCTTCAAAAGCTCCGATGATTTCTTCTCGGTAAGAAAACGCGATGAAGAAACCGCATCGGCAAGAAGTTTAAGCTCAGGCAACTCAAATTCTCGGCTCACAACTTTATATCCTGCATTTTTTCCGCGCATCGTTACAATATCCAAACCGAACAGCTTCAAAGCCTCGATGTCCTCATAAATCGCTTTTCGTGCAGCAGTTATCCCACAAAGTTCAAGCCGATATATGATTTCGGGCATTGTTATAGAATGCTCCTCGTCCGTGTTTTCCAGAAGAATTATGTGAAGGTAAAGAATTTTCAGGCGGTTGTTGGTGTTCTTTGCTTTTTCTGACATATTTTATCATCCCTTAATCATTATACCATACTTAACTGTGTCATTTTCAGGACATTTAAAACTTTTCAAATCAGAATTTACCTTTGGCTCTTCAATTATTCATATTTTTGCAAATAATTTAACTGCGCGAAATCTCCTTTAGGAAGAACTCGTCAAGCCCTTCCCAGTCAACACGGTCACGTTTAGGAAGCGTTTCCATTACTGCGTCCAGCCGCTCAATACTTTCAGCAAGAAATTTGTCTATATCTGCAAAATGAGCAATCTTTGACTTTTCGTTTGCGTTCATTTTAAGCTCCAGCAGGTGTTGCACAGAAGCATTGAGAAATGTCGGAAGTTGTGCCTCAGCCAGCTCTGCAAATGGCACCGGCGGAGGTGAGTTCTGTTCAAGCACCCAGTTGCACGCAAGAATTGGTCGAAGCGCGTAGAAATATTTCTTGGGCTGAACCTCGTCTTCCTGCAGATATTTTTTGATGTTATTACGGGCGGTGTTGAGGTAATGATACAGCATATTTTTCCGCGAAAAGCATTGCTTTGTATATGGTGCAATTCTCTCGCGAAATCCGTCCTCAAAGTATGTTATCGGCGAATTCAGCCACTCGTACAGCGTTGGGTTTGCCCGAAACAACAATCGAAGCGTTTTATCCAAATCCCAGCCTGAAACGTCCCAGGTTTCGTCCACCGGAACCTCGATAACGTCCCGTCTTTCCTCCAAACGCAGATAAAACTCGGGCTTATGTACATAGATGAACCGCACATCAAAATCGCTGTCCGGCGAAGCAAATCCCCACGCGCGACTGCCGGATTCCACCGCAAGAAGCACCCGCATATCATACATTTCCTCAAGCTCAACCAACTTTTGCGGTACAAGTATATTCATCTCAGACTGCGTCATTTTATCACTGCCTTTCAAACAATCTCTGCCAAATTCTCCCGAGATTTTCCGCCTACATTATACCACTCTTTTTCCAAATTGTCAAGAACAATGATTTTCCGCGTAAACCTCACACAAACAATACGAAAAGCGAAATTGCCGGATATGGGGTTTTATTTTTTATAGAATATTAACTAATGTTGAATTGTCGGTTTATATTGAAAATTTTTCTTAATTGTGATATAATTTCAGATAGCACAACGATTATTACCCGAATATTAAAGGAAATTATGAGGTAATTATGAACAACAAGCAAGCTGTTATCACCTACTCAACAAGTCAAATAGCCAAAATTGTCGGACTGCACCCGAATACCGTAAGGTTGTATGAAGAATGGGGTTTTATACATAAGCCCGAACGGAAAAAGAATGGTTATCGCGTATTTAATGATGTCCATATTAAACAGTTTCAACTGGCAAGAAAAGCACTCCAAATCGAAATAATGCAGGCGGGTTTGCGAAGACGAATTATAAATGCAGTGGAGTTGTCGGCGCAGTATCGGTTTGATGAAGCAATTGAGCTGGTTCGCGATTATATCCGTATTGCAAAGCAAGAAATCAAAAAAGCGAAGGAAGCCGCCGAAATTTGCGAGATACTTTATCGGCAACCAAAAGCTGATGATGTTGTTTATACACGGGCGCAGGCGGCTAAGGAACTGGGTTTGACGATTGATACAATTCGCAACTGGGAAATGAACGGCTTGCTCAACGTTAAACGAAAGCAGAACGGGTATCGCGTGTACGATTCAAACGACATCAATCGGCTCAAAATTATCCGGTCGCTGAGGTGCGCGAATTACTCTTTATCGGCAATTTTGAGAATGTTGAAAAAGCTTGATAACGTTATGAATACGAACAATATTCTGAGCCTTCTGAATACTCCGAACGATGACGAGGATATTGTTTCTGCCTGCGATAAGCTGATAGATTCGCTTGAGAATGCGATAAGAAACGCTTACGATGTAATCTCAATGCTGGAAGAAATAAAACTGATGAAAAAATAAACCCTCCATTATACCACCAGACTTTTGTTTGGTGGTATAATTCTTTTATCAACAACAAAGGAGGAAAATTATGCACGCAATTTTTGTGAAAAATCTTACCAAAAAGTACGGCGATTACACAGCCGTAGACAACCTGAGCTTTCGGGTTAAAAAAGGCGAAGTTTTCGGGTTACTCGGGGCAAACGGTGCGGGAAAAAGCACCACGATTGAGTGCATTCTCGGAACGCGGAAAATGGATTCGGGTGAGGCTCTCATACTCGAAATGAACCCGATTAAACAGCGAACAAAGCTGTTCGAGCGTGTTGGCGTGCAGTTTCAGGAGGCGAAATATCAGGAGCAAATCAAGGTTGAGGAGCTTTGCGAAATGACCGCGGCGGTTTACAAAAAGCCGCAAAGCTATGAGCAACTATTGACCGATTTTGGAATTGCCGACAAAAAGAAAACGCTTGTAAAAGAGCTGTCGGGCGGCGAGCGGCAACGGCTGTTTATTGTTCTCGCGCTGATACCAAATCCCGAGGTTGTCTTTCTGGACGAGCTTACGACAGGCTTGGACGCGCGCGCAAGACGTGATGTGTGGAATATCCTCACAAAGCTCAAAAAGCAGGGCTTGTCAATTCTGCTTACATCGCATTTTATGGACGAGGTTGAGGCGCTTTGCGATGAAATTCTGATTTTGAAAAAAGGCAAAACGGTGTTTCACGGTACTGTTGAGGAAGCCAAAAATCAAAGCGGAAAAGCTCAATTTGAGGACGCTTATCTTTGGTTTACGGACGAGGAGGATATAGATGAAAGCATTTAGAGTTTTGTTGAAAAACGAGTTAAAGATGAGCCTTCGCGGTATGGATATGCTGATTTTTGCGGTGATTATGCCGATTGTTGTGCTCGTTATTCTGGGCATTGTGTTCGGGCAAAAGCCCGCGTTTGAGCGCGCGGATTACAGCTTTCTCGACCAATCCTTCGGCGCGTTGTGCAGTATTTCAATCTGCGCGGGCGGCGTGATGGGACTGCCGCTCGTAATCTCCGATTATCGCGCTAAACAAATCCTGAAAAGGTATCAGGTTACGCCGATTAAACCGAGCCTTGTTCTAATAGCGGAGGTTTCGATGTATGTGGTTTACGCGGTGGTGTCTTTAATCACGCTGTTTGTTGTGGCAACCTGTTTCTTCGGCTTTAGAATGCGCGGCAACTTTGGGCTGTTTTTGCTCGGCTATCTGCTGGTTATGATTTCGATTTTCAGCATCGGAATGATGGTCGGCGGTATCGCCAAAAACTCAAAAATTGCCGGTGTAATCGCAAGCGCGCTGTACTTCCCTATGCTCGTTTTTTCGGGCGCTACTCTTCCCTACGAGGTTATGCCCGAGGTTATGCAAAAAATTGTAGACGTTCTGCCATTAACGCAAGGAATAAAAATACTGAAAAATACTACGCTCGGGCTTCCGATTGGCGATGTGACGGTTTCGGTTATCATTATGCTGTTAATTGCCGTTATTTGTAGCTTTATAAGCGTGAAATTTTTTAAGTGGGAATAGCTTGGAATTGTTTTTCGCTAACCGATGAGATATACAAAATCCCGAAAATGCCGCGGTCTTTTCGGGATTGACTTTTCTTGGGGATTGTGATATAATGAACCCATTGATAATTAAAATTTTAAAATAGAGGTATATGCTATGGCAAGAGAACCAATGTTAATTCTCGATTGCAGTTCATACTCAAAAGAGATAACAAATATTATAAAACTATTCAATGAAATCGGTTGGGTATTTAAAAACGAAAAAATGGAATATCTGTCCTTAAATGATGGTGATATGTATTGCTGGCAGGAAGAGTCCTTGTCCTACGACAAATTGTTTTCCATTGTTTCTCAAAAGCAGAAAAATGGAGAACAAATCGGTGTGATTCTTTATCATAACAACTCTGATAAGGGTACAACATTTCTCGCAAATAATACTGATGAAATACTTCTTTGTTTAGATATAAACAGAAAAGTAATAGACGGCGATTTTTCTGAAATATCGTGGGGTGGAGATTATACCGATATATCCTGGTATATAATCAATATTGTTGCTGAATTAGAAAAGGCGGGTTGTGTGTTGGAACAAATAAAATATGAGGAATTGATTGGATAAATTCAAGGAGCAACCGCACGGCTGCTCCTTTTTTGTTATACGAAAATAAACTCACTTTCGGCAAGGAATTTTTCTGCGCAAGCTCTCCAAACGGTTCAGCGCATCATAAAGCGTTTCGTCCTTTTTGGCGAAGTGCAGACGAATGAGGTGATTTACAGGCTCTCTGAAAAAGCTCGAGCCGGGAACCGCACCCACGCCAACATCACGCGCAAGCGTTTCACAAAACTCCAAATCCGAGTCAAAGCCAAACTCCGAGATGTCCAGCAAAATGTAATACGCGCCCTGCGTAACGGTGTGAGCGATTTTCAAATCGTCCAGTCCTTTCAGGAACAAATCTCGTTTTGACGTGTATTTTTCCTGAAGCCATTTGTAATAGTCGTCCCCGAAACGCAAGCCAGTTACAGCCGCTTCCTGTAAAGGTGCCGCGGCTCCGACAGTGAGAAAATCGTGTACCTTTTTTGCAACGTCAATTATCCTCGGCGGCGCGATAATATAACCAAGCCGCCAGCCCGTTATCGAATAAGTTTTTGACAGCGATGAGCATGAAATCGTCCTCTCCCACATATTCGGCAGTGAGGCAAAATAAATGTGTTTGTGCGGTTCGTAAACAATATGCTCGTACACCTCGTCGGTGATGACAAAAGTGTCGTACTTTTCGGCTAAATCGGCTATCAGCTTGAGTTCGTCAAGCGTGAAAACCTTGCCGCACGGGTTGGAGGGATTGCAGAGAATTAAGGCTTTCGGGTGCTGTTTAAACGCCGCTTCTAACTCGTCCGGATTGAAGTTGAACGGCGGGTAAAGCGGAACATAGATAGGCTCCGCACCCGACAGAATTGCGTCCGCGCCGTAGTTTTCGTAAAACGGCGAGAACACAATTACCTTATCCCCGGGGTTCGCAACCGCCATCATTGCCGCCATCATCGCTTCGGTACTGCCGCAGGTTACCACAATTTCACCGTTGGGGTCGATTTTCCGCCCCATGAGCCGCGACTGCTTTTCCACAAGCGCTTCACGGAAATTCTGCGCGCCCCAGGTTATCGAGTACTGATGAAAATCCTCTTTGGTCACCTCGGCAAGCCGGTCGAGGATTTCCTTCGGCGGTTCAAAATCCGGAAAGCCCTGCGAGAGATTTACCGCGCCGTATTTCAGCGAAACGCGCGTCATTCGGCGTATCACCGAATCGGTAAAAATTTCGGTTCTTTTGGAAAGCTCGGGCATCTGAACACCTCCTGTTAAATGACGTAATCCAGCTTGCGCTCGTCTATAATTCTCTTTGACTTATGCTCGGAGCGTGTGTCAAGACCGCCGTCCGGATGCACGATAACGCTGTACGGTTTAACGCCAATACGCGCTTTGAGTGCCGCGGAAACCTCTGCCGCAACTGCTTCATCGGTTGCGGGATTGTCGCTGTTTTTCTCGATTTCAACGGAATATTTGCAGGTGAAATCGCGCTCAAATACGCGAATTAAGTACTCGCCGGTGATTCCCGAAAATTCGCGGATAACCGCCTCAATGTCGCTCGGGAACACGTTTACTGCTGATACGATAAACATATCGTCTTTTCTGCCGTTGATGTGGATTCTGCCGTGCGTTCTTCCGCAGGAGCAAGGTGTGTTGTCAATCCAACCGATATCGCCCGTGCGGAAACGGATAAGCGGACGAGCGTGCTTACGAAGCGTGGTGAACACAAGCTCACCGACCTGTCCCGGCTCAAGCACCTCGCCGGTGTGAATGTCCACGGTTTCAACGAGAATGTGGTTCTCGGCGATATGCAAGCCGTCCTTCGCCTCGCACATTGCCGCGCACGCTCCGAAAATATCCGAAAGTCCGTAGAAATCGTAAACCTCTGCGCCCCACAAATCCTCGATTGCCTTTCGCGTTGCGTCAATCGAGCCGCCGAGCTCGCCGGCAACGATAATTTTCTTGATGTTCAAATCCTTTTTCGGGTCAATGCCGCTCTTGAGCGCTTTTTCACCGAGTTGCCACGCGTAAGACGGGCTGGTCCAAATTATGGTCGGCTGATAGGTTTTGAGTACAAAAAGCAGGCGCTCGCTCGGCAGAGTGCCGCCCCAAATGCAAAGCGCACCGAGCTTTTGTGCGCCGATAACGTCCGGTCCGCCAACGTACAGCGAGAAGTTCAGCGCGTGTACATAGCGGTCGTTCGGGCGCATTCCGATTTGCCAGAACCAGCGACTTTCGGTATCCTGAAACTCGTCAAAATCCTTTTTCGTAAATGGGCTCATTGTCGGCACGCCGGTTGAACCGGAGGACGTTGAAATGAACACAACATCTTCCTCGGGTACCGCGCAAAGCTCACCCAGAAACGAGCCAACACCCTGAGTATCTCTCTGCGTTTTCTTGTCGATGAACGGAAATTTCTGAATATCCTTCAATGTTTTGATATCGGAAGGCTTCACGCCCGCTTCATCAAACGAACGCTTGTAATAAGGCGCGTTGTCGTAGGCAAACTGCACGATTTCCTTCAAATCCGCAAGCTGGCGCTTCTCCAATTCCTCTCTCGGAAGCGTTTCCAGCTCCTCGTCCCAGTACTTGTTATTTACATCTCTGCTCATAAAAATCCTCCTAGTTGATTTTAAAATTGTTGTGTATCGCGTCCCATTTTGCGTCACGGGAGCGCTTAATTGTTTCTATATCCTCATCGGTAAGATGACGAAAACGGCTTTGCTTTTTCAGATAGCTCTCGATATCGGTAAACTCTTTTGGCTGATAATTCAGCTTGTACTCGCCGTTTTCAAACTCCGCCAAGTACCAAAGCCCGCAGTCAACAACCTCTTTCGCGATTTCAACGGTTTCATCGGTTGCAATACCCCAGCCCGTCGGACAAGGCGCGATGATATGAATATATTTCGTGCCCTTGATTTTCGCCGCCTTTTCAACCTTTTGCATAAAATCGTTCAGATAACCGACGCTCGCGGTTGCCGCATAAGGTATTCCGTGCGCGGCGACAATCTCGAACATATTCTTTTTCGGGCGAAGATTTCCGCGAATGTTTTTTCCGGCGGGAGTTGTCGTTGTTTTTGCACCGAACGGCGTAAGCGAGCTTTTCTGAATTCCCGTGTTCATATACGCCTCGTTGTCGTAGCAGATGTACAGGATATCATCATTGCGGTCAATCGCGCCCGAAAGCGCTTGCAGACCGATATCAGCCGTTCCTCCGTCACCCGCAAAGCCAACCGCGTGAAAATCGGTTATACCCTGAGCGCGAAGTCCCGCTTCAACGCCCGTGAGCATTGACGCAGTTCCCGCAAATGTGGAGATAATCGCGTTGTTCCCGAAACACAACTGCGGGAAATTGAAGCCAACCGCCGACATACACCCCGCCGGCAAAACGGCAACCGAGCGCTCCCCGAGCACCTTCAAAGCAATTCTCACCGCAAGACTGCCCCCGCAGCCCGCGCACGCCTTGTGCCCGTAGAAAAACTCGTCCTCATTCAGCGTTTTCGCGTTTACGCTCATTTCCCGTCACCCCCAATTCCGATAAACTGTACCTTAGCGCGTTCTTCCGAAAGCTCATCAAAAATTTTCTCGATATCATCGGCGGAGATGTTTTTGCCGCCAAGTCCACCGATATAATTTGATGTCGGGACGTTTACATTTGACTTGTGCAGCGCGGAATTAACGTTGGTGTAAACCGTGCCCTCGTTGCCAAACGAAATGTCCTTCTCCAGAACAGCGGCGGCTTTTGCGTTTTTGACCGCCTCGGCAATTTCCTCATTCGGGAACGGGCGCATATAGCGTATCCGCAACAGCCCGACCTTTTTTCCCTGTTTACGAAGCCTGTCAACCGTTTCTCGAACAAGTCCCGCGATACTGCCAAGCGTTATCAGAATATAATCCGCGTCCTCGGTGCGGTAGCTTTCGGTAAGCCCCGTATAACGTCTTCCGAAAATCTCCGTGAACTTTTCCTCCGCTTCATCAACAGCTTTTTTCGCGTTCAACAGACCGATATGCTCCTTATACTTGAACGCTGTATTGTGCTCGGGACCTGCGGAGAATGCAAGATTTCGCGGGTTGTTCAAGTCAAGTTTGTTCTCCGTTTCAAATTTCGGGAGAAACGCGTCCGCTTGCTCAGCTGTCGGCACGTCAACAACCTCGTAGGTGTGCGTCAGCACAAAGCCGTCCAAATTCGCCATAAACGGTGTTGAAACCGCCTTGTGCTCGGCGATGTAATAGCTCATCAACGCTAGGTCAAGCGCTTCCTGAGCGTTTTCCGCATAGGCTTGAATCCAGCCGCAGTCAATCTGAGAAAGCGAATCGCGCTGGTCGCCGTAAATGTTCCACGGGAGCGCGGTTGAGCGGTTCGCGTTCATCATCACAATCGGAAACCGCCCGCCCGATGCGTATGTAAGACATTCCGCCATATAAAGCAGTCCCTGCGATGAGGTTGCCGTGAACGCTCTCGCGCCGACCGATGAAGCGCCGATTGCACAAGACAACGCCGAGTGCTCCGACTCAACGTGGATAAATTCCGATTTCAGACTGCCGTCCTCAACCATCTCGGACAATTTCTCAACAACAATCGTCTGCGGTGTAATGGGATAAGCGGAAATAACCTGCGGGCGCGCCAGACGGATACCATAAGCAAAAGCCTCGTTGCCCGATAAAAACATCTTTGCCATTACTTTTCCGCCTCCATTTCAATCGCGCCGGTTTTGCACATCTTTTTGCAGATGCCGCAGCCCTTGCAAAAGTCATAATCTATCGCAACCTTACCGCCGTCCTTGTAAATCACGCCATCGGGACAGTACAGGTAACATTGCAGACAGCCAACGCACTTGTCCGCGTTTATCACGGGACGAATATTTCGCCAACCCGCGTTTTTTGTCACAAGATAACCCGATTCATACGCAGGTGCTTCGAGAATTTCGGAAAGCGTTTTCGGAGCTTTTTCTCTCAAATACGGTTTCACGGGTTCACCTCCTCGGCGGCTTTTTTAACTGCGGCGATATTTTTTGCGTGCAACTTTTCGGGCATATTCAGACGGATTGCGTTCTCGATATCATCAAGCGAAATTCTGTCAAAAACCGCCGCAAATGCACCGAGCATAATTGTGTTTGTAATCGGGAGCTTCAGAATTTCAGCGGCAATTTTGTCCGCGTCAAGCGTTATCACTCGTTCATCATCAACACTTTTCTTAGTATTCAGCAAAATTTTGCCGCCGTCCTTCAGCTCACCAAATGCCGCGTTGCTGAACAGCGTATCATCAAGGAAAATGCTGAAATCCGCGCGCTCAACCTCGCTTCTATTGCCGATGGGCTTGTTGTCGAGCTTTGTAAACGCTCGAATAGGTGCGCCGCGTCTTTCCGGACCAAACGACGGAAAAGCCAGCGCGTAACTCTCGTCACATTTTAGCGCGAAAGCCGCTCCGAGCAACCTTGCCGCTGTAAACGCACCCTGACCGCCGCGTCCGTGCCATAAAATCTCTGTCATCAAAAACTCCTTCCCGCTACTATAACGGCTGTTCAATATACAAATCCGCTTGCTGTTACATACTCTTTCGATATAGTCCATTTATCCTATCGAGTTTATAGGCATTATACCACGTTTTTCCTGTTTTGTCAATACCTTTTTTACAAAAATTTCAGACTATCGATTTTTGCTCCGATTTTGCAACAAAAAAGCCCGAACGCGCGGGGCGGTCGGGCGAGATTTTATATGACTCTGATAGCATCGCTGAAAGCATCGAACAAATCGTTATAATCCTCGGGAATGTTGTAGGTTTTGCCTTTGTAGGTGATTTTTCCGGTGAAGTTTGCAAATGCATTATGGTGCAGATATGTAACGCTGTCCGTGGGTGTTAAGCTTGTAAGCTCTGTGCAACCGAAAATGCAGAAATCCCTATTTCTGTAACGATGTTCGTGATTGTCACGCTTGTAAGTCTGGTGCAGCGGGAAAACGCCCTTTGTCCTATTTTTACAACATTTTTCCCGTCAATTTCCGCCGGAATTTCCACAACTTCTTTGTCGCCTATGTATTTTGTTATTTCATTTCCGCCGAGTTCTTCATTGAACTCATACTCAAAATTGCTGCTACACGCTGTAAGCAAAATAACCGTCATCACCGCCAAGATTACGCTCAAAATTTTTTTGCTGATTTTCATTGACTTTTTTGTCCTTTCCATAAATAAAAAAGTGCGCAGCCGAAGCCACGCACCGAAAAATGCAAAGCTCCGATTGCTACGACACAATTTTTCGACAACAGTTAAGGTATACAAAAAAGTGTATACCTATTCTTGAAAAATATTCAATTGTGTTGCTGTTTATTTATAGCACACTCTCCAAAGTTTGTCAAGTTTTTCAGATATTTTTACGGCGCGCTTTTTGATTACTTGACAATCACCGTTTTAATTGTTATAATTAAAATAGTATATTATTGTCACTTTAAATGGAATTTTGTGGAAATTTGTATAAACAGAAGGGCTGTTAAAATGGAAAAAACTGTTTTGGAACGTCAGATTGAAACCTATAAGAAAAAAATCAAGATTATGGAGCACGCTCTTTCGGCAAGCGCGGGCGCTTACTACAATATCAATATCACCCAAAATATCGTTCCCGGAACAATGTATCAGGTTATCGATGACGTGGAGTACAGCATAAACGAAGCAATCGGTTTCCCCGAAAACTGCAAATATTGGGACGTTATCGAGTACTGGGGAAACCAGCTTTCCGAGGAACAACAGCCGGCTTTCTTCGCCTTTTTTGATATCGCGCACCTTACCGAGTGCTTTGAAAAGGGCGAGGACCATATTTTCCTTCGGTACAACACAAAGGATTCTCTCGGCAACCCGATGATTGCCGAACAACATATCGTTATGTACCGCGACCTCGTGAACAACGACCTTCTTGCCATCACCTATATTCTCGACCACACGGAAATGGAAGAGCTTCGCGCAAGAGATGCACAGCAGAGAAAAATTCTCGAAGAAGATATCAGAAAAATCGAAGGTCTTGCAAGCCAATATTCAACCCTCTATTTCATCGACCTTGACCAAAATCAGTACACTCAATACTCCGTGAGCGATATCGTTCCCAAGAACAGATTGGAGAATATTGCCAAGAACTCGGACGGCTTTTTCAAGACATACAAGGAAGCTGTTATCGAGTATTCTCACCCCGATTTTCAAGAGGAACTGCTTAAATTCGCCGATATAAATTACATAAAAGAACTGCTCCGAAACAAGAAAAGATACACCTACCGTTTCAGACACACGAGCAAAACAGACGAATATCAATGGCTCGAGCTTACGCTTATAAAATTTGCCGAGGTTGATGAGGAAGCGTCGAAGATTGCCTTTTCTTTTCTCAATGTTGATGACGAGGAACGCGAAAAAGAAGAACAGAAAAAGGCGCTTATGGACGCACTCGCGGCGGCTGAACACGCAAATAAGGCAAAAACCGCTTTCCTCAACAATATGTCCCACGATATCCGTACTCCTATGAACGCTATCATCGGTTACACAGCTCTTGCGGCGGCTCATCTTGACAATACCGATACAATCAGAGATTACCTCAAAAAAATATCCATCTCCAGCAGTCACCTGCTCAGCCTTATAAACGATGTGCTCGATATGAGCCGTATCGAAAGCGGTAAGGTTAAAATCGAGGAAAAAGAGGTTCACCTGCCCGATATCCTCCACGATTTACGGACAATTATTCAATCAAATATTGCCGCAAAGCAACAGGATTTGTTTATCGATACTCAGGATATCATAAACGAGGATATCATTACCGATAAACTGCGTCTTAATCAGGTGCTTTTGAACATCGTGAGCAACTGTATAAAATTCACCCCCGCAGGCGGTACAATCAGTATCAGAATTTCTGAGAAGCCTTGCAACCTGAGCGGTTATACAACCTACGAGTTCCGCATAAAGGACAACGGAATCGG
This sequence comes from uncultured Clostridia bacterium, assembly GCA_945829235.1. Taxonomy (GTDB): domain Bacteria; phylum Bacillota; class Clostridia; order Oscillospirales; family Ruminococcaceae; genus CAG-115. Next base: position 211,465 of record CALZUA010000001.1, on the reverse strand, counting down.
TATGTCCGAGGAGTTCCAGAAACACATTTTCGAGTCCTTCTCGCGAGAACAAACCGCTACCGTAAGCGGTATTCAGGGCACGGGACTCGGTATGGCGATAACCAAAAATATTGTCGATATGATGGGCGGTACAATCAGCGTCACAAGTGAAGAAGGTAAAGGCACGGAATTTGTTGTCACCTTCGACTGCAAGCTGTCGGACAATATTGTTAAATACGAGCCAATCCCCGAGCTTCAGGGTGCTCGCGCGCTGGTTGCCGATGATGATACAAACACCTGCATAAGCGTAAGCAAAATGCTCAAGGAAATCGGGCTTCGCGCCGATTGGACTGCCTCGGGCAAGGAAGCTGTTGTCAGAGCGCAACAAGCCTTTGAGGAAGGCGATGAATTCAAGGCTTATATCATCGACTGGCTGATGCCCGATATGAACGGTATTGAAACTGTTCGCCGAATCCGCAAGGTTATCGGAGATAACACACCCATAATTATCCTCACAGCTTACGACTGGTCGGATATTGAGATTGAGGCAAGAGAAGCCGGCGTTACCGCATTTGTGTCAAAGCCGTTGTTTATGTCGGAGCTTCGCGAGGTGCTCACTGAGCCTGTCCGCACAAAAATCCATAAGCAAGAGGAAACAAAAAACATCGATTTCAACGGAAAGAAAATTCTCCTTGTTGAGGACAACGAGCTTAATCAGGAAATTGCCGCCGAGATACTTAAGGAAGCGGGATTTGTTGTGGATATCGCCGAGGACGGTATTGTTGCTGTTGAAAAGATGGCAAACGCACACTCCGACCGCTATGACCTCATTCTTATGGATATTCAGATGCCCAAGATGAACGGTTTCCTCGCTACAAGAGAAATCCGCACACTGAGCGATAACAAAAAAGCAAATATCCCCATAATCGCAATGACCGCAAACGCTTTCGATGAAGATATGAAAAATGCCTTTGAATGCGGTATGAATGGGTTTGTGGCAAAGCCTATCGATATCAAAAAGCTGTTAAACACTTTGGCGGATATTTTGGGATAACGCAAAATCTTTTGAGCGGCTGAAAATCAATTTATCGAAAAGAAATTAAGGAGTAACCACGCGGTTGCCCCTTTTTCTCGTTTAAATACATAAACTATATCTCATATCTTGTTCCGTTTGAGAACAACAGTCCGTCTGTTAATTCCACACGCAAAATAATTGTGTTCTCGTCATCGAAATTATTGTGTCCGTTGTCAATCCACTCGGCAAAAGCTGTTCTCAGCTTCTCGGCAATCGGTTGATTTTCCTCGTTACCAAAATAGCCAAGATTAACGCCCTTTCCGTGCGCAGAAAACCACTCGCCTGCTATTGCCACAACAGGATTTTTTTCAATTTGCTTCATCTTATCCGAAAGCGCATAAGTGATGATATAAAATGCACCGTTCTCATAATACGCGTCAACATATCGAACATAAGGCACTTCATCACAAGTTGTCGCAAGTGCAATAATTGCGTCCTTTCCGAAACGCTCAGTCATAATTTTCTCAACCGCCGGTTCGAGCTTTTTCATTGCTTTTCTCCTGTTCAAATCAAGGTTTTTCGATAAGCTGATTATACCATATTTTTACATAATAGTCAAGAGAGAATTTTTCAATACTTGAAAATGATATCTTTACTTTTGCTCAGAATTGTGATATAATAAACTTCAATATCTACATTTTAATTTGATGGGAGTTGTTGTTATATGGCTATGTGGAATCCTTGGAGAGGGTGCAAAAAGTGCAGTGATGGTTGCTTGCACTGTTATATTCACAAAGGCGACGCAAAGCGTGGTGTTGACACAAGTCAAATTGTCAGGACAAAGGATTTCGACAAACCCACCCAGCATCTCAAAAACGGCAACTACAAAATGAAAGCGGGCATCGTGTACACCTGCTTCTCCACGGACTTTTTGATTGAGGACGCAGACTGTTGGCGCGAGGATTGCTGGAAAATGATAAAAGAGCGCCCCGACTGCACATTCCTGTTTTTGACAAAACGTATCGACAGGTTTATGGAGTGCGTTCCGTGCGATTGGAACGATGGTTATGAAAATGTGGTTGTCTGCTGTACAATTGAAAATCAGAAGAACGCCGACTATAAGCTCGGTATCTTCAGCAAGCTCCCGATTAAGCACAAATGCATTACCGCTCAGCCGCTTCTCGAAAAAATTGCTATTGAGCAGTATCTTGATGATATTGAGCTTGTCGTTGTCGGCGGCGAGTCGGACGTTAACGCAAGACCGCTCGATTACTCGTGGGTGCTTGATATCAGAGAACAATGCATCAGCAAAAACGTGTCCTTTGAGTTTCGGCAATGCGGTACAAATTTCATCAAGGACGGCAAAAAATACAGGCTGATGACAAAAGATTTGTGCAGTCAAGCAAAAAAGGCAGGAATTGATTTCAAAGCCAAAAGATAGCTCTCGCGGATTGTCGATTTATGTACTTTTCCGGATACATCTTTCTGTTGACATATCGGTATATTTCTGCTATAATAAAGATTACCTTCAATTCCCAAAGGACATAAGGCTCAAGTAAAAAGATTTTTAAAGCTGAAAGAAAAGAGGAATGCCGTTTATGAAAATTTACTGTATGAGCGATATTCACGGGTGTTTGGCTGAGTTTGAGGAAGCGCTGGCGTTGGTTACGGAGCACCTTTATGAAAAGGACGCGAAGCTGGTTCTCCTCGGCGATTATGTTCACGGCGGCGCAGAAAACCGCGGTGTTCTCGACAAGATAATGCGTCTTGAGCAACGCTTCGGTTCGGACAAGGTTATTGCTTTGCTCGGAAATCACGATGAGTGGGTTGTCGAGGGTTCGGCAACAATCGACCAAACCGAAAGAGCGTTCGCCCAAAGCGAATATGATTACGATGAAAAAGATGACGACGAGTACATTGATTGGCTTGGCAATCTCCCCCGATATTATGTCGAGGGAAACACGATTTTCGTTCATGCAGGAATTAACGAGCACGCGGGAGAAGATTGGGAGTGGTCAACAACCGATGATATCTACACGGAAAAATCCCCCGCCGAAACCGGTAAAATTGAGGGCTTGGATATGAAGGTTGTCGCAGGTCACATCGGGACTGCGGAAATTGCCGGAAATCCTCGTTTTCACGACATTTATTTTGACGGCGAAAGCCACTATTACATTGACGGAACGGTGCTTGACAGCGGGGTAATTCCCGTGCTGATGGTTGACACGGATACCGATAAATATTATCAGGTCACCGAGTCGGGAAACTGGCTGATTGAGCCTTACGGCGAGGATTATTGATTAGTCGAGGAATGTTTCTGAAAAGGAGCGTGTAAATGGAAAAAGTAATCTCAACCGAAAGATTGATTTTAAAACCAACTCTTGACGATATCGACAAAACCGAAGAAATCTTATCGCAGATAATCGCCGCCGATGAATTTGAATTTTACTTTGGAATCGACAACTCGGAAATAAACAGAAAGCAGTTTTCCGTTTATAAAAAGGGGTTTTACAACATCTTTGACCGCGAGAACAACCTTGTCGGTTACGTCGGAGTTCATCGGGAAGAAACCGACTATGAGGTGGAAATCTACATTTTTGCTCAATACAGAAGGCGCGGTTTTGCAAAGGAAACTCTCTCGGCAATTATTGACGCGGCGTTCTCGGGTGAAATCGAAGCAATCACCGAGGATTTTGAAGCAATCGTTTCAAGCGTGAGAGAAGAAAATCTCCCGTCACGTGCAATGATGGAGAGCATAGGCTTTGGTGAGGAAAATCAGATTTTTGGCTTTTTCATCGTTGACGACATGAATTTTGTTAATCTGAAACTTGTTTATTACCGCTTAACCCGCGAAAAGTTTTACGGGAAAAATGCCGAATAAGGAGGAGCGTCAATGAACTATGTTATGAGCGATATTCACGGTGAATACAAAAAGTATCTCAAGATGCTGGAGGAAATCGATTTTTGCGATGAGGACACACTTTTTGTGCTCGGTGATGTGGTTGACCGCGGTGCAAAGCCGATGAAGGTGCTTCAGGATATGATGTCGCGGGCAAATGTTTACCCGCTTATGGGCAATCACGACCTTGTCGCTTTATCGGTTCTTCCGAAGATAAATGCAGAATTGTCCAAAGGCAACGAGATATTCAGCAATGAGCTTTCCGAGATTATTAAAGTGTGGTATGAGGACGGCGGGTTGTCAACAATCGCGGGCTTTTGCGACCTTGATGACGATGAACGCGCGGATATTATCGATTATCTGGGTGAGTTTTCGCTGTATGAGGTTGTGGATATCGAGGACAAAACGTTTGTGATGGTTCACGCAGGGCTTGGCAATTACCGCCCCGACAAAAAGCTCAGGGAATACACTCAAGACGAGCTTCTCTTCACCCGTCCCGAGCCGTCCCGTCAATATTTCGATGACGAGAGCGTGTATGTCGTTATGGGGCACACGCCAACCGTGTTTATCAACGGCAAAACCGAAATCTACAAGAACGGCAGAAATTTCTTCATCGACTGCGGAGCGTGCAGTCCAAAGGGAAAGCTCGCTTGTCTTTGTCTTGAAACATTTGAGGAGTTCTATGTATAAATAGGTGTAAAGCGTTGCGGTTGAACGGAAGAACGCGCTTTCACGAGGAGTATCTCTCAAACCTGCACTGCTCTTTCACCTCGTCACCAACAAGCGTGATTGCTTTCTGAGGGCAACTGCTTATGCAACGATAGCACATCGTACACCTGTTTCCCGAAACCGCTTTTCCGTCTTTAACCGAGATATTTTCCATCGGACACAAGCTCGCGCACAACCCACAACCAACGCAGTTTTCGGATATTTTCAGCTTATCCGAATAACCCGTTGTCTTTCCGTAGAACCAAAGCCGTTGCCCAAAAAGTCCGGCAATGTGCGCAAAAAAAGTTATCCCCTCGCGCGGATATTTGCCCGCTTTGATTTGTTCGGCAACGCGCTCAATCTTCTTATCCGCTTCGACAACAATCTCTCTGTTTTGCTCGACCGTCTTTTTCAGCAACTTGCTGTCACAGACTGAGTCGGGCATTTTTATATGCAAACCGCCCAAAATTGTCGCGCCGTACTTTTTGAGAAGCCTTGCCGTACAACCCGCGCCATCGCCGCTGAAAGCGCCCATTGTCGCAACGCAAAACACCTTTTTTCCGTTCCACAACAGCTTATTTTGTTTAATAAAATCTCTCACCATATAAGGCGCGTTTGAAAATTGCGTCGAATAACCGAGGATAATTTCGATGTTTTTCTCAATCTCCTCGACAACGTTTTTGCTCTCCAAAGGCACGGTTTTAGCGGTGCTGTCCAACAGTCCAGTCAATTTTTCTATGCAATGCTTTGTGTTTCCAGTGCCGCTCAAATATACTCCAACCATTTCTCCGCCTCCATTTACGCTTTTTGAAAAGATTTTCTTTTGCATAATTAAACGTTTTGTTGTGATTTGCCGCTTCGAAAACCTCAAGGAGCATTTTGCCTGTGTTCTATTTAGTTTGGTAAATCGGTTTTACTTTAGTTTAATGATGTAACAAATTGTTGTAAAAAATATAAGCATTTTTGCTGAATTTGTTGTACCATATTGAACATTTGTGTTATTTAACACCATATTTTCACCTATCAAGTAAGTAGGATTTGACATAATTTTCTAAAAGCACTTGATAAATCTTGCAAAAGTGTTAAAATTTAAATAAGCATGAAGCTTTCCGTGCGTGTCAGCAGTATCATTTTGCTGGTAACACTTGCGGGAATGACAGCTCTTTGGCAGATTATTTCGCAGAATGTTACCTCAATTGTTGAGGGCAACATCTCAAATCAGATGAATGACGCCGTTACCTCAAGAGCGAAAATTATTCAAGATTACGTTTCGGGCGCGGAAAACACAATGGTTGAGTTTTCTCTCAGCTCCGAGGTGAAAAATCTTCTGAGAAGCTCCGATGACCCCGACGCTGTTGCCGCGTCGCAGGCGTACACCGAGAAATTTGGCGCTGTTGAGGGGATTTTTGAGGGACTTTACATCGCAACTCCCGATTCTCACGTCCTCACGCATACAAATCCAAAAGTTGTCGGTATCTACACTCGCACCGGCGAAGGTCTTGAGAGCCTTCAAAGAGATATCTTGTCCAAGCAACAGGTCACAAACGCCGGAATTATGATGTCAAAGGGCGGCTCTAACGCAATGGTTATGTCGCTGTACCACCCTATTTATGACAACGGTACTTGTATCGGCTTTGTTGGCTCTGCCGTTTATGCGGACTGACTTATGGAGTCCATCGCAAATATCGAAATCAAAGGTCTGCCCAACAAGGAATACATATTCCTGAACGTTGCCGATTCAACTTATATTTACAATCAGGACAGTGCTCTTATCAACACGGTTTCCGAGGACAAGGGTTGCCTTGACATCATCAAAACTGTAAAAAGCGGTAAATCCGATACCACCGGCACCTACTCCTATACCGATAACGACGGTACATCTTACCTCGCCGTATATCATTATATGAGCGACAGAAACTGGATTTTTATGGTTAAGGATAAGTATTCCGAGGTGTTCAACAGTGTAAACTCGGTTAACCTTATCGTAACCGCAGTTTGCGCTACATTTACACTCATTCTTGTTGCAATAACACTTATTATAATGGCTAGCGTTGGGCGCGAGTTGACCACGGTTAAAAAATCCATCGAGGGTATCGGCAGGCTTGAACTTGATGCCGCAAAGCTTACCGAAAAATACACCGGCAGAAAAGACGAGGTCGGCAAGATTTCCGATGCAATAAGCAACCTCAGCGTTACCTTGAAAAACGCCGTGAACGATATCGGGCGTATCCTCGGCGAAATGTCCGAGGGCAACCTTACCGTTGACGTTGATGAAAACAAGGACTTCTATATCGGCGATTTCACGGCAATTGCCGCAAGTCTTGAAAAGCTCAATCGACTCAACTCAAATCTTGTTGAGTTAATGCGTAACATCTCCGAAGCGGCTGACGAAGTTCACACCGGTTCCGGACAGGTTGCAACCGGCTCCAACTACCTCTCCGCCGCGTCTATTGAACAAACCTCTTCCATCGACCAGCTTGCTGAAAATATCCACGAAATCGAAGGTCAGGCAACCGCAAACTCTGAAAGTTGCTCAAACGCTCAGGAGCTTATTGTTCAAACCTACGGTCACGTCCGCGAAGCCAACGACAAAATCTGAAGCTATAAGCTTGCTCAACGACTGCATTATCCAAGTTAAGAGCATCGTTGAAACCATTGCCGATTCCAGCAACAAGCAAAACCAGATGGTCAACAAAATTGACAGCGATATCTCCAAGATTGCCGGCACGGTTCAGGCAAACTCCGCAACCGCCGAGGAAAGCGCCGCTGTTTCCGAACAGCTTTCGGGACAGGCGGGAATGCTTAAGGACCTTGTCAGCAGGTTCAATTTCTGATTTTTTCAAATCTCCCAAACTGTCGCAGTTCATTGCTCTGCGGCAGTTTTTTCGGGGAACTTTCTTTTACTCTACACATCAAGCACTGAATAAACCCTATTATGCTCAAAGCTAACGTTCGTTATCCTCGTTAGTATTATAACACACTTATTTCATCTTGTCAAGGTATTTTTGAAAAATTTTGTAAAACTCGCCAAAACGGGGCTGTCACGTTTGAAACAGCCCCGATTTTGAATTTTATTTCTTTCTCATTGTAAGAGAAATTCTGCCGCGTTTCAAGTCAACGTCCAGCACCCTCACCTTAACAACATCGTTTACATTGACAACCTCAAACGGGTTCTTGACAAATCTGTCGGCAAGCTGAGAAATATGCACAAGACCGTCCTCGTGAACGCCGATGTCAACGAACGCGCCATAATCCACGACATTGCGGACCGTACCCACAAGCTCCATTCCCGGCTTCAGGTCTTTCAGCTCCATCACATCGCCGCTTCTCATAAGAGGCGGAGGGAGTTCATCGCGCGGGTCGCGTCCCGGCTTTTCAAGCTCTTTCACGATATCGTTAAGCGTTGGCAATCCCGCTCCCGTTTCCTCGGAAACATCGCGCAGTTTAACCGATTTCAGCTTTTCGCGGATTTTATCGGCATTTCCAAGCTCATCTTCGGCAATTCCACTCTTCTCCATCAACAGCTTTGCGGCGTTGTAGCTTTCGGGGTGAATACCCGTGTTGTCAAGCGGATTTTTGCCGCCCGAAATGCGCAGAAATCCCGCGCACTGCTCATATGCTTTTGCACCGAGCTTTTTCACTTTCAGCAACTGCTTTCGGTCAGTGAACTCACCGTTTTCCTCGCGATAAGCAACAATGTTCTTTGCAACAGCCGAGTTAATTCCCGAAATGTACGACAACAACGAGTAAGACGCCGTATTCAAATCCACGCCAACCGAGTTCACGCAGTCCTCGACAACACCTTTGAGCGCGTCATCAAGGCGGGCTTTCGGCATATCGTGCTGATACTGCCCGACACCGATTGCCTTCGGGTCAATTTTGACAAGCTCAGCAAGCGGGTCTTGCAGTCTGCGCGCGATTGAAACAGCGCTTCTCAGCGAAACATCGTAATCGGGAAACTCCTCTGCGGCAAGCTTCGACGCGGAATAAACCGACGCGCCTGCTTCCGAAACAACCATATACTGAACCTTGTGCGAAACCGATTTTATCAGCTCCGCGGTGAATTGCTCGGTTTCGCGAGAAGCCGTTCCGTTGCCTATTGCAATTGTGGAAACGTGGTGCTTTTCAATCATATTCGAGAGCACTCGCTTTGCAGTTTCCGCCTCGTTTTTGGAGCGCGTGAGATAAACAATTGCGGTATCGAGCACCTTTCCCGTATTGTCCACAACCGCGCACTTACAGCCGTGCGCGTAGCCCGGGTCAAGACCGAGAGTTACGGTATTTTTGACGGGCGGTGCCATAATGAGCTGCTTTAGGTTGGACGCAAAAACCTTGATTGCACCCTCGGCGGCGGTAGCCGTAAGCTCCGAGCGAACCTCGCGCTCGATTGACGGGAAAATCAAGCGTTTGAAGCTGTCCTCGCAAGCCGCGCGGACAAGCCCTCCGCACAGACTCGTGTTCTTCACAAGCTCCTTCACGCACATCTTTTCGCCAACGTCCTCGGGGAGCGATACCGCAACCTTCAGCGCGTCCTCTTTCTCGCCGCGGTCAAGCGCCAGCACGCGGTGTCCGGCAATTTTCCCAACGGGTTCTGAGTACTCAAAATAGTTTTTGTACACCTCGTCCGCTTCCTCGGAGGCGGCTGTTGACGAAATAACACCGTGCGAGAAAATCTCCTCGCGCAGTTTTTTGCGAAGCTCTGCGTTGTCCGACAAATCCTCGGCGATGATATCCAAAGCGCCTTGAATTGCTTCTTCAACCGAATTTACGCCCTTTTCGGCGTTGACAAAAGCCGCAGCCTCGTTCTCGGGAACAGTCGCGGTGTTCTGCGCCAAAATTACCTCGGCAAGCGGCTCCAGCCCTTTTTCACGGGCAACCGAACCGCGCGTCTTACGCTTGGGCTTGAACGGGCGGTAGATGTCCTCGACCTCGACTAGAGTTTCCGCTTTTTCGATTGCCGCGGCGATTTCCTCGGTCATTTTCTCCTGCTCGGTGATGGACGAAACAATCTCCTCCTTGCGCTTTTCGAGATTTCGCAGATAGGTCAGCCTGTCGGAAAGCTCACGCAAAATCGTGTCGTCAAGCGAACCAGTCTGCTCCTTGCGGTAGCGCGCAATGAACGGGATTGTCTTGTCATCGTCAATCAGCGCGACCGTGTTGTCAACCTGTTCGCGCCGCAATTTAAATTCTTGGGCAAGTTTTTCGTTAATATCCATAAATTTCTCCTGTAAATTGTGATAATGATATTTTACCATATTAGGCGGAGAATTTCAAGACATTTTTGTATATTTTGTGTTTTGTTTCGTTTTTCAACAAAATTGCCCCGACTTTTCAGTCGGAGCAAAATTCTTAAAATCTCCTGTAAATCAGCGTTTTTTGCATTAACTTTCGCCGCTAAGCTCGTTTTTTTCGGGGAACTTTGGCTGTTCATACCTGAAAAACATTACCCAGAACAACACGCCCGCGCCCGCCAACGCGCAACCAAGCCCCGTGTAAAACACCGCGATGAACACCTCGGGAACCAGCCCGGAATACCTCAGCCAAATTCCGCCGCCCATCATAAATATCATTATGCAATAGGCTTTAATGTCGAAAAAGTTCCAGAACGGGCGCGTTGGTTCCGGATAACCGCAGATTCGCTTGTTGTGCTTCACGGACATTTTGTAGAACATCAGCCCAAACGCCGCAAATACCGTGAGCGACACAAGCGGTTGCCAGAACGCAAACTCCGTGTTGACGTACGAGATTATGCCCAGACGCGCAACGTTTCCTCCCGCCGCAAGCCACACGCACCCCGCTATTGCCAGCAAAGTTCGCTTTTTCACGCAATAGAACGGCTTGTTCATTTCGCGCCCTCCGATTTAGCGCTTGCCTTTAGCGATACAATCAGCAGAATTATTCCAACTGCCACGATAATGTGAGCGATGCCGGAAATGCCCGATATAGCTCCGTTTGCACCTCTCGTAAGCTCGAGATTCAGCACCTCGGTTACTCCGCGAACCGTCATCATAACCGCAGTGAGCGGTGCGCCGATGTTGTACACGCACAAAAACGCCTTGAAGGTCTTGCGCTCAGGAAGGCTCTTGAAATGCGCGCAAAACAGAGCGGCTATCAGGAAAACAATCATTCCCAGCAACAGCAAGTGGGTATGTACCTTTCCGAGAACCGTCATCCCGTCAAAGCCGTTAATCTTCGTAAACTCGCGGTAAAACACGCCTCCCAGCAATCCCGCAATCGCATAAATCAGCGAAATATTCAGACATTTTTTCATATTTTGCTCCTTTCAAATTCTTTTGTAAATTGTCCGCCCGATGACCGCGACAAGCGCGTCACAAGGCTTGTTTTGCATCAACAGCATTATTATGCTGTCCAACACGAACTCCACAAATTTCTCCTCCGTCAACCTTTCGCCAAACGCATCGGCTGAAACCGCATTGTCCTCTTGCAGAACCGCAAGAAGCGTCCCACGAATTTCAGCGGTACATCGCTCCATCGCGTTCAGAGCGCGGTTTTTCCCGCTGTTGGCGATAACGGCGGAGTGCGTTGTGAAAAAGTCGGGGTACTCGGAAATGCGCTCGCGAACATTCCCGAACAGCGTTTCAACATACTCGGTAAAAAGCGGATTTTTTTGATTATCCTGCGGTGACAGTTGAAATAAATCCTGCCAAAGACTCGAAATTGTTGAAATCAACAGCTCCTCTTTGTCCGAGAAATAGTTGTACAGCGTCCCGAGCGCAATCCCGCACTCACCCGCTACCGCGCGCATATTCAGCGCCTTCAGCCCCTTTTCGGAAGCGATTTTTCGGCTGATTTGCAAAATCTCTTCCTTTGATGTTCTCTCGGGATTTATGCTCGTCACCCCCTTAAAATGAACGTTGTTCATCTTGCTTATATTATACCGCGAAAAATGTCGTTTGTCAAGGTTTTTGCGAGAAATTTGCAACAAAAAAGAGCGGAAAATCCGCCCTTTTTGCACAAAAATAATCGTCAAGCACCCCGACAACAGCGAGCATCAAGCCCACGGGTCAGCAGATTTCGGCGTCTTTACGCCCGTCAAAAGGTACTGATCCCACAAAAACCACTTTCCGTCACTGCCGCGCTGACGGAGCTTTATGGGACGCGGCGAATCCGCTCCCCCGCATGGAATGAACAGCTTCATATATCCCGCCTCCTGCGCGGAAACGTGGTTGCTTTCGATGGTTATCGAGTACGGTTCGGTTGGAGTGTAATTGTTTTCGGGTGTTGAACCGGCAAAATAAGTAAACGGCAAATAAGTTTTTCCGTCACGAAAACGGTCGTTCAGGAACGAAATATCCTGTCCCGTGAGCGGACGCGGTCCGCGAAGCCAGTTAAGCATTTCGGTGCCGATGTCCTTGTCTGCCGCGTAAGCGCAAAGTGCCAGAACCGTGAGCGCCGCCGCCTTGAACGGTGTGTCAAGACTTGCCTCGGGGAGCGCCTGCATCTCGGCAAGGCTCTCGGGAAGCGCAGAAAATGTGAATGTCACGCTCTCGTTTTCCGCAGACTGCGCCGCCGTATTTTCAGCATTTGCCGCAGTATTTTTCAGTTTATCAAAAATGCCCATTTCATTACCTCCATTAAATCGTATTTTCACCCGTAATAAATATGCCGTTAACCGCTCGTTTTAAACGGCTTTCCAAATCCATTTTAGCACATTTTGGGCAATTAGTCAAGAAAAATTTGGGTGATTTCGGAAAATACTTATTTCAAATTATACTTCAAATTATTTTTATTGATAATGAATGTTTTGGCGAAGAAGTCAGCGAATAAACGCTTGCTGTTTTAAAAAGCTTTGCTCCCGTGAAATTGCGAAGCTGTCCTCTTTCATCATGCCCATTAGCAACAGGCTCATAGCCAAACTGTCCAAGAATACATTTCACCATTTTTCCGACAATCTGACGATTTGTCCCCTTCGACAAAAGAAAATCGGGCAAATTTGAGTAATTGTCCTCAAGATCTTTGACAATTCCGCTAATTGCGGGCAAACCAAGTTTGGACATCACAATCATATTATGAATGTTTTCAGGTTTGCGTAAATAGCCAAATACCGCCGCTGCGTCCGTGTTGTTTATCCATTTTTCAGTTGAACCCTTACAAAAATCCGCATAACTAACCATAATGCTTTCCTCCTAATTCTACGTTAGATATTCATACCTTGTTTATGTATACATTATATCACGCCGAATATAGTTTGTCAATCATTTTTTTCAAAATTTTTCAAAAAATTTTTTATCCAACCAAATCGTTACAAACAATAACGATAAACTACATTTCCAAATCCCGTTCCCCAGCACGCTCGAGTATGACAACCTTCCCCAGCGTTCCGTCAACGGAAATTCGGTCGCCGTCGGAAATCCTATCGAACGCGCCGTGACAGCTCACCGCGGCGGGTATCCCAAGCTCCCTTGCGATAATCACGGCGTGCGAGAGCGGCGCACCGATTTCTGTGACAATCGCCGAGGCTTTCGGGAAAATTTTCACCCAACCGATATTTGCCGCCTGAACAACAAGAATTTCATCTTTTTGCAGTCTGTCCGCCTCGGAAATGTCCGAAATCACCCGAGCAATTCCCTCAGCTTGTCCGCTCGAACCGGCAATTCCCTCGAGAACATCTCCCACGTCATCGCCGCGACTTTCACCGTAACGATAATAGTCCATACTGCCGCCGCTTTTCTTCCATTCTTCCTCGGTAAATCTGCCGTAAATCAGGTTCGGGAAATGTGGCGCGGACATCTGCTTGCAGTAAATCTCGCGGCGCTCTTTCAACATATTTGTCGGCAAAACTCCCTCGCGCAACAGGCTCTTTACCTCGTCGATATACAACATAAAAATATCCTCGCCAAGCCCTGACAGCTCACCCGCTTTCAGCATAATCTCACGCACCAAACAGAACACCCGAAGCGCTTCACTCCTCACGAACTCGCGGTCATACACACCTTTTTCGTACTTCGACAGGATTTTGTGAAGGTACTTTGACTTGTTTGGATTTAGCCGAATAAACTCGTCGATTGCCTCCCCGTGCCGCTTGTCCTGACGCGATTTCATTTCAGCTGCGCTGATGCCCGATGCCTGATAATCGGAAATTATATTGTCGGGGAACTCGGGGTTCTCATAAGGATACGGCGCGGAAAGCTCCATTTCATCGGCGTGACGGTGACCGTATTTCGCGATGTAATCCTCTTTGGACAACTTGCCCGATATCACGTCCTCAACCGAAAGCAAAACACCCAGACTTGCCGTTACACCGTGCTCCGAGCAACCCGAGAGCAACCTGTCCGCAAGCTCGGCGGAACAATGCTTTTCCAGCCTTCTCCGCGCAATAAACAGGTGTATTACCGAGGTTGTCATAAGAATTGACGTAATCGATTTTGTTATAAATGTGTCGCATTTTTCCGTCCAAAGTCGGTAAAGCTCCTCGCCGGTTTCCGCTTTGTGGATTTCTTCCGTCAACTCGCGAACAGTTTTTGCAATTCCCGCCGCAAAATTCTTTTTCGGACGGTTCTTAAAAATCGTTTTCATTTTTTTGCGAAAGCTCTTCAAACTGCACGGATAAACAGGCACGGAAACGCCCTCGGGTATACCGCCCGCGATTGACGAAATTGCCGAAAACGCTTTCTCGCGCGGCATTCCGAAAGCTACAAGCAACGAGCAAATCGCGCTTAAATTGCAATAAAGCTGACCGCTGACGTTTGCTATCAACGGTATGCCAATCATCCCGAAAATGCTCATAACAAAGCTGTATGTTGCCGGTGAAACAGGGCGCAGAAAAATCTCTCCGACGTTGGTTTTCGAGAACAGAAATTCCCCGCAAAGCGAGTCGTTTATGAGAAAACGCTCGGTGTCGTTTTTGTGAAGATTTGTTATCGGGCGCGCCTGCAAAACATATATTTTTCCGTCAAGAACAGCCCACTCGATATCCTGCGGACAGCCGAAAATACCAACAATTTTCTTTGCAAGTTTAAAGAAATTTTTGCCGTAATCGCGCAATTCCTCCGCACCGTTATAGCCGTATTTTACCGCGTCAATCGTGAAACTGTCGCCGGTGTTTTCTCCCGATACAAGCGCTTCGCCAACGCCTTTCACAAAGTTACCGCTTATCACTGAGGTGCTTCCCGTGACAGCGTCCGCGGTGAACATAACGCCCGCGTATTCTGGTGAAACAAAGCGCTGAATAACCACACCAAGCTTTCCCGAAGCAACGTTTTTCCGCTCGGAATACGCCTGCACGCGCTCGCTGTTTCCCGACTCGGCAACCTTTTCCACCGCCTCGCGAATTTTTTCGCGCGACAGGTCAAGTATGGTTTCGTAAGCGCCCGCAAAGGAGTTCTCTGCGCCGTCCTCGCCAACGGCTGAGGAACGAACCGCATAATGATATTTCGCCGGCAGTTTTTTCACCAGCAAATCCAGCTCCTCGGCGGCTTTTGAGCTGAGTTTGCCGTTTACAAACGCGTTCGATGTTATCGCAAAGCCGCTCGGAACAGGCAACTTTTCTCGGCTCATTTTTGCAAGAGAAACCGCTTTTCCGCCGAATTGCTCGTTGTCAATTTCCGGCATTTCCGACAATTTAACTATGTATTCCATCACTTTACCTCCCGCCCGTCAAGCAACATATTTATATGTGTTTCCACAAATTTTCGCATTTCAATTTCATTCGTAAGGTCAATCCCGCAGACCTCTTTCAACTCCTCGTGCCGCAAAACCGCAAGCTCGTGAAGACTTGAAATCTCGTAAGCAACAAGCCTGCACTCGCCGTCCGTTCGTTCACCCGCGTAATATTCCTTCACAAACGAGAAGGTTTTCCCCGAGGTGATACTGCGCGTCAACAACGCGTATTTTGTGACCGCCCTGATATACGGCAGGTGCTTCAAAATCATCTTCACCGACGCGCAATAAAGCTCGATTAGCTTCTGTTTTGGCGAGATGTTTTCGCGGAGAATTTGCTCAAAAGCGGGGTTGCTACGTTGCGCCTCAGCCTGCATTTTCTCAAACGCCGCATACAAAAGCGCCTCCCGCGAGCCAAAGCAATAGTTTATCATCGCTTGATTTACTCCCGCTTCACGGGCAATTGCACGCGATGTTACCTGAGCAGGTTCTGCGCATTTTGTCATAAGCCGCTCGGTTGCTGTCAAAAGTGAGGTTTTTGTGGCTTCAAGATTACGTTTGTTCATTCGTTCCTCCTGTTAATTAAAAGCGTTTAATTATATTTTAGCACACTTGGTTAATCTTGTCAAGATATTTTTTCAATAACCAAAATTGCCCGAATTGCTCGAAAAAATTGCTCTTGACAACAGCGTTAATATGGATTATAATATAGTTAACGAACGTTAGCCCGCGCTCAAGATAACGTCAATATTTAACTCAAACGAGGTGAAAATTTTGAACCTGATAAAAGCAAACATCAACGATTTTGACAAGCTCACGCAGTTTTACCGCGAAGCAATTCTGAATACGGATAATATGGAAATCTACGCAAAGTGGATATACGGCAAACACCCGACCGACGAGATGATACTTCGGTACATTGAAGAGGAAACAATGTTTTTCTGCGAAAAGAACGGTTCAATCGCATCAGCAGTTGCCGTCACGCCTTGCCAAAGCGATGATTATCACGGTATTGACTGGGGGATTCGAATTTCCGATGACAAGGCTGCGGTTGTACATATTCTTTGCGTTAACCCAAAACTTCAAAAACAAGGAATCGCCAAAAAGACTATGCAGCTTATCATTGAACTTTGCCGAAACGAAAACAAAAAAGTTGTGCGGCTGGACGCTCTTTCCTGCAATTCCCCCGCTCACCGGCTTTACGAAGGTCTTGGATTTGAGAAAAGAGGTCAACAGCATTGGTTTACCGACAATGTTGGCTGGACGGATTTTTTTCTGTATGAATTTATTCTGTGACAGGTTAAACAACCCAAATCTTGGAGGATAATATGCAACTTAAATCACAAAAGGTTAAACTGAAAAGCAAAGACGTCAAGAAAATCTATTTCGACGCTTTTCCCAAAAACGAACGAATGCCGTTTCCGATGATGGTGGCGATGTCGAAGCTTTGGAACACGGATTTTTTTGCGTTTTATGACGGAGATACGCTTTGCGGTTTTATTTATCTCGCTCACGATCGAAAACTCGTGTTTGTGATGTTTTTTGCAGTTGACAAAGTTCTCCGCTCAAAAGGATACGGGAGCGAAATTCTCCGCGAAATTCAAAGGAAATTCCCCGACAAAAAAATCGTAATTTCCATTGAACCCTGCGAAAATTCCGCTCCCGATATTGATATACGAAAAAAGCGCAAAGAGTTTTATCTGCGTAACGGTTGCAAAGAAACCGGCTATATGATTAAGCTGAGCGGTGTTGAACAGGAAATCATCATCGCAAACGGTGACTTCTCCAAAAAGGAATTTCGCCTTTTCTTTGCACTGTACAGCAACTTTACAATGTGGCCGAAAATTTGGAGAAAAGCTTAATCATATCTCAGCCTTGATTTCAACCTTGCTTCCGCCGCTCTTTTCTTTGGTGATGACAATTTGCTTGTCAATATGTTGCTTCATATAATCAACGTGAGAAATAATTCCAACAAGTCGGTTGCCGTTAACCAGCCTCGAGAACGCTTCCATCACCAAATCAAGAGATATATCGCTCAGCGAGCCAAAGCCCTCGTCAACAAACATTGTATCAAGCTTTACGCCGCCTGCCGACGACTGAATTTCATCGGAAAGCCCCAGCGCAAGCGAAAGCGATGCCTTGAACGACTCGCCGCCCGAGAGCGTTCCTATACTGCGCTCGGTGCTGTTGTAGTGGTCGAGCACTCCAAGCTCCAATCCGCTTTGACTTCTCTTGTTTCCGGCTTCGGAAAGGCGTTTCATCTCGTACTGCCCGTCCGTCATAACCATAAAATGTAAATTTGCGCGCGAAATTATCCTGTCAAAATACGTCATCAGGATATACGTTTCCAGCTTGATTTTTTCTTTTCCGCTAACAGTGCCGTTTGCGGTATCAGAAAGCGCCTTCACCCACGAGCACTTCTTTTCCAGCTCGTCAAGATTACCCGTTTTTGAGAGAATTCCACTCAAAGCATTTTCGTTTACGGTAAGCCTTGAGTTGATTTCAGTCAACAGGTTTTCTGCGTTCTTCTTTTCCGCGGTAAACCTATCTCTTTTCTCGGTTTCCGTAGCCTTGTCAAGTCCTTTTGCCTTTGCAATCTGCGGTTCAAGACCGTCAATTGCGGCTTTAAATTCAGCGATTTTCTTATCGGAAGCTTGGAAATTTTCTTCAGCCTTTTGCAGTTCCTCTTTCAAAAAAACAACTTTTTTTCTAAGCTCCGAGATATTGTCCTCGGCTGATTTCTTGCTTTTAAATCTAAGGCTTTTTCGGTCATTTTCAAGCTGAGCGTTCTTCGTATCAATCGCCGAACACAATCCCGAAATTTCGTTATTCACCGCTTCAATGCTTTTTTTCAACTCGGACAGCGCGGTTGCTTTTTTGGGCTGTTCTTCTTCCAAACTTAATTTACGGGCAATACGCTCTTCCTCATTCGCAATCGCTGAATTCAAGCGACAAAGCTCGTCCTTAAGCTGTGTCGCTTCACTTTCAATCGCGCTGTTTACGTTCTCCAAAGAAATGTTTTCCCAAAGCGCCTTAATCTGCTTGTCGAGATTTTGGTGTATCGCGTCAATCGTAGCCTGTGCCGACTTGCAGGCTTCGCTCTTGCTTTGCGCGTCTTTTTCAGCATTCTCCGCGGCAAGCTTGGACTGCTTCAATTGCGCTTCCGTCGGCGCTTTTTCGGACTTTTTCGCAGGGCAAGGATGCTCATGCGAGCCGCACACGGGACAAGCCTTTCCTTCAACCAACTGTTCCGCAAGAAATCCCGCCTGTTCGATCAGAAAAGCATTGTTTTGCTCATCATAAATCGCTTTTAAGCGGTTCATATTCTCCCTTGATTTCAAAAATTCTGCCTGATATTTTTCCAACAGCTTTTGCTTGCCGTTGTACTCTACAAGCGAATTTTCAAGCTCGATAAGCTTTTCATTTCTGCCCTTTGCCTTCTCCATTTCACCGACAAGCTTTTGCCTTTGTACACCCGCATCGGCAAGCGATTTTAATTCCTCATTGAGCTTATCCAGATTTTCCGTGTCTTGCTTGCACAACGCTTCCTTTTCGGCAAGCTCATTTTGCTTTTCGGAAAGCGTTTTCTTCGACTGTGCAATTCCATTTTCAAGCCGCTCAACAGCGTCATAGAAAGGAAGCTCGGTTTCAGCCTTTGTTATTTCAGCAGAAATTCTTTCAATCTCGGGGGCTTTTGATTTGCTTTCTTCAAACGTCTTTTTCAGGATTTCAAATTGCTTTTCCTCGTCGGCAAGCTTATTTTCCGTGCTTTCAAGCGTGGCTTTTGCAATTTCTAGATGCTCGATTTTTCCGATATTTTCGTTGACGACTGCAAGCAGTTTGTCAAACTCGGAAATCTTTTCGTTCAACTCCTTCTTGCCGGCATTATCGCTGTCGTTCAGCTTTTTGAGCAACTCAATCGATTCCGCAACCGTAAGCATTCCGCTTTTTGCCTGAACAACATCATTGAAAAGCTCATTGCTTTCATCAACGCGAATTCCGTCAACAAATTGACGAATACTGTTGTTTATCTCTGAACGTTGGTCATTCAGTATTTTTGACTCGTTTTTCAACTTTTCCTGCAATTTTTCATAAAAATCGGTTTTGAAAATCTGTCGGAAAATTTTTATTCTCTCTTCGGTGGGCGCAAGAAGCAATTCCAGAAAACCACCCTGAGCTATCATTGCAATCTGCAAAAACTGCTTTCGGTCAATGCCCATTATTTCCCGAATTTTTGCGTTGACATCACGCTGTTTTGTTATCTTATCTCCATCGGGCAAACACAATTCCGCATCGGCTTTTTGGATTATCGTACCTTCACCGCGGGATTTTTTTCGCTCATATTCGGGGTTTCGCTTAACCGTGTAAATCTTGCCCGCATACGAAAATTCAAGCTCAACCTCGGTCGGCGTATCTGCATCAGCATATTTTGAACGAAACATCGAAGGCTCTCTGCTTTCACCGCTTGCCTCGCCGTACAACGCATAGGTAATCGCATCGAAAATCATCGTCTTACCCGCGCCGGTGTCGCCCGTTATCAGGTACAAGCCTTGCGTTCCCAGCTTGTCCATATCCAAAACCGTTTTTTTAGCGTAAGGACCGAATGCCGATAATGTTAACTTAAGTGGTCTCATTGTTCGCCCTCCCAAATGTTCTCAATCAGTTTCTTCATAAATTCAGTCTGTTCGTTACTCATCTGCTGATTGTTCTGCATCGCATAAAAATCCCCGAAAAGCTCAAGCGGTGTTTTATTTTCAATTCCATCGATACTTTTGATTTCCCCGCTCGTTTGCGTGCGTTTGTTGTCATAATTGAGCTTCATCAGGTTGTGATAAATAACGCGGAGCTTGCCGATTGCATCGGGGATATCGTCCTCGTCCGTCAAGATTATATGTGTGTAATCCTCCTGCCACGTTTTGTGTTCGTAGTACGACTTAGCTGTAAGTTGCTCGTATGTACCTCTCAGCTCAACAAGCTCGTGTTGCGGCGTTAGCTTTACCGTTTTGTACGAAACCGTCCCTTTCTCCAAGAACTCAACCACGGTAACCGATTTCTCGTCCTTTACCTCCGAAAACGAATATTTCAACGGTGTCCCGCAGTAACGGATTTTTTCACTGCCGCAGTTTTGCGGTGAATGAAGGTGACCGAGAGCAACGTAGTCAAACTGCTCAAAAACCGTTGCGTCAACATTATCCAAACCTCCGACCGATATCTCCTCGGACGCGGAACGTGCCGCTCCCGTTACATACTGGTGTGCAACAAGAATGTTTCTCTCAGTGGGATTTATATTCATTTTTTCAATCGCAACTCTTATCGCATCGGTGTACGAATTGATTTCATCATCGCTGAAACAACGTACATTCGCAGGCTTCACAAACGGCAACATATAAACATTCAGCTTTCCGTGCTCATCGGTCATTGTAAAAGGCTCAATTTCACCGTTGTAGACGGGCGACAAATGTATTCCTCCCGCACTCATAATGCGCGAACCGAAGGATATTCTCTCGGGTGAATCATGATTGCCGCTGATAACAAAAACCTCAAGCTTCCTTTGCGCGAGCTTAACCAGAAAATCATCAAACAACTGCACGGCATCAGCAGACGGTATCGGCTTATCGTAAACATCGCCCGCAATAAGCACACCATCAGGTTTCTCGTTATCGATAATATCGATAATCTGATTTAAAATGTGCTTTTGGTCTTCAATCATCGAGTACTCGTGAACTCGCTTCCCCAAATGCAAATCGGATAGGTGAATAAACTTCATAATATTCTCCTTTTCTTATTTATTAACACAAAAAATTGTGTTTTTCTCAAAAATTCCAAACGCAAAACCTAAATTCAAGTAAAACGGCATATTCTTGTACGCCTCAAAGCTCGTTCTGTCCAAAAAATCCTTGACGGAAAGCTCCTCGTAATATCCGTAAGGATTGGCGACCGTTATTTTATCGTTCGGGATATCAGCGCCGATGATTAACGAGTAGTGCAACGTCCATTCGTCCCCGAGAAGCGCCGCCCAATCAAACGGCACGGGCATTCCGCTTGCAAGGCTGTCGTAGATTTTATCGATAAGCTCCGTGTTGGGCAAATATTTGTGAATTGTTGTGGTGTACTCGGAAAACCGCTTGTTCATTTCCGCGCAAAACGAGTCGCCTGTTGATGTAACAACACTTCCGTACTCGTCAAACAGGCTTTCCTCCGTTATTTTTTTCCCGCTCCACGCCGCAAACATTTCTATAACCGCATAACCACACGAAACGTCTTGCTTGATTACCTCAATTCCATCAATGTAAACGGGCGTCTTGTAATTTTCGTTGTCCCGTATCCCCGAAATATCGTTAAGTATCGCGCTTGTTCTCGACTGTAACACTACCTGCGCGACAACAATTATACATATTATTATAGCGACAACAACTGCCGCTATTATCCCAATTCGCTTCAATACTGCTTTTCTTTTCATAGTTTTCCTCGCAATTTTTATTATGGTTTCATTATACCACAAATATTTTATTCTGTAAACAAGAAATTGCAGTAGACCAAAAATTTAGTAAAAATCACCAAAATTATTTCCACGGTTTTTTACCGTCAAGCCAACCCTTGCTCTGCCAATATTCCTTTTCGGAAGCCGACGCACCCCAATTTGCCTTTTGCATTCCGCCGCAAAACCAAAAAAGGGCTCGCGTTTTTACGCCAACCCTCATCGGTTTGTTTTTGGACAACTTTTTCGCAAGCTTACCCATATCCTTCCGGATTTTCGCTTTCTTTTTCTCGGGAACCATTTCCCAGTTCATCGCGTTCACGCTCAGTCCATACCGCGTGATTTTCGGGATACCCCAATTCACAAGATTTCCGGCAACCAGCTTAGCCGCTTTTCCCGCGCCGGCACCCGCGGCGGTTGAAATCACCACGGCGCGCTTTTTGAACATCTCCTCGTGCGGTCGATGAGTGAGCCAATATGTAAAAAACAAGTCCAAAAACGCTTTCATCGGCGCGCTCGGCATCATACAATAGTTCGGCGTTGTAAACACAAGCAAATCCGCCGCAAGCATCGCGTCCTCAAGCGGTTTTTTGTCCTCCCAGAACGGACATTTCTCCCGTCCCTCTAGACAGGTGTAGCATCCAACGCAAAACCGATTCAAATCTCTCGGCAAGAAAAACTCGCGCACTTCTTTCTCGCCGGTTATACCTTCAATCAGAATTTTCGCGGTATTCCAAGTGCTTCCCTTGTGATTTTGCCCGTTTATCACAACAATTTTCATTGCTTTCCCTCTCAATCACAAAATCCCCGTAATAGTCATCGAAGAAACGATTTCCGCCGTTTCCTCATCATCACTTTTATCAGCCTTGCAAACCGGAATCCAAATCCCGCACTCATAGTCGGGACTTTGCATATCGCCCGCCGAATACACCTCAAGCATTGCATTTCCGTTGCCGTTGTAGATTTGCTTTTGCTTCGGGTACCACTCCTGCCAAACCTGCGTGTTCAAGTCCTGGAGCGACTTCGGGAGCGCGCCTTTCGTGGAAAACATTGCCCAATCGCTCTCGGGGAACGTGTAGAGCTTCAATCCCTCGGGCACTTCTCCGCCCGTATAAATCCCCGCAATCCAATAGTCAAACGAACCGTCCTTGTCGTCGCAGATTGCAAACATACCGATTTGGTTCTCGAGAATAGCTTTTTCGACAGGCGTTTCGGGCGTCATCGTTTGCCAAAGTCTTGCAAATCTTTGGCTGTACTCTTTTTCCCAAAATTCGGGACATTTTACATAGCCTTCATCGGGACGAATTGAGGTTGAAAAGCCTATAAAGGTCATCGCTTTTTTGTGTTCGTATCTAACGTTCATCGCAAATTCTCCTTTTGATAATTTTTAGCTAACGTTCGTTATCGTTATTATAACACAAATAAAACCTGTTGTCAAGAGCAAAGCACAATGAAATTCAAAAACTACTTTATAACCAGCATTTTGTTCCCGCCCTTTTGAAATTCGTACTGCGTTTCGCGAATTTCAACACGATGGTTTTTCTCAAAATATTTGATAACATCGGAAACCAAATCCGTGCGATTTGCGTCCACACATAATTGTCGGCGTTTTCCCGCATCTGCTCCATTACAATCCCGCGCACGTCCTCAATTCGATTTTGCAGTTCCTCCTTTGAAAAGCTATAAATCAGGTCAAATGAAGTTACCGAAAAACCAAGCCGCGCCGCCTCGCAGTTAAAGCTTGCCGGACCGTCGCCAAAGCCCGCAATCCGCTTTCGCATATCCTCGTCGGTTAAACAAAACATACTCCGATATTCGCCGAGATTTCTCCCCCACGGCACAACGCTGTTTAATTGAAACGCCAAAACAATTCCTCCTCACACTACGATTTCGCATAGAATTTTCTTCATTATACCAAATTCCGCAAGCATTTTCAAGCGAACGCACAAAAAATATCAGAAAAAATTAAGATTTTACCACTGTAAAATTTCGCAGAAATATGTTATAATTAACAGGAAAGAGGTGGTGCAATGAAGATACTTGTTGCCGACGATGAGAAGGAAATCGCCGAGCTGGTTGAGATTATCCTGAAAAACGAAGAGCACGAGGTGTACAAGTGCTTTGACGGAGCGGAGGCGCTTGCTGTCGTAAACACGCTCGGAGCAGACCTTGATATGGCGATTTTAGACGTGATGATGCCGGTTTATGACGGGTTTGTGGTGTGCAAAAAAATCCGCGAGCGCTACAATTTCCCCGTCATTATGCTCACCGCGCGAACCGAGGACATCGACAAAATCACCGGTTTGTCAATCGGCGCTGATGATTATGTGACCAAACCGTTTAACCCGCTGGAGCTTGCCGCGCGCGTTAAAGCACACTTCCGGCGTTACAAAAACTACAACTCCGAGCCGTCCGCGAACATTTTCGAGTACGACGGACTTTTGATAAACAAGGACAACCACACCTGTTCCCTGTTTGAAAAGGAAATTTCGCTCACGCCGACAGAGTTCAACATTTTGTGGTTGCTCTGCGAGAACGCGGGAACCGTGGTTTCGTCCGAGAAAATTTTCGAGAGCGTTTGGGGCGAGGATTACCTCGACAGCAACAATACCGTGATGGTACACATTCGGAGGATACGCGAAAAGCTCGGTGAAAAGCCGCGCTCACCGCATTACATAACGACAGTTTGGGGGGTTGGCTACAAAATTGAAAAACCGCGTTCTAAATAAATACATCGGAAAACTAGCGATTTTCACGGCAATTTTCGTCGCCGCCGTGCTACTTTTGAGATTTCTTTTCTTCAATGTCGCATACGAACTTTTTAGAGGAGTAGCTTCGGACTTTGACGGCTTCCGCGATTTTGCCGCAAGTGTGTACAATTTTGTTTGCTATTATCGAAAAGAAATCGTGCTAATCGCTTATTTTATCGGCTTTCTTATCATAACAATCCGCACTGTTTCTCATCACGGGAAACTGCTTTCGCTCACCGAAAACGCGGTTAATGACGAAAAATCCGTGGTTTTCGGCGAGAATTGTCCCGAGGAACTGAAAACCTTTGCAAGCTCGGTTAAAAATTACCGCGACCGCCTGATGATAAACGAGCAGGCGCGGCAACTTGCCGAACAGCAGAAAAATGACCTTATCGTGTACCTCGCGCACGATTTGAAAACGCCGCTCACATCGATTATCGGCTACCTCGGAATACTCGAGGACTCGCCCGATTTGCCGCGTGAACAGCGTGCAAAATACGTCGGGATAACGCTCGACAAGGCGTATCGGCTCGAGCAGCTCATAAACGAGTTTTTCGAGATAACGCGGCTTAATTTGAGCGAGCTTTCGCTTGAAAAAACAAACGTTGACCTGTCGATAATGCTCAATCAGCTTGTCGAGGAATTTTACCCGTTGCTCGAGGAAAAACGTATGGCGATATCCTGCGATATCGAGAGCGGAATCAGGCTCAACGCGGACGCTGACAAGCTTGCCCGCGCGCTCGATAATCTTTTGCGAAACGCCGTAAATTACGGCTGGGACGACAGCGAGGTTAAGCTTACCGCGCATTTTTCGGGGAGCAATATCGTGGTTACGCTCACAAATTGCGGCGATGAAATTCCGTCCGAAAAGCTTGCGCGAATTTTCGATAAATTCTGCCGACTGGATAGCTCCCGCCGCAGTAAAACAGGCGGCGCAGGGCTTGGACTTGCGATAACAAAGCAGATTATCGAGATTCACAACGGCACAATTTCCGCCGCGTGCAACGGAAACGACATCACCTTTACAATCGTTCTTCCGATGTAAGAAAATCTTAATTTTTCCGTAATTTTTCCTTAAAACAAAACTTGCTCCCCGAGCTTATAATTTAGTTCGGGGAGTGATTTTATGAAAGCAAAAATTATCTATATTTCAATTTTGGCGGCAATTGTCGCGGTCGTTTTTCTTGTACCGAAAAAGCAAAATTCTGCCGCTCTCGCGAACTCCGAAATTTGCTCATTTGCAACTGACAACGGGATAAATCCAAGCGAATACCCGAACGAGCTTGTGGCAATGCTGGAACGCAATCCCGAAACTCGGGATTTTGTGCTGAATTATCCGCTGAAAAAGGACGTGAAATTTGTCTGCACAGTGACTTTGCCCGAGGATGGGAGCGTGCCGCTTTTTTTGCAGTGGGACGAGCGGTGGGGGTATCTGGAGTATTCGGGTGAGCTGATGGGGTTGAGCGGCTGCGGTCCGACAACACTTTCGATGGCTTGCGCTTATCTTCTCAAGGACGAAACGCTTTCGCCCGCATACATAGCAAAATTCAGCGATGAAAACGGCTTCTCGAGCTACAAAAACGGCTCGGCTTGGACGCTTATGAGCAAGGGCGCGGAACAGCTTGGACTGCGCTCCGAGGAGATTCCGTTGTGGGAAGCGAGTATGGTGAACGCGCTCGCCGAGAACAAGCTGATAATCTGCGCGATGGGCAAGGGCGATTTCACCTCATCGGGCCATTTTATACTGATTTGCGGCTACGAAAACGGGTTGTTTTCCGTGCGTGACCCCAACAGCAGAGCGCGTTCCGAGCGGCTCTGGAGCTATGATACACTTTCAACGCAAATCGATGGAATGTGGGCTGTTGGTGTGTGAAATCAGCTTTGTTTGAACGGCTTGGAAAGCGCGTAGGAGCTGTCGTAGATTGACTTCAGGCGTTCTGTTGTGTTGTACTGTTCACCGATGCAGAACTCCTTAGACCACGTCATAAAATACGCCCACGGGGTATGCGACTGCGCCAGCAACTCGATATCGGGCATATATCCAACCTCCGCGAGAGCCGCGGTTTTGCAACGCGAGGTTGCGCGGACAAGCTGTTCGTACTGCTCGCGATAGTCGGTTTTTTCGTATTTTTGCAGGTAGATATCAATCGAAACAATATCCACAAAATCATCGCCCGGATAGGCTTCCGGATTTGAGGAATTCCACACCCAGAGCAGGTTGTCGAGCTTCTTAACGTTGACGAAATAATCAAACATCAGCCGATACAGCTTCATCGCGACAACCGCGCCCTTAGCGCCCCACCAGAACCACTCGCCGTCCGCTTCGTGAAACGGTCGCCACAAAATCGGGATATCGGCTTCACGAAATTTTTGCAGTTCATCGGCGATTACGTCCATATCGTGATAAAAAGCGGCGCGCTCGGGTGTGCCCTCGACAAGAATTTTCCGCGCGTCAAAATCGGTGTTCTTGGCATAAAAACTCTTGTCGTGACCGCCAAGCGGTGAAAACCAGTGAAAAGTCAGCGTGACGATACCGTCGGTTTCTTTCGCCCATTTCAGCGCGGTTTTCATCGTATCGCGGTTCTCATAGACCTCGGTGAGGCACGGTTCCGTTGCGTCCGCAAAATTTATATTCGGCGAATAAGCAAGCATTTCAAAGCCCCTCAAAAGCGGCTCTTTGCCCGTTTTTTCACGGATATATGCGATTTCCTCCATCGGATTTGTCTGGGTGTGCTGTCCCGTTATTATCGCTTTTCCTGCGGTTTCCGAGAGATAATTCAGCAACTTTTGCGCTTTCTCCGAAGCGTTTGGATTTACAGCTTTTTGCATATTTTCTCCTTTCAATCAGCGAGCCTTTGTATCATTTCAATGCACATTCTGCCGTTGTGATACGGACATTTCCATGCGTGAGCCAGCGCCTGATGCGGCTTCACGGAGTTGTACGATTTTTCAAAAAACACGCGGCAGATTTCCTTTTCATCATCGTAAACCTTGAACTTGAAAATGCGCAAAGCACAGCGGATTGCGTCGCCGACCGCGTAAAATTCATCGGCTCTGTAAAGCTCGGTGTACGTTTCAAGAACGTGCAGAAGCGTGTTCATCGTGCGCTCTGCATCAACGCCGTTTTCGGCGTCCTCCATTTTGTTCCAAAACGGAATAATATCGTTCTCAAGGTGCTTGCGAAATGCCTCTGCGTTCATAGTTTTGCCCTCCTGTTGTTTGTGAAATTATCTTTTATTATATTGTACAATCAAAAGTCTTAGGTAAGCTATGAAATTAAAAGCAAAAAATTGTAAAAATCTATCACAAATATCTTGACAACATTTCACCTGCGTGATAAAATATAAATGTGAGGTGAACGAAATGGAGCTTTTTGAATATATCGATTTAATGCAAAAGCCCTACGATATTTTTTACACGGACAGCGTTCATTCGCCGCTTCACTGGCATTATTACAGCGAAATTCTCTATATTATCAGCGGTTCGGTGAAAATAGTCTGCAATAACAAGGAGAAAATTTTGTACAGCGGCGATACCTGTTATTTTTATCCGCTTCAGCTACATGAGGTTTCCGAGCACAAAAATTGTACGGAAAAAGTAAAGTATGCAGTTGTAAAATTCAACATTCACACAATAAATATTCCCGAAGCGTATCTTCAAAAAATGTACGACTGTTTTGTGCGAAGAACGGCTGACGAGGATTTTTGCATTGTTGTGCCGAGTGAAAAAAGTTGTGAAAAAATCGGCAATTTAGTTCAAAATATTGTCGCGGAATTTGAGGGAAAAAGTGCTATGTATATGCTTGCGGTGCAGTCGGGAATTCACTCGCTGTTGATTGAAATTGCAAGAAAAATTGACGCGTCAACCAAGCAAATTCACGAGAAACACGCCGAGCAAAATCTGTCGTTTTACCACATTCTCGAGTACATCGACACGCACTCCTCCGAGCCGCTTGAAGTGGCTCAGCTGGCAGATTTATGCCACATGAGCTACTCGAATTTTGCGCGGCTTTTTCGCAAAAATTACGGGCGCTCGTGCAAGGAATATATAAGCTACATTCGGCTGAACAAAGCGCAGGATTTGCTGTTAAACTCGGACTATGAACTCGATTATATCGCGCAGGAAACCGGATTTTTTGACTGCAGCCACTTTATCAAAACCTACAAAAAATGGCGCGGGATTACGCCAAAACAAGAGCGTTTGCTCCACAAAGCAAATGTATAAAAATTTCGCAGGTGAGGCGGTTTACCTTACCTGCGAAAGTGCATTTTGAAGCTGATTTTCTATCCTGCCAAGCTCAGCTTGCGCCTGACGGTGCTGTATAGCGCTCTCACGGTTTAACGCAAGCGTTTCCTCAATCACACGAACAAGGTTCTCGTTCGCCTTATTCAGCGCTTCTGTGTCAATTCCGCGGCGGCTCTCCACAGCGGCTTGTACAGCGGTTTGACGAAGATTTTCGGCATTTTGCTGTATCATCGCGTTGGTTATTTTGTCAATCTCGCGCTGCGTTTTGTACACAATGGTTTGCTGCGAAAGCCCGACAGCAGCCGCGTACTGATTCTTCCAAATCGGGATTGTGTTCAGCACGGCGCTTTGGATTTTCTGTGCCATAATGCTGTTCCCCGTCTGAATTATCTTCATCTGCGGCACGGACTGGAGCGCTATCGTGCGGCTTAATTCAAGGTCGTGAAGCCGCCCCTCAAACCGATTTAAATTCTCCTCAAAGCCGAATATCAGCTGCTGCGCCATCGGGTCGTTCTGTCGCTGTGCCTCGGTTTTCAGCTTCGGGACAACGTTTTCCCGCATTTGAGCAAGCTGCTCGGTTCCCGCCTGAATGTACAAAGTAAGCTCCCGAAAACATTTCGCGCTCTCTGTTCCGAGCATATCAAACCGCTCCGAGCCGCGCAGCAGCTCCATTCGCGAACGTTCAAGCTGCTGTTCCAGAAATTCAATCCGAACTCTCGCTTTGGAAAAACCTTTTTTCAGCTTTTTCATTCTCCTCGCGCGGCTGCCGATAACGGGAATTTTTGCCCAAAACGTGTCCTTAAACGCGCCCCCTGCGTCAAGCGATTTTATCTCGCCGAGCAGCGCCTGTAATTGTCCCGCGACATCTATATCGTCCTTCGTGGAATTATCCAGCACCGTGTCCGCAAACTCCGCGAGCCTTCGCTGACAGCCTATGCCAAATTCAACTGCAGTCACGCTTTCGCTCAGGTCAAGCTCCGACTTGATTTCATCGATTTTTTGACGCTCCTCTGCGGTAAAAGTAAGCGTCGCGGTTTCCGCAGCATTTTGAATATCAAGCTGCGCGCAGTCGTTTCGGGCAGCCTTTGCAAGCGCCGCAAGAGTTATTTCTTCAGCCATTTTTGCTCCTCAACTCAACTCGTCAATAATTTTCTTCATCACATTATAGCTCGGCATATTCATCACAGCGGTGACGTTTTCGGGTATACCGCTTACTGCGATTTTGCCGTTTGCGCTTGAATAATCGCCCGTGCGAAATCCGTGTTTTTCCCACGCAAGCCGCTGTACCTCTTTATCGACAAGCGCTTCAATTCCGCTTTTTCCGTTATCGTCAAGCGCGATGTAAATGTGCGTTGACCAGACCGTCGGCGACGGGTAAATCACCACAACATCGTCCTTTATTTTCTCGTATGCGGCGGGATTTTCTGCGGCATATTCGAGAATTTGGCTCTCGTAGCCCGCGATTATCGGCTTCGCACCAACGCCCATTCTCAAGAACTGATTGAACAGGTCGGAGGACGAGGTTTCCATATAACCCGTGCGAGAAAAAATTTCTTTGAGCTTTGGCAGGACAGCAGAAATCGTGCTTTCGTCAACGGTTTTCCCGCCGTTAAGCGAGTTTGCGAGAAGCGCCGCGAACATATTTCCCGAATTCGAGCGCGCGGGGTCGGTTGTATCAACGCAAACGCTGCCGTAGAGCTGCGAAAGACCGATGTCGCTCCACTGCTTTTCGTCGAGAATAAGCGTCGTGAGCTTCTCCATATCCGCGTAATAAACCCCGTCCGTCTGCGACACGATACCCTGTTTTTCGAGAGCGTCCGCGACAATTTTGTGCGAATACAGCACAATCGGCGTGTTAAATACTATTTCATCTGCTTTTGCGCTGCCGTGAACTTCATTGTAATATTCAAGCGCGGTCTGGCTTGACGGGAAAAGATAATTCCGCCCCGACAAATCCGCAGTCACCATATCAAGCGAGCCCGCGCGGGAATAATCGAAGGTGATATGATAGGTTTTCTTGATGTACTCGGCGATTTCCTCGTCCTCAAACAGACCGATTTTTTCACCGCCGAGATAGCCGTTAAGCGCAGTTACCTGCGTGCTGTCGGTGAACAGCATTACAATTCCCGCGACAGCCGCTACCGCCGCAAGTATCACAGCGCCGATTATCTTCGGTTTCATTCAATGCCCTCCATTTTCACCATCTGTTTCAGTAGCCGGATTTCTGCGTCGGTGTCGGTCATCTCGTTGCTCATCAGCTTTTCAAACTGCTGCTCAAACGCGCGGTTGAGTGTTTTCAGCGCGTCAAGCGTATCCGAGCGCTGCCGCATAACCTCGTTTGTGCGAATCCCCGCACTTTCAAGCTCTGCGTACCGCGAAAGCAGTTTTACCGCCGTTTCCTGATAATAATCGATAAACTGCCGCGCCGCGTAAATCCTGTCGGGGTGCGCCGTGAGGTACTCGACAATTTTCGCCGATACCGAGTGAAGCTGTTCTGCTTCGCTTCTCACGGAGCTGTCGTTGATTTCGAGCATCGCGTCTTCGATTTTTTGGAAACCCTTCTGCGCCGCGTCAAGCCGTTTCAGCAATTCAAACCCGCCGTCAATGCTCTCCGCGGCAACTCCCCCGATTTTCTTCACGGGACGAAGCAAAAGCGATAACCCGACATAAACAGCCGCGGCTATTCCCAAGCACACGAAAAAGTTCCACTTCACCAAAAACACCAGCAACAAAAACAGCACCGCCGAGAGAATGCCCGACCAAACGCCCGCCGCTGTTTCCTTTTTATCATAGTTTTTCACGTCAATTGTATCCTTTCACGCTGCGGAATGCGCCCACAAGGTCCTTTCTTCCGTCGAAAACTCTCGCGTTGGTAAGCTGCGCGATACCGTCAAGCTAGTCGCTTTCAGCCGAGCCGAACATTATCGAAAAAATCGGAATATCGCCGCCCGATGTTCGATAAAATTTCTCGAAAGCGATTTGATTTGTATTTTCCGAAACGCCGTCCGTCATCAGTATAACCGCCGCGGTGTAGTCGGACGGATTGTAGTTCTCGTTAATCAGATTGTCAGCGTATTTTGCCGCCGTGTAAATGTCAGTTCCGCCGCCGATTTGCTCCTCGCGAACGCTTTCGTAGAGCCGCTCGAGGCTGTCCGCATCGGCACTCTCGGAGGTGTACACATTCAGCACCTTTCGGTCAAACGTCACCACAACATTTACATCTCCCTCACCCGCCTGAAGAAGATTTTCCCTCGCGTTTTCCTGCACGAGAACCTGTTTCATCGCATTAACAAGCTGTTGATTTCCCTCACCTTTCATACTGCCCGAAAAATCAAGACAGTAAACAGAGAGTGACGGCTTGCGGAAACTGCTCTGCCAAAGGTTCAGCGCGTTCGACAAAACGTCAGCGGCGGGCATTGTTATCGGCGAAAGTATGCGCTCGGTGTCGATACCCCAAGACTTGTTGAAAACGGCTTTGTTCTGCGCCGAAACGCCGTTCAGCGATATCCGCCGCCCCGTTCCCTCAATCTCGCTCTGAACCTCCTCCGAGAGCAGATACTCCTGCACCTTTTTGAAAGCGTCTTCCTTTTTGCTGTCGCCGTGGTCGAGGTAGCCGAGCGGGCTGTCCGCGATGCTCAAGCCATCGTATGAATAAACTGCGTAAAGTGGCTCTCTGCCTGCGTTCACGAGCTGTCTGTTTGCGTCGATTATCAGGCACTCATAGTTCACCATCGCGTCATAATCGCCCGCCAAAAACATTTCCTCGAGCCAGCCGCTACTGCCCGAGCTACGTTCAACGCCGCTCAACAGCGACTTAATCTGCTCTCTCAGTTGCGGCGAAGCGAGGTCATCGTTTGTGAGCGCCGAGTTTTTGCCCAAAAGCGCGTACAAAAAGCCGATATACGCGCTTGCACCCGAGTTTGATTGCGTTGCGCTAGTCATACAGAATTTCAGCTTGTTGTTCTCGATTGCCGACAAAATGTCCTTGACCGAAACCTGTTCAGACATGAAGCCAAGCTGTTCCGCAAGCGACTGCCTGATGCCGAAGATAACCGGCGTTGTGCAAATCGATTCATCGTGCTTGACGATGTGTTTTTCATCGCCGAGCGATATCCAAAGACTGCTTGCCGTCCACACCGCGTCATAATCGGGCGCGCCGCTTTTCAGCTCCTGCATTATGTCAACCGAGCCTTTGTAGGTCATCTCGATGTTCACGCCGGTTTTCTTTTCACACTCATCAAGAATTTGCGAAAGCGCCTCGTTTTCCGAGCCTGACAGAATGCGGAGCGTTTCACCGTGCGTAATTCCGCTTGCTCCCGAACACCCCGAAACGCTTGCGATTACACCAACCGCGGTTATCGCCGCCAACACTGCTCTGATAAATTTCATTTGACCGCTCCTTTAACACTCGCATTATTTTGCCACGGCTGAGGCTTGGAGAAAAAATATCCCTGCGAGAACGAAATCCCCATTTTCTCGATTTTCTCCTGAATTTCGGCATTTTCAACATACTCCGCGATAACCTGTTTGTGCCGCTCCCGCCACCAACTGCTCAGAAATCCGACAAACTGCATAATTTTTTCGTCATCATTTATCATTCGGATAATCTCACCGTCAATTTTCAGATAATCCGCGTCAATTCGCAGAATATGCAAAAGATTTGAAAAACCGCTCCCGAAATCATCGATTGCAATTCTCGCTTTCTTTTCGTGAATACGGTCGGCGAACTGTTTGAGATAACAATAATCGGTGACCGCCTCCGTTTCGACAAGCTCGAACACAAAATTTTCTGGGTGCTTTGCCTTATCCAAATTGCCGAAAATCACCTTTATCATCTCGCGGTCGTATAAATCGCGCACGTTCAGATTTATGGACACTCTCACGTCGCTTGCGATGAACATTTTCATTACTTTTTTCACCATCACAACCGACAGCAGCTCGTACAAATTATACTTCTTGGCAACCGGCAAAAACTTGTCGGGATAATAGATTTTGCCGTCCTTATCGGCAATTCTCATCAGCGACTCGTACAGCCCGAAACGCTTTTCATCGTTGTCGTAAATCCCCTGAAAATACGGGATTACGCGTTCCTCGGAAAGCGCGTCGCGAAGCACCTGAAGAATGTGAATTTCCTCGGTTGTGTCGATAACGCTGTCGGAAATTTTGTCGTATCTCACCAGCGGGATACTGCGCTCCAAGCCGTATTGCAGCGTGGTTTCCGCCTTGTGAAGCGGCTCCTTTTCATCACCGACAACCGCGCAAATGTAAGTGAGCTGAATTTCGTTAAGCGTGATGCTGTTGAGATAATCCAGCGTTTTCCGCGCGATTTTCTCGAACTCGTCCGGTTCAATTCCATCATCTGCGGCAAGCAACAGCGACAACGCTTCATAGCTGTAAATATGCAGATTTGCGCCGTTTTCCGTCAAGTTTTTCAGCATTTCCGAAACGTCCGAGTAAACCCTTTTCAGCTCATCAAAAATCTCGCGCCGTCCCACAAACAGCTTCACCATTTTCTCGTTTGTAAGCGAATAAAGCGCAATTTTATTCAAGCCGATGTGCTCGCTGTCGTACAAATAGCAGAACTGATTGTCAAGCCCCAGCGCGTTGTTGCGAAGAAGCGAGTTGCGGAGCTTGTCCAGCCTGTCGTCTGGTTGCTCGTCAAGCTGTTTATTTGACGTGGCAAGCAGGTAGTTCACCGCCTTGATATTGTTCTGAGCAATCGCCGAGGTGTCCGTCAAATCCCTGCTCCGAAGCGGAATGTGAGCATCGGGATTTTCCGATAAACAGGCAACCGCAAAGGTGAAATTCGCGAAATAATTCTTGTCGCCACGGTTCACAATTTCGCCCGACAGCAAAGCTCCGCTCATATTCGTGGAGGAAAAACGGTCGGTTTCCCATTTCGCGCAGTTGTGCATAACAATCATTCTTGAACTGCAATCATACGCGAAAAGTATTTCGGACGGCGAGTTTTTGATATCGCTGAACACCGTTTTCATCTCATCAAGCACCTTTTGCGGATTGAAATAACCCGAGTAAATCACCGAGCCTTTCGGCATTTCACACGACAACCGCAAGCCCTCTTCCTTGCGCCGCTCGTAGTCAACAAAAAACGGAATTTTGATGTCCGTTTTTCTGATTACGGGAAACAATAGCGACAGCTCGTGGTCTTTTTCAAGCTCGTTTTTGTCGAGCAGCTCGGAATACCACTCCGCGCCAAGCCGCTCGTCAACTCGCTGAATACGGTTTTTATGCGTTTTGGTTACTCGGTGACTTTGCCCCGAGCTGTCCGCGCCGCACACAAAATTCTCGTAGACCGAAAGCTGTTCCGATGAAATAAACGCCGCCGCAACCGCAGAGTTTGCCGCTTTTTCCCCCTCGATAACAAACGCGCTTCGTTTTTTTCCCTTAAAATCGGCGGCACCGCCAAGCATTTTCACTCCCGAAAGCCGCTTGTTTATCAGCTCAACCAGCTTAATTCCCTTTGAATAATACGCAGGCAAAAACAGCAACATAAAGCCGTTTCTCCCCTTAACCAGCTTCTCGGAAAGCTCCGTGCAGAGTTGCTTTTCGTTGTCGGCAAAATCGGAGTAAAACGTATCGATTTCGCAACCGTCAAAGGTTGAAATCGACACAAGACAGCTGTCCTCGAGGATTTTTCCGTCACAGATTACCCCCGATGTCGAGCAACCGATAATTTTCGCGTTCGGCAAAAACTCCGTCACAACTCTCGCAATATCCGCCGCTTCCTCCGCAGAATGAACCGAGGTGTGAATGCGGACAAGCGCCTGTTTTTCGCGGTCAAGACCTGTTCCGTTGAGGAAAATGCTGAATTTCCGCCTGTCGCGGTAAAGATGATTGTAAATCTTCATTTTTCGCGTTTCCTTTGTATAAATTCGGCGATTATTTCTCGTTCATCGCCTGCTCGTAAGCCTTGTCGAAGAACAGCTCCTGACAATTCACCTTTTCGTTGTCGTTTTCCACGCGAACGTAATTCCCGTCACTTTTCAGCTCGCGCGCCTGAACATTGTCCGACATAATTGTGTTGAACATAAAGAAAATCTGCTCCCTGATTTGCTTGTCGTAAATCGGCGCGGCAACCTCAACTCTGCGCAAAGTATTTCTCGTCATAAAATCGGCGGAGGCGATATAAACCTTTGCCGCATCGCCTTTGCCAAAGATGTAGATACGCGAGTGCTCGAGGAAACGCCCGACAATGCTCACAACTCTGATGTTCTCGGTCTCGCCCGCAATCCCCGGAATAAGACAGCAAATCCCCCGCACGGCAAGCTCGATTTTCACGCCCGCCTTTGACGCGCGGATAAGCTCATCGATGATTTTCTTGTCGGTGAGCGAGTTGATTTTCACGCCGATATATGCGTCCTCACTGTTCTCAGCAAGCGCGATTTGCTCGTCAATCATCTCGATAACGCGGTTTTGCAGACAATTCGGCGCAACCACTCGATGTTGTTCTCCTCGTCAAAACGCGCCTTCAGTTCAACCAGTACCAGCACGTCCTTGCCGTTTTCGGCGGCCTCGATAAGCGCGTTTACAACCTCGCTGTTCTTGGCAACACGATAAAGCGTCATCTTGATTGAAACAACGTCCTTGTCAACCGCCGCCTCGTGGAGCATTCGCAGAAACGGCTTTATGCTGTCATAAGGGTAACAAAGGCGCTTGTCGCCCTGTTTGACCTGCTAGAGAACCGGTGTTCCCTCGTCAAACTGCGGCGATTTCTGCGGCACTCTTTTCGGGTAAAAAAGCTCGGATTTTTGGCGAAGATAATCCTGAAGTCCGAACACAAACGACAAATCAAGCGGCGACATATTTCTGAAAACATACTTGCGTTCGATATCGAGATAGCCGCAGAGTTTATCGACAATTTTCCCGTCAAGCTCGCGCGAAAGCTCCATTCTCACGGGCGACAGACGCTTTCTGCGCTTGATGATATCCGCCATAAATTCGCGGTAATCCAAATCCTCGTCATACAACGCGTCCGCGTCAATATCGGCATTTCTCGTTACCCGAAGCAACGACTTCGATTTCACAGTATATTCCTTGAAAACGGACGGAGCAAAGTGCAAAATCAGCTCCTCGGACAAGATGTATGTACCGCTGTTTTTCCCGACCTCGATAAGGCGAGGAACAACGCCCGTCCCGCACGGAATTATGCCGATTTTCTTCTTGCCGCTTTTCTTTTCGAGAACTGCGGCGGCATAGATTTCCTTGTTTTTGAGGAACGGAAACGGCTGTCTGTCGCCAACGATAACGGGTGAAAGAAACGGTACAATCTCGGAATTGAAATAGTCCTCGAGGTGCTGATTTTCTTTTTTGTCGATGTTTCTGAAATCGACAATGCGGACGTTGTGCTCCTCAAGTCTGCCCATTAGTTTGCTGTACAAAATATCCTTGCGCTCGTTGAGGACGCGCACTCTTTCAAGCACCGCGTTAAGCTGTTCATCGGCAGTAAGGTCGGTTTTATTCTCACGGATATTCTTGTCCAACAGCTTCTGGTCAATCAGCGAACCCACTCTTACCATAAAAAACTCATCGAAATTGCTCTGATAAATCGACACAAACGAAAGCCTCTCGCAAAGCGGATTTTTCTCGTTTTCCGCCTCCTCGAGCACCCTCTCGTTGAATTTCAGCCACGACAGCTCCCTGTTCATATAAACCGATTTTTCAAGTAATGCGTTCTTGCTCATTTCTCTGCTCCTTTACACATATTTAATTATATTATATTATCTTTTTGTAAAATCCAAAAGCGCGCTTATGTTAAATCTATGTAAATTTGGCGATTTTTACGAATTTTTTGCAAAAAGAAAAGCCCGATTTCAGTCGGACTTTTCCAAAATATTCACGAGCAATTTAACCCGCGTAGGTCTGATAGTACTGCTCCTTTGCCCGTTCAGCCTGCATTTGTCCCTTTCCGCAACGCGGGTGCAACAGCGAACAACGCTTTCTGCAACCCGTGCAAATCAGCTTCGACAGATACTCCTCGACAGTAGGCGGCGTTGTGGTTTCCGTGCTCTCGGTTATCTGCTCGTTGTCGGGAACACTCTCGTTCACCGATGAATTTGGTTGCGAGATAACGGACGGTGCGGAAACCGTGTTTTTGTCGGGAAGATACTGATTGTTTGTGATATCTTTATCGGTGTAATTCTTGAACACCGCAAGCGAGGTGTACAAGACAACACCCGCCGCTGCTCCCGCAGAAAAACGGCAAACCGCCGACTTCATTTCCGTGCCCGACGACGGCAACTTCTTAAACACGCCGACAAGATATTTCGCGTGCATCAGCAAGTGCAGAACCATTATCCCAAGGCAGACGTAAGACAAAATGTTGTGAACATCAAACAGCAACTGCCACGAAATGCCCGAATTTACCACGAACAATTCCTTCGCCATAAGCGCGCCCGTAACAATCACAATCGGCATACAAACCGTAAGCGCAATGTCCAAAACAAGTGTAATCACCTTTACGGCTTTGGAATTTCCGCTCTTCACGTCTTTGAACAGACCTTTTATCATCGGGATATTCAGCACAACGTGGATTACAAACAAAATCCCAATTCCAAGCCCTACAGTTTCGTGGAAAAATCCGCCTAGCCCTTGCGCGAACATCAAAAGCGCGTACAACACCAGCATTACGATATCCAAGAATATTTTTACAATAACTTTTCTGTTCATAAAATCTCCTCTTTATTTTGTTTTCAACTGTATTTTACAACAAAATTTTGAGAAAAAGTTGATACAAAAATGAAAATTTTTTGAAAAACACATTTTATTTTCAGACAATTGACAAAGGCTCTGATATGTGATATAATAATAAAAATCAAGCATTACAGACTTTGATGGAGGAACAAAAATGCAAAAGAAAAAGCTTTACCTCAACGAGTTTGATATTTTCAGATTTCTCATCGAAAACAGTTCCGAAAATAAACCTGTTTCCGTGAACGATATCTCGGTGTATTTTTCAAGATGTATAGAATTTGCCGAAGAGGAAGGTATTGAGGATTTTCATAGTTTAAGTGCAAGAGATTTCGCCGAGATTTACCAAGATGTTTCTAAAAATTCAGACGCGTCCGATATCAACGAAAGTGTGCGAACCTACGTCAAGCGAGCGTTTTCAAAATTCCTCGGCAAAGAAATTTTACCGAGTTTTATCATCAAGTCCAACAGCCAAAAGTCCCGAAACACCTCCTCCGATAGGATTTATTACATCGAAACGCCTTTTTCGGAAACTCAGATTATTCTCCTTCGTGACGCAATAAGCGTTTTCCCTTACGCCGAGGTAAACAAAACCGAAAAAATCATCAATTCCCTCAATCAGCTCACGCCTGTTTACAACCGCGAAAAATATTCTCCCGAAATTGTTTACGCCGATAAATTCAGAGGTAGCTATTACACAAATCTCGAAGAAATCCGAAAAGCTTTTTCCTCTGTTTTCTTGGACGAATCCAACGACAAAAAATCCTCGAAAAAATCCAAAAGCAAAAAGACCTCGAAAAAATCTGCCGACAATAAGAGCTCGAAAAAATCCGGCGGCAAAATCAAAAAGCTGGAGTTCACCTACTGCAAATACGATGAGAACAAGGAGCTTGTCCCGGCTATCCGAAACGGAACGGCAACCCGTGTTGTCAATCCCGTTAAGATTATGTGGGCAAACGGTTATTACTATCTTGTTGCATTAACCTTTGAGAATGATAAAGCCAGATTCATAAATTTCCGTATCGACCGTATGAAAAACGTAAAATGCCTTAGTGAAGACGCTGTTCCTTTTCAGGAATACTTGCCCAGCGAGTCAAAAAGAGCGCTGGATACCAAGGGAAGCATCAGAAATTGCAAGATGACCGGAAAAGCGTACAGCGGCGGTCAAGACCGGCTCGATAAGGCAAACAGGTTTGATGAAAGCGGCTTTTCCGTTGGACAATACAGGTCCGCGCACCCTATCATGTATTCAGAGCAAGAACTTTCCGATGTCAAAATAAAGTGCAGGATTAGCCTTATGAACAACGCTATCGATACCTTTGGCTTTGAGTTTCCTGTCACTCGCACCGATAATCCCGACGAGATTATCATCACCCTTCACCACATCGATAAGGAAGGTGTGAAACTGTGGGTGATGGAGTACGGCGACAGCTGTGAAGTTCTTGAACCCGTTGAGCTGAGAAACGAAATTTGCGACATTGTGACAAGAATGTCCGATAAATATCACAAGTAAATATGCAAAACAGCAGGAGTTTTTTCCTGCTGTTTTTTTGTATAACAAGTTGCCGAAAATTTCAACAAATTATCCTAACAAAAAATTTTTCCGCATTATAATGCGCCCTCACGTCCTTTCCGTACAAATTTGTACGGTGAGTATAATTGAACGGTTGTATAATAAGTTTGAAAGGGAAATCCAATGTGGGTTGACCGCATTGAAAAATGAAGAAAGGAATAACCAAATGGACGAAATCCCAAAGATAAATTATGAAAAGCACAATGGTCGTTCGTATATTAACTCCGAGAATTACAGCCTAAGCAATATACTCGATTGCGTCAAGGACAGAAAGCGTTTTGCGGAAATTCGGTCTATTATCGAAAAAATTCAAAGCTCAAATTCCCCCGATTTCACCAACTACTTCAACAACCATTTCCTGATTAACTCCGCCAACCATAACGACGCTCTTATTGCAATTCTTGCATTGTATTCAACCCTGCTTAACAAGCACGGCGAGTCGGAGGAATGGCAGGAATGCTACGACTTTGAGGAGTTCAAGTATCTTATCGAAAACGACCCCAGAGCTTCTGTAACAACCTTCAACGGTTTCCCCAATGACGCATTCTTTGATACGGGGAACAAGCCCGACGATGAATTATCGGAACAACTTGACAATTCCAAAGTACATATCGTTGAGATAATATCTTCCTATGATTTTATCAATTTGGCGGACGAAATCGAAAAGTATGACGGTTTTGTCTTTGTGGTGTGCAGACCTGAGTTTTCCTTCTACGATTGCTTAAACAGTCTTGATGAAAGCAATTCCGAAAGCAACAAGGATATATTTGAAAGCAAAAGCATCGAGCTTGGCTATCTTTATCTTAAAATAGGCACCGATACTGTCGAGTCTTTACAGCAGATGATGCTGGAGAAGTTCAAGAGAATGGGCTTTGATGTTTCGCACTGCAAGAACGAGCTTAAATCATACTGTGCCTTGTTGAAGCACCCCGATGAATATCACCTCAACATTTTTGTTCAGAGTATTCTCAATCAATGGCTGTTCTCGGGCAACGATAAAAAGGTAATCACAAAGAGCTGTGTTTCAAAGCTGTTAAATTGCAAATCGCATACGGTTGGACCAAAAGCGCTGTCGGCGAGCAACACTCAGCGAATTGTCGGCTTGGAGAGTGAACAGGAGAAAATTAACGGCATTGTAAAAATGCTCGTTCTCGAAAAGAAGAGGCGTGAAATGGGCATTGCAAGCGCTTTTAACGGGTGTAATTGTTGCTTCGCGGGAGCGCCCGGTACAGCAAAAACAACCTTGGCGCGTATGTTTACAAAACAGCTTGCCGACAACCATATCATCTCCTCCGCAAACAACTTCAAAGAGTGCCGCAAAAGTGATATCACGGGAATGTATGTCGGTTGGACTGCCGCGAAGATTGACAAGATGTTCTCGGAGATGGACGAAGCGGGCGGCGGAGTGATTTTCTTCGATGAAATATACACGCTGTCCGAGGACAACGCAACCAGCTATGATACCGAAGCAATCACCTGCATTGTGCAAAATATGGAGAACTACCGGAGCACTGTGTTCTGTATCTTCGCGGGCTACGAGAATAAAATGGACGAGTTTCTTTCAAGCAACCCGGGAATTCGCTCGAGAATACAGTTTAACGTCAAGTTTGAAAACTACGACAACAAAACGCTTTACGAGGTATCGCAGTCGATTTGCGAGAGCACGGGTTTCAATCTTCCAAAAAATGCCCAAAGCACTCTCGACAACTATTTCAACAAGCTCCGCGCGATAAGAGGCGACCAGTTCGGAAACGGACGCGAAGCCCGCAACCTTATCTCAAATGCCGCACAAAAGCTTGCTATCAGATTGTGGGACGACAAGGACCTCACCGTCAAAAAGCTCACCGATTTAACCGAAAGTGATTTGGAAAAAGCCGCCTCGGATATCCTTTCATCGGAAATCAAAATCTCCACCAAAAACTCCA
Organism: uncultured Clostridia bacterium; assembly: GCA_945829235.1. GTDB lineage: Bacteria > Bacillota > Clostridia > Oscillospirales > Ruminococcaceae > CAG-115. The sequence continues at coordinate 169,565 of CALZUA010000001.1, read as the reverse complement.
CCAAAATCGGTTTCCATTAACTCAAAACGCCTTGCAAAGCAGTTGCTTTGTAAGGCGATTTTTTAAGCTAATGCGCTTTTTGTTTTGAACAGCCTTCGCGGCTGAATAAACTTCTCCCGATTGGTTTACGCTCGACTAACGAACGTTATCTTATGATTATAGCACTTTTTTCCAAAAAAATCAAGATGTTTTGCATTTTTTTCATTTTTCTATTGCCTTTATTCGCAAAATCGTGTATAATAGTATTGATTATAATAAAGAAGAGCAAAAATTCCCCCAAATAAAATCAGGAGAATAAAAATGAACATACAAATCCAATCGTACGGGTTGTTTATTCTGGCGTTGCTGTTTATTTTCTACAAATCCAGCCGAACCCTTCAGCTCTACTCCGAAAAGGTTTTCCGCAGAACACTGTATATCTCAATAATCAGCCTCTCGCTTGATATTTTGTCGCTTGTCGGAATCGAGTTTATGGAAAAGCTACCGATGCTTGCTGTTGTCACCGTGTGCAAGCTGTACATAATGTCGTTGCTTTGGGAAGCGGTATCGGCGCTGAGCTATATTATGACCGACCTCTTCACCGAGAAAAAGCATATCCGCTTGACGCGAATATTGGGGCTTATCGGACTGGTGCAAAGCATAATCGTTGCCGCGCTCCCCATTTACATTCACAAAAGCCCCGATGCCTATTACACCTACGGGCTTGCGGTTATGGTTGTATATGTTTTTGCGATAATTCACATATTGAGCATTATCGCCGTGATTTTTATCTGTCGGAAAAAAATCAGCAAAAGAAGACGCTTTGCCGTTGGTTTGTGGATTTCGCTTTGGATTGCCGCGGCAACCATTCAGTATCTGAACAACAGCCTGCTGATTGTTGGCTTTGCTTCGGCAGTCGGAATGCTGATAATCTTCGTAATAATGGAAAACCCCGAGTCCTATCGCGACCGCAGGACAGGCTGTTTCAACTCCTACGCACTCTCGGAGTTCTCGCACCGCCTTTTTGAAAGAAAAACAAAATTCTGCTTGCTGGAAATCCGTCTGAAAGGCGCGGAGTCCCGCGAGAACGATGATTCCACGGAAAACGCGCTCAAAAAAGCCGTTTCCCTTGCCGCCGCGCACAAGGAGCTTTTCGTTTTCCGAAATCTGAACAATATTATCATTATTTCGGAGAATGTTGAGTTGCTGAAAAAATTCGGCGATGAACTGCTCGATATTTTTGATAATCTCGGGAAATTGAGGAAAAGTCAACCTGCTGTTTTCGTAGAACACGGCGAGGAATTTAACCAAATGGCAGAGCTGTTTCAATTCCTTTCTTTCGTCAACAACTCTTTCGCCAAAAATGCCGATAAGATGTACATCGCCGATGATACCGCGATAAACAAGTACCGCGAGCGCCCGCTTATCGAGCAGGAGATAAACAACGCGCTTTCCGAGGACAGAGTTGAGGTTTTTCTTCAGCCGATTTACTCCAACGCCGAGCAAAAATTCACCTCCGCAGAAGCGCTCGTTCGTATCCGCAAAACAGACGGAAGCCTGCTCTCGCCCGGTATTTTTATCCCGTTTGCCGAGAGCAACGGACAGATTGTGCGGCTCGGCGAAAGGGTTTTCGAGAAGGTCTGCGAGTTTCTGAAAAACACAAACGCGGTTTCTCTGGGAATACATTACGTTGAGGTCAATCTGTCCGTGGTGCAGTGCGAAATGGAAGACCTCGCGGACAGGCTTATCGCAATCATCGATAAATACGGCATTGACGCAAGCCTTATCAACCTTGAAATCACCGAATCGGCATCGGTTACATCGCGCGCGGTTTTGCTCAAGAATATGCAAAAGCTCATCGACTACGGCTTTACGTTTTCTCTCGATGATTTCGGCAAGGGAGAATCAAATCTGATGTACGTTGTCGAGATGCCCGTTTCTATCATCAAGCTGGATTACGATATGTCAAAGGCGTTTTTCAGCTCACCGAAAGCAAAGCAGGTTGTCCGCGCAGTTGTTTCAATGGCGCACGGAATGAAGCTGAAGCTGGTTGCCGAGGGCATCGAAACCGCAGAGGAAATTGACGGAATGTTCAAGGAAAATATCGACTACATTCAAGGCTACTATTACTCCAAGCCGCTCCCGATGAAGGATTTTCTCGCGTTCATCGAGCGATAATCTGCACTTGATGTCGGGTTATCCGGAGCCTGAGTTAAAAGGAGAAAAAATGTATTTCTTTGAAGTCATCAGAGAATGTGATACCGATGAAGTTGTTCGAGAGTTCCTCAAATTTTGCGATGAGTCACCCGATATTCAGCACACGGAAACGGCACTCCGACAAGCAATTTCGAGAATAAAGGTAATCGAGCCGAAATTATCCGATGATTACCTGATTTGCATCGAAAAAGCCGAGGCATTGGACGAATCGGTTTTTGACGAGGCATTTGTTTTAGACAAAAAGAACTCCACGAAATACAGTCTTGAAGCAAATCCGTGGGCGGATACTCTCGGCTATCCCGTCAATCCCGAGCACTTGTCGGCGCACAGTAAAGAATATTTTTCCGCGCTTGTGTTGTGGGAAATGACTTGGTTTGGATTTAGCGAGGAAAAAATTCAAGCAAAAGTGAACTCTTGGAACAGCAACGAGCAATAACAAAACGGCGGACTGCAAAAGCGGTCTGCCGTTGATTTTATCTGTTTTTCAGCTCCCGAACAATCCCGAGGAAAAACGCTTTCAGCTCCGCCAAGCCTTTTTTGTCGGGCTTAAAATATGCGGATTTCTCATCGTCATATTTTAGGGTGATTTGAGGATTATCCTTGTATTTTCCCTTTTTCCACTGCTCAACACCAAGCTCCTTCAGCTTTTCGGCAATTCTCGCCCAAATTTCCTCGTTAATCTCGGCATAATGGTAAACCGGCTGTTTGTTCTCGCCATAATAAGCGTAAAACCGCCAAATGCCCTTTTCCTTTTCCACAAGTTTGAACGAAAAATCATTGTCCTTGCCGGAGGTTGGTTCTCCGACAGCAACGTAAACTCCGTTAACCACGGGCTCGCCGTACCACACAATTTTCCTGCCTGTCGGGTGAACGGTTTCGCGTAAAATATCCAACAGAGTGTAATACCGCCTGTCGTTGATTTGGAAATATCGGTATGTGGTTTCCTTGCCGTTTTCGTCGCGCCACGTCAGCCGAAAATCGCTTTTATCGCCGTCATCGAGGACTTGAATAGGATTGAATTTCGGAGCTGGAATTCTATTTAAACAATCGCCAAATCCCATAAACATACCGTGTGCTTTCGGCATCGGTTTGCACTCCTCGGCAACCTTCAAAAGCGCGGAAATCGCGTCCACTGCTCTGACAATTTCAGCCCACTGCGCGGGTTCAATCGGCTTGTGCTCGACAACAATTTCGTCATGCTCCTCGCCGCTGTAATTTTTGATACCCTCCCACGGAAAATAGCTCGCGTAAACTATTTCCTTGTCGGTGATTTTGATAGTAATATCCTCGCCGAAAACCGAACCGCCTGAATGGCTGTATTCCGCTTTGCAAAGGGTAAGCGCGCTGTTCTCATCCACGGTTTTCCCTCCTTTGTTGATAAAAACCAGCTTAAGCCTTATCGCTCTCGTCTAACAATTGTTTATATTTCGGGATTTTGCGGATATTTCTGAAACTGATTGTGTTTTTGTTAACAATAATTTCGGTTGAACAAATATTCCTCATAATAAGCTCGCTTCCATCGCCGATGTAACCATCGGACTGAATACACACGCCGTCAATTTTGATAAAAATCTTTTGCATTGAATTGTCGGGCATTTCGTCATAGAGCTTCTTTTTCGCCTTTATCAGCTTGACAAGGCTCTCGAGTGAAGCGATATGCGTTCCGACAATCAGGATTTGTTGGAGCTTAACAAGGTCTTCCAAGAACGATAAATCCGAGATATTGTTGCCCGTGTAAATGTACAATTGCGTGAGATTTTTCATTTCGGAGATAAAGCTGTAATCGGGCAGGTCGCATTTGATTACCAGCGTTTTGACTGCGGATTTATCCTCGATTGTATCCAGCTTATCGGGAAGAATGGTTTCCTCCGGAAATTTGAAATTATAACAAGTTGCGTCCGAGTCCCACGGCATCAAAAATGACTGTTTTTCTAAAGTATCGTTAATCAAAATCCTCATACAATTCTCCCTACCATTGATGTTCGTTCTTCACACGAAATCAAGTCTGTCATTCATCTTTATCTGCTGTTTCAAAAAGACTAATACTTGCCAACTCTTCAGCATTGTTGATTTTACGCAATAATTTCTGAATATCGATGAACTGCTTGCACTCAAAGCCAACTATTCCGGCGAGTAATTCCTCGGTACGCTTGAGTGACCTTTCCATTTTCTCCTGCCACGCCGAAAACGTGTCTTCTTCAACAGCAGGCACAACCACAGGTATCGTATAAAAACAACTCAGCTTGTTATTCTTGCTGAATCTATGAGATGTTTGCATATCACTCCCATTCATTTCGCTCTTGCTCACGGGGAAAATAACACCTGTGGATATTGCTCCGATTGAACCCATATCCCGAATGCACTTGTTATAGTCCTCAAACATATAACTGCTAAACTCTCCCTCAAGAGAATCCCGCCAAACCTTCTTGTATTTTGCATCCAGAATAAAAAACGGAGTTGCGGCTTTGAGATTGCCGTCTGTTTCACTGAAATTAAACACATAATCCGGATAGGTCGGATGTCCGCCGTTGCCGTTTAGGTCGGTAAACACATATATTTCTTCCTGTTCGCTAACCCTAAATTTATAATCCTGTAACCGTTCATCACCAATTGATTTCAACGCCTTGTTGATCGGATTAACAAGATAATCCTCCCACAAATCCGGAACATAGTACAAAATACCGCTTACATGCTCATCATCGTTTCCAAAGGGCGACACACCCTCGTCCCACAAAACCTTCAGACAATTTTGTTGCAAAGCTCTGTATTCGCTGAAGAACGGGTGAGAAATAGGTGTAGAATTCAGGTTTATCAGCTCTCGCCTGCTATATTTGGGATAACCAATCTCATATTTCAGGTGATTCATTTCAGAAAGCAGTTCGTTGTCAACATTGTTGTCAACCATTTCCTCATATTTTTCACGCAAATAATCAATTGCCGCAAGAATCAGATGATTAACCTCATTATCCAATGAATTTTCCCTATATGAATACGCGATACACCCGTTATCCATACCGGCATTCAGTTTTATGTGACGTGCGATATCGATACTGCCCTTGAGCTTTCTGTCATTCTTCTCAAATCTTTGATATTTCTTAAAAAAGCCTTTATGCAGTGCTTCTTTGAAATTCTCCAAAATAACCCACAGCATATAGAAATCAAACAGAGAATCATAATCAAAATCAACGTGATGTTTAAAGTCAAACTTTAAATTGAGCCTGCCGCACAAAAGCATTTCAGCCAAGAAATAATGTTTCGATTTTTCGGGTTGCTCGGCATTAAACGTGTCAAATCTCGAAGAAATCTCAAGCTTGATTACAACAGCCTTTCTTTTAAACAAGTTCAACACAGCGTCATTTTTAACGTCTTTGATGTCCTCTAAATACTTTGACAGGTTTGTGGATTTGTCGTTTTTATAATATATTCTTCTGACAGTTCCGACGAGATTTCCAAACCTCGGCACACTGTCATAGCTGTTCTTTTTCTCAGCTGAGTCATCGGAGTTTTTGGCGGAATCACCAGCTTCGGTTTGAGCCTCTTGGGATTTGTCCGAGTTTGGCTCGTTTATTTTCAAATACTGCGGGGAAAACAATGCAAAATCATCTTTGTTATCGATTGCTTTTTCGGAGTGACCTATAATCTCAACCGTATCTTTCTTGATTTCGTTGTTCAGGTCGATAAGAAAAGCCTTTAAAATCTCGAGGAGAATTTTGCCGTTGGGCAATTCTTTAATGGGATTTACGGTAAATTTCGCCTTGTTTTTTTTATTCTCTTGAGTAATTTCGCTCGGATATCCTATGTAGGCTTCTTCAAGTGGACTAAAATCTTTGCCGTAAAAAACAATTGTGTTTGTATTATTTTGATTTTTCATTAGTTTTCTACCTTGGCATCGGTTTTCGCTTCATCGGATTGTGGCTCGCCAACGCTAGATGATTTTTTGTCATTAGAGGCTTTTTGAGCTTTTTTGCTTAGGAAAAATCTTTTCTTGGCTTCTTTAATAAAATCACCAGCATCTCTGCCTCTGATATACTCATTCAACAAAGGCTCAACCTTATTTGTCCAAATAGACTCCATAGACTGCCCCTTGAACAATCCCTCAAAATACGCCGGACCAACAAAGAAATCCTCCGGAGCTCTGAAAATTTTCGGATAATCCTTGAACAACTCATTCATATTATTTATTCTTTCAGCATAATCTTGGATTTGTTCATCAGACAAAAACGACTTTTTATTCATACTCCGGAAGGTTGATTCCAAGAGTTTATCATCAACATTAACCTTTATCCAACGAAATCTTCTTCTCAAAGCAAAATCAAAGGTATCGACGCTTCTGTCGATATCGTTCATAGTGCCGATAATAATTACATTCTCGGGGATATAGAAACCGTCTTCAAAGACATCTTCTTTACTTTCATCTTTAACAGGAACAGCAAAACCACCAACCATTTCATATGTATCGAGATTTGAATACTGCGTTTTGATTTTATGCTTAGAGCCGCGATAGTTTTCCTCAAGGCAGAACATCAGCTCTCCGAATACCTTGGACAAATCCGCGCGGTTTATCTCATCGATAATAAAATAATAGTTTGGTTTATTTTCTCCTTTTTCTTTATTTTTTTCCACAACCTTTCTGCAGAACTGCTTGAACACGCCGTCCATTCTCACAAAAGTGGATTCTTTCGCACCGTTAACTTTTGCCGGTCTGATGCCCTCAACAAAATCCGTGTAATCAAAAGATGGGTGGAACTGCACCATTGCCCACTGGTCGGAGAATTTATTTTTCGGTTTTTCCCATTCTTTTTCAAATGCTTTTTCAAATTTTTCGCTATCATTTTTGATATCGTCACCAACCTCAAATCTCCCTCTCATCTGCCATTTCAAATACTCTTTTGCGGAGAAGGTCTTGCCTGTTCCGGGCGCACCGGTTAAAACAATTTGTTTGCAATCATCAAAAATAAGGTCGCTTATTTCAATCATTGCATAACTTAAAGGAATACGATGTGATTTAGCAATATGCATTTGCTCAAATAAATCCTCGACTTTTTTCCACACCTCTTCTTTATATTCTTTATACGAATCTTTTATTGTTATGTACTTATGCAGAGCTTTCAATTTAATAATCGACAAAGTATACTCATCAAGCAAAGCCTGATAATCATCTCGCGGCTCATTAGGATTATAATCTTTAAACAATTTGATTTCTATACAAGGCTTATTATCCTTTGAAAAAACAACCGATTCCCAGGCAGGTTTTCCACTTTCTTCTTTCTGAATTTTATCTTGAAGAGCTGTAAAAGAATCCTTTTCAACCTTAGTCATACTATTTGCGCCATCAACATCCAGACTATTGTAAAACTTAAAATGAACTATATCTTTATCCTTGGTAGTTACATCATATCCGACAAAATTACTTACAACAAACCTGCTATCTGCATCGCAAATCAATTTTGCCCACATATACTTTTTGATTCTGCCAAACTTATTATTATTCGTATCATTCTGTACATCTATTTTATAATTTCTGTTGTCAACATCTTTTTCGCACAACACGCAATCCTGTGATAAATTAACAAGAAACTCTTTTGCTCCGGTAATACAACTCATTATAGTTTTATCACCATCACCCAATTGTTTTGAGTCATATATACCATTTATGCTATATTCACTCTTTTTATCTTCAGGGTCGGAATTATCCTCAAACCATTTCTTATAATTTTTGTTAATTGTGTCAAACAGAGCTTTAATCTTATTTATCCCGTAAACCATTTCATTATTTGTCATAACCAAATACCCTCCGATTTTATTTTTGCGGTAATTGCGGAGGTTCCCATCGTGGAGTTCGGTCAGCCGCAAAAACCGCTTCTGTTTTCGCAAATCAAAATATAGTTTAATTATACCACATTTTTCATTTTTTGTCAAGAATTTCTACAACACATACTGTGGTGCTACGCAGTACCGGCGGGGAAAAAACTGATTTAGGGATTTGTGATTTTTCGATTAGTTTATAAAGAAACGCTCTGCGGGTGCAGGGAGTTTTTCTCTTATAAAGGTACTATGCAAATCACGAAAAATGTGCTATAATGAAAATGTTAGTTTTCAACCACATTACAAAGCCTAGTGAAAGGAACAACAATGTACAAAATACTTTTCGTCTGCCACGGCAATATTTGTCGTTCACCGATGGCAGAGTTTGTTTTCAACGACCTTGTGAAAAAGCGCGGTATCAGCGATGTTACGGCGGAGTCCGCGGCAACCTCGACCGAGGAAATCGGAAACGGCGTACACCGCGGTACTGCCGCGATTTTGCGGAGGCTCGGCATAGATTACTCGGCAAAGCGCGCTCGGCAGATAACCCGCGCCGATTTCGATAAATTCGACCTGATTGTCGGTATGGATACCGCTAATATCCGCAACCTCCAAAGGATTTCCACGAAACAGTTCGACAACAAAATCCACCGCCTGCTCGATTTTACCGACAACCCGCGCGATATCTCCGACCCGTGGTACACAGGCGATTTCGAGAGCACCTACCGCGATGTGCTGGAGGGTTGCGAGGGGCTTATCAAGTGGCTTTCGGGTTTTTTGCATAGCTAACTTGTTTATAAAAATCAGAAAATTTTTGTCAAAGAGAAATAAACTGTTGATTTTTTTGGAGAAATATGTTATACTTGAAAAAATAAGCTTTTTTATTTGGAACAGATTAGGTTCAGCAGAAAAATTATAGAGAAAGGTTATTACGGCAATGAAAACAATTCTTGTTGTTGACGACAATAAAGTCAGCCTGTCAAATGCAAAAATAGTTTTGAACGAAACCTACCGCGTGATTACCGTTATGCACGGCTCTCAGGCGCTCACCTTCCTTGACAACAACCCTTGCGACCTTATCCTGCTGGATATAAATATGCCCGAAATGGACGGCTTTGAGCTATTTGCCGAAATTCGCAAAAAGGAACAATGCGCCGATATTCCCATAATTTTCCTCACCTCCGACAACGATGCCGATACCGAAACAAAGTGCTTTGAAACAGGCGCGGTTGATTTTATCGCAAAGCCGTTTGTACCAAGCGTTATTCTCTCGCGCGTTGCCAGAACGCTTGAACTCGAGGAGCTCCGAAAGAGTCTTGCCGACCGTCTTGAGGAGAAAACGCAAGAGGTTACCGACATCAAAACAAAGTCGCGGCAGGACGCTCTCACGGGGCTTTGGAACCGCTCCTACACCGAGGAAAACGTCAATCGGCTTCTCTCCGAGGGCGTTCACGGCACGCTTTTTATGATTGATATGGACAATTTTAAGGCGATAAACGACAACTACGGTCATATTGCCGGCGACAAAACGCTGAAAATGTTCGCGGAAACCCTTGAGAAGTACTCCGAGGAGGGCGATATTCTCTGCCGAATCGGCGGCGATGAATTTGTCGTTTTCGCGCCAAATCTTACTTCCAGAAGCGAAATCAGCAACCGTGCGTCCGATATAATTTCAGATTTGTGCGACAAGCTGGAACAATGTAAGTTTGAAACAAACTCCTCCGTTTCAATTGGAATTTCCCAGGCACCAAGCGATGCAACGGATTTCACAAAGCTCTATAACTGCGCGGACAAAGCGCTTTATTACGTTAAACAGAACGGCAAAAACTCCTTCCACTTTTTCAGCGACCAGAACGAAGGTGAAAGAAACCGTTCGTCAAGCAATGTTGATTTGAACTATCTCGGTGAGCTTTTCAGCCGTGCCGACAGCGGAAACGGCGCGTTTTTGCTCGACTTTGACAACTTCCACAACGTGTACAATTTCATCAGAAGATTTGTCGAGCGTAGCGGCAAAGATGTGCAAACAGTGCTGTTCACGCTATCCAACGCAGAGGGTGCCGATGAACCCGATACCGAGGAAATCGAAACCGCTCTTGATATGCTCGACAAGGCGATTTACACCTCGCTCCGAAGAATTGACGTGTCAACGAGATATTCCAGCCGGCAGATTATCGTGTTGCTTATCGATGCGAACGAGGAAAACGGCGAGCTTGTTGCAAAGCGGATAATTTCTTGCTTCAAAAAGCTGTATGTCGGCGACAAAATCGCGGTTGATTACGGTTTAACCAAGATGGAGGGCAAAATGATTGTCCACAAGCAAAATCAATAAAAACTGCGGTTGACAGTTCGCCTGCCAACCGCTTTTTAACTACTTTTCATTCCTGAACAAAAGATTGTTTACCTTTTCGGTAATCCAAATCTCATCTTCAACAACCTCCACGCCGTACCCTTTTATCACCTTTTCATCGTGCCGTTTGATGATATCGTCAAAGCCGATTGCCGTGCTCTTTTTTCTCGGGAAACGGATAGTTGTTTCAAATCCATTGATACAGTTCAAATTCGCCGATTTTCCGATTTCCGTCCACTCGGTTTTGGTGTAGAACTTGATGTGACCGTCCTTTTTCATCTGCATATATTCATCGACAAAACGGTCTGTATCATCGTCATTCGGCGCGGGGTCGGACAGGAAAAACAGCCCGTTTTTCGCAAGAACTCGGCTGATTTCCGCGAAGGTATGATTGATTGTCGGGAAATGGTGAAGCGCGTATCTTGTGATAACGATGTCAAAAGTGTTGTCGCAAAACGGAAAATCAATTCCGTCATAACACACAAATTTCAGATTGCAAAGCCCGCTCCGGTCGGCTTTTTTGCGGTTTTCCTCGAGCGCTTTTTCCACGATATCCAAGCCGACAACTTCTGACTCGCGGTATTTTTCGGCAAGCGGAAACGCGAGATATCCCGAGCCTGTTCCCAAATCAAGAATTTCATTCCCTGCTCCACGGGAACGCTGTTCAGGATTTGCTCGAGGTGCTTTTCATCGCGCGTTTGTTTGTTGTAAAATTCGTCCAAACGAAAGCTCTCCTCAAAGCCCGCTTTGGTTTTTTTAATGCTTTCTCTGTTGTCCATTTTTATCTCCTATAAATCAACATCAACCCTGTACTCATCGTCAATCAGCACATAATTTTGCCCGTGCTTTTGAGCAAGCGCCAAAACCCTCGCGTTATCCTCCAGCACGCTTTGCAACGTGCAGTCATCGTCCAGACGGTTTTCGATAACATTTGCATATCCCTTGATATCGGCAAAATGGTTTCTTATGTAATTCTCGCTCATCACAAGACAAATGTATCTGATACTCTCCAAATACTCGCGCGTAAAATCCTTTTGCCAATCAAATGGGATATAACAGCCCTCAACGATAAGTTTTTGCCGATTCTCAACGGCGGTTTTTATCATCTCGCGGACGATTTTCCACAAATATTCAGTTAGGTCATCGTTATCGCTAAGGGGAGTAAGCTCGGTGTTGCCGCTTCGGATTAACCCCATTTTGAGGTGGTCAATCAACAAATACGGAAACTTATACTTTTCAAGCAATTTTTGTGCAAGCGCCGTTTTTCCCGTGTGCGATGCGCCCGTTATCAAAACAATCATTTTTTCTCCCGTTCATTCAGCCATTTTCTCAATCAACCCGTTCAAGCGCTCCGAAAACAGCGGCGGGATATTGTGCGTGGCTTTTTCCCAGATTTCATACTTGCAGTTCGGGTTTTTCTCGGACATTGCCCGAACGCTTCCCGTAACCTCAGCCTGCTCCTTTGCACCGGCAAGCGCGTACACGGGAATTTGCACATTTTCAAAGCCCCTGACCGACTCGAGAGTTATGCCGTTGTCAACGGCGTTTCTCATCGTTTCAATCGTCACCTTTTGCATCTGCTCGACAAACTCTTTTCTCTGCGGCTTGGAAAGCCCGTTCATCTTACCGACAAGGCTACAAAGCCACTTCTTCTTGAACAGCTTGAACTGCTTTTCATTCTGCGCCAAAACCGCGGCAAGCATTTTCTCGTTCTTGTCAAGCCACGGGCTTATGATAACCGCGCCGCAGAACAGCTCTTGATGCTCGGAAACCAGCTTGTACGCAATCTGCGCGCCCAGCGAAAATCCCACAAGCAACACCTTTTTATCAAGCGCGGCGATAAATTCAGCAAGCTCCGAAACCTGTTTTTCCGCGTCAAAAGTCTTGGCGGTTTCCCTGCCGTAGCCCATAAGGTGCGGAATAATCAAGTGATATTTTTCACCCAAAACATACTGCTTGGAAAACGAGTGTACAAAATTCGCGCCGTGAAGCATTACTATTATCTTATCGTTCCCTTTTCCGTATTCTTCCGTGTACATTTTTCCTCCTCAATCGGCAATATCTTGTTTATCTCAACCGAATAAGCTAACGAACGTTTTCTTTTATTATAGCACAATATTTCACTTTTGTCAATAAAAATTATCTCAAATATTAAACCGTGGAACTTTTTTCGATTTATATCTTGACAATATGGAATAATTCGGCTATAATTAACTTAACGAGCGTTAGCTTTGCAAGGAGTAATAAAATGGAAAAAATGCCGACAAAAGACAGAATTTTGGAGTCCGCGCTTACGTTGTTCTCGGAGAAGGGCTACGATGGCGTGGGAGTTGACCTTATCGCGGAGAACGCGGGGATAAAAGGTCCATCGCTCTACAAGCATTTCAAGGGCAAGGAGGATATCCTCGACGCGCTTATCGAAAAGGCGGAGAGCTATTATCAGCAGAATTTCGGCACGGCGCAAAATCCCGGAAAAACGCCCGCTTCGATGGACGAGCTGGTTGAGTTGTCGCTGAAACGAATTGAGTTCACGCTCCACGACACGATGATAAGAAAAGTCCGCAGAATGCTCACAATGGAGCAGTTCCGCAGTCACCGCATAGGATTGCTCACCACAAAATACAACATCGACAGCGTGCTTGGCGTTTATCGGGAGCTTTTTCGACTGATGATTGATAACGGCACAATGCGCGCGGGAAACCCCGAAATGCTTGCGATGCAGTTTGCTCTGCCCGTGTCAATTCTCATTCAGCTGTACGACCGCGAGCCCGAGCGCGAGCTTGAAATTATGGAGCGCATTGAGGAACATTTTCGGTATTTTGCCGATGAACACAAGGTTTGATTTGGAGGAATTGGAATGAAAACAATCGTTGTCTACAAGTCAAAAACCGGTTACACGAAAAAATACGCCGAGTGGATTACCGAGGAGCTTGGTTGCGATATAAAAGAAAATGCCGCTTTGTCCGATATTTTGAATTATGATACGATAATCTGCGGCGGCGGAATTTACGCAGGTTCGATGAACGGCGGGAAGCTGATTACAAAAAATCTCGGCAAGCTGTCTGGGAAAAAGCTGATTTTGTTTGCGGTTGGAGCAATGCTTGATGAGGAAAAGGACACCGTTCCGTTTTGGAACAAACAGCTCACTCCCGAACAGCAAAAATCAATCGGTCACTTTTTCCTGCGCGGCGGGTTTGATTTCAGCCAACTCAAAGGCGCGGACAGGCTGATGATGTCGATGATTAAAAAGCACCTCGAGAAAATCAAAGAGCCAACCGATGAGGACAAGGGTTTTCTTGCGGCTTTTAGCGAGCCTGTTGATTTCACTGACAAGAAAAATCTTGCGGGATTGATTGAGTATGCGAAAAACGGCGGGACAGTCTGACTGCCCCGTAATTTTTTCACACGAATAACCTCCGGTTCATATTATGTAAAAAACACTGATATGGAGGAGTTTGTTATGTATGAAAACCATTGTCCGAAACAGGAAATAAGGGATTTTGGCGGAGAGCCGTTTGCCGCAAGTATCGAGAGGATTACCGAGGCAAATCAGACTTATCGCACCGCGCTTTGGACGGGAAATCAGCTACAAGTCACCGTGATGAGTATTCCTGTCAGCGGGGATATCGGGCTGGAAATTCACCCGCATACCGATCAGTTTATCCGTATCGAAAACGGTTGTGCGCTTGCTGTAATGGGCAAAAGAAAGGACGCGCTCAATTTCCGGCAAAAAATCACCGGTGGGTTTGCGGTTATTATACCCGCAGGCACTTGGCACAATATCATCAATATCGGAAATACGCCGCTAAAGCTGTACTCAATTTACGCGCCCGTTCAGCACCCGTTCGGAACAGTACAGCAAACTAAAAAAATTGCCGAAATCGAAGAAAGCCGATAATTCTTCACGCCTTCGCCCGCCTTTTATAGCACCACGCGAGCACTATTCCCGCAACAGCGCCTGCCGCAAATATGTAAAACAGTGCATTTACCCCGAAAAGCGAAAAACTGAAAAAAGCAAAGCCCTCGGTCTTTGAATTTATCAGGAAAATCGCCAGAAAATCCAGCCCAAACGATGCCAGAAAACACCAAAGCGATACCGCGGATTTTTTCCGTGAGGACGAGAATTTCTGCCGTTTACCGAGCGAAATTATCGACAAAACCAGAAAAACATATCCCACAACCATCGCCGCCGCGGCACCTATCAAAACTACCGTAATCCAAAAGCCAAAGTTTCCCGTTTTGGGAAACTTTATGTTTATACCGAGCTTTCTTCCCGCCTCAAGCGCCGTGTTAACCGTGTCAATCATACCGACAAAGCTGAACTGAAACCGCATTATGACGGTGATATCGAACATTTTGATGAACGGTGAAGCCGCGACAATCACATTCAACAGCATCTCCAAAACAAACAAAATCCGTCCCCTGCCAACCGGCTCCGATTTGATTTTCAGAAGCTCGGCGGGTTCGGTTTCATCGGTTGTTTTGCCGCAAAACTCGCAGAATTTTGCATCGTCATCAATCTGTTTTCCGCAATATTCACAAAACATTTTTACCTCGGATTTCTCGCATTACACTATCTCTATCCTCAACTTGTGCGTCTTGATTTTCAGCGTTATCGTGCTGTCACGGTCAACGTATTCCGTGTACTCGGCGGGTTCAACCGCGTCGCTCTGGAGGTTGAACGTTTCGTCCGATGACGAACGGTTTTTCACGAATTTTATCGTAAAGCTCCCCTTTTCAACCTCGATTTCCCTCGTAAACGTTTCGCCTTGATTTATCGTTTTTACAGTCACGCCGTTGATTATTACATCAACGCCGTACTTTGCGAAAAAATCATTTTGTTCAACGCTGAGGTTAAGCTTAATCTTCACCAAATCACCTTTGGAGATATCACCCGAATAAGAGGTGCTCGGAGGGATTGTATTGGGGCGGATATTGTTCGGTGAAATGCGCGGCTGATTGCAAATAATCAGCACTACAACAAGCGCGACAATTGCCAGAACAGCCGCAACCGTTACCACAATCAACGCCTTTTTATTCCTGCTTACTTTTGCGGCGGTTGGCACAGGAATTTCGTTTACGGGCGGCTTTGCCCTGTTCACCCTTCCGCAGTTCGGACAAACACTCGTGCCTTCGGGCAACTCGCTTCCGCATTGCCTGCAAAACATAATTTCTCTCCTTTTATGTAAAACCGTTATCTAAACAAATTGTCATTTTTTGTATTATAGCACTTTTTCAGCGTGTTGTCAACGTTTATTCAATTTGACTGCCATAATAATTTTATGCAAAAAAGGGCGGAGATTTTTCCGCCCCTATTATTTTAGTTGCCCTTATGAGTAATCGTCGGAGAAGTGCCAATGATAACCCCGTTATCTCCGACACCGGCTTTTCCGCCCTGCCAGTTGATTTCCCCGCTGTCGCTCCATGTTTTTTCGTTGCGAAGCGCCTCGGGAATGTCGGAGGAACTGCCGCCGTTCACTGTCGCAACACCGCTTAATTTCCCGTCAATTATGTAAATTTCAGCATAACCCTGTTTGAAATCAACCATAACATCTGCCATAAAGCTGTCAAAGCAAGTTTCCTTGTCATCTCCCGTCCAACGCCACTTGTCGCCTTTTTCACCGAACTGAATGTTGTCGCTTACGGTAACTGTCCACTTTCCATCGTCAACCCTGCACCCCACAACAACAAACTTCTCTGTTGCTTTGAGAGTGTTTTTATCGCTGTACGCACTCAATAAAAATTCTGTTGCCTGCGTCTTAATATCTGATGCCAAAATATTTGCGGAGGTGATTTTGGACTGCAAAGCATAATCATCAGCAACCGAAGAGCTTGATGAAGACTGCTCGGGTTTGGACTGATTTGTACACGCGTTCAAGGTCAAAAGCATTGTTGCCGAGGCGATTGCACACAAGATTTTTTTGCTCATTTTCATTTTAATTATTCCTTTCCATAAATTAAAGTCAACAACAAAATTGCTTACAAAAGCGTGCCGCTTCGATTGATAATTATATCACACAATCAAATCTTTGTCAAGATAATTATAACTTTTCTCCGAGCTTTCCGCGGAACAGCCAAATGCCGAGTACTGCGTTAAAACCGGCGGCGGCGAAAACGCTGAACCGCTCGGGTATGCCGAAATATTCCTTTGGCATAGCTCCCGTGCCGATTGCTCCGAGCATCATCAGGATTACTGCCGCAAGAGCAAGGTTGCCGAGAGTTTTCAGCTCGTTTTTCCGTGTACCGATAAAAATTACCACAAGCGAAGCTATCGACAGCGCAACAACCGCGCCTGTTACCACAAGGTGCATTACGTTTTGGAAGCCGTCCGGCGTGCCCGCGTCCGAGAGCGGAAACATCGTATAACCGACGTTGCTCACCCACTCCATTGCCGCGAAAAGGTAAATTCCGATTTTCACCAGCTTATGCGCGCTTTTTTCCACGGCAATGCACACCGCCATTATCGATACAATCCCGCAAGGTCCGTACAACGACGAGAGCTGACTCCAAAGTATTCTGGACGGCGCGGAGTCTGCGCTTAAATCGCTTACCGCCTGCGCAAGCGATGACCGCCCGTACAAAAAAGCAAAGCCGATTACGGTTGCCTTCAACATTCTTGACGAGGAAGCACAGTTTGGGAAAATCGACAAAAAGTTGCTTGAAATCGCAAAGGAAATCTGGCTTGTTCCCGAAAACAAAGAAAATGCGTGAAACCGCGCGTTTACAAAGTTGCTTTCATATCGTAAAAATAGTACTTTTCGGTTGAATTGTATTTCAGCTCAACGCCGAAAATTTTGCCGATAATTTTGCTCTCGCACACGTTTTCCGGAGTATCAAACAGCGCGATTTTCCCCTCGTTAAGCACGGCGATTTTGTCCGAAAAACCAAACGCAAGCGGTAAATCGTGCATTACCGCGGCTATGCCCTTGCCGCTGTCAGAAAGCTCGCGAAGCGTTTTCATCAACCGAATTTGGTGCGTTATATCAAGGTACGAGGTCGGTTCGTCCAACAAAACGTAGTCCGTTTGCTGAGCGAGCGACATCGCAATATACGCGTTTTGCCGCATTCCGCCCGACAGCGACGGAAGCGGCGTTTCTTTGTACTCCGAAAGCCCCGTTTGCTCAAGAGCCGCGGCGGCTATTTTGCGGTCATTTTCGCTGTAACGGCGCGGATAGCTCAAGTGCGGAAATCGCCCGTGCAAAACCATCTGCCCGACCGTCATATCGGGCACGCTTTTGCCCTGCGCGAGATACGCGATTTTCCGTGCAATTTCCCCTCGCGATAGCTCGGCTGATTTTGCACCGTCAACCAAAATTTCGCCCGAATTTATCTCAATCATTCCGAGAATTGCCTTTAACAACGTGCTTTTCCCCGTACCGTTTGTCCCGATAATCGAAACAAATTTGCCCTTTTCCAGCGACAGCGAAACATCGCATAAAACCGAGGTTTTCCCGTATCCAACACCCAGATTTCTCACGTCAATCACGGCTGTGTCCTCCCTTGCCTTTGATGAGAATGAACACGAAAAACGGTGCGCCGAAAACCGACATTATAATGCCGACGGGGATTTCGTATGGTGCAAAAAACGTTCTTGCCGCAGTGTCGCAAAGGCAGACAAATGCCCCGCCAAACAAGGCACAGAGCGGTATCAGGCGTGATGACTTGCTTCCGGCAATTCTGCGAACCGCGTGAGGAACGATAAGTCCCACAAACGAAACAAGCCCCGCCAAGCTCACCGCGCAACCCGCAAGCATTGCCGAAAGCAACAGAAAAATTGTGCGCATAACCGCCGTGTTCATTCCAAGACCTTTCGCGTTGTCCTCGCCGAAAGTTAGCACATCAAGCTCGTTTGTAAGCGTGATTAACAGCGTTATTGTCACCATAATCAAAATTGCCGCGGGCAACAGCTTTTCATATGTAACCGCAGAAAATTCGCCGATTTTGAAGTCGTTGCTCATCACGCCGACCTCAGGGAAAAACGTCACAATTGCGTCGGAAATCGCGCCGAGCAAACTGTTTGCGGCAACGCCAATCAGGATTACCGTGCCGCGCGAAGCGCCCCATTTTCGCGCGCTCACGCTTATCAGCATAACCACGGCAAACGCTCCCAGAAACGCAAACAAGGACTGCTTCCAACCGCCGTAAACGCCCAGCGCCGTGCAAAGCGTAACCGCAAGCCCCGCGCCCGAGTTTACGCCGATAATGCTCGGAGAAGCGAGTTTGTTCGCCAAAACGCCCTGTATAACCGCTCCCGAAACCGCAAGCGCTCCCCCGCAGACAATTGCCGCAAGCGTTCGCGGAAGCCGCACATACAGGAAAATTTTGCCGCCTGCTGTTGTATCGAAGCCCTCGATAAACGCGGTTTTTATTTCCTCAAATGACAGCGGTGTACTGCCGAGAGTTATCCCGAGCACCGCCGAAACTGCAAGCAAAACAAATCCGACAGCAAATATAATTTTAGTCTTTCCCCGAGAGGATTTTTGCGAGTTTTTCATAAGCTACCGCCCATTCTGCGTTTGGTTTGATGTTGAAAAGCCGCCGTTCCATAACGTGCAGACGGTTTTCCTTGACCGCGCCGAGTTGTCCCCACGCGGGATTTTCTTCAATCATTCGCTTGAGATTTTCAAGCGCCGCGTCCGTGTCGTTGCCCATTGTCACGACAAAAATTCGGTAAGGCTCGCTTCGGATTACGCTCTCAACGCTGAGATTTTCCAACAGACTTTTTTCGCTGTCCGCAATATTTGTACAACCCAAATCGCTAAGCATTTCACCCAAAATCGTGCCCTCGCTGCCCTTTGCCTTGACAAAACCGGAGGACGCGCGGAGAATCAGCACGGTGCGTTCGTTTTCGGGCAAATTCTGCGCGGAAAAATCTGATTTTATCTCGTCAATTTTCGCTTTGACATCAAGCCCGTTGCGCTTGTAGAGGTCTTTTCTGCCGGTAATATCGGTGCAGATATCGAGCATTTTCAGATAATCGTCAAAGTTGTCTACATCAAAATACGCGACCGTAATTCCCGCATTTTCGAGCTGTTCCTTCATCTCAACATCTGCCGCCGTGGACGCGCTCGCAATAACGAAATCGGGGCTTGCCGACAACAGCGCCTCAAAGCTCGGTGAATGAGCGCCGCCGAGTTTCACGGCATCGGGCAAGTCCAAACCGAAATCGTCCCACGCGTCCTCAACGGTTGCGCAAATATCGCCGCCCGAAAGCTGCCAGACATCAGCAAAGCTCCCGATAAGCGCGGCGGTTCGCTTGGGATTTTTCGCTATCGTAACCTCTCGGTTCAACGCGTCCGTGAACGTAACCGTATTCTCACTTTTCTGCGAATTTCCGCCCTTTTGTCCCGATGAGCAACCAACAAGCGCAATCAGCGCGGCAAGCAGTAATATCGCCAAAAATCTTTTCATTTGTTATCCTCGCTTTTTTAAAATTTAACACTTTATCATTATAGCACAAAACAGTGTGAATTGTCAAATAAAAACAGCCCGAATGTGAAAACTCGGGCTGAATTTTTGTGAAAACACTCAGCTTTTCAAAAGCCTGAGATAATGATTTGCCTCGCGTAAAACGTGGTCTGCGAGAAGCGGCAGAATTACCGAGCGAATTTTGTTTTGCTCAATTCCCTGCACACCCGCTGTCTTGAACTCGCGGAATTTTTTGGTTACTTCAAGAGAGCTTGCTCTCATCGCAGAATCTTGGGCGATGCGGCATTTTTCCAACAACTCGCAATATTCATCGGCAAACTTATCCGCCGTGTTGAACAGTTCCGTTTCACACGGGTCAAGCAACCCTCTGATAAACATCGCGTGCTCCATCATAATACGGTTCCAGAAGCACTCGGTTTCCTTCATCGAGCTGTCCGGCAAAGCGCCTTCCCGCTCCAAGCACTCGACAAAATCCCTGTACAGCTTCGCTTCGCGGATAATATGCTCGATGAGCAACGGGTAGTTCATCGTGAACATCTCGCCGTTCAAAACGTTTCGCAAAATTGTTTCCTTGAACGAAATCAGTCCGTCCAACAGCTTTAGTGCGCGCTGATTGAGTTGCTTTACCATACCGCGAAATTCCGTTTTTTCGTTGCACTTTCCGCAACCGCTCCGCAGGCGCATTTCCAAATTCGTGATTTCGTTGTCAATGTTAATTCCCGTGAAACACTCGGTTTGCTTTTCGGCAAGCGCGGTAAACTCCGTGACAAGTTCCCCCGAACGCAAAACACATTGGCTCACGATGCCGTTTGACATCTTAACCGCGTCACATAACAGCTTTTCAAACTCGCACTTGAAATGCTCGGCTTTCTCCGAAAAATTCGGATTTGCGGGCGTAAAACCCGCCTCCAGAAACAGCGAATGTTCCTTCATTATCCGCCCGAAAAACAGATGCAGCTCAAGTGACTTTTCAACAAAATTGTTGTTCATAAAAACCTCCATAAAATAATACTGTTACCATCAAATATAATATATGCGAAAGTGCGCGAAACCGTGCAAGTACAGCCAAAAAACGCCCGCTGCTCAAGCGAACAGCGGACGTTGATTAGCAAAATTGTCTGTTAATCCTTGTGAATTTTCTTGTCAAACCAGCTCTTAACGCGGCGGCAAGCGGTTTCGCAATGACAGCGGATATTGCGCTTCATCACGCGCATAATTCCCCACATTCCCGACTCCACGTCCCAGCGCAGTGAGCCGGAGCGATACAGATAATCGCCGCGACATTTTGTGCGCTCAGGCTCGATGTTGAACACATTTCCGACGCTCATCGCGCCCTGCACGCAGATGTCGTTTGACAGCGGGTCATCGGGTTGCGCACTCCAGCGGTGACCGTGAACCAAAAAGCTGATATTTCTCGGCTTATCCGCGGGCATCTGCAAGCGGATTTTCACGCGATCTCCCACATACGAGCAGAAAAGCGGTGTCGCGGGGTCGCCGTGCGTTTTCGAGTCGAACACCTTTGAGATTATCGGGACGCGTTTCAGTCGGTTGAAGAAGCGCTCCGAGCGGTAGTTGTAGCCCTTTTCGCCTGTATCCTCGTGGTCGGGCGCGCCGTGACCGCCCTCGCCTTCCTCCATATCCTGCTCGGTTGTCTTTATCAAGTCGCCGTTCTTGTCGAGCAACCGTATTCCGTTGTGCGCGAACAGGACAAACTCACGGAACGTTTCCTCGCCGGGTGCCGTGATAACCGCGCATTCGTTGTGGTTTTCTTTCATCGGGCGCGCTCCGCTGTAATATTTCGCGCCGACAGGCTCGATGATAATTGCGCCGAAAAGCCCGTGGTAACGGTGATTTCGCAGGTCGCCGTAGGAGCCTAACAAAGCCGTTCCGTACTCCCTGTCGGCGTGCCAGAGGTACTTGATTTTTCACCGGGAGCGACAGTCTGCTCGACGGGATTGTAGCCAACGTTTATTCCCGAGGAAGTCACGGGGTTGTATTTCAGGAACTGAGGGTTGAGCGAAACGCGGTTGCCCGGTTTGTGCGGGAAATCAAGCGGCACGGACGGGTAATCGTTGTATTTTATCGGCACTTTCGGGTTGAACATATTATAGAGCGTAACCTCAATCCAGTTGCCCGCGTTTGCCCGCAGTATAAGCGGAACAGGCTCTTTTTTGCCGTGCAAAACGTCCTTCGCGTGGTCAAGCGGAACAAAAATCAAGACCTCGGGGTCATGGTCGCCGTAGCGGTTGTACTCGATATCCTTCTGAATTGCCGCAATCTCAAATTTCCGCACAACCGCGCCTTTCGGCGGCATTTGCGGCGTGCAAACCGGCTTAAATCCGCAAAGCGGCAAGAGGTGGCACTGCGGGGTTGCATACGCGCGGATTATCCCCCAAAGCCCGAGCCAGAGGTCATCGATTCCGCCAGAATAATACAGATAATCGCCCGCAGGATACGGCTCGTCGATGTGCAGGTTGAAAGCCTCGGAAATACCTATCGTCTGCGCCTGCACAAGCGGCGATTTCGCGTCGGTTATCTCCTTTCGCCACGGCATTCCCTCGATATTAAAGATGTGCTGTTCCTCGTGCGCGCCGTCCAGCAGACGTATTCTGATAGGCTCACCGGGGTAGGTTTCCAAAATCGGCGTACACGGGTCGCCGTACTCAAACGAGCTAAAAATATGCGCGGGGTCGTTCTTGATTTTCAGCCGCTCGCGCATCGGTTCACAGCGATAATTTATCCCCATAACTCCGGGGTCGTCAACCGAACCCGGGTGCTCGGGAGGATTGAGCGGGTTTCCGTCTTTGTCGAACAGCAGCGCGAAATCGTGCAAAAACAGCGTAAACTCGCGAAAGGACTTGCCGTCCGCGGTTCTGATAACCGCGTTCGTGCCGTACTTCAGCTCCTCGCCGTTTTTTGGGTCAAGGAAAACCGCGCCCGCGGGTTCAACGATAAGCGCACCGAACAGCCCATGCTGTTGGTGAACATTTGCGAAAAGGTGGTCGTGGAAGAAAACCGTGTTCAGCTCCTCGTTTGCAAAAAAGCGCTCGATAAGCGTTTCACATTTCCGAGCACCCGCGAGGTTGTTCCAGCCGTTTGCCGCGACGTCCGATACAATCGTGTCGAACTTCACGAGGTGAATGTGATAGACAACAATATCGGTCAGCGTTTTCAGCTGAAACTCGTTGCCCTCGATATACTTCGGCAGGAAATTCGTCAGGCGAATTTCGATGCAGTCGCCCGCGTTAACGCGTATTACAAGCGGCTCGGGACGAATTATCCCGCACTCAACGCGGCGGATATACTCGTCAAGCGAGCCAACCTTTTCAATTTCCTCTTTCATCACGAAGAAGCGCGCCTGCGGGTCATTCCAGCCGTATTTGTTGTAGTAAATTTTCGCCTGAACAGCCGCGATTTCAAAGACCTTGACATCTTCATCGGGACAGCAGGGACAGTCGGTGCAGTCATCGAGGTTTTCGTCCTTGCAGTGAGGGCAGGTGTCGGTGTAAAGCGCACCCGCCGTAAAATTTTCGACAAAATTCGCTTCTTCGAGCGGAGTCGGCTCTCGTTCAATTTCACCGTCTTTGGTGATAACGCCAAGCGGCGGTATAAGCGGCTCTTCGCCGAATTCACCCGCGACAAAGTTCGGATAACCCGGGTGCATTTTGTCCTTTCTCGGCGGGAGCGGGCGGTCACGGAACGGCTGAAGCGGCTCGATTGTCGTGCCGTCGGGATAGGTATCCTTGCCGTCCTGAAGGCGGTCGAAAACGCGCAGAGCGTCCACATTCCCTCATGGAAATGCGGGTACATCATTCCGTTAAAGCTCCCCGCGCCGTACAGGATATCGAGCGTGAAGCACTCCTGTGGGCTAATCGAAATCGAGTCGATAATCGTGGATTTTGGGTCGTCGGGTTCAAGCCGCCACTGGTGATTGTGCAGGTGAAATACGTGCGTTTCCTTCACGCCGCCGTGTATCAGCCGAATTTTTGACGGGTCACCGACATACGCTTTCAGAATAGGCGGCGCGGGGTCGCCGTAAGCCCACGAGCTCATCGATATATCCTCGGCGGTGTCGGCGTGGTCGGCGTGCGGGTCAAGCGGCGGGCGGTTTCTCATCGGCTCGGAACGGTAGCTTATCGCAGTTGTGCCGTTGGGAAGCCCCGTGTGCGGGTCAATCGGCTGTTCGCCGTCCTTGTTCTTGATTTCAAGCTCGTCGTGGAAGAACACCGCGTACTCGCGAAACGCGGGTTTTGCGGGGTTGTAGATATCGGCAAACAAGCCGCTCTCAAGCGGTTTTCCGGTCACGGGGTCAAACCAAGTTGAACCCGCGGCTTCTACGATAATTGCACCGAAAAGCCCGTGAACATTTGTTCCCTCTTCATTGCTGCGGGTGTCCCCAATATCCGAGAACAGGAAAACGCCCTCTTTGTCCGCGTGCCAAACGTAGCGGATAAACCGGCGCGCCGTGGTGTCGGGGTTATAGACGACATTTGAGCCGTCCGAGGTCAAAACGTCATAGCAAAGCCCTTGAACGTAAATTGACGCGGGACGGTTGAGCTTGTTCTCAAAGTTCACCTGAATGGTATCGCCGACATTCGCGCGGATAACCAGCGGGCGAACCCACTCATAGGGTTGAGGCACGGGCTGTTTAAACAGCTCCTCCGCCATTCGGCGAATACGCTCGGAATCTTTTTTAGGACGTAAATCATTCCGTTTGGGTCGTGGTCGCCGAATTTGTTGTAGACCACGGGAAGCGAAATCGCTTCAATATCGAAAACCCGAACATTTTCGCAGTTCGGATATTCTGTTAATTCAATCAAAAAAATCTCTCCTTGTACTTAAAATCTGCCAAAGCAGTCTTATTTCATCTTATGACAAACCTGTCAAAGAGGTGATTTTTTGATTTATGGCAGAAAAAATCCCGCGATTGCTCACGGGAATTTAGTTTCTATTCAACTGTTTTTCCGCAAAAATTCCAGCAAAAACTTGTGTGCAAGACTGCCCTGAAAAATCTCCTTTTCAATCTCATCGAGAGTGTACCAAGCCGCGCTGTCAACCTCTTTTTCGTTGATGTGAAGTTCCTCGGTTTCGGCAACGCAGGAGAAATTCAGCATAAGCGTGTTGCTCGGCTCGAAGTAGGCGCTTTTGTTGAACCGGATTTGCCCAACGGAAACGCCAAGCTCCTCGCGAACCTCGCGCGAAACGGTTTCCTCAGCGCTCTCGCCCTTGTTGACATACCCCGCGACAAGAATGTTTTTGTCCTTGCCGTACTGCTTTATCAGCACGATTTTGTCGCGCGCGGGACTCAAAACCTCCATACTCACCGCAGTGTTGAAAATCGGAAACCGAAACGTCCCGCACCGCTCGCAGAACGGAATTTCCCCCTCGCCGTCAAGGTGCTTTGCAACCAGCTTTGTTCCACATTCATAGCAAAAATTCATACTCACACTCTCCTTTTCACGTTACATATTTCCCCGTTGTCAAGCGAAAAACCGCTCCTTGCCGATTGACAAGGAGCGTTCTTTTTACTTGAATTTTTCGAGCAGCTCGTCGAGAATTTTCGCTTGGCTATTCAGCTCGTCGCTTGACGATGCGCTTTCCTGTGCGGTTTCGGAGTTCCTCTGAGCAACCGATGAAATCACGCCGATTTTCTCGTTAATCGCGGCAACATCGCGCGTCTGTTCACCGCAGACCTCGGAAATCCTAGCGACAAGCAAGTCAACCTCTTTGGATTTCTCGGTAACCGCTTCCAGCGAAGCCGCAGTTTCGTTTGCGATTGTCGAACCTTTTTCGATAGCCTCGGCAGTGCTTGTGATAAGCTCGGTCGTTCCCTGAACCGCCTCGGCGGACTTGGACGCGAGGTTTCTCACCTCATCCGCAACAACCGCGAAGCCCTTGCCTGCCGCGCCCGCTCTTGCCGCTTCGATTGACGCGTTGAGCGCGAGAATGTTCGTCTGGAACGCGATGTCATCGATGGTCTTGATAATCTTCTCAATCTGCACGGACATCTCGGTGATTTGCTCCATAGACTCGAGCAATTCCTTCATACTTTCGTTGCTCGCGGCAACCGCTTCTCCGGTCTGATTTGAGAAGAAAAGCGCTTTCTCGGCGCTGTCGCCGTTTTCCTTGGTGAGCGCCATAAACTTGTCGGCAATCCCGCTCATCTCGGCAACCGTTTCGGTCTGCTCCTTTGAACCCGCCGCAAGATTTGCCGCAGACGCGGAAACATTGCCAGCGCTGAGGTTAACCTTCTCGGAAGCGGTGCTTATCCCATCGATAACCGAGCCGATTGACTTGGAAATCTGGTCGATTGAGTCCTTGATAGGCGCGAAATCTCCGACATAATCCGCGCCGAATTTCACGTTGAAATCGCCGTCCTTCATTCTCGAAAGGTTGGCGGAGATATCGTCAACGTAGCTCTTGAGCGCCTTGTTGGTTTCGGCAAGATTTTCGCTGAGCTTACCAACGCTGTCGTTGCCGTGGTAGGTCAGCTCGTAGCTGAGGTTGCCCTTGCCCATATTCTCGGCGGCAACGTTAAGGCTGTCGATTGGCTTCATACAACGTTTTACAACAATCGCGCAAAGTCCCACAACCAGCAAAATCGCCGCAACCATTACCACAATCTGCATAATCATCAGCGTGGTAATACCACCGGTATAGGTTGCGTAATCGATAGCATATCCGAGCGTCCAGCCGTTTGCGAGCTGAACGGTACTGATTGCACGCTTAACGCCGTCATAATCGTTTTTGACGGTAATTGTCCCGCTCTCAACTCTGTCCTTGTAAGCGGGGATATCGGAAACGTTGGTGAAAACGGATTCTTTATCAACAATTTTCGGGAGATAATCCTGATTTTGATGAACGAGAACGTTTCCGTCCGCGTCAATCAGGAACGGATAAGCATTCTCGGAGATTTTGATATCGCTCACCGCGTTAATCAGTTGGTCGATATAAACATCGCCGCCCGCTATTGCAAACAGCTTGCCGTCATCGGAATAACCCGCCGTTGCAACCGTGATAATCATACTTCCCGTGTTGAAATCGATGTACGGCGAGGTGCAAATCGGCTTTCCGTGAGCCGCCTCAGCGTCCTTGTACCAGCCGCGCTCCATAACAATAAACTCGGGCGGAAGCTCAATATCAGTGTTGAAAATCGTGATGTTGACGGGATAGGCGAGATACGCGCTGTACACTGTCCCGCCGGAGCTTGTGCAAGCCGAGGCAAGCATTTGCTGGAGTTGCTCGGGAGTTGGAGCAAACGATGCGGAAAACGTTGCTACGTCCGAAACAATTGCTTCCTGCTTGTCCAGCCAGCCGTCAAGCACGGAGGCTTGGTGCTTCAGCTCGTTGATAACCTTCGACTGACTCTCCGAGGACACCATATTGTTGCTGATGATATAGCTTACCGTTGACGAAATAATCAGCATAACCGCCGTGAGAACGCTTACGCAGATTATGATTTTTTTGTCAAGTCCAAGCGCTTTTTTCATAGAAATACTCCTTTTAGAATGTTGCTTACACATACACGTTTCATTATATCGGTTTTTTCGACAATTGTCAACCAATTCTCGACAAGAAAATTATGAAAATTGGGTGAAAATGTAAAAACTAGAAATATAATTCCCGCTTTGTGAGTTATTTCAAATCAAATGAGAATACCGTGGCAATGGTCGATTTCGTGCTGGATAATCTGCGCGGTAAAACCGGTGAAGGTCTTGATGCGCGGGAGAAAATCCTCGTTGAAAAAGCGAACCTTGATGCTCTTGAAACGCTTGGTTTTGCGCGTTCCCGCAAGCGACAGGCAACCCTCCTCCGCTTCGTAAGCACCCGAAAACTTGACTATTTCGGGGTTAAACATAACCGAGTATTTCCCGCCGTCATCAAACGCGATAATCTGCTTTGCAACGCCAATCATATTCGCCGCCATTCCCACGCAACCGTCCTTGTGCGCGGCAAGCGTGTCCAAAAGGTCGCGCGCGGTCGGCAAATCGGCTTTTGTTGCCGGCTCAGACTTTATCTGCAGAAAAAACGTGTCCCGAACAATATCCTTAACCATTTCAGCGCCTCGCTTTACTCTCAATTTCCTGCAATTCAAACCGATATTTCTGCCGGGCATCGGGATATTTCTCCCGATCAACCTCTTCGAGAAACATCTTGAGCGGTCGCACCCACAACGCGCCGTCCTCGTACAGCTTGCGGTAAACAACAACCTCTTCGCCGGTTTCCGAGTCAAACGCTACGGCTTCTACCAAATAAAAATCACCCTTGAAATGCCGATAAACGCGCCCTGTCTTGATTTCCCGCATAATTTCTCCTCGCTTCCATTATTTTACAGTAGCTTGCTTTACCTTTATTATAACGAAATTCCGCGATTTTGTCAAGAAAAATGCGTGCAAATCTTGCTTATCGGGAACATAATCCTGTAATTTACTAGGAATAAAATTGCATATTATGTTAATAAATAAATGTTAATTTTGCACAAATATTTAAAAAAAGCGTTGACAAAAAATGTTTAAAATTGTATAATTGTAATTGAAGTATATCACCTATAAGGAGAATTACAGCTATGGATATGAACAACATTAAACTGCTTGACGTTATCGACAGACACACCCTTCAGTCGCTTCAGGATGCGTTTTCCGATGCAACGGGAATGGCGGCTCTTGCCACGGACGACACGGGTGCGGTTACCAACGGAAGTAACTTCACGGATTTCTGCATGAATTTGACCAGAAAATCGCGCGTCGGTTGCGAGCGTTGCAATCAGTGCGACCTGCACGGCGGCGAACAGGCTTCCAAGACGGGACGTCCCGCGGTTTATTACTGCCATGGCGGTCTGATGGACTTTGCCGCGCCGATTATGCTCAACGGCAAGCACATAGGAACGCTTGTAGGCGGACAGGTTCTTCCCGAGGAGCCCGATGAGGAGAAATTCCGCAAAATCGCCGTTGAACTCAACATCGACCCCGACAAGTACATAGAGGCTCTGCGCAAGGTCAAGGTTGTTCCGAAAGCGCAAATCGAGTCGGCGGCACATCTGCTTTATCAGATGGCAAACGCGCTGTCCGAAGCGGGTTATCAGAAACTGCTTGTTCAGGAGAAGAGTGCCACAGACGAGGAGGTTCTCGTAAACGTAAACTCTGAATTCTCCAAAATTCATAGCGAAATGGAGTCAACTGCCGAGGCGGTCAAGGCACTCTCCGAGAATTTTGATAAGATTAAAACCGCTGTTGCAGCATCGGAAAAGGCTGTTGTCAACACCGACGGCATTGTTAAGGCAATCGAAAGCGCGTCCACAAACCTCACCCTGCTCGGCTTCAACGCTTCAATCGAGGCGAAGAGAGCGGGCGCGGCGGGCGTTGGCTTTAACGTAATTGCAACCGAGGTTCGCTCGCTTGCCAACAAAAACACCAAAAATGCAAACGAAATCAGCGATATGCTCCTTGCAATCAAGAAATCGATGACCGAAATCAACAGCCAGATAAAGGCGATGTATTCTAACATCGAAAAGAACGCCGAGAACATCAACCATCTCAACGAGATGCTCAACGACGTAAATGATTTACTTGCAAAAATAAATAAATAAATAAAACCGAAAGGAAGTATTGCTATGAACAGATTTATTCTCAACGAAACCTCTTATCACGGAAAAGGAGCGCTTGCGGCTGTTGCCGATGAGGCTAAAAACCGCGGCTTCAAAAAGGCGCTGATTTGCTCCGACCCCGACCTTATCAAGTTTGGTGTAACCAAGAAGGTTACCGATGTTCTTGACGGCGCAGGGCTTGCTTACGAGCTTTACAGCGACATCAAGCCGAACCCCACTATTGAAAACGTTCAGCACGGTGTCGAGGAGTTCAAGAACGCAGGCGCTGATTACATAATCGCAGTCGGCGGCGGTTCTTCGATGGATACCGCAAAGGGCATCGGAATTATCATCAACAACCCCGAGTTCGCCGATGTAAGAAGCCTTGAGGGTGTTGCTCCGACGAAAAAAGCGTCCGTGCCGATTATCGCTGTTCCCACAACCGCAGGCACTGCCGCTGAAGTTACGATAAACTACGTTATCACGGACGTTGAGAAGAACAGAAAAATGGTGTGCGTTGACCCGCACGATATCCCGATTGTTGCCGTTGTTGACCCCGATATGATGAGCACAATGCCCAAGAGCCTCACCGCGGCAACCGGTATGGACGCGCTCACTCACGCAATCGAGGGCTACATCACAAAGGGCGCGTGGGAGCTGTCCGATATGTTCCACCTCAAGGCAATCGAGATTATCGCACGTTCGCTTCGCGGAGCTGTTGAGAACACCGCAGACGGTCGCGAGGGTATGGCTCTCGGACAGTACGTTGCGGGAATGGGCTTCTCAAACGTTGGTTTGGGTATCGTTCACTCGATGGCACACCCGCTCGGTGCGCTCTACGACACGCCTCACGGCATCGCAAACGCTATTATTCTTCCGACAGTTATGGAGTACAACGCACCCGTTACCGGTGAAAAATACCGCGATATCGCAAAGGCAATGGGCGTAAAGGGTACGGAAAATATGTCGCAGGAGGAATACAGAAAGGCGGCTGTTGACGCTGTAAAACAGCTTGCAAAGGACGTTGGAATTCCCGACAATCTCCGCGATATCGTAAAGCCCGAGGACGTTCAATTCCTCTCGGAATCGGCTTTCGCAGACGCTTGCCGTCCCGGAAACCCGAGAGATACCTCGGTTGAGGAAATCGCAGAGCTTTACAGAAAATTGCTCTGATAAACAAAAGCCCGTTTGCTCAAGCGAACGGGCTTTGGGATTTATACAAAAGAAGGAGAAAAACTATGATTAAAGAAGCAATCGAAAAGGTTGTAAACAAGCAGGACTTGACCTATGACGAAGCGTATGCGGTGATGAACGAGATTATGAGCGGCGAGTCCTCACCCACGCAGAACGCCGCTTTCCTCGCTTCGCTGTCAACAAAAAGCGCGAAAGCCGAAACTATCGATGAAATCGCGGGCTGCGCGGCGGCAATGCGTGACCACGCGACAAAGGTTGACGCGGGAGATGACGTTTTTGAAATCGTCGGCACGGGCGGCGACAACGCGCATAGCTTCAATATTTCAACAACCTCGGCGCTGGTTGCGGCGGCGGGCGGAATGAAGGTTGCCAAGCACGGAAACCGCGCTGCATCCTCGAAATGCGGCACCGCAGACTGCTTGGAAGCTCTCGGAGTAAACATTCAGCAGGACCCCGAAAAGTGCGTTGAACTGCTGGAAAAGGTTGGAATGTGCTTTTTCTTCGCGCAGAAGTACCACACCTCGATGAAATACGTTGGACCAATCCGCAAGGAACTTGGCTTCAGGACGGTTTTCAACATTCTTGGCCCGCTCACAAATCCCGCAAGCCCGAAAATGCAGCTGCTCGGAGTTTATGACGAGTACCTTGTTGAACCGCTGGCACAGGTTCTGATAAACCTCGGTGTAAAGCGCGGAATGGTTGTCTACGGGCGCGACAAGCTGGACGAGATTTCGCTCTCCGCACCGACTGCGGTCTGCGAGTTCAAGGACGGCTGGTTCAAGACCTACACGATAACTCCCGAGAATTTCGGCTTTGAGCGTTGCCAAAAGAGCGACCTTGTGGGCGGTTCACCCGAGGAAAACGCTGAAATCACCCGCAATATTCTCAAAGGTGAAAAAGGTCACAAGAGAAACGCGGTTTTGATGAACGCGGGCGCGGCGCTGTTTATCGGCGGAAAAGCCGAAACGATGAAGGACGGCGTGAAGCTCGCGGCTGAAATTATCGACTCGGGCAAGGCTCTCGAAACGCTTCAAAAGTTTATTGAGGTAAGCAATTCCTGATAACAAGAACGCTCCCCGTTTTTGAGGAGCGTTTTTCGTTTAAATCTGCTTTGAAACGAAGTGAAAAATTCCGTTCTCTGGCTCAATGATATGAGGAACTAATTCCAAAGGATAGACCTTTGTGCCGTTCTTCAAATCCTCCAAAGATACCCAGCAAAAATCCAAGTTTATCCTTTCATTATCAAGGTCATCATAACCGTGAAAAACACCGTCAAGCGGAATGCTGTTATCAAGCAGATGAACGTAATAATACAAGCACAACTGATGACAAGGCTTGCCTTTCCAAGGGAAAAATATCTCGCCCACCGCTATCAAATTATCGACAGCAATTTTGGCGTGGAGTTCTTCGGCGAATTCTCGTTTCAGAGTTTCCTCGCTTGTTTCCATACTTGCGATATGACCGCCTATGATTGAATAATCGTCATTTTTAGGTCGCTGAAGTAAAATCTTACCGTTCCGAACAAGTATTCCGCCAACTCTGTATGAAAAAATAAAATCGTCATTTTTGAACAAAATATCCATATTATCAGCTCCGTAAATTTCGCTTTGTAATGCGGCTTTGCTTTCGCGCGATTATCAAACAATCCCCGCAAGCTGCATCACAAGCTCCGTAAGGAAAACACCCGCGCAGGCGCACACCGCAACCGTGAGCAGACCGCGCTCGAAAAACGCGAGAACGCACGCAACCAAAACTCCCGCGGCGGCGCTTATTATGTAGTTTCCGCTGTAAAAAACGGCGGGAATTGTCATCGCGCTCAAAACCGCGTAGGGTACATAGTACAAAAAGTCCAGCAAAAACCGCGACTTGATTTTCTTTCGAAACGCGGCAAGCGGTATCATTCGGATAAGATAGGTCACCAGCGCCATTACCGCGATGCTCAAGTAAAGATACGAGGCGTCTTTCATTGTTCAGCCTCCTCATGTTTTCTCGGGAACAAAAGTGCGCCGAGTGCCGCCGCGATAACCGTGCAGATTATCACGGAAATTCCCGATGAAATGCCGTCAAACAGCGGTACATAATAAATCACGCAACTCAACACCGCCGCCAGAACCGCCGTGAAAAGCACTCCCCTGCTCTTTTTTGAAGGCGGGATAACGATTGCGATGAACATTCCGTAGATGGCAATTCCCAGCGCGGATTTCACACCCTCGGGCAAAATTTCCCCCAAAAACGCGCCCGCCGCCGTTCCCGCCGCCCAAAATATATACGGAAGCGTAATCAGACCGTACATATATTTTTTGTCGAGCTCGCCGCTTTTTCCCGAGGCAACCGCGAAAATTTCATCGGTTATCCCAAACGAGGAGATTATTCGGTGGAGCAGGTTGTAGCGCCCGTTCAGCTTTTGCGACAACGACAGGCTCATCAGCGCGTAACGCAGATTTATGATAAGCTGAGCCATTGCCATTTCAAGATAACCGCCGCCCGCGGCAATTATGGTAACTCCGGCAAGCTGTCCCGCGGAGGTCAGGTTCGTCATCGAAATCAGCACCGCGGCAAGCGGCGGCAAGCCCATACTTACAGCGGTTATCCCAAACGTGAACGACACCGACAAATACCCCAGCGCAATCGGGAGCCCGTCCCGAAAGCCAGTCATATAGCGCTCGGCATCGGCGGAATTTGTCTTTTTCTCTTTCATTTCATCAGTCCCTTTTCTTTATATAAATTATATTATACACCCTCGGGCAAATTTTGTCAATACGGAAAAGTTTTTGTCAGCAATTCGGGAAATAAATTGACATTTGAGGAAAATTGTGGTAAAATAAAAGTAATAATTTGGAAGGGGGCGCAAAATGAACGAAAAATCCGACAAAGCCGCGTTTTTCATCAAAACGGCAATCCGCGTGGTTTTGGGCGCGCTGATTGTGATGGTGTTCATCAGAAACGCGTTCCCCGAGGTCAAGCAAGCCGTGGTGCTCGAAGAAGTTTCATCGGGAGTTTTCTCGGAAAGCAATTCCTCGGTTAATTCATCAACGGCGGGCAATTCATCGGCGAGCACCTCATCGGAAAATTCGGCAATCGACAGAGTTGTTCCCGTTGAACCAACCGAGAGCACGGGAACACCCGAAAGCAGTTCCGCGTTGCCCGAAATCAGCGAGAGCAACGAAATTTCAAGCGCACCTGAGCCGCAGGTTGCCGATAAAATCAACATAAACACAGCTCCCGCAAGCGAGCTTGTGAAGCTTGCCGGCATCGGCGAGTCAAAAGCCGCCGCAATCATCAAATACCGCAACGAAAACGGCGGTTTCAAGAACATTGATGAACTTGTAAAGGTTTCGGGTATCGGCGAGAAAACCCTCGAACATATCCGCGACCTTATCACCGTTTAATCAAAATTTTTCGCGATATTTCAAACAAATCCGCGATAATCCCCTTGATTTTTTTGTTGGAATGTGTTATAATATTTCCAAATTTAAAAAATTTCAAGCGATTTAAAGGAGTAAAAAAATGGGAAAATCATTTGATTTGCTGGCATTCGGAGAACTTTTGCTCAGGCTTTCTCCCCCCAACAACGAGAGAATTGTAAACTGCGATACCTTCAACAAACAGGTCGGCGGCGCTGAGCTGAACGTTGTATCGGGAGCGGCGCTTCTCGGTCTGCGCACGGGTATCATCACAAAGCTCCCCGCAAACGATGTCGGCAAGTACGTCAAGAACCGCATTCGTTTCGGCGGCGTCAGCGATGACTACATAACCTACGATGACAGCAAAAACTCGCGTCTTGGCATCTATTTCTACGAATACGGCGCTCACCCTCGCAAGCCCGGCATCGTTTACGACAGACAGAACACCTCGGTTAACAGCATCAATCTCGATGATTATGACAATGAGATGTTCAAATCCGCGCGTTGCTTCCACACAACCGGAATTACCCTCGCGCTCGGTCAGAAAACGCGCGATGCCGCTATTGAGATGATTAAGCGTTTCAAGGCAAACGGCGCGTTGATTTCGTTTGACGTTAACTTCCGCCTCAACCTCTGGAGCGGCGAGGAAGCGAGAAAGTGCATCGAACAGATTTTGCCGTATATCGACATTTTCTTCTGCTCCGAGGACACCGCCCGCCTTACCTTCGGAAAAACCGGCGATGTGTACGAGATTATGAAGAGCTTCTGCAGTGAATATCCCATCTCAATTATGTGTGCAACGCAGAGAGTTGTCCACAGCCCGAAAATCCACACATTCGGCTCGGTTATCTACAATTCCAAGGAAAACAAGTTCTACGAGGAAGAACCGTACCGCAATATCGAGGTTGTTGACCGTATCGGAAGCGGTGACGCGTATATTTCGGGAGTGCTCGCGGGACTGCTTTCAAGCGACCTTTCCTGCGAAACCGCGCTGAAATACGGCAACGCGACAGGTTCCGTCAAGAACACGATTGTCGGCGACCTGCCTTCGTCCGACCTCAAGGAAATCAAGCGCATTATCGATGAGCACAACTCCACCGGTCCTCAAACCGAAATGAACCGCTAAAATACCCGTTTGGGAGGAATTATTTTGTCCGAAACCGCCGCAAGCTCCGTTGAAATATGGTTGTGGTTACTGATGGTTATGACACCGCACAACCCGAAAACCACGCTGATTTTATCGCAGTACGATTACAACGCAAAAGTTGCCGCACAAGCTGTCCGCGACGGTGAAATTCCTTTTCTTTCCGAAGACGAACAACGCAGAGCCGCTGAAATCAGAAGCGGCGCGGTGCAAAACGTGCTGGCGGCTTGCGAGGAACAAAATATCGATATCATCACGCTTGACGATGAAAGATACCCAAAGTTGCTCAGGAACATCGAAAATCCGCCTATCGTGCTGTTTTGCGCGGGAGATATCAGCGGGCTGGACGATGTGTTCACGCTTTCGGTTGTCGGGACGCGATTTGCTTCGGATTACGGATTTTCGGTGACAAAATCGCTTGTTTCTTCCCTTACCAAGCTCGGTGCCGTGATAACAAGCGGGCTTGCGGTCGGGTTGGACTCTGCCGCGCACAAGGCTTGTCTTGACGCGGGCGGACGGACAATCGGCGTTTGCGGGTGCGGAATTTTGGTGGATTACCCCAAAGGTAACGGCGCTTTGAAACGAAAAATGGTCGAGCAGGGCGGCGCGGTTATAAGCGAGCTTCTCCCTTTTACCAAGCCCTCCAGCGGCTATTTTCAGCATCGAAATCGAATTATTTCGGGACTTTCGCTGGGAACGCTAGTTCTTGAAGCGGGTGAAAACAGCGGCTGTCTTTTGACCGTGCAACACGCGCTTGAACAAGGACGAGAGGTTTTTGCCGTTCCCCCGCACAACATTCTGGACGCGCGTTTCGCGGGAACAGCCGCGCTTATTCGCGATGGCGCAGTGCCCGTGTTCAGCTATATTGATATCGTGAGAACGCTGATGAAAAACGGTGGATTAACCGATTATCTGAAAAATGTTCTTGGTTAAAACAAGTGATAAACGGCGGGGGCAACCCCGCTTTAACTTGTCGAAAAACACAAAACAAACAGGCTGTCGAGAAGCCGCCGGATGCTAGGAAACCGATGTGCGGCTGACAACGCAGATGGTGGTTTATCGACAGCCTGCGGCGAGGGCAACCCCGTATTAACTACCGAAAAGGATAAACAAATGTCAGAAAATGTAAAAGACAACCCGGTCGAGTGTAAGCCGGTTGGGTGTGACCCGCTCGGGTGTGAGCCGGTCGGGAAATTGATGGTGAAATTCGCTGTGCCGAGCATAATCGCGATGCTTGTCGGCGCGCTCTACAACATTATTGACCAGCTTTTCATCGGGCAAGCGGTCGGACTTTTGGGCAACTCCGCGACAAACGTTGCGTTCCCATTCTCAACATCGTGCATTGCGCTGGCGTTGCTCTTTGGAATAGGCGGCGCGTCCTGCTTTAACCTCGCGATGGGCAAGGGCGAAACCGAAAAAGCGCCTCTTTTCATCGGCAACTCCGTCACAATGCTCACGGTGTGCGGGGTGATTTTGGCGGCGATAACGCTCATCTTCCTCACGCCGCTTTTGAGGCTGTTCGGCGCACCAAACGATGTTCTCCCATACGCACAGGATTATGTGCAAATCTCGGCGTTCGGTTTCCCGTTCCTCATTGTTTCAACCGGCGGCGGGCACTTAATCCGTGCCGACGGAAGCCCGCGAATGACGATGTTCTGCAACCTCATCGGCGCTGTCATCAACACGATTTTGGACGCGATTTTCGTGCTCGGACTGGACTGGGGTATGAAAGGCGCGGCGTTCGCGACAATTATCGGGCAAATCGTTTCAACAATTATTGTTGTCGCATATCTTTTCCGGTTTAAAACGGTAAAGCTCTCCCTGAACCACTTCAGGATAAATCTTCGCGTAACCTTGCGGATTGCTTCAATCGGAATGGCTTCGTTTTTCAACCAAATCGCGATGATGATTGTGCAGATTGTCCTCAACAACTCGCTGAAGGATTACGGCGCGCTCTCGCCTTACGGTGACGCAATCCCCCTCGCGTGCGCGGGAATAGTGATGAAGGTGAACCAAGTGATTTTCTCCGTGGTAATCGGCTTGGGGCAAGGCTCACAGCCGATTGAGAGCTACAACTACGGCGCGCGGAAATACGGCAGAGTTCGTAAAGCGTACACGCTCGCGCTGACGATTGCCGCGGCAATTTCGGTTGCGTCGTTCGTTGCGTACCAGCTTTTCCCGCGTGAAATTCTTGCGCTTTTCGGGAGCGATGAACCCGAAATCTACTTTGAATTCGGCGAGAGATTTTTCCGGATTTTCCTGCTGTTGGTACCGCTTGTCTGCATTCAGCCCGTGACCGCAACCTTCTTCACCTCAATCGGAAAGCCGATTAAAGGCATTTTTCTATCGCTTACAAGGCAGATAATTTTCTTTTTACCGCTGTTGATTGTGCTCCCGCTGTTCTTCGGGATTGACGGGATTTTGTACACGGGACCTGTCGCGGATTTGATTTCCGCAGTAGTTGCGCTTTTGATGGCGCTTTTTGAGTTCAAGGCAATGCGAAAACTCGAAAACAGCTTGACTAAAACCGATGTGGTTATCGACAAAAAGTAAATTTAACAAAAACACCGGCGAAGCAAAACTCCGCCGGTGAATTTTTTGTTAATCAAGATTAGTTGAGAATAGTGGGCTGTTCGTGAACCTTGACGGTTTCGATTGCCTTCTCCATCACATCGATAATAGTCTTCTTAATGCCTTCGCTGTCCTTAACGGCAAATTCTCCAACGTAATCATAATCCATACTCAGCTTTTTGCCCGAGAAACTGCACTCGGCTTTTCTGCCAAGCTGAAGCGGGTCGTTGCCGAGGGTATCGAACATAATGTCGTTGTTGCAGTATTTCCACAAATCATCACCCGCAGGCGCGTTGTTCGGGGATTTTGTCAAATTCTTGACCATAAACTTGACAACGCGAGTGTTCTTTATCGTGTGCCTAATCGAGTAAACAACCGAGAACTCAAAGCCCGCATACGCCTTGAATGCCGAGTAGCCGCACGCCTCGGTTGTACCGCTCTGATAGAACGGCTGGAAGTAAACGCTGTTCTTGTAGTGCGATTTAAGCTCGGCGTTGATGACCTCGACAAGTCTGCGGTTATCGTCCTGTTTGTCCTCATCGTTGGACTCAATCATGGTGCCGACGGAGGTTACGGTTGCCTCTCTGATAACCGTGCGCAGAATTTCATCATCGGAAACGTTGTCGTAATAACCCGCGCGGATTGCTCTCTGGAAATGCGGTGTGAACTTACGCACTCTCCTTACCATTTCCTCGTCAACTCTGCCATCATCGTCCGTGAACACGGTGCGCATAATCTCGGCGTTTCCGCGCAATTCCTCATCGTTCATAAACACGGTGAGCGAGTTTGCGTCAAGCAGACTGCTCGATGAAAGCAGGAACCAGTACAGCTTCTCAAAGCTGGTCTGCAGGCAAATTACCGCAAACAAAGCTCGCTGTCTGGAAATCTTGCTGATGCTCGGCTCAGCGGAGGACTTGCTCTCGCCTCTTGCAAGCGCGGCTTTTTCAGCATTTTCGGTTTCGATATCAATTGTCGCGTCAAGCAGACGGAACGTGTTGAACAGGCGCTTCATACCGCGGGGATTGAAGCCGATTGAGTTTCCGATAAGGCTCTTGAACAGGTTGATATCGTTCTTTTTGAGGATATTTTCGTCCCACGAGTCAAATTCCGCTCTCACGAACTTCTCGATGTCGTATTTTTCAACGGGAACGTTGAACGGGAGCTGAATCATCTTGTCAAAGAAATCTCTGCCATCGTTCAAGCCGTATTTCTGGCGAACACCCTCGCTAATTGTTTCGCTGTTCACCGCGAGAAGGAACACGCACTTTTCGCAATCGATGAACATTTTCATATACTCGAGCAAATCAACCGCCTTAACGGGTTGCAGACGGTCAAGGTCATCGATGAAGAACACAATCCTGTCGCATCCGGTATCGCGGAGCTTTTGGTCAACAGCCGCCTGGAACTCGTTCTTGAGTGCGCGGATTTCATCGGCAACCGCGCACGCCGCTTCAGCCTTGCGGGGCTTTTCGGCAATGCTCGAAAACAGGTTCATAACGTTGCGGAAATGCGCGCCGCCCTCGTTAAGCTCCTTGATGAGGAGTGAAATCACGGAAAACGTAAGACCTACGTTGAACTGAGAGGACTGCCACGCGTTGATGCTGATAACGGTGATATTCTTATCCACCAGCTTCTCGCTTATCATTTTCAGCATACTTGTGCGACCGCTTCCGCCGCCGCCCTGAATAGAAATCGTCATCGGGGTATCACAGCTTCTGATGTACCCGCAAAGACCGTCTATGTACGCCTCGGTGCAAAAGCTGTCCTCCGCGCCGCTTTTAATCGGCATATCGGATTTTCCGAAACATTTGTTCTCAAAATCTCTCATTGGCAAAAACTCCTTTTCAAAAATTTTTGATAACTATATTATACCTCTTTTTCAATTATTTGTCAAGCAATTTCCACAAAAAGAAAAAGTTTTTGTGCAAAAAGTCAAACAGGATATTTTAGCGTTAATTGACAAGAACGTGCAAAAATGGTATAATTTAATGTAGAAAATAACGAAAGAAGCGAGATTATGGCAAACGATTTTTCAAAAGGCTCGGTGAAAAAGAACATTATTTCGCAGGCAATTCCGCTGGTTTTGGCGCAGATTACGCAACTGCTGTACAATGTTGTCGATAGAATTTACATCGGTCACCTGCCCGTGGCGGACAGTATGGCGCTCACGGGAATCGGGCTGGTTTTCCCGATAACAACGCTTATCGCGGCTTTCACCAACCTTTTCGGTATGGGCGGCACTCCGCTTTTTGCAATAGCGCGCGGTGCGCGGGACGATGAAAAAGCGCGGAAAATTCTCGGGAACACGTTTTCGCTGTTGTTGATAAGCTCGGTTGTTTTGCTTGGCGCGTGCTATATTTTCCGTGAACCCGTGTTGTTTTTGTTCGGCGCAAGCGAAAATTCCTACGTCTACGCCGATGATTACCTCAAAATCTACCTCGTGGGAACGCCGTTTCTGATGCTCTCGACAGGCTTGAACGGCTTCATCAACGCGCAGGGTTTCCCCAAAATCGGAATGCTCACAACCGCAATCGGCGCGGTTCTCAACCTCGCTCTTGACCCGCTGTTCATTTTCGCGTTTGATATGGGCGTGAAAGGCGCGGCGATTGCAACGGTTATCAGCCAAATCGTATCGGCTGTTTGGGTGCTGAAATTTTTGACGGGTAAAAAAGCGTTGCTGAAAATCGAGCGAAAAAATATGAAAATCGACCCGCGGCTTGTCGGAAAAATCACAACGCTCGGTCTGTCGGCGTTTATCGTGCAGGCAACAAACTGCGCGGTTCAGGTTGTGTGCAACGCGACCTTGAAAACCGTCGGCGGCGACTTGTACGTCGGAATTATGACGGTAATCAACTCCGTTCGTGATATCCTCCACCTCCCCGTTCAGGGCATCACGCACGGCGCTCAGCCTGTTCTCAGCTTCAACTATGGCGCTTGCGAATTTGACCGCGTGAAGCAAGGCATAAAATTTATGGCGTTCCTCGGCATTGTCTATACAGCGATTGCGTGGATTTTCGTGCTTCTTGCGCCGAAGCTGTTGATTTCCGCGTTCACCGATGATTTGATGATGATTGAAAAAGGCGTTCCCGCGTTGCACATCTATTTTTTCGGGTTCATTTTTATGGCGTTTCAGTTCACGGGGCAGTCAACCTTTCAGGCACTCGGCTACTCAAAACGCGCGATTTTCTTCTCGTTGCTCCGAAAGGCGATAATCGTTATCCCGCTCACGATTTTTCTCCCGCAAATCGGCTTCGGCATCGATGGAGTTTTCCTCGCAGAGCCGATTTCCAACGCAATCGGCGGGCTTGCGTGCTTCACGACAATGTACTTCACCGTTTACCGAAGGCTCGGCAAAAGCAAAACGGCTGAACCGTGAAATTCAGCTGCTATGTAATCAATAGTTGGTTTTGCGCCGAATTGCGTTGTACATTTTGTACAATTCAAGGCACTCGGCGCGGTCGGTTTCGGTGAAAAGCGCTTGCTTGAGCGTGTCGCAGTCCTCGTAGAAACGCTTGTCGCGGAAGCCGATTAGCTCTGTGTCCTCAACATTACAGCCGTAATAAACCTTCGAGATATTCGCCCACAAAATCGCTCCGAAGCACATCGGGCAAGGCTCGCCCGTGGTATACAGCTTACAACCCGTGAGGTTGAACGTGCCGAGATTTTTGCAGGCATCGCGAATTGCCATCATTTCGCCGTGACAAGTAGCGTCACCCAGCTTCACAACCTGATTATGACCGCGCCCGACAACCTCGCCGTCCTTCACGATAACGCACCCGAAAGGTCCTCCCTCGCCGTTCTCAATCCCGATTTCCGCCTCTTTTACCGCAAGCTCCATAAACTCGTTCATAGCAAGCCTCCTTAATCTGCGTTAGTTTATAATGTGTACATTTTTGCCCGATGAAAAACTCTCGGCAATCCCCGCGGTAACAAAAATCTCGCCGCTTTTAGCAATCAAAATCATCTCAAACCCGCCGTTTTCCCGCCAAAATCGCTCGGCTTGCTCCCTGCCCATAACAAAAAGCGCGGTTGAGAGCACGTCGCAGAGCTTTCCTTCCTCGGCGACAATTGTTACGGAGAGCAAATCGTTGTCGGCGGGATAACCGGTTTTCGGGTTGATGATGTGACCGTAGGTTTTGCCGTTTTGCGTGAAATAGCGCTGATAGCTGCCCGAGGTGACAACCGCGCGGTCGCAAACCTCAACAATTCCCGCGTTTTCTGCGCTTTCGCTCAGCGGGTCAGCAACACCGATTCTCCACAAATTCCCATCGACGCGCTTCCCGAGCGCGTACACGTTCCCGCCGAGGTTAATCAGCGCGGATTTTACGCCGTTTTCACGCATTATTCGGGCGCACTCGTCACTCGCCCAGCCCTTTGCCGCACCGCCAAAATCCAGCATCATTCCTTGCTCCAGCAAGATTTTGTTCCCGTCAACCAAAACCTTTTCATAACCAACTTTTTTGAGCAACTCGGCAAGCTCGCTTTCATCGGGAACTCGGTGTTCATCTGCCGTAAAACCCCACGCGGTCAAAACGGGGTAAATTGTCGCATCGAACGCGCCGTTGGTTTTCGCGGACATTTCGAGGGTGAACGAGAGCAAATCCAGGGTTTCATCGGAAAGCTCGGGGGGTTCGCCGTGATTTATCGCGTAAATCTCGCTGTTTTCATCGGTTGCCGACCAAAGCTTCTCCAGTTCCTCAACGCACGCTCGCGCTTGTGAAACGGCATTTGCCGCGCTTTCACCGTAAGCCTCAATTTTCATATATGTATCCATCGCGAAGAAATATTCCTCGGATTTTTCGGGCGCTTTTGTACACGAGGTGAACAAAAACGTTGCCATTACAAGCAAAATTCCCGCAATTTTTCTCAAAAAATCACCGCCTATTCGAGTTACTGTACTTATTGTAAACCAAATTGAAAAAAAAGTCAAGTTTTTTTGAAAATACTATTGACAAATTTAAATTGGCGTGGTATAATATATTTGCTGTTCTAAAGACAGCAGGTGGAAGTAATTCTATAATGCGGTTCGCCGCGCCTGCCGAAGAACGTGATTTTGATTTTTATGAAATCTGTTCTCCCTTTCTGTCTTTTTGCAGAGGGGATTTTTGTTTTTGACAGCAAATTCATTGTAAGGAGTGAAAAAAATGCCTAGTGAAAGCGTTCTCGCTAAAAAGCAGCAGTTCGTTGAGGAATTGACGGAAAAGCTGAAAAACGCGGCAGGCGGCGTGTTGGTTGACTATAAGGGCATCTCCGTTGAAGACGATACCAAGCTCAGAAAAGAGCTTCGCGACAACGGCGTTGACTATTTCGTAGTTAAGAACACCTTGCTCAAGCGTGCGTTAAATGCTGCAGGTATTGAGGGACTCGATTCCGCTCTTGAGGGTACAACAGCAATTGCGCTGTCAAATGATGACATCATCATCGCGCCTAAGGTTCTCAACAAAAAGGCTGAGGATTCCAAGGGACAGTTCTCCATCAAGCTCGGTTTCGTAGACGGAAAGGCTATTTCCAAGGAAGAGGTTGAGGCTTACGCAAAGCTCCCGTCCAAGGAAACCCTGCTCTCTCAGCTTGTATTTATGCTTCAGTCGCCCATTCAGCGTCTTGCTATCGCTATCAGCGAAATCGAGAAAAAACAGGGCGAATCCGCTTAATCCGCGGGAAAAAGTCGGCTTAACCGCCGCGTAATTCAACAAAAAACATATTTTATGGAGGTAAATTGAAATGGCTTCTGAAAAGATTACAAAGATGATTGACGAAGTAAAAGAACTTTCCGTTCTTGAGCTTAACGAGCTTGTAAAGGCTCTCGAAGAGGAATTTGGCGTATCCGCTGCCGCTGTTGCAGCAGCTCCCGCTGCAGGTGCTGCCGCTGGTGCCGCTGCTGCTGAGGAGAAGACCGAGTTTGACGTTGTTCTCGCTTCCTTCGGTGACGCTAAGATGGCTGTTATCAAGGCTGTTAAGGATATCTGCGGTCTTGGTCTT
Organism: uncultured Clostridia bacterium; assembly: GCA_945829235.1. Classification (GTDB taxonomy): domain Bacteria; phylum Bacillota; class Clostridia; order Oscillospirales; family Ruminococcaceae; genus CAG-115. The sequence goes on along the minus strand of CALZUA010000001.1, from coordinate 125,913 downwards.
AAGGAGGCTAAGGAGCTCGTTGAGGCTGCTCCTAAGGCTATCAAGGAAGGCGTTGCTAAGGCTGAGGCTGAGGAACTCAAGGCTAAGCTCGAAGAAGCAGGCGCTAAGATCGAACTCAAGTAATTTCGTTCAACTAAAACAAGTCCTCCGCGGTTTTTCTGCGGAGGATTTTGTGTTATGGAGAAAAATATGTTGAAAAAAATAGTGGCTTTTCTCGGAGTTTTAGGCGCGCTTATCTCGTTCACGGGTTGCGGAAACAAGCCCGATGACAGCAGTTCCTCGGTTCAGGAAATCCAAAGCTGGGACGTTACGCTCGTTTCCTTTGACAGCAATTCAAAAATCAAAGTTATCAAGGAAATCAGAGAACTGACCGAGCTCGGACTCAAAGAGGCAAAGGATCTTTCCGAGTCTGTTCCGGTTGTTATCGCAACGGGAAAATCCACCGACGATGCTCAGGAAATCAAGGTAAAATTTGAAAACGTCGGCGCTGTGATTGAACTTACACCGTCCAAATAATTTGAAATCCGCTTTCGGCAAGAAGGCGGATTTTTTGTAAATTTAACTTGACTTTTCAGAATTTGGTGCTATAATTATTGTAGAATTTGCATTTCAAGAGGTGACAAAAATGTGGCTTTTATACGCGGCGCTTTCGGCTGTTTTTGCCGCGCTTACATCAATTTTGGCAAAGGTTGGCATAGAGAACGTAAACTCAAACCTCGCAACCGCAATCAGAACTGCGGTTGTTCTTATAATGGCTTGGGGTATGGTTTTCCTCACTCACGCGCAAAGCGGACTGCCCGAAATCAGCAAGAAAAGCTGGATTTTTCTTATTCTCTCGGGAATTGCGACAGGCGTTTCGTGGCTTTGCTATTATCGGGCGCTCCAGCTCGGCGAAGCGTCAAAGGTTGTTCCCATCGACAAGCTGAGCGTGGTGATAACGCTGATTTTGGCGTTCATTTTCCTGCACGAGGAATTCACCGCGAAATCGCTTATCGGGTGCATTTTAATCGGTGCGGGAACGCTGATTATGGTCATCTGATTGCTGATTATCGGCAGACTTGTTCGGTGAAAAAAGTTCCCGCAAGCCAAACGCAATCAGAAAAAGCGCGAACAGTTTCCTCAGCAAATCGTTCGCGATAACGTTTGAACCAAGCGTTCCGATAACCGCGCCGATTATCCCGCCGAAAATCATTTTTTTGACGAGCGGTTTGTTGACGAGGTGATTTTTGAGGTGCAAAATAAGCGCGATAAACGCTATCGGGAGGAAAAACAGCACGTTTATCCCCTGCGCCGCCTTTTGCCCGACACCCGCGAAAAGCGTCAGCCACACCACCAGAATAAACCCGCCGCCAAGTCCCATTGACGCTAAAATCCCCGTTGCAAAGCCAATTATCGCTTCCATCATACCAGCAACATCCTCACAGCCGCCGCGGTTATCACGCCGCCAAAAATCCGTTTTAGCCAGATTGACTTGATTTTCTTCAGAAAAAACGCACCGCAAAGCGCTCCCGCAACGCCGTATGGAATATATTTCCACGCGCCCGCGAAATCAAGATTACCCGAAAAGCCGTAAAACAGCGCTGTTACTACGCTCAACGCGAAAATCAATGCTACGGAAGTCGCGTGCGCCTCGTTCGTGTCACAGCCCTCTTTCTCCAAAATCGGCACGGCAAGCACTCCCCCGCCGCTCCCGAAAAATCCATTCAAAAAACCGCAAAGCGTGCCTTCAAAAAATTTTCTCATAAAATCACCTCTTTGGCTATTTTGTTCAAATATGTGACGGAAATTCAAGAAAAAATATGCTTTATGTCGTTGACAGAAACGGCATTTTATGGTATAATTACAATGTATATTATTTAAAGAGAGAGGGTTTTTATAATGATTTTATCCGGTTCGGATATAATTGTCGAGTGCCTTTTGGAGGAGGGCGCGGATACCGTTTTCGGTTATCCGGGCGGCGCTGTCCTGAACATCTACGACAGCCTTTACAAGTACAGCGACAAAATTCGCCACATCATCACCTCGCACGAGCAGGGAGCTTGCCACGCGGCAGACGGTTTCGCGAGAGCAACCGGCAAAACCGGCGTTGTTATCGCAACATCCGGTCCCGGCGCAACCAACCTTACCACGGGTCTCGCAACCGCTTATATGGACTCAATCCCGCTTGTTGCGATAACGGGAAACGTTGCGTGCAACTTGCTCGGTTTGGACAGCTTCCAAGAGGTTGACATAACGGGCGTTACTATGCCCATAACCAAGCATAATTTCATCGTCAAGGACATAAACGAGCTTGCGCCCACGCTTCACCTCGCGTTCAAAATCGCGGGAAGCGGTCGAAAAGGTCCCGTGCTCGTTGATATTCCCAAGGATATAACCGCGGCGAAAATCGACTACAAGCCGCTCGGAAAGTCCGTTCCCGACAAGCCCGCCGAGGTTAGCGAGGCTGATTTGAACGAGGCGGCGCGCCTTATCAACGAGTGCGAGCGCCCCTATATATACGCGGGCGGCGGCGTTATCTCGGCAAATGCGGAGGAGGAGCTTGCCAAGCTCGCTGAATTGTGCGATGCGCCCGTTTCCTGCTCGCTTATGGGACAAGGCGCGTTCAACCAGCGTGACAGACGCTATATCGGTATGCTCGGTATGCACGGCACGGTTAAATCTGCCGCCGCGCTCAACTCCTGCGACCTGTTTATCGGTATCGGCACGCGTTTCTCCGACAGAGTTATCGGCGATGCGTCCGTTTTCGGCAAGAACGCGAAGATTATTCACATCGACATCGATCCCGCTGAGTTCAACAAAAACGTTGAGGTTTACACAACGGTTGCCGGTGATGTGAAAATCGCTCTAGCGGAGCTTTGCAAGAGAGTTTCGCAGAAGAAAAACGCGTGGACGGACGAGATTATCACAACCGATTACGGCGAACCCGTTCAGAAAGGCACGGAACAGCTCCCCGTAACACCCGAGGCGGTTATCGAGAAGCTGGACGAATTGACGGACGGAAACGCGGTTATCACGACCGAGGTTGGTCAAAATCAGATGTGGGCGGCGCAATATTACCGCTACAAGAACCCGCGTAGCTTCATTTCCTCGGGCGGTCTTGGCACAATGGGCTTTGGTCTGGGCGCGTCACTCGGCGCAAAGGTTGGTTGCCCCGATAAAACCGTGGTCAACATCGCGGGTGACGGTAGCTTCGCGATGAATCTGAACGAGCTTATCACGGCTTACGCGCACAATATCCCGATAATCCAGCTCGTCATCAACAACAACGTTCTCGGAATGGTTCGTCAGTGGCAGAGATTGTTCTACAACAAGCATTTCTCGCAGACAACTCTCGATAACCGTCACATCGATTACGTTAAACTCGGCGAGGCGTTCGGTATCGAAACGTTCGTTATCGAAAAGAACGAGGACATCGAGCCGGTGCTTAAGAAAGCGCTCGAGATTTCCAAAAACAAGCCTTGTATGATTGAAGTGAAAATCGACCGCGATATCAACGTTTTGCCGATGATTCCCGCAGGAAAACCCGTGGTAAATCCCATTACCGAAATTGACTTGGAGGCGTGAAAATGGAACAGGAATATGTACTTTCGGTTAAAGTAAACAACAACAACGGCGTTCTTCTGCGCGTTTCGGGACTTTTCAGCAGACGTTGCTTCAACATAAAATCGCTCAACGCCGCCGAAACCGAGGAGCCGAATGTTTCGCGTCTTACGATTGTGGTTGAGGGCGATTTGAAGGTGCTCACGCAGATTAAAAACCAGCTTCTGAAGCTCTACGACGTGCACGAGGTGAGAATTCTCGAGGACGCCGTTACCCGCGAGCATATTTTGATTAGAGCGGGGCGCTCCGAGGAGGACAGGCACAAAATTATCGAAATCGCCAACCTTTACCGCGCAAAGCCCGTCGATGTCGGCAAGGAGTCGATAATGCTCGAGCTTACCGGTGAACCCGCGAAAATAGACAGCTTCCTTGACCTGCTGAAGCCGTTTGGAATTATCAAAATGGTACGCTCGGGAATTACCGCGCTTGAAAGAGATTAAACGAAAAGCCTGTACAAAAGTACAGGCTTAAATCTTTGTATGTATTATTTCAGCGCGGTCTGAACGTTTTTCATCATCTTCTCAATCGTGGAGCTCATCGCTTTCAGTTCCTTCTCGCTTATGCCCTTTAGAACCACCTTTTCCGCCTTTTCAAGCGATGCGAGCACCTTCGCGTACATCTTCTTCCCTTTTTCCGTAATCGAAACGTGAGTTTCGCGCCGGTCACCGCCGTTTTTCGCGCGCTCCACAATCCCATCGTGCTCCATATTCCGAAGCGTGATGCTGATTGTCGGCGGCTTCTGCCCCGTAATCCTCACCAGCTCAAGCTGTGTCAGGCTCTCATTTTCCATCAACGGATTTAACACATATCTGTACGAATATCTCATTCCGATACGTTCCATCTCCGCGCTGAGATACTCTCCGTACAGGAAGCTAGCCTCGTTAAACATTTGAAGCGTTCGGTTGCCTTCGTGAACAATAAAGTTATTGTTTGCAGCCTTCATTAAAACAATCCTTTCAGATAAATTTCAGATTTTCGCTGATTATAGAATATTACCTTATTTTATTATAACTCTTTTTACAGGCTTGTCAAGTAAATTTCGTTTAAAAAAGCCAACGAATGAACATTTTTGTTTATTATCATCAATAATTTTATATGCTAACAATTTACCAAGCCGATATTCTTGCTTGACAAACATCGGAAAATCGTTTACAATATAGCTGATGGTTGATAAAAAACACTGTTTTGCAGGGTTAGACAGTTTTGAATTTTAATCGTTCTTTATTATCGATAGTGGTTATGACGAATAATCCGCAAAGAAAGGAAGATTTTTAGATGTTGGGTGAAATTTTGTCAAAAAATGATTGTGCAAAATGCCGAATTTGTTGTGGCTTTGTCGAAAGTGACAAGTGGGAAATACCGCTGATTTTCCACGAAATTAAGGATAAGGTTGAGGAAAAGCTCGGTGTTGCGCTCGAAAAACGCGGCGAGGAGTACGTTTTGCCGATGAAGTTTGACGGGGAAAATGTTGTGTACTGCCCCGCGGTTTCCGAAAACGGTTGTACTCTCGGTGAACTCAAGCCGCTTGACTGCGCGATATGGCCGTTTCGCGTGAATAAGCTCGGCGATTTCCGCGTGATAACCGTGTCGCCCGTCTGCGAAAGCGTATCAAAGCTCCCGCTGAAAACGCTGGGCGACTTTCTCAAAAAGGACAATTTCGCCGAGATGCTCTTCGCCGCCGCCAAGCTTCACCCCGATATGGTCAAGCCGTATATTAGCGGTTATCCTATACTCTCGGTTGAAAAAAACTTTTGAAATCTTTCACAAAAATGCTCGGTTGTGACGTAAATATTCTTGACAAAATGTACGAAAAATGTTATAATTAGGTATATATGATTTGGTTTAACGAAAGGAATTTATGATGAAAATTAAATGCGTAAAGGGAACTCGCGACTACCTCCCCGAAGAGGCGGAGCTTCGTGAAAACATTCAGAATACAATCTTCGAGATTTACAGAAAAAACGGCTTTTCCCGCATTATGACACCCGCCGTTGAGGACATCGAAAACCTCGACAAGAGCGACGGCGGCGACAACCTCAACCTCATCTTCAAGATTTTAAAGCGCGGCGACAAGCTCCAAAGCGCGCTTGCAAACGGCGGTGAGCTATGCGATATGGGCTTGAGGTACGACCTCACGCTCCCGCTCACGCGCTATTTTGCGGCAAATCGCCAGAACCTCACGATGCCGTTTAAGGCAATTCAGATGGACAAGGTGTACCGCGCCGAGAACCCGCAAAAAGGTCGCCTGCGCGAGTTTATGCAGTGCGATATCGACGTTATCGGCGACGCTTCGGCGGAGTGCGAAATCGAGCTGATTGCCGTCACCGCAAAGGCTCTCACGGCGCTTCAAATAGGCGATTTCACCGTTCGCGTTAACGACAGAACCGTCCTCAATGCTCTGCTCTCGAGCTGTGGTTTTTCCGATGAACAGCTCGCGTCCGTTTGCGTGAGCTTCGATAAACTCGACAAAATCGGTGCTGAGGGAGTTGTCGCGGAGTTGCTTGAAAAGGGCTTTGAGAAGGCGGCTGTCGATAAGTTTGCCGATGTCTTGAAACAGCTCCCGCTCGATATCGACAAGGTTCGCGAGATTGTCGGCGAGGACGCAACCGCGCGGCTTTCGGGGATTATTTCAACAAGCAAGGAAATTGCCGATGGTAAATACGGCGTGGAGTTTGATATTTCGCTGGTTCGCGGACAGGGCTATTACACGGGCACCGTTTTCGAGGTGCGTAGCGAGAATTTCGGAAGCTCGGTTGCCGGCGGCGGAAGATACGACAAGTTAATCGGCAAATTCATCGGTGAGGATATCCCCGCGTGTGGCTTCTCAATCGGCTTTGAGAGGATTTTCAGCATTCTCTCGGATATGAAGCGCAAGTCCTCTGCAAAGGAAAAAATTGCGGTGCTTTACGAGGAGAATTTCCTCGGCGCTTACAAAAAAGCCGAGGAGCTTCGCGAAAATTATGATGTTGCGCTCTTCAAAAAGCCCAAGAAAATGAAGAGCTTTTTGGACAGGCTTCAGGCGGGCGGCTACACGGGTTTTGCCTACGAGGACGGAAATATCAGGACTTTCTGATTCGGAGGAAATTATGCAAAAAGCTTTAATTCTGTGCAAGGCAAGCTATGACGGAAAAGATGTCAAAGGAGCGGGAATTGATACGGCTATTGCGCTTGCAAAGCTCGGTGTTTCGGCTTCTCTTGTCGCAAAAACCGAAGAAAAATATGAGGAGATTATCCGCATTCTTTTTCAGAAAAGCGGTGTTGACGACAGCCTTATAACCTCGTTTGACGACAAGCATTTCGATGCATTTCCCGAGGATTTTGACGCAGTTTTTATTACGGGAGAGCTTGTTGTTGACAGCGAGGAATCATATAAATTCGCAAGAAGCCTGTGCGAGAAATGCAAACGGCTTGAAATTCCTGTTGTGTTTGACCCGGGAGATTGCGGAAAAGATAACGCTGAAATCATCAACGATATCGCTGTAAAAGCTGAGGTTTTCGTGCCGTCCGTTGAGGACGCGAAGTTGCTCTGCGGGCTGTCTGAGCCGCGGGAAATCGCAGATTATTACATCTCGCTCGGCGGCAACAAAATTGTGATAACCCTCGGAAAGCAAGGTGCATTCTTCAAAAGCCACGTTGAAAGCGGCGATGCGCCAACTTTCAGAGCGGACAAGGTTGTCGATGTGACGGGTGCCGGCGACGCTTTTGCCGCGGGACTTATCAGCGGTATAATCGAGAAAATTCCGCTAAGTGAAGCGGTTGTTCGCGCAAACGCGTGCGGTTGTTGTGCAATTCAGAGCGAGGGCTTCCGCTTCCCCGCAATGCAGGAACTGCGCGAGTATATGCTCACGCACCGCTTTGTCGTTGAAGGTTGCAAGGACTATTGATATGACGCTTTATGTAACCGACCTCGATGGAACGCTCCTCAAAAACGACGCGTCGATTTCCGATTTTTCCGTAAACACGCTTAACTCGCTCATCGAAAACGGCGTCCTTTTCACCTACGCGACTGCGCGTTCCTTTTCGAGCGCCGCGCCGCTTGTTAAAAAGTTGAATCTCGACCTCCCCGCTGTTACTTTCAACGGGGTTTTCGTGATTGACCCGAGAACCGGCGAGCATCTCATCGAGAACGTTTTTACAAAAAAATCGCTGAAAATTGCCGAGAAATTTTTTCGCGAAAACAACCTCGCGCCGCTTGTTTATTCGTACATTAACGGCGAGGAACGCGTTTCGTTTCTCGGCGAAAAAATTGAGCAGGTGAGGAGCTACATTAACGCGAGAAAGGGCGACAAACGGCTTCGTACAGCAAAAAATTACGACGAGCTGTTTGAGGGAAACGTGTTTTATCTCACCGTTTTGAATGCGGAAAACACCGAGTTGCTCGACAGCTTTTTTACATCGGAAAACGGCTTCGCGCATAACTTTCAGGCTGACACCTATGATGACACAACTTGGTACGAAATCTATGATAAAAAAGCGGGAAAAGCGGTTGCGGTTCGGCAGGTTAAGGCGCTTTTGAACGCCGATAAAATGGTTTGCTTCGGCGACAATAAAAACGATATTGATATGCTGAAAGCGGCAGATTTAGGCGTTGCTGTGCGAAATGCTTTCGATGAACTGAAGGAGATTGCCGACATTATTATCGAGGAAAACGAACTTGACGCGGTTGCAAAATTTATCGAAAGACGCGAAAATACCACAACCGACCGCTTCAAAAAAGCTGTGGAATTGGCGCAAAACCGCATTAAAAGTACCGTTGGAACGCAGAACGAAAAGTTAATTCACGCGGCGTTGAAAAATTATTATGCACCATTTTCAGATGAACAGGAAGTCAAAATCGGCAACTTTTACGCTGACGCTGTGAGCGAGAACGGCATTTTTGAAATCCAGACAAAACAGCTCTACAAGCTACGCGAGAAGCTCTCGGTGTTCCTCGGAAACGCGCGCGTAAATCTCGTTCACCCGTTTATCTGCGAGAGTAAAACACTGTTCGTCAACAACGAGTCGGGCGAAGTTGTCAAAACCGACAATCCCAGAAAAACCTCGTCTTGGCTTAAAATTTTTGACGAGCTTTATTCGATAAGAAATTTTTTGCGGAATGACAATCTGAAAATCGTTATCGTAAAGCTGAGGGTTGAGAAAATCGTGTATTTTGACGGCGAAAAAATCCCCGATTTGCGGAGCAGAACTGCACGAAAAAAGTGCCTGATTGAGAAAATTCCGACGGAAATTGTCGAGGAGATTTGCTTTGAAAACTCAACGGATTATCGCCGTCTGCTTCCGAAAAATCTGCCGGAAAATTTCACGAAAAAAGAGTTCTGCAAGATTGCAGGCGAGGCAAATTCTTCGTTGAGGCTTGAAATTTTGAGGGAAATCGGAATTGTAAAAATGATTGGGAAACGCAAAAACGCGTATGTTTATACAGTTTTGAAAGGATGATTTTGTGGTTAAAATTATTGCTAACGGGGCGGAATTTGACGTTTCAAGAGTTGTTCGTCAGGAAATTTGCGAGCTTTTGACAAGCGATGAAAATAAGAAAAATATCGTTTTTATCGTGCCCGACCAATTTGAATTTGAAACCGAAAAGGCTGTCTATAACGACCTGCTTGAACGAAAATTGTTGACGCGTCACAACGAAATTTACATCGAAACCTTCTCCTCACTCTCCGAGAAAATCCTCGCCAACAAAGGCGAGAAGCGTATTCCCGCAGATGATACGATAAAAAATATCTTGATGCACAAGGCTGTTCGCGAGCAAAAAAACGCGCTCACTTCACTCTCAAGTCAAGCTGAAAAATCGGGCTTCTGCCAGAAAATGCTCACGACTGTTTCTATGCTCAACGCCGCGGGTTTGTCTGCGTCAAAGCTCGATGAGGGCAATATTCGGAAAAATCTCAACACAAATGAGTCTTTGAAAAATCACCTTCCGTTTGTGGAAAAATTATGCGATGTTTCAAAAATTCAAGCAAGCTATGAAAGCTTGATGAGCGGCTATATAGACAGGGTTGACGCGATTGGCGAGGCGGCCGATTTTATTGCGTCCGAAAAAAATTCGCTGTTTGTAGACGCCGATGTTTTCGTGGATTGCTTTAACGATTTCACCGGTAATCAGCTGAATTTTTTGATGAAACTTACCGAAAAAGCAAAGAATGTTACGTTTGGTTTCACGGTTGAATTCAGCTCAAATTCTCGCGAAAATTTGTTCTCGGGATTGAGAAATCAGATTGACAAAATTGTCGGTTACGCGCGCGATAACGGAGCAAAAATTGTTATCGAGGAAAACAATATTCCCCGCAGGATTCTCGAAAATTCACCGCTTTCCGAGCTTTCCGAGAAAATTTTCAGCAATGAAAAAAGTACCGTTTCACTCGGCGAAGCGTGTGAACTCGTTCACTCAGCAGACGTTTACGATGAGATTGATTACACTGCCGCAAAAATCAAGCAGTTGTGTCTGGACAAGGGCTATAAGTACCGCGATATCGCTGTTTTATGCGCCGATTCTTCCTATTCAAAGCTCATAAAACGCGCCTTCGACAAGTACGAAATCCCCTATTTTATCGATATTCCCGAGCCTATTTTATATCAGCCGCTCGTAAACTTTTTCTTGGCGTTGCTGAACGTTTTGCGCGATTTCTCGGTTGACAGCGTTTTGAGTTTGATTAAGACGAATTTTATGAGCAAATCTCAAATAATTGACAGCGAGAACAAATCGGAGATTAAATCCAAACGTGTCCCGCTTTCCAATAAAGATATCGATGATTTTGAGTCGTATATTTTTGAATGGAATTTGCAGGCAAAGCAACTCAAAAAGCCGTTTGCTTACGACGATGATACGTCCTTTACCCAGAAAAATGCCGAAGAGGTTCGGCTTGCCGTTGTCGAGCCTGTTTTGAAGCTGAAAAACGAGCTGAAAGGCAAGGACGGTTCGGATATTACCCGCTTGATTTACAATTTTGCAGTCAAAGAGGTTGACATCGAAAGAGCTATTCGCGGTCGTTGTTTAAAGCCAAATTCATCGGAAACCGATACCGAATTGCTTCGCTTAAACCAACAGCTCTGGAACACCCTCGCGGTTATTCTCGAAACACTCGAGAGAGAGCTGAAAAATGTTAACATCACGCTTGACGAGTATTTCCGGATTTTCTCCGACATCTGCTCGGGTACATCTCTCGCAAAGCCGCCGCAGTTTCAGGACAGCGTTATTGTCGGCGATATCGACAGAACACGCGCAAACGGCATTAAGTCAACGTTTATTCTCGGTGCATCGTACGAGAAATTCCCCACTGTTAACGAAGGCGCAGGTGTTTTTTCCGAAAAAGAAACCGAATTTCTCAGAGAAAATATCTCCGAATTTGGTATCGCAAATCCAAGCAATTTTGCCCTCAAATCAACTAAGGAACAATACTGCCTGTCGCTTTACCGCGCCTACAAAGCCATTTCCCTCGCAACCGAAAAGCTCACAATCATTTCTCACGACTATGATGTGAAAGGCGCAAACGTCCAGAAATCACTCGTGGTAAACGAAATCCTGAACATCTTCCCGAACACCACCATTATCGAAGCCTCAGAGCTTGACGATAAGTTTTTCTGCCGTTCAATCAAAGCGGCAAAACAACGTTATGCAAGCAAATTCGCAAAAAATTCGCAGGATAACGATTCTCTCAAGGACGCTTTGACTATTCTGGAATGCGAGGATTTTATCGGGAAACTCGATAAAATTCAACACAAGAAATCGCGGAAAAAGCTCTCAGATGAAGAGAAAACGAAAATAGGTCATCACGAGCTGAAAGGTATCACCGCAAAACAACTTTTTGACGTGAACGTTGGAGCAACCTCAGTCGAAAAGCTGAACCTGTGCAAGTTTAAGTTTTTTTGCGAAAACGGCTTGAATATCCGCGACAGAACACAGCGTGTTTTCAACAGAATCAATCGCGGAAACGCTATTCATTTCGTTCTTCAAAAAACTCTCGAGGCATACTGCGATAATATGAAAGAGTTTTTCGCGCTCACCAGAAATGATTTCACCGCTTTGGCTCGGCATTATCTCGATGAATACCTCAAAGAAGAAACCACAGATGACTTTGAAGAGGATTTCCGCACAAAATTCCTTTTTAAAAATCTCGCAATCTCCGCGGTTGACGTTCTGATAACGCTTCAGGCAGAGTTTGCCGCGCGTGATTATCGTCCGAAATTCTTTGAGTTGGATATAACCACACCCGCACAAATGAACATCATCGACAGCAACGACGGTTCAACAATTGTGTTGCCGGAAACGGAGCTTTATTCGGAGAATTATGAGCAGGAGTGCCCGCAAATTTCCACAAGCTCTTCCGCTCCCACAAGCCAAACCATCAATGTACAGCCGCTTAAAATCACGCTTGACGATGGTTCTGTCGTCAACATTGTGGGACGCGTGGACAGAGTTGATATGTTCTTTACGCAGAATAATGAATCCTATGTGAGGATTGTTGACTACAAATCCAGCGCCAAAAATTTCGAGCCGGAATTGGCAAAAAAAGGTGTCAATATTCAGATGCTCCTCTACCTCTTCGCACTTTGCGAAGCAAATCAAAGCAATACTCCGAAGGTCAATCCCGGCGGAATTTGTTATATTCCTTCGGCAAACTCGGGTGCTGTCAAGGACAAAATGTCCGCTTTCCGTATCCTTGCTATGAATCATCATCAAAGCGGCTTGTATGTTAAAGATGATTTCACCGATGAAGAAACAAAAAAATATCGTGAATTCCTTACCAATAAAATCTTCAGCGATGAGGCTTTAAACAATAATACGCTTGACGAGGAAACGAAAAAGGCTATCGAAAAGGTGTTTATGCCGCCAAATGGAAACTCACCCGACTCCGCTCAATACAACGAATTGCGTAACGAGTGTATCTCGCTTTTGAAGCAGAATTTTGAACAGCTTTTCAGCGGTAATATCGACGCCTTGCCGTTAAGACACAAGGAAAGACCAATCGATATCAACGGAAAAGAAGGCAGTCCCGTTGCCAAAATGCCTTGCGATTACTGTCGGTTCAAGTTGATTTGCGGTAACAACAATGAGAATATTATCGATATTCTTGAAGCCGAGAAAGGAAAAAATTGATGAGTAAAAAAGTAGACTTTACCGATGAACAAATAGACGCAATTGATTTTTCGATAAATAAACCCGCCGTTGTTACAGCCGCCGCGGGAAGCGGTAAAACAACGCTTCTTGTCGAGAGAATTATACGCTTGATTTCCGATGTAGACAATCCCCTCGACGCGTCTTCCCTCGCAATTATGACCTTTACCGTAAACGCAACTCAAAGTCTTCGCGAAAAACTCAATAAAGCTTTGCAAGAAAAAATTGATGAGCTTTCGGAAAACAATTCTCCCAAATCTGTCGCTGAAAGAAACTACCTTTCCGAGCAGATTATCAACCTCAGAAGCGCGTCTATTTCTACCATAAATGCGTTTTGCCTCGGTATTATTCGCGAGAATTTTCAGCAATTTGACCTGCCGATAAATTTTACAATCGCCGATGATACCAAAAGGACCTCAATGCAATTAGACGCAGAACAGCTTATAAAACAGGATTTCTACGACGAAAACTCCGAAAACGGTTTTTCTGCCGAAAAACGCGATACGCTGTTTTATATGTTCAACTTTGAGGACGACCAAAAGCTGTTTGAAAGCGTCGCTAAAACCGCAGATATGCTTTCCTCATACGGTAATGCTGACGAGTGGCTTGACAAATCCGTTGACGCGCACTCCTCGATTGACGCTCTCGAAAAAGAGTATTTGGACGTTTATATCGAGCTGATTGACAGGCAGTTTTCCAAGATACAGTCAAGTATCGATACTATAACCAACAGCGTCAGTGAATATCAACTCTTGGACGCTTCCAAAGAAGCCAAAAAGAAGTCCAAAAACTTTAAAGAGGTTTTTGATGAGATTTCAAATTCAAGAGATTTCGACCAAATGCGTTTCTCGATTCTTGAAAAGGATTATGCGAATTTCAAGGCAAATCCGTCAATGAGCACCCTCGAAACACTTATCGACAATGCCGCAAAATATCCCGAAAATCCACAGAAATTAAGCCAGAAAGACAGGCAACTCCAACCAAGAAAGGATTTCAACAAAGCCACTAAAATTTTCAGCAACGCCTATTCAAAAATTATCGACTTGACTTTTTCTAAGTCCGAGGAGGAGCTTTCGTTATCCGAACAATCCATCGCCGCACAAGCTTTTGCAGAGCTTGTAAAAAAATACATCTCCTATTACTCCGAAATCAAACGTTCGCAAGGGTGTATCGATTTTTCGGACTGCGAACTGATTTTGCTTGAAAAATTGCAAAAAGATGATGATTTCCGCAAACAGCTTTCGCAGAGATTTTCCTGCATTATCGTTGATGAATTTCAGGATTCAAACGATGTTCAGGCTGAAATTTTCAGGCTTCTCGGCAACGGAAATCTGTTCTATGTCGGCGATGTCAAACAGGCAATTTATGCGTTCCGCGGCGGTAACCCGATGATTATGGCAAAGCTTTGCAACGGCGCAGATGGTTTTTCTCCGCTCCCGTTGAATATGAATTTCCGTAGCAGAAAGCAGATTATCAATGTCGTAAATGCCGCGTTTTGCGGGCTGATGACCGAGGAATACGGCGGTGTTGATTACGAGCACGGAAATCAGCTCGAATACGGAGCGAAATTCCAGCCGCTCTCCAACGCTGAAGAAGCAAAATATAACGCGGAATTGTATGAGCTTGTCATTAAAGGCTCGGACGAGGAAAAAGCAATAAAGAGCGCGCGGTTTACTGCTCGTCTTATCAAAAAAATTGTCGATGATGAGAACTTCTTCATAACCAAAAAAGATAAGGACGACAATGAGATAAGGGTTCGCCCGACATACTCGGATTTTATTATCCTAATGCGCAAAAATAAAAACATCAAGCATTACCGCAACGCCCTCGCCGAGCTTGATATTCCCGCTATTTCCTCTAAATCCAGAAACTTTTTGGCGTCAGAGGAAATCAGTTTGATTATCAGCTTGCTGAAGGTTATCGACAACCCGTTGCGCGATGAGGATACCATAAACGTGCTGATGTCGCCGCTTTACGACTTTTCTGCCGAGGAAATTGCCGAGCTAAAGCTTGGTGTGCTTGGTTATAATGTTGATGAATTAAGCGATGACGATATTAACAAAATCTCACAACACACAAAAAAAGGCTCCCTTTACAAGTGCCTGAAATTCTGTACACAACAGACCGGCGAGAGATTTTCTCCGGTCGAAAACGACTCGCTTAAAAATGCCGAGCAAGCTGAAGAAGACCTTTCCAAACGCGGCATTTCTCGCGTTATCAGCCAAAAGGCTGAGGCATACTTGCGTGATTTGGAGAGCTTTCGTTACTTTATGAGCAACAATTCCACCGATAATCTTATCGGTAAAATTTACGAGGATACCGATGTTTTCGCCGTTGTAAGCGCTTATGACGACAGCCGCCAGCGTATCTCAAATCTTCGCAGATTTGAAACAATTGCCACGGATTTTGTTGCCAGAGAATACGGAATGCTCAGCGATTTTCTCAGATTTATCGACAAGTCAATTCAGGATACCTCCGATATCGAAGAAGCAAATACCCCCGAGAACGCGGAAAATTCCGTGAGAATTATGACGTTCCACGCAAGCAAAGGTCTTGAAGCTCCGATTTGTATTCTCGCGGAGCTTGATGAAAAGCTTAACGGCAGTGACGCTAAAGGTCCGTTTTTGAAAAACCACGATTATGGTTTTTCGATAGATTATGTTGACCGAAAAAATCGTTTTCGCTTCAAAACCTTCAGCGGAATTGCGCTTAGAAATGTCAACAAGAAAAATCCTATCGGCGAGGAACTGCGGCTTCTTTACGTTGCTATGACGCGCGCTCAGGAAAAGCTGATTATGATTGAGCCAAACACCGAGAAAAATATCTCGGAAATTACCACAAAGGACTTCGATCCGGACGAGATTTTTGAAGGAACAAAACCTTTCCGCTGGGTTTCAAGCGCACTTATGAGATGGATTTCGGTTGATGAACGAAAAGAAGGTAGAAAAACCATTAAATCCTATTCGTTCGGTGATTTGCCTTTGAATTTCAACAAAGTTACCGATGAAATGTTGAACAATTTCGTCAACGGCGTTACAACCGAACCTTGTGTTGAGATAAATGACAACCAAAATGACGAGGAAAATGTTGTCGAGGACGAGGAGCTTGTTGTTGAAGACGAGGAGCTTGTTGATGAAGACAAAGAGCTTGTTGATGAAGATGAGGAAGAACTCTTTAGCGAGAACGCAAGAGAGCTTGCAGAATTGATTTCAAAGCCCTACCACAACCTCGACGAAACCCATCGTCAAGCCAAATTCTCGGTTACCGAGCTTGCTCATAAAAACAAGCAAATCCCGTTTACTCTCACGAAACCCGCGTTTGCGGTTTCGGGTAAAATGATTGGCGCTGACCTCGGAAACGCTTATCATCACTGTATGGAGCATATTTCGTTCGATGTTGTGAGAAACTCCCCCGAAAACGAGCTTATCGATAATATCAGCAACGAGCTTTGCAGGCTTTGCGATGAGGGGAAAATTACCGAGGACGAGTTTAACTGCATAAAAGCGGAAAGAATTGCCGGATTTTTCACGAGCAACCTCGGTAAACGTATGCTCAACAGCGAAAATATTATGCGCGAATTTCCGTTTTATGCCGAGATTGAAGGCAGTCAAATTGACGAAAAGCTCAGCGGCAAGATTGGCGTGCAAGGCAGAATTGACGCGTTCTTTATCGAAAACGATGAGATTGTGGTCATCGACTACAAGACGGATTACGACATAAAAGCCGAATTGGACGCTTATGAAATGCAGGTTAAAATTTATGCGGGAGTTCTGCCGATGTTGCTCGGGAAAAGCGTTTCGCAGACCTGTTTGTATTCATTTTCTGA
The DNA here is from genome assembly GCA_945829235.1 of uncultured Clostridia bacterium. Taxonomy (GTDB): domain Bacteria; phylum Bacillota; class Clostridia; order Oscillospirales; family Ruminococcaceae; genus CAG-115. Next base: position 109,369 of record CALZUA010000001.1, on the reverse strand, counting down.
GGGAAAAGAAATCTCACTATGAAAAAATTATTTGCATTGATTATTTCGTTATTAACAGCTCTTGTCTTATCGGCAACCGCGTTCGCGGAAAGCGCAGGCTTTGCGGTTGAAAGCGAGCTTGTAAGCCCCGCGAAAACGCCCTACGACAAGAAATACGTTAAAATCTTGTGGAACACCGCCGAAGCTTCAACGGCGGGAGTTCCGCTGAGCGAGGGCGAGTTTTTGTTTGTACCCGTTGGCAACAAACTGAACAAGCTTTCCGAAAAGGACGGTAAGCTCGTTTCATCGGTTGAGTTTGAGGAAAAGGTGTCCGAGAATTTCAAGGGCGCAATCCTCGGGAACACGCTTGTACAGCCGACTCGCACGGGTATTTGCGTTGTCGATACCGAGGAGATGAGTGTGCTTCAATTCAAGAAATTCGGTGAAATCGTAACCGATGTCGCGATGCTCGATAACCTTGCATTTTTCGGCGTGAAAACAGCTGAAAGCTATGCGTTTTACTGCGTTGATTGGAGCAAAAATCTCGATATAATCGCCGAGTACAAAGCCGAGAATTCGCCGTCCTCGCCTGCACTTTTCAACAATTTTGTTGTGTTCTCAAGCGGAGAAAAGCTGGTTTGCTTCTCGACAACCGACAAAAATTTCATCGAAAACCAAATCGGTGCGAAAACCAACTTCGTTTTCGCGGGACAATACGCGATTTTTATGAGCGGCGATGATGGGTTTATGTACAAACTTCGGTTGCTCGACAACGGAAAGGTTGAGGAGGACTCGCTGTTGAAATGCGAGGTCGGCGGCGTGCTCACGGCTCCCGCTGAGGCTGATAACAGGCTCTACGTTGGTTCAACAGAGGGATTTTTTGTGCTCGACGGACTTAATATGGAAATCGCCAAAAAGTTCCCGCAGATGAAAAACGCCTGCGCGCCCGTGATTACCCTCGGCAGCGGGCTTAGGATTTATACAGTCGCGCCCGTTGAAAGCGACGGCGGCAAGTGGTATCTCTACGGAATCCTCGACAGCGACACCGAGCAGAGTGTCAGCGAAATCGTCAAAATCATCGATTTCACGAACGGCAAAATCACCGTTTCCGACAGCGGAATTATGTTTTTCCGCGACAATCGCGGGCAAATCTGGGCGATTACCACACCCGAAACCGACTACCTCGCAATCGTCCTCAAAATTCTCATCACCATCGCAATCATCGTTTTCCTCGTCCTCATCATCAGGGCGTGGGTGAAAAAACATTCCGCGAATAAGCCGAAAATATGATAAAAACGGTTGATTTTTTCGCGAAAAAGTTGTATAATTAAGGCATTGAAAATTACAAAATTTTAGGAGGAATTTTATGGAAACTATTCTTAAAAACCAAACCTGCTCTGCGAAAATTTTCTCAAAAGGTGCGGAGCTGAAGTCGCTTTGCGTGAACGGACGCGAGCTTATGTGGAGCGCTGACCCCGCATTTTGGGCGAACACCTCTCCCCTGCTGTTCCCGATGATTGGAACGCTCAAGGACGGAAAAACGCTTATCAACGGCAAGGAGTACGCAATCTCCAAGCACGGCTTCGTCCGCGATTTTGAGCACACCGCCGAGCAAATTACCGATGATACCGCGGTTTTCTCGCTCTCGCAGAACGAAACCACGAAAGCGATGTTCCCGTTCGATTTCAAGTTCACGATAAAGTACGAGCTTACCGAAAACGGCATCAAAATCACGCAGACCGTCAAGAACAACAGCTCCGAGGAAATGCCTTACTGTATCGGCTGTCATCCGGCGTTTGCGGCGCCCGGTGAGTTTACCGATTACCGGCTTGAGTTCCCCGAAACCGAAACCGCGAATATCCCGAATTACAACAAGGTTACCGGCGTTTACGAGCCGAACAACCGCCGCGTTATCATCGAAAACTCCAAGGTTATGCCGCTCAATCACGAGATGTTCTATAACGATGTTCTGTATATGGAGCACCCCGCTTCGCGCTCGGTTTCGCTTCTCGACAAGCAGAACAAGGGCGTTCGCGTGGATTTCCCCGACTTCACGGGACTCGGTATTTGGCAATTCAAGGACGCGCCGTTCCTTTGCATCGAGCCGTGGTGCGGTTCGCAGGATTTCGAGGACTGCTCGGGTGTTTTCGCCGAGAAACAGGGTATCGAAATTCTCGGTGCCGGCGAGGAAAAATCCTACGTTTACACAATTTCGGCTGTTTAAACAGTTTGGTGAGATAACAAAGGTCGGATACTTTTCGGGTATCCGACTTTTTCTTTTATGATTTTTTGATAACGTGCGACATCTGCGAGATTTTGCATTAAATTTCACAATTTTATTATAGCGAATTTACCTGTTCTTTGCAATAGCACTTGATTTTTTGTGCAAATTGTGGTATATTTATAATAGAGAAATTTGTTTTAGGGCAACTCTCGGCTTAAAAAGTAATCGATTACATTTATATAAACGAGGTAAAATTATGGACAACAGATATTTGCAGTTACTCGCGCGCGAATTTCCGACTATAAACAGCGCGGCAAGCGAAATCATAAATCTCTCCGCTATCCGAAGCCTGCCAAAAAGCACGGAGTATTTTTTCAGCGATATCCACGGTGAACACGAGGCTTTTATCCATATGCTCCGAAGCGCGTCCGGCGTTATCAGGAAAAAGCTTGACGACAGGCTTTCTTCAACGGTTTCCGAGGAGGAACGCGAGAAGCTCTCCGCGCTCATCTATTACCCCGAAAGCGAGATGAAGCGTCTTAAATCCGAGAATGTTATCGACGAGAAGTGGCTTAAAACCACAATCTACCGCCTTGTGCTCGTCTGCGAACGCGTTTCCTCAAAATACACCCGCTCGCGTGTGAGAAAACGCGCTCCCAAGGATATGGTGTACATTCTCGACGAGCTTTTGAACGTCACCGATGACATCAACAAAGAGCTTTACTATGATGAAATCATAAACACAATCCTCGGTACGGGCATCGCCGAGCGGTTCATTATTTCAATCTGCAAAACTATCCAGTCGCTCGCGCTTGATACTCTCCACATCATCGGCGATATCTTCGACCGCGGTCCGCGCGCCGATATAATTTTTGACGAGCTTGAGGCGCTCCACGATGTTGACATTCAGTGGGGAAACCACGATATTTCGTGGATTGGCGCGGCTTCGGGCAACCCCGCGCTTGTCGCAAACGTTATCCGAATTGCTATGCGCTACAACAGCTTCGATTTGCTGGAGGACGGCTACGGGCTGAATTTGAGAGCGCTTGCGGTTTTCGCCTCCGAGGTGTACAAAAACGACGACTGCGCGCTGTTTTATCCGAACACGCTTGACGACAACATCTATGACGCGGTTGACAACAGACTTGCCGCAAAAATGCACAAAGCGATTACTGTTATTCAGCTCAAGCTCGAAGGCAAGCTGATTGACGCGCACCCCGAGTGGAATATGTCCGAGCGAAACCTGTTCAAGAAGGTTGATTTCGACAACTTCACCATCGAGGAAAACGGCAAGGTGTACCCGCTGAAGGACAGAAATTTCCCGACCGTTGACAAAAACAACCCGCTTGAGCTGTCAGACGGTGAAAAGGAGCTGATGAACGTACTCACAAACTCATTCAAGCACAGCGAAAAGCTCAACAGGCACATTCGTTTCCTGCTCTCGCACGGCTCGATGTACAAGATTTTTAACGGAAATCTGATGTTCCACGGCTGTATCCCGATGAAAGAAAACGGCGAGTTCGCCGAGATGAATATTCTCGGGAGAAAGTACGGCGGGCAGGCGCTTTTCGATATCATCGACAAAATCGTCAACAACGCTTACTACGAGTACGACAAGAAAACCCTCGATTTTGACAAGGATTTTATCTGGTATCTCTGGTGCGGTGAAAATTCCCCGCTTTACGGCAAGGACAGAATGGCGTTTTTCGAGAGAACATTTCTTGACGACAAGGAGCTGCACAAGGAAACGCACAACCCGTATTACCGCTTGAGCGAGAACATCAAAATCTGCGAGATTATTCTGCGGCATTTCGGTTTGAGTGAGCACGGTCACATCATAAACGGGCACGTTCCCGTGAAAATCAAGGACGGCGAAAGCCCCGTCAAGGCGGGCGGAAAGCTGTTTGTTATCGATGGTGGAATTTCAAAAGCGTATCAGCCGACAACGGGAATTGCGGGCTACACACTCATTTACGACTCGCACAGCCTCAGCCTCGCCGAGCACAAGCCGTTTGTCACGGGACAGTACAACAGCTCTCCCACGGTGCGCGTTGTCGAGAATATGAAAGAGCGCGTCAACATTGCCGACACCGACAAGGGTATCGAGCTACTTTCGCAGATAAACGACCTTCGCGAGCTTCTCGAAGCGTACAAAAACGGCACAATTAAGGAAAGAGCATAAAATTTCCCGCCAAGCGTCTTGCTCGGCGGGTTGTTTTATAGCGTGATATAATGTGGGATTATGTCCTCGTAGCTCCCGTCCTTCATCAAAAATCCGTTCGGGATAACGCCGAGCTGAACAAATCCCAGCTTCTTGTAAAGAGCAAGCGCGGGCTTGTTGGTGCGAACGACCGCGTTGAACTGCAAAATCCCGAAGCCGAGCGTTTTCGCGGTTTTCATACAGTCGCGGACGAGAATTTCGCCGATGTGCATTCCGCGCAAATCCTTCTTTACCGCGTAACTCGCGTTGCACAAATGCCCACAACGACCGATGTTGTTTGGGTGAAGTATGTACAGCCCGACAACCGCGCCGTTTTCATCGACCGCAACTCCCGTGTAGGACTGACTTTGGAAGAACTCCTCGCCCGTTTTTTCATCGAGCAAGTCAATCTGCGGAAAAGCGTTTCCCTCGTTCACAATCTCGTTCCAAATCGAAACCGCAGGCTTGATGTCGGTTGATTCGTATTTTCTAACGGTTATTTTCATATCAGTTGTTTCTCAAATCCGTGACGCGCTTGGTCTTTTTCTCGCTTCTCGGAAGCGTGCCAATCGGCACTACGATAACCTTCGGCGTCATTCCTATCATCGACTTGAACAAATCAAGAATTTTCTTCGTGATTTCATCAAAGCTGTAATTTCCGTCACCCTCGACCGTCAAGAGCATTACATCGCGGTTGTTGTCATCGTCGCGCGCAATCGTCACGCTGTACTCGCTCGACGCGCCCTCAACCTTGCTCAAAATCTCCTCAACCTGCGCGGGGAACATATTCACGCCGCGTACCTTGAACATATCATCGCTTCTGCCCTTGATGATGTCAATTCTCGGGAACTTGCTCCCGCACGGGCATTTTTCGGGGATAATCCTTGACAAATCGTGCGTTCTGAAACGAATGAGCGGCGCGCCTTCTTTAACCAGCGTTGTGATAACAATTTCGCCGTTCTCGCCGTCGGGCACAGGCTCGCCGGTCACGGGGTCGATGATTTCGATGTAAATGTAGTCGTCCCAATAATGAATTCCCGTGTCACTTTGGCAATTTATGCCGATTCCTGGACCGTAGATTTCGGTCAAGCCGTAGATGTCGTACAGCTCAATTCCCAGCTCCTCGTGAATACGCGCTCTCATCGCGTCACTCCAGCGCTCCGAGCCGATAATTCCCTTTTTCAGACAAATTTTGTCTAACAGACCGCGCTTCGTAACCTCTTCACCCAACATAAGCGCGTAAGATGAAGTCGCCGCGATAACGGTTGACTTGAGGTCAATCATCATCTTGAGTTGCTTTTCGGTGTTGCCGGGACCCATCGGGATTGCCATTGCGCCAAGCCGCTCGCAACCCGCCTGAAAGCCGATTCCCGCTGTCCACAAGCCGTAGCCGGGGGTTATCTGAATCCTGTCGTTTTTGGTTATCCCCGCCATTTCGTAGCAGCGCGCGAACATTATCGCCCAATCGTCAACGTCCTTCGCGGTGTACGGAATAATAACAGGCTGTCCCGTTGTTCCCGAGGATGAGTGTATGCGCACGATTTCGCTCTCATCGCAAGCCATTATCCCGAGCGGGTAGGCGTTTCTGAGGTCGTTTTTCTCCGAGAACGGCAGTTTCAGAAAATCCTCCTGCGACTTTATTCCGTCTATGCCGAGCGACTTGTACTTCTCGCCGTAATAGCTCCCCGACTTAATCAGCCGCTTTATCTGCCTGTCAACCTGTTCAATCTGCGTTTCATTCAGCTGCATAGCTTTCTCCTATCTGCTCTCCCTTTTGGAAAGCCGCAATATTTTGTTCAAGATATTTCTTCGGCACGCGCTTTTCGATTTCACCGAGAATTTGTTCCCGTGAAAGACCGAGCTTTTTCGCTCCGCACGCAACGCCGAGAATTGCAATATTGAAAAATTTCGATGAACCAAACTCCCTGCAAAGCTCCTCTGCGTCCACGATAATCGCGTTTTTCACGCGTCTTTTGAGGTAATCGACAGCCTCCGCGCCGTTGTAGCTCATATCGTTGACGGGCTTCACGGGAACGCTGTTTGCGATAACCGCGCCGTTTTCCTTGAGCAACGGCAGATTTCTGACAGCCTCGGCGGGTTCAAACGCGAGAATTAAGTCAGCGGTTTTGCTCGGGATAAGCGGCGAAAACGCGTTCTCGCCGATACGAACGTGGCTTGTGACCGAGCCGCCGCGCTGAGCCATTCCGATAGTTTCGGCGGAGTGGACAACCTCACCCGCCTGCATAAACGCCGCCGCAATCAGCTTTGACGCGAGAACAGTGCCCTGTCCGCCGACGCCGCACAAAAGTATGCTTTTATCCATTCGTGTCACCTCCGACCGGTTTTATCGCGTTCACGGGGCAAATCTGCGCGCAAAGTCCGCAGCCCGTGCAAAGCGTCGCGTCAATCGAAATCCCTGCGTTGCCAGCAGAAAGCGCCGGACAGCCGATTTCGTTTATGCACGTTTCGCACATCACGCAACTCTCGTCCACGCGCATTTTTTTCGCCGATTTTTCAACCGCGATACACGGCGACTTGAAGATAATCGCCTTCACCCCGTCAAGCGCCGCGCACTCCTTGACCGCTTTCACCGCTTCGTCCAAATTCAGCGGGTTAACAGTCACGATTTTCGCAACCCCGATGCCCTCGAGAACCTTTGTTAAATCAACGCGCGAGGTGATATCGTCCATCAGATTTTTGCCGGTACCGGGGTGCGGCTGATGTCCCGTCATCGCTGTCGTGGAGTTGTCGAGAACGCACAAAATCATATTTGCGCGGTTGTACACGGCATTCACAACACCCGTCATTCCCGATGCGAAAAACGTTGAGTCGCCGACAAACGCAAAGCAAGTCGTGTCCTTCTCAACGCGCGCGAAGCCCTGCGCCATCGTTATTCCCGCGCCCATACACAAGCAGGTGTCGGTCATATCGAGCGGCATCGCGTTTCCGAGCGTGTAGCAGCCGATATCCCCGCAGAAAATCGCCTTTTTCCCGCTCATAGCCGTTTTCACCGCGTAAAATGACGCTCGGTGCGGGCAACCCGCGCACAAAACCGGCGGTCTTACGGGCAACTTCGGCATATCCGAAAAATCACGCTTTTCCGCGCGCTTTTCACCCAAAAATTCGCCGATTATTTCCTCGGCAATATCCGCGGAATTTTCGCCCGACAGCTTGCCGTTGCCGGTTGTTTTGCCGAAAATTTTGACGGGCAAGTGATGTTTTCCCGCGATTTTCAGAAGATTTTGTTCAATGTACGGGCTGAGTTCCTCGAAACAAAGCGCTTCTTCGACATTTTCGAGAACCGACAGCGCGAATTTCTCGGGGAACGGGTGCGGCGTGGAAATCTTCGCCAACACAACGTCCTCTCGGTTTTTCAGAAATTCCTTTGCGTAAGCGTAGCTCACTCCCGACGCGAAAACCGCCTTTTTTCCCGAACCCCGCGCGAAATTCAGCGCGCTGTCCGAAAAATCCTCGGCAATTTCGGGATTTCGCTTTTCAATCATCTCGTGGTTCATAAACGAAAGCCTCGGGAAAATAACCCACTTTTTCGAGTCCTTGACAAATCCCTCGTAAGGACGCGGCTCAGCACCGTCAAATTCAACCGAAGCATACGCGTGGCAGACGCGCGTTGTCGGACGGAAAATCACAGGTGTGTGGTATTTTTCCGAGCAGTCGAACGCTTGCTGTATCATCTCGAACGCTTCCTCGGGGCTTGACGGGTCAAACACGGGAATTCGCGCGTACTCCGCGAAAACGCGCGTGTCCTGCTCGGTCTGCGAGGAAATCGGTCCCGGGTCGTCCGCGACAACCACAACCATTCCGCCTTTCACGCCGACGTAAGCCAGCGACATCAGCGGGTCGGAAGCCACATTCAGCCCGACTTGTTTCATTGTGACAAGCGTTCTTGCTCCCGAATAAGCCGCCGCTGCCGCCACTTCCAGAGCCGCCTTTTCGTTCACCGACCACTCCGCGTAAACCTCCGGCGACTTGTACTTCACAATATTTTCGATAATTTCGGACGACGGCGTTCCGGGGTAGCCCGCGCAGACCTTAACGCCCGCCTTGAGCGCGCCCAGCGCAATCGCGCCGTTTCCCATCAGATATTCCTTGTTCATCTATGTAATTCCTTTCGCAATTATTTCCGCTTCACAATGCTTTCGGTCACGTTTTTCAGCACAAGCTCTCCGCTCTGATTGAACACCTCAATCGTCACCTCTAAAATTCCGTTGAACTCGTTTCGCGGAGTTATCGCGGTAACCTCGGCTGTTCCCGTCAAAACATCGCCCGCGAACACCGGCTTGAACCAATCGATTTTCGAGGATTTTCCCGCAATAAGCTGTTCACCGGCAAAATCAAGTTGAACGTAATTTGCCCAAACAACCAAAAACGACATAACCCCCGAGGCAATCGGCTTGCCAAATTTTGTTGTTTTCGCGTAAGCCGCGTCGGTGTGAACGGGAATGTTGTTGAACCGCCGCGAAAACGCAAGCATTTCCTCTTCCTCGATTACAGCGGGCGAAATCTCGATTTTCCCGCCGATTTTGATTTCATCAAGAAACATACTTTTCCCTCTTTTCCCACATAATTTTACCACATTTTGCAAAATAAGTCAAGTGCAATGCAAACAAAAACGGTCTTTTGGCAAGACCGCTTTTTGTTATTATTCAAAAATTTGTTCTCCGTAAATTTTACGGCAAAGCTCTTTTCCGGTTTTTGTCGAGAAAACCTTTTGATAAGCCGACAAAACCGCGTCTTTCGTGGAATTGTCCTCGTAAAGATTGACGAGGAAATCCGCTTCAATCAGAATTTGCAGGTCAATTCCATCAATGTCCGTGTAGGTGTGGTGACGCGAAATCAGAAAGCAAATTCTCGCGGTATCTTCCTCGGAAAAACCCAGCTTTTCGAGAATCGGGCGCGCTTCGCTCGGACCAAGCTGTTCTTGCAACTTGCCGCCGCAGTTCCCGTAGAGCCGCTCCGCCGGTTTTATCCCGATATCGTGAACCAGTGCCGCCGCTTCCAACACAAAAAGCGTGTGCTCGTCAAGCCGCTCCGCTCTGCCGATTAGCGCGGAAAATGCGTGAACCTTGAGAAAATGCTGAATACGTTTCGCATCGCCCGAAAAATAGCTTATCATTTCCGCCGTCAAAGCGGCAATTTTGTCCGTCATTTCAGCACCGAAACCGCGTCCGTAATCGTCTTTTCCATCGCTTCCTTGCCGTACTTGTCAACCTCGGACTTGTCCTTTGCGCCGTGCGTCAGACAGCCCGCGCCGCCGATACAGCCGCCGATACAAGCCATTCCCTCGATGAAATTCGCGTCCAGAACGCCCTTGCTCTTCTTCAGAAGCGCAATTCTGCACTCCTCGATGCCGTCGCACGAAACCGCTTTCAGCTCGAAATCGGTGAGTCCCTGCTCCTTCAGGCTCTCGGCAACAGCGTCCGAAAGTCCTCCGCAGCGCGCAAAAATTCTTCCGTAGTACGAAGCGTTGTCCAAAACGCCCTCTTCAAGCGTTGTGATGTCGATATCGCGGCTGTCAAACAGCGCCTGAAGCTCCTCGAACGTCAAAACCGAGTCGATGTACGGCTTGACCTCTTCCTTCTGAACCTCAGCTTTTTTCGCTGTGCAAGGCCCGATGAACACGATTTTCGCGTCCTTGTCGGTTGACTTTATGTACTTGGCAATTGCCGCCATAGGTGACAAATTATGGGAAACATTCTCCGACATATCGGGGAAATTCTTGTGTACAAAATCAACGAATGCGGGACAGCAAGAGCTGGTCAAGGAGCCCTTTTCAGCAAGCTCCTTGCCCTCGGCGAGTGCAACCATATCCGCTCCCAGAGCCGCTTCAACTACGGTGTGGAAGCCGAGTTGCTTGATGCCCGTGATAACCTGTCCGAGCTTTGCGTAGTTGAACTGGCTCGAAATGGACGGCGCAACAACCGCGTACAGCTTGTAGCTTCTGCCCTGCTGGCTCTTTCTGATAAGGTCGATTACGTTGAGCATAAACGACTTCTCCATAATCGCGCCGAACGGGCACTGGTAAACGCACGCGCCGCACGAAATGCACTTTGAGTTGTCGATAACCGCCGCCTTGTTCTCGTTCATCGAAATCGCCTTGACCTTGCAGGCGTTCTGACAGGGACGCGTGCGGCTAACTATCGCGGTGTACGGGCAAACCTTCGCGCACGAGCCGCACTCCTTGCACTTGGTTTTGTCGATGTGAGCGACGTGGTTGTGGTCGAAGGAAATCGCGCCGAATTTGCACACGTCCTCGCAGCGGTGCGCCAAACAGCCGCGGCAAGCGTTCGTTACCTCAAATCCGCCTACGGGGCACTCGTCGCAGGCAACCTCGATTACCTCGATTACGTTCGGGTTCAACGGGTTTCCGCCGATTGCCAGCTTCACGCGCTCCGCTAAAATCGCACGCTCCTTGTAAACGCAACAACGCATTGTCGGAACATTTCCGGGAACAATCATCGCCGGAATATTCAACAAATTGTTGAAAAGCGTGTCCGCCCAAGCCTGCCGCGCAACCTCGCGCAGAACCTTATATTTCAGATATTGAATTTTCGTGTCAAATTTTCTCATAGCAATCCTTCCTATATATGTATTTATTTTACAGCGGTTTTCTCCGCATAATCTCAATCATCTTATATTATATAATTTTTTCTCGGCAATGTCAAGTGAATTTCGGGAAATTGCAAAAAAATTAACATTTCAGCAATAAATCGCAGTTTTATGCGAAAAAATCGCTTGACAAATTCCGACAATCGTTATACAATTAAAATATAACTGTTATGCATTTTATAATCCGAGGTGAGCGATTTGTACAATATCGGCAACGATAATTCGGGCGTTTTTAACGTCACTTTCGACAACTGGGTTTGCCCTCGCGAAAGCTTTGACCCCGTTTTTCCCTTTGCTCAAGCCGCCGCGGAGTTTTCAAACGCCAAACTGCGGATAGTCGATGCCTTCTTTGAATACGAAATCTCAAACAAGGATTTTTGCGCGGTGTTCTGCTGGAACGGCGGTTTTACCATTATGACCTACGTTAAGCGCGAAATCGAACGCGGGTTCGCTTACGAAACGCTGAAAAATGCTTGCATTTACATAAATAATGAGCTGAATTTGCAATAATTTTTGTTAAAAATTGCAAAATTTTATCGCCGAGTTAGTCTTGACAAATTGTATTGAATGGTGTATAATTGAGTTAGTTAAAACAAACTTATTTGTGTGTAGAAATTTGGAGATACAAAAATGACATTAAGAGAACTTGAAATCGGCAAAACTGCCGTTATCACGAAAACCGGCGGAGAAGGCTCTTTGCGACAGCATTTTCTCGATATGGGCGTTATCCCCGGCGCTGAAATCACCGTTGTTAAATACGCGCCGATGGGTGACCCGATGGAGCTTTGCGTGCAAGGTTATGAGCTTACTTTGCGGCTTGCAGACGCGGAAAAAATTCTCGTTGAACCCGCCGCGCAAAAGGAAAAAGCTCCCATTCCCGCAAAGGAAGCCAAGCGCAAAAAAGAACACCCCGGTCTTGGCGAGGGCGGTAAATTCCACGTCAAAGCCGATGAACACCCGCTTCCCAAGGGCACTCAGCTCACCTTCGCGCTCGCGGGCAACCAGAATTGCGGCAAAACAACGCTGTTCAACCAGCTCACCGGCTCCAACCAACACGTCGGCAATTTCCCCGGCGTTACCGTTGACCGAAAGGACGGCTCGATTAAAAATCACCCCGAAACGCTCGTCACCGATTTGCCCGGAATTTACTCGATGTCGCCCTACACAAGCGAGGAAATCGTCACGCGCGAGTTCATCATCAACCAAAAGCCAAAGGGTATCATCAATATCGTTGACGCGACCAACATTGAGCGAAATCTTTATCTAACAATGCAACTTATGGAGCTTGATGTGCCGATAGTGCTTGCGCTGAATATGATGGACGAAATGCGCGAAAACGGCGGCTCCGTACATATAAACGAGCTTGAGGATATGCTCGGAATTCCCGTTGTACCTATTTCTGCGGCGAAAAACGAGGGTATCGATGAACTTGTTGACCACGCAATTCACGTTGCCTATTATCAGGAACGCCCCGGGAGAATTGATTTCTGCGACAAAAGCGACTGCGGCGGCGCTGTTCACCGCTGTTTGCACGGAATTATGGAGCTTATCGAGGACCACGCAAAATCTGCCGAAATCCCGCTTCGTTTTGCCGCAAGCAAGCTGGTTGAGGGCGACAAGCTGATTGAAGAAGCGCTAAATCTTACTCAAAACGAGAAAGAAATGCTCGAGCACATCGTCTGCCAAATGGAAGATGAGCGCGGGCTTGACCGAAGCGCGGCAATCGCCGATATGCGGTTTCGGTTCATCAACAAGCTCGTCCGCGAAACCGTTGTTAAGCCGCGCGAGAGCCGTGAACACGAGCGAAGCAAGAAAATCGACAAAATCCTCACGGGTAAATTCACGGCAATTCCGATGTTCGTGCTGATAATGGCGGCGGTTTTTTTCCTCACGTTTAACGTTATCGGAAAATTCTTCCAAAACCTGCTTGAAAGCGGCATCGATTGGCTTACCGAAGCGGCGGACAAGGGGCTTGCCGCGCTGAATGTAAACGAGGTGTTGCATTCGCTTCTGATAGACGGCGTTTTGACGGGAATTGGCAGTGTTCTCAGCTTTTTGCCCGTTATCGTCACGCTGTTCTTTTTCCTGTCGTTGCTCGAGGACAGCGGCTATATGGCGAGAGTTGCCTTTGTTATGGACAAGTTGCTCCGAAAAATCGGTCTTTCGGGACGAAGCATTGTGCCGATGCTGATTGGATTCGGTTGCACGGTGCCGGGAATTATGGCTTCGCGCACGCTCCCCTCCGAGCGCGACCGCAAAATGACGATTTTGCTCACGCCGTTTATGAGTTGTTCGGCTAAGCTCCCGATTTACGGCTTTTTCACATCGCTTTTCTTCCCCGATATCGCGGGACTTGTGATGGTCGCGCTGTATTTCGGCGGCATTTTGATGGGAATTATCGTGGCGTTGTTCTCGCGCGGAACGTTGTTCAAGGGCGAAGCCGTGCCGTTTGTTATGGAGTTGCCGAACTACCGTCTGCCCGGCGCGAAAAATGTCGCGATGTTGCTCTGGGACAAGGCTAAGGACTTCTTGCAGAGAGCGTTTACCGTTATTTTCATCGCGTCCATTATTATATGGTTTTTACAGAATTTCACCTTCGGTTTTCAGCTCACCGACAACTCGCAGGACAGCATTCTTGCGGCAATCGCGGGCTTTATCGCGCCGATTTTTATACCGCTCGGCTTCGCGGACTGGCGAATTTGCACCTCGCTTATCGCGGGATTTATGGCGAAAGAAAGCGTGGTTTCATCGCTTTCCGTGCTGTTCGGAAGCACCGCCGAGTTGCAAGCGCTCCTCACCGTTCCCGACGCGGCGGCTCTGCTCACGTTTTGCCTGCTGTACACGCCGTGCGTTGCGGCAATTTCCTCGGTTAAACGCGAGCTCGGCGGGAAATGGGCAATCGGAATTGTTGTCGAGCAGTGCCTGATTGCGTGGCTTGCCGCGTTAATTGTGAGGAGTATCTGCCTGCTGTTCGTCTGAAAAACCGATGTCAAAAATATCGTCAAGCGGTATTCTCTCGCCGCTCGTCAATACAAGCACCCGCTCGATTTCATCGATTTTCTTCACAAAGCCGCGCTCCGTAAGATACGCGCCACCGCTTTTGCGCTTATCGGCTAAGAAAAATGTCACCGCGATTTCCCGCTCGGGGATTTCGCGGATTTTTTTCGTCTGCTCGTCAAGATACTCCCGTTCATCTTCGGACAGCTCGATTTTTTCATCGACAAGCCGCGCGGTTTCACCAACGGCTTCATCGTAACCCGTGAGCGCCGCAAACGGAGCAAACTGCGCCGCCCGCGCAAGCCCGCCCATTCGCGCGCGAACAAGCTCGGGGCGCGGCAGATTTATCATATCATCGTACTTTCCCATTTTACGCCTTGTGACCGCCTATCTGCGCGTTTCTGCTCCGCGCGGTCGCGCCCTCCTCCAAGCTCATTCCGCGAAAAATCGCGTTCTTCCCGAACCGCTCCTTGACCGCAATTACCGCTTTCTGCACGCTTTTTTCGCGTTCAAGCGCCGCATTTTCACGCTCAATTTTCTCGTAATCGGTAAACAGGCTGATTTGCTCGAAATCATCGAGATTTTTCCTCTCGGCAACAACCCCGCAAGCGCAAATAGTTACCCGCCGCACCGACATTTTTCGGTCACAAATCCTGTCGAAAAGTCCGACAACCGCACTGCTTATCAGCCTTGAAGAGGAGGTTTCGCGCTCTAAATTCGCCGTTCCGTGAGAGTGCGCGGGAACCGCTCTCCCGTAGCGGTCAACCGAAAATTCCCCCGCATAATCCCCGCCGCAGTTTTCCTTGTCATAGCCGACAGTGAGCGTGAGTTGCCTTGTGACAAGCCCTTTCCCGAGCAAATCCAGCGCGAGCGCGTCCGACATTTCCTTGACAATCAGCCGCGCTTTTTCATACGGGTAAGGCTCAGTGAGAACCTGTCCACTGCTTATGCTGTTTGCGCTCGGTCGGTAACGCTTGATATCCTCGATTTTGCACGGCTCATAACCCCACGCGTGGTCAATCAACAGCTCCGCGTTCACCCCGAACAGCTTGTACAACAACGCTTGGTTGCTCAAAGAACACCGTGCCACATCGCCCATCGTGAACATTCCGTTCTCGGCAAGTTTTTTCGCGTAGCCGCCGCCTATTCTCCAAAAATCCGTAATCGGTTCGTGCTCCCAGAGCAGTTTTCGATAGCTCATCTCGTCAAGCTCGGCAATCCGCGCGCCGTCTTTATCCGCGGGCATTTTCTTCGCGACAATATCCATCGCAACTTTAGCAAGATACATATTCTCGCCAACTCCCGCCGTTGCCGTAATTCCCGTTGTTTTCAGCACGTCGCGGATTATCATCAAAGCGAGTTCCCGAGCATTTTTATTATACGTTTTGAGGTAATTTGTCGCGTCTATGAAAACCTCGTCAATCGAATAAACGTGGATATCCTCAGCCGAGATGTATTTCAGATAAATCTCGTAAATTCTCGCGCTGTACTCTATATAATAAGCCATTCGCGGCGGTGCTACGACATAATCAACCGCGAGATTTGGGTTTTGCTTCAGCTCCTCGTCAAAGACGGATTTCCCCGAAAACATCTTCCCCGGCGTGTAGCGGCGGCGGGTTTGGTTCACCTCGCGCACCTTCTGCACGACCTCGAAAAGCCGCGCTCTTCCCGCAATCCCATACGCCTTCAGCGTCGGCGATACCGCAAGGCAAATCGTCTTTTCCGTGCGGCTTTCATCGGCAACAACAAGGTTCGTTTTAAGCGGGTCAAGCCCGCGCTCCACGCACTCAACCGATGCATAAAACGACTTCAAATCTATACATATATACACGCTCATATTTTTCACCCACTTTGTTCATACGACTTTCTCTTGTGAATATATTATAACCCATTTCACCGAAAAAATCACTAGGCAATTTTCACGAAATTTATGTGAACATTTCGTTCTTATTCCACATTTAAGTGAACTCGAATATTTATCGAAATCTGTTTTTAGATAAATATGAGGTATATCGATATAAATAATACCGATATATCAAAAAAGCAATTGCAATAAAGTTAAAATTGTGATATAATCGAATTAAAGAAGGAGGAGGCGAAATGAACGAGGTATCAAGAGCCGCTCTCGGCAGACTGCCGATGTATCTGCGATATCTGAATGACGTTCAAACCGAAACAATCTCTGCGACAAAAATTGCCGAGGAGCTTGGTTTGGGCGAGGTTCAGGTGCGAAAGGACTTGGCTGCCGCAAGCGGAAAAGGCCGCCCTAAAATCGGCTACGAAACCAAAGCGCTTATCGAACGGCTTGAGGTCTGTCTTGGGCAGAAAAACCACTGCCAAGCAATTCTCGCGGGCGCAGGAAAACTCGGACGGGCTCTGCTCGACTACGAGGGCTTTTCGGACTACGGTCTGGAAATCGCCGCCGCTTTCGACTGCGATGACGCTGCGGGAACCTCGGAGGCGGGAAAACCGATTTATCCGCTCGAAAAGATGCAGGACTTTTGCCGTGATAACGGCATCAAAATCGGTATCATCACCGTTCCAAAAGAGGCGGCGCAGGAGGTTTGCGATTTGATGGTGAAAAACGGTATCACAGCCGTTTGGAGCTTCGCACCGATTAACCTGAAAGTGCCGAAGGGCGTGGCGTTAAGGCAGGAAAATCTGGCATTATCATTGGCTCATCTAAATCAACAAATATAAAACGGAGGTAAAGTAACGTGAAGAACAAAACTTATGACATCGTTGACAGCGTGGAAAAGCTCGAGCAAGCATTCGCGCGCGTAAGAGAAGCGCAGAAGAAGTTTGCCGAGTACACTCAGGAGCAGGTTGACAAAATCTTTCTGGCAGCAGCCGTTGCCGCGGATAAAATGAGAATTCCGCTCGCTAAAATGGCTGTCGAGGAAACCGGTATGGGCGTGGTCGAGGACAAGGTTATCAAGAACCACTACGCTTCCGAGTACATCTATAACGCTTACAAGGATACAAAGACCTGCGGCGTTATCGAGGAGGACAAGGCTTACGGTATCAAGAAGGTTGCCGAGTCAATCGGCGTTGTGGCGGCGGTTATCCCGACCACAAACCCCACCTCTACCGCTATCTTCAAAACCCTTATCTGCCTCAAAACCCGCAACGGTATCATCATAAGCCCTCACCCCCGCGCGAAAAAATCCACAATCGAAGCGGCAAAGGTTGTTCTTGAAGCGGCTGTTGCGGCGGGCGCTCCCGAGGGAATTATCGCGTGGATTGACGTGCCTTCGCTTGAGATGACCAATCTCGTTATGAAAGAAGCGGACATTATCCTCGCAACAGGCGGTCCCGGAATGGTTAAGGCGGCTTACTCCAGCGGCAAGCCCGCTCTCGGCGTAGGCGCAGGCAACACCCCCGCTATCATCGACGAAACCGCCGATATTCTCCTCGCGGTTAGCTCGATTATCCACTCCAAGACCTTTGATAACGGTATGATTTGCGCGTCCGAACAGTCGGTTATCGTTCACAAGAACGTTTATGACAAGGTTAAGAAAGAGTTCATCGCGCGCGGTTGCTACTTCCTCAATCCCGAGGAAACCGAAAAGGTTCGCAAGACTATCATCATAAACGGTGCGCTTAACGCGAAAATTGTCGGTCAGAAGGCTCACACAATCGCTAAACTCGCAGGCGTTGACGTTCCCGAGGGAACAAAAATCATCATCGGCGAGGTTGAGAGCGTTGAGCTGTCCGAGGAATTCGCTCACGAAAAGCTCTCCCCCGTTCTCGCAATGTACAAGGCAAAGGATTTGCAGGACGCTTTCGCAAAGGCTGAACAGCTTATCGCAGACGGCGGCTACGGTCACACCTCCTCCATTTACCTCGATGTGGCAACCGGTGACGAGAAAATTCACGAGTTTGCCGAGAGAATGAAGACCTGCCGTATTCTCGTAAACACTCCCTCCTCGCACGGCGGTATCGGCGATTTGTACAACTTCAAGCTCAAGCCCTCGCTCACGCTGGGTTGCGGCTCTTGGGGCGGAAACTCCGTTTCGGAAAACGTCGGAGTAAAGCACCTGCTGAACATCAAAACGGTTGCCGAAAGGAGAGAGAATATGTTGTGGTTCAGAACGCCTCAGAAGGTTTACATAAAGAAAGGCTGTCTGCCCGTTGCTCTTGAAGAGCTGAAGAATGTTATGGGCAAGAAGAAAGCTTTCATCGTTACCGACAGCTTCTTGTACAAAAACGGCTACGCTCAGCCGATTATCGATAAATTGAACGAGCTCGGAATTGAGCACGCAGCGTTCTTCGACGTTGAGCCCGACCCCACTCTCGCTTGCGCTATCAAGGGCGCAGAGCAGATGACCGCTTTTGCTCCCGACTGCATCATCGCGCTCGGCGGCGGCTCGGCTATGGACGCAGCAAAGATTATGTGGGTTCTCTACGAGCACCCCGAGGCTGACTTTATGGATATGGCAATGCGCTTTATGGATATCAGAAAGCGTATCTACACCTTCCCGAAGATGGGCGAAAAGGCATACTTCATCGCTATCCCGACTTCCGCGGGTACAGGCTCCGAGGTTACTCCGTTTGCCGTTATCACCGATGAAAAGAGCGGCATCAAGTATCCTCTCGCAGACTACGAGTTGCTCCCGAATATGGCGATTATCGACACCGATTTCCACATGAGCGCACCCAAGGGACTTACCGCTGCTTCCGGTATCGACGCTGTAACTCACGCGCTCGAGGCTTACGCTTCCATTATGGCTACCGATTATACCGACGGTCTTGCACTCCGCGCACTCAAGGTTATCTTCGAATATCTCCCCCGCGCTTACGAAAACGGTCAGACCGATGTTGAGGCACGCGAGAAGATGGCAAACGCGGCAACTATGGCAGGTATGGCGTTCGCAAACGCATTCCTCGGTGTCTGCCACTCGATGGCACACAAGCTCGGTGCGTTCCACCACCTCCCCCACGGTGTTGCAAACGCGCTGATGATTGAAGAGGTTCTCCGTTTCAACGCGTGCGAAGTTCCCACAAAGATGGGTTCGTTCTCGCAGTACGACCACCCGCACACTCTTGCTCGTTACGCTGAGGTTGCCGATTATCTCGGAATTCAGGGCAAGAACGATGAAGAAAAGCTCGAAGGTCTTATCAAGGCAATCAACGACCTCAAGGCTAAGATTGGCATCAAGACTTCCATCAAGGAATACGGTATCGATGAGAAGGACTTCCTCGACAGACTCGACGATATGACCGAGCAGGCGTTCGACGACCAGTGCACCGGCGCTAACCCGCGCTACCCGCTGATGAGCGAAATCAAGCAGATGTATCTCAACGCTTACTACGGCGGCAAGCATTTCACCGAAATCGAAACTCCCGCGACAACTGCAAAAGCTCGCGGCAAGAAGAGCAAGTAAGGAGGAAGTTATATGAATCTTGATAAAGTTATTGCGGTTCGCAACACCAAAACAATTTATCGCGACGGCGACAAGTGCATAAAGCTGTTCAACGAGGATTACTCAAAGGCTGACGTCCTCAACGAGGCTCTCAATCAGGCAAGAGTTGAGGAAACCGGTCTGAATATCCCCAAAATCATTGAGGTTACCACGGTTGACGGTAAATGGGCAATCGTTTCCGAGTTCATCAAGGGCAAAACGCTCTCGCAGTTGATGAAGGAAAACCCCGCCGAGAAGGATAGATATCTCGATATGTTCGTGGATTTACAGCTTTTGGTTCAGTCCAAGACCTGCCCGATGCTCAACAAGCTCAAGGACAAGATGAACCGCAAAATCGCACAGGCTGAAATTGACGCGACAACACGCTATGACCTGCACACGCGTCTTGAGGGTATGCCCAAGCACAACAAGCTCTGCCACGGCGATTTCTGGGTTTCCAACATCATCATCGCCGAGGACAACACGCCCTACATTCTCGACTGGTCGCACGCAACTCAGGGCAACGCTTCCGCGGACGCCGCGAGAACCTACCTGTTGTTCTGGCTCAACGGCGATATCGACGGCGCAAAGAAGTATCTCGATTTGTTCTGCAAGAAGAGCGATACCGCAAGACAGTACGTTCAGAAATGGATGCCGATTGTCGCGGCTTCTCAGTCCGTTAAGGGCAACGCAAAAGAGCGCGAATTCCTGCTCTCGTGGGTTGACGTAGTAGATTACGAATAAGAATAAGGCTTTTCGCCGCGCCGTTTTCTCAGAAATGGCGGCGCGGCGAATTTATGCTATTTAAAAAAGGAGATTATGAAATGAAAGTTACTATCTGCATCGGCAGTTCCTGCCACTTAAAGGGTTCAAGACAGGTTGTTGAAAGACTTCAGTCGCTCGTAAACGAAAACGGTCTCACCGATTACGTTGAGCTTGGCGGCACTTTCTGTATGGGCAAGTGCCAGCAGGGCGTATGCGTTACGGTTGATGACGAATTTTATTCCGTTTCTCCCGAAACCGTTGACACATTCTTCAAAGAGAACATTCTCGCAAAAGTCAACAAGTAACCGCATTTATCAAGGGAGGAAACTGATTTATGGCGGATTATCTTACTCTGAGAAAATCCAACTGCAAAAACTGCTATAAATGTATTCGTCACTGCCCCGTCAAGTCAATCCGCTTCTCGGGCAATCAGGCGCACATTATCGGAAACGAGTGTATTCTTTGCGGACAATGCTTTGTTGTCTGTCCGCAAAACGCCAAGCAAATCAAGGACGATACCGAAAAGGTCAAGGTTCTTCTGCAAAGCGGCGCGCCCGTTTATGTAAGCCTTGCTCCGTCCTTTGCCGCGAATTACAAGGGCGTTGGAATTGAGTCAATGCGCGAAGCCCTCAAAAAGCTCGGATTTTTTGACGTTGAGGAAACGGCAATCGGCGCGACTATTGTTAAAAAGGAATACGAAAAGCTGTTGAAAGATGAACAGCGCGATATCGTGATTTCGTCCTGCTGTCACTCGATAAACCTGCTTATCCAGAAGTATTTCCCGACCGTTCTCCCCTACCTCGCGGACGTGCTTTCACCGATGCAGGCGCACTGCAAGGATATCAAGAAACGCAATCCCCTCGCGAAAACCGTATTTATCGGACCTTGCGTTTCCAAAAAGGACGAGGCGGATTATTACGCGGGAATTACCGACGCGGTGCTCACGTTTGAGGAGCTCACGAATTGGCTTAACGCCGAGCACATCGAGCTTAAAGCCGAGCGCGATACCGAGGAAAAGAGCCGCGCGCGCTTTTTCCCGACAACCGGCGGTATTCTGAAAACAATGGAATGCGATGCCGCAGATTATACATATCTTGCAATTGACGGTGTTGAAAACTGCATAGCGGCGCTCCGCGAAATTGAAAACGGCGGCATCAAGCACGCGTTTATTGAGATGTCCGCTTGTGTCGGAAGCTGTGTCGGCGGGCCTGTTATGGAGAAAAATCACCGCTCGCCTATCAAGGATTACGCGGCAATCGCAAGCTACGCGGGCAAAAAGGACTTTGATGTCGATATGCCCGACTCGGTTGAAATCAGGAAACAATTTGGCATTATCGAGAAGAAGCTTCCCACGCCCACCGAAACCGAAATCAGCTCGATTTTGCGGCAGATGGGCAAATTCAAGGAAGCGGACGAGCTGAACTGCGGCTCTTGCGGCTACGATACCTGCCGTGAAAAGGCTATCGCGATTTATCAGGGAAAAGCTGAGATTTCGATGTGCCTGCCGTTCCTCAAGGACAAGGCGGAGAGCTTCTCCGACAATATCGTAAACAACACCCCGAACGGTCTGTTTGTCCTCAACGAAAATCTCGAGGTTCAGCAGATAAACGCGTCCGCGAGAAAAATTATGAATATCCGCTCGGAAAGCGATGTTCTCGGCGAACAGGTTATCAGAATTATGGACCCGAAGCCGTTTATGGACGTTCTCAACACCGGCAAGGATTTGCGCGATTTCCGCACCTATCTTGCCGAATACAATAAGTATGTTAAGTACACGATAATTCACGACAAGGATTATCACCTGTTAATCTGCATTATGCGCGATGAAACCGAAGAGCAGACCGCGCGCCGTCAAAAGGACGATTTCAGCCGCCAGACCGTGGAAATCGCGGACAAGGTTGTCGAGAAGCAGATGAGAATTGTTCAGGAAATCGCGTCACTGCTCGGCGAAACCGCGGCGGAAACGAAAATTGCGCTTTCCAAGCTGAAGGAGAGTATTTCCGATGAATAATCTTTGCGTGGACATTGGTTACAAGAGCATAAATCATTACGGAGAACAGCTCTGCGGCGACCACGTTGATGTTGTCGAGCAGGGCGAGGACTCTTCGGTAATCGTGCTTGCGGACGGTCTCGGGAGCGGCGTTAAGGCGAGTATCCTCTCAACGCTCACCTCGAAAATTATCTCGACAATGATGGCGGAGGGGCTTACTATTGAGGACTGCGTTGAAACAATCGCGGCAACTCTGCCTATCGACAGCCAGCGCGGCGTTGCTTATTCCACGTTCACCATAATTCACCTCATCAACAACGAAACCGCCGAGCTTATTCAATACGACAACCCGCGTGTTATCCTTATCCGCGACGGTGAAAACTACGATTACCCGACAACCGAAATGCACATCGGCGGGAAAAAGATTTTCCGTTCAACGATAAAACTGCGCGAAAATGACCATTTTATCGCGGTAAGCGATGGCTGCCCTCACGCGGG
This sequence comes from uncultured Clostridia bacterium, assembly GCA_945829235.1. Lineage (GTDB taxonomy): Bacteria > Bacillota > Clostridia > Oscillospirales > Ruminococcaceae > CAG-115. The sequence goes on along the minus strand of CALZUA010000001.1, from coordinate 86,684 downwards.
AATCGGCACGGGCTACAACTTTGGCTGGGAGATGAAGGACATAACCGCGTTTATGGAGCCGATTTCGCTTGCGGGGTACACGGCGAAGACAATCTCCACAATTCTCGTGGACGAGTGCGCGCGGCTTTACGGGAACAAGCCCGGTGACGACGCGACAGCCTGCGTTGTTAAAATACGCCGCCGTGAACCGATGAACATTCTGTTCGGTCCTCCGTCAAACCGCGACGACTGCGACCGAATGATGTCGCTCTTCTTCTCGAAGGAGGGAAAGCACATTATCTGCGGCGGTACAACGTCGTCCATTGCCGCGAAATATCTCAACAAGCCCATTAAGGCAAGTCTGAACTTTGAAAGCTCCGATGTGCCGCCGATTGCCGAGATTGAGGGCGTGGATTTGGTTACCGAGGGAGTTATCACGGTGAACAAGGTGCTGACCTACGCGAAGGATTACCTCGCGGACAACGCGCTCTACGACAAGTGGAGTACAAAAAAGGACGGCGCGGCGCTTATCTGCCAGCTTCTTTTCGAGGAGGCAACCGACATCAACTTCTACGTTGGAAGAGCCGTCAATCCCGCTCACCAGAACCCCGATTTGCCGATAAATTTCAACATCAAGATGAACCTTGTTGAAGAATTGTCAAAATGTTTGAAGCTGATGGGCAAACGAATTAAAGTAAGCTATTTCTAAAAAATCAAGCGCCGTTCCCGAGAGAGCGGCGCTGTTTTTATTTGATATTTTTTCGTTTAGAAGCTGTCAACTCGGTGATGAACAGGTTGTCCAGCTCGGTTAGCTTGTAATCCTTGCGGTGAACGAGAACGTCCTTGTACAGGCGCGTGTTGTCGGGACAGCTTTTCTGTATCAGCCCGTACCTGTCGAGAATTTTCTGCGGTGCCGCGGAAACCCACATAAACGTGTTCGTGTTCTCGCTTAACAGCTCAAACTGACTGCTTCGCTCAAAAACAAAAATTCGCTTGTCGATATCATCGGGCAGTTCTTCCTTGCGAACCGTTGCCAGCGGCAATGACGGTACATACGGGTCAGCGTGGGCAATCTCGGTGTACGCTTTCAGGTCCTCGTAGCGTATATCATCTTTGTCGGCAAGCGGGTGCTCTTTGCTCATAATCAGCACATAGAAAAACTCCGCGACAAGCTCACCCACAAGCCCTTTCTGCGCGAGAAGCTGTCTGAAATGCGAGTCGTAGTTCTCCGCGTAACGTATAATTCCGAGATTATAGTCCGCTTCAAGTATGTTTTTTATCGCGCGCATCGCGTTTGTTTCCTTGTAAACAAGGTCAAAAGGCGCGTTCTGGTTGATTTTTTTGGAGAAATTGACAAAAGCTTCCGAGATGTAGCTTGCTCTCGGTACAGATATCGAGAAATTCTGCGTTATCGACGAGCCGTTCTTGTAAATCGCCTCAACCTCGTCAATCTGCGTCAAAATCTTGTTCGCGTAGCCGATGAATTTCTCACCCTCGGGAGTAACCGTCATTCCGCGCGCAGAACGCTCGAAAATCGTTATCCCGAGATTTGCCTCAAGCTCCTTGATAGCGCGGCTCAAATTCGGCTGTCCCATATAGAGGTTCTCCGCCGCTTTGTTCAAAGAACCGGTTTTTGCGATTTCCGCCGCGTATTTTAAATGAAGTATGTTCATTCCGTGTTGTCCTTTTTAATTTATTCTCATAAATAATATAGCACAGTTTTTCGCCATTGTCAAGGGAAACTGCGTTAATTTTACACAAATGTTGAAAAACGAATGTAAAATGTTTGCAATCGGTAATTCTTGACAAATGTGCAAAAAAAGTGTATAATGTATGCGGAATTTAATTTTGGAGGTAAAATATGGACAGGAACAACAGACCTCACTCGCGTGAAAAGGACGTGTCGGGTTCAAGCAACGGCATTCATCGTAGAGGCTCGGGGCTTGGCACGGGAAGAGTCGGCTCGCACGACTACTCCTCTCAGAGCGCAAGCCACGGCAGTACCTCAAAACGTGCCGCTATCGGCGGAAGCAGTGGGCTTGCTATCATCGTTTTGCTGGTGATTTATTTCATCACAAGGTGTAGCGGCGACAACAGCGGCTACAGCGGCTACAGCGGCAATTTCGGCGGCAACACGAGCATCTCAAACTCTTACGAGAACGAGTATGTTGGCGGCGGCGGAAGCGTGAACTACAACGTTGCCGACGGTTCGCGCGACAAACGAACCGCGATTATGGGCGCGAAAAAAGATGAAGTCACGATTATGGTGTATATGTGCGGAACCGACCTTGAGTCAAAGCACGGAATGGCTTCCGCGGATATGGAGGAAATGCGCGCGGCAAGCTCAAGCTTCGGCGATAATTTTAACCTTATCGTCTACACCGGCGGCTGTACTAAGTGGAAAAACAGCGTTAGTTCATCGGTTAATCAGATTTATCAGATAAAGGACGGCAAAATCAAGAAGCTGGTTTCGGACGACGGCGCAAAGGCGATGACCAAGCCCGAAACGCTCACCTCGTTCATCAAATACTGCACGAGCAACTTCCCCGCTAACCGCAGAGAGCTTATTTTGTGGGACCACGGCGGCGGCTCGGTGAGCGGTTTCGGATATGACGAGAAGTTCTCGACAACCGGCTCGATGACGCTTGCGGGTATCGACAAGGCACTCAAGAACAGCGGCACAACCTTCGATTTCATCGGCTTTGACGCGTGCCTTATGGCAACCGCCGAGAACGCGCTTATGCTCAACGATTACGCGGATTACCTCATCGCGTCCGAGGAAACCGAGCCGGGTATCGGTTGGTATTACACCAAATGGTTGTCAAAATTTGCCAAGAACACCTCGATGAACACGCTTGATGTCGGCAAAAATATCATCGATGATTTCGTTTATGAATGCGGGAGAAAGTGTAGCGGGCAGAAAACCACGCTCTCGATAATCGACCTCGCGGAGTTCTCGCACACCGTTCCCGAAAATCTCGCGGAGTTCTCAAAATCCGTCACAGCGATGATTTCTCAAAACGACTACAAACAGGTTTCCGACGCGCGTTATAATACGAGAGAATTTGCGGTAAGCTCCAAAATCGACCAGGTTGACCTCGTAAATCTTGCCGATAATATGAACACCGCCGAGGGAAAATCGCTGAGCAATGCCCTCAAAAACGCGGTTAAATACAACAGAACATCTACAAATATGACCAACGCTTACGGCGTGTCGATTTATTTCCCGTACAAGCGCACATCGTATGTTGACAAGGCGTGCGACACCTACGAGGATATCGGTATGAACTCCGAGTACGCCGAGTGTATCCGCAAATTCGCGAGCCTTGAAACAAGCGGTCAAATTGCCGCGGGCGGCTCCTCGTCACCGATAAGCTCGATTTTCGGCTTCGGCGGCTCCTCGGGTTCATCGGGCAACTCAAGCATTATCGGTCAGCTTATCGGCGGATTTTTGGGCGGCGGGCGCTCGGTGATTGACGGTCTTGACGAGAACAACACGGGCTTTATGCAGGACATCGATACCGACAGCGCCTCCGAATACCTCGCAAGCAACTATTTTGACGTGTCAAATCTTTTCTGGGAACAGAAAAACGGCAAGTATGTGATGACGCTCCCCGAAACGCAGTGGGAGCTGGTTCACGGGCTTGACCGAAATATGTTCTACGATGACGGCGAGGGTTGGGTTGACCTCGGTATGGACAACACGTTCAGCTATGATGATGACGGAAATCTTGTCGCTGATGATGAACGAAACTGGGTTGCGATAAACGGACAGCCCGTTGCCTACTACCACACCGATTCCATCAAAAACGCGGACGGAAGCTACACCGATATGGGATACGTTCCGGCAATGCTGAACGGTGAGCGGGTTAATCTCATTCTCGTGTTCGAGGGCAAAAACGGCACAATCGCGGGCGCAACCACCGATTACAAAAACGGCGAAACCCAAACCGTTGCCAAGAGCCTGACCGAGCTTCAAATCGGCGACAGGCTCGACTTTATCTGCGATTTTTACAGCTACGACCAAGTTTATCAGGACTCCTATTACCTCGGCGAGCAGATGACAGTGAGCGAAAATATGAAAGTGAGCAACGTTGATGTCGGGAGCGGAAAGGTTCGCATAACCTACTGTTTCACGGATATCTACAATCAGGAATACTGGACTCCGGCAATTGAAAAGTAACCAAAAACCGCGAAGCGTCAAAACTTCGCGGTTTGTCTTATTTATGGTACTTTGAGTTTGCGTTAATCGAAAACGCGCGGTAAACCTGCTCAAAAAGCATTACTCTCGCCAATTCGTGCGGGAACGTCATCGGCGACATCGACAGCCGAAAATCACACTCTTGCTTGAAATTCTCCGACAACCCGAACGAGCTCCCCACAACAAAATTCACCGTGGACGAGCCCTCGCCGCCGAGTTTTTCTAGCTTTTTGGCAAGCTCCTCGCTCGAAAGCTCCCTGCCCTCAATGCAAAGCGCGATTTTATAGCCGCTTTTGCAAATCCCGCGAAGCTTGTTCGCTTCCGCTTCAAGAGCCGCGTCAATCTGCAATTTGGACGGATTTTGCGGCAAAAACGCGGGTTCAAGCTCCTTGACGGTTACCTTTGCAAACGCAGACAAGCGCTTTTGATACTCGTCGCACGCGTCACGGAAAAAGCGCTCCTTCAGCTTGCCGAACGCGATAAAATTTACGTTCATCATCTTCTGCGGTTGTTTTTGTCGTTATAGCGCGGTGCCATTTGGATTTTGCGGCGGCGGTTAAGCTCGCGGGCGCGCTTTCTCTTCTTCTTTTCAATGTTTATCATCACAATCAGCGCAATCAACAGCGCGACAAACACGCTCACTCCCGCGATAAACCACGGCGAGGTCACGATTTTCATCAGCTTTTCTTTCAGCTCCGCGCCAAAGTCAAGCTCAATGTCGGTTTCAACGGCAAGCGGGATTTCCGTGAGCAATTCACCGTTGAGCCGCAGTTCAAGGCTCCCAACAACCGTTCCCTTGGAAATAGGCGCGGTCATTGGTTCAAGAGTTGGCTTAATCTGTTGGATTGAGGACTTGTCGAGGGATTTCGGCATCAGCGTGAAATAATCCTTCGTTGTGACAACGCCAACCGCGTCCGCGTCCTGCCCTTTCAGCACCTCAACTTGCATTATCTGCTCGTTTTTGCCGATAACCTGCGTGTACTCAAACTCGCTGAACGCCCATTCATACAGGTTGTAGTGGTCGGCAAAATTCCAGTCGGTTTCCTCGCCGTTTTCGTCAAAATAAGGTGCGCCGAGGGTAACAAGCAGATAGTTGTAGCCGTTTCGCTCCGCCGTTGTGACAAGCGCGCGCGAACCCTTTTCGCCGTTGTCGGTATCCCATTCGCCGTTTTTCTTGTGGTAATAATAGTCGATACTTCCCGTTTTAACGCCCTTTACACCCTCGCAGTAAAAGTCGCTGGTTGTTTTCATAAGCTGGTTTGTTTGGGTTTTGGTGTAGCCGTCGGGGTTGTTTTCATTTGCGGGCATTTCGTACTCGTATGTCGAGCAGATTTTCATAAACGCAGGGTAATTATCCATCGCGTACTTGGTGATTAAGTACAGGTCATAAGCCGTGGTGTACTGGTTTTCATCATAAAGACCGTGGGGATTTGTAAAATGCGTGTTCTTGCAGCCGATTTTCTCTGCGGTTTGGTTCATCATCGTGACGAAATTCGGGATACTTCCCTGACCTACGTTATAGGCGAGAATATTCGCGCCCTCACACGCGGACGCAAGCATAAGCGCGTACAGGCAGTCCTTGTAAGTAAGATTTTCCTGAAGCGGCTCGATAGCGGCTTCGGACGCGCCGTAGAAATTCGGGTTTCCCTCCCAGAACTCGTCAAAGCAGACGTACGGGCACTCGACCGTGTTCTCGAGATTTTTCACCCGTTCTAACGTAACAAGCGCCGTCATTATCTTCGCCGTGGAAGCGGGAACAAGTTTTTTGTCGATATTTTTCGCAACAATTTCAATTCCCGTGTCAAGATTTACCATATAAACACCCTCGCTGTGAAGCTCGAAAGAGGGCGAAAAAGCCGCAAAAGAAGTGAAACTTGTGCTTAATAATGAAATTTGTAAAAATATTGTAAAAATTATTGTGAATTTTTTTAGCTTTCGCATATAGACAAACCACCTTTTTTAGGTTAAAATATAATAAGGGAGATTTTTTCTTATCACTATTTATTATAACAGATTTTCAATGCAATTGTAAAGGGCTTTTTTGATATTGTAAGAAATTTGTAATATTTTTCACGAGCCGCTCCCAAAAATAAAAAGAGGTGGTCAGATGATTTACATAACGGGCGATACTCACGCGGATTTTTCGCGGTTTAGGAACCCGATGCTGAGAAAACTCAGGAAAAACGATGCTCTCATTATCTGCGGGGATTTTGGGTTTATCTGGGACGGAAGCCCGAAAGAGAAAAAGTTGCTCAAGAAAATCGGAAAGCTCCCCTACAACGTGCTGTTCGTTGAAGGCTCTCACGAGAACTACGATTTGCTCGAGCAGTACGAAATCACCGAGTGGTGCGGCGGGAAAACGCGGCTGATTAGCGGCAGACTGCGCCAGCTTATGCGCGGGCAGGTGTTCGAGATTGCCGAGAAGACGGTTTTCGCGTTCGGCGGCGGTCAAACGGACGATGTGTATGAGCTTACGGAAGGCTCAAACTGGTGGCAACGTGAAGTTCCGAGCGATGAAGAGCTTGCGGACGGTATGGAAAATCTTGCCAAAGCCGGAAACAAGGTTGATTTCGTGGTAACCTACGAGCCGCCCGCCAAAATGCGCGAGTTCCTCACCGCAAGCACCGAGCGAAACCGCATCAACACTTATCTCAACGAGATTTTTGAGAAAATCGATTTCAACGGCTGGTTTTTCGGAAAACTCCACATAAACAAGTTCATTCCGACCAAATATCACGCGGTTTACGACGGGATTGTCCCCGCCGATAACACGAAAATAAAAAAGAAGAAAAAAGATAAGAAAGGTAGTAAAGAAAATGGCTGAAATTACTTTTGAAATCACAAAGTCGCTCGGGGTTATCTCCGAAACGGCAAAGGGCTGGACGCGCGAGCTGAATATGGTGAGCTGGAACGAGCGCGAGCCGAAGTTCGATATCCGCGACTGGAGCCCCGACCACACCCGTATGAGCAAGGGGATTTCGCTCACCGAGGAGGAAATGGAAAAGCTTGTTGAGCTGTTCAACACGCGCGATGAAGAGGATTCGTTTGAGTAATTCTCACTTTTTTCAAAAATAAAGCGGAGTTCTAAGCTCCGCTTTTTGTTCACCAAAAAACACGCGGACAGTCGAAAAACTGCCCGCGCTTTGGGTATCTGAAACAGCCGCCGCGAACATAAATCCGCCGCCTTCGGCTATTCTGAGGGTAAAGAGCGACCGCTCCTCGCCACCTTCGGCGCGGCTGTATTTTTTACCCTGCCGCATTTTATGCCGAAAGCGCCGAAAGCGTTACCCATTAAAATCTGGCATATCTGAATGCTCTCTCAAATCCCTCTCCAAGTCTTTCAAAGAAGTCAGCAATAGCCTCAAAGTTCCAGCCGATAAAGCACATAAATACCACAAATGCGATTATCACCAAGATGAACGCAATCAGTTCAAAGATTAGCATCGCTCGGCAATAATTCTTTTTGGGCTGAGGAGTGCCGTTGCCAAAGCCCCAAACGAACAACAAAATCAGGCTGATAAATCCAAACCAACTCGTAAGTATAACGGTTCCAACCCAACTGCCAACGCTCATGTGCTCGTAAGGCTCGGGAGCGGGCGCGTTGTTGAAATTCTGCTGATACTGCGGCGCGGGGTTCGGATAACCCATCGGTTGCTGATAATTATTCTGCATAGGCACCGAAGCCTGAGAAATGGGCGCAGGTGTAGGCTGAACAGGCGCAGAAACCGGCTGAACAGGCTCAGACTGCGGCTTCGTCAAGTCAACCGCGCTCTCAAGCTTCGTTCCGCACTCGGGGCAAAACGCACCGTCGTTAGCTACCAAAGTTCCGCATTTCGGACAAACTCTTTCCATATTTATACCTCTTTTCAAAAAATTGCTTACTAACACAATAATAACATATTTTTCCGTTGTTGTCAAGTCTTATTTTGGCTCGGGTACTTTACAAAAGCTGAAAAATATGTTAAAATATATTGTACATTTTATTAAGGACAGGTGCAAAAAATGAGAAAATTTTTATCAATTTTGCTGACCTTGCTGTTATTATTCGGCATTGTCGGCTGTAAAAACAAATCTCAGACGCAAAATGTCGGTTCTTCGACAACAAGTTCGGTTGAGAGTTCTTCGGAAACGAGTTCAACCGAGAGTTCCTCGGCAACGAGTTCAACCGAGAGTTCCTCGGCAACGAGTTCAACCGAGAGTTCCTCGGCAACGAGTTCAACCGAGAGTTCTTCGGCAACGAGTTCAACCGAGAGTTCTTCGGCAACGAGTTCAACCGAGAGTTCCTCGGCAACGAGTTCAACCGAAAGCGCGGTTATTGACGAGAACGGGAGCTACACGAGCAAGGACGATGTGGCGCTTTATATCCACGTTTACGGGCATTTGCCGAGCAATTTCATCACCAAAAAAGAGGCGGAAAAGCTCGGTTGGAGCGGCGGTTCGCTTGAGCCGTATGCGCCCGGAAAGTGCATCGGCGGCGACCGTTTCGGGAACTACGAGGGGTTGCTCCCGAAAAAGACGGGGCGGGGTTACACCGAGTGCGATATCGACACGCTCGGCAAAAAAAGCCGCGGCGCAAAGCGGATTGTGTTCTCGAACGACGGGCTGATTTACTACACCGACGACCACTACGCAAGCTTTACGTTGCTTTACGGAGAGGAGTAATTTATGAGAAAAACACTTTTGATTGACGGCAACTCAATCGCCGGCAAAGAACAGATTCACGAGCGATTTGCGGCGGCGTTCGATTTTCCCGACTACTACGGCGCAAATCTTGATGCGCTTTTTGACTGCCTCGGCGAGGTTCGCTGCGAGGCTGAAATCCGCATCATAAACGCGCGTGGAATTGCCGAAAAATTCGGCGAGGATTACGCGGAGAATTTCAAAGGCGCGCTCCTCGACGCACAAAGCGAGTTCAAGAACGTTCACGTTGAGTTTGTGGATTAAATGGAAAAAGCTCCCGAGTTGATGGGAGCTGCTTGGAGGCTTATAGGGAATATAATAAGCCGTGGGAGTGAGCGTGCAGTCGTAAAATCTTAAGCCGCATTGTACTTTGCTTTTTATATTGACACTTATGGTTTTTTGTAGTATAATTATCTCATCAGCTTACAATGATGTTCTTGTTCGGTATGTATAGTTTCTGCACATAAATGTTTCAGAGCAATACTCGCACAAGACTCTTACGGCTGCGTTTAGGTATTTTTTAACAGTTCAAATCAAATCCTCGCTGCGATGCTCTGTGGCGAGGGGGAAATATGTGAAAGGAGTTATATAGTGAAACGTATTTTACTTTTGGCAATTCTTTTTGCCACAATTTTGATTGGAGGAACGGGTTGTAGTATGTTTGAAAAGAACAATAATAATCAGCCTAAGCAGGACGTGAATGAATTGGCATTGGAATATCTGGAGCAAAAATATGGAGAAAAATTTGAGTACTGTGCTCCGGCAGGGTCAAGTTACACGGGGACAAGAACTTTTTTAGCCACTTGCGAAAGTTTTGGCAAGAAAAGAATTGTTGTTCAGATTGATAACTATAAAACAGATGAAAGGCAGTTTAGGGATAACTATCTTGCATTAAAATATGAAGATAGACTATATGATTATTTTAGTGAGATAGTCAATAGTCAGTTTAGCGAGTTCAAGCTGTACTGTGGTGCCATAGGGGTTGCTTTATCTGCAGACTTACCTGCTGATGCCACATTTGACGAATATCTAAAGGACCCAGCTGGTAATATAACTGCACTGGCTGTTGTAAAAGAGAGTGAATACAAAGGCAAGGAGCAGCTTTCTCAAATACTGGAAACTATTACCTCAACGTGTGGGGCTTCAAGGCTGTCAGTAGTCGTTATAGTTATAGAGGATACAAGGTTCAGTGACTGTGATTATGAGAAGGCTCATGATTGCAACATTCGCAAAGGTTATTTGGCTAAAGGTGAAATTGTACGCGGAGAAGGCGAAACATTTATAGATTATTACGGGGGCGAATAACTATGGACATAAACACCATTTCAGGTGTGGCACAAGATGCGCAAAGCAAGTTCAAAAACGTTCACATTGAGTTTGTGGATTAAAATGAAAGCTCCCTGAGATATGGGAGCTTTTTTGTTATAGAAAAACCGAAAAAATATTTCGCACCAAAGTCATTTTCGGGCAAAAAATTCGCCCCCAGCGCAAACTAGGGGCGAATAGGGTGCAGGGCTGGCCCTGCTGGTGCCGGTGGTGGGGGTCGAACCCACACGCTGTTGCCAGCAACGGATTTTGAGTCCGTCTCGTCTGCCAATTCCAACACACCGGCGATTTTACCCTAATATTGTACCACATCTGCGCCGATTTGTCAAGGGGTTTCGCGAAATTTTTCTCAAAAATAACGATACTCCTTGTAAATTTCACCCGAAAAATCCTTCCACAAGAACAATCCGTCCTCGTAGGTCATATATCCGTGCGGGCTGTTTTCCTTCGGGATTGACGTTGAGCCGGGGTTCATATAGACGAAATTTTCGTGCTCCGTACACTTGGGAACGTGCGTGTGACCGTTCAGAAGGATATCCCCCTTGTGAAGCGGCGGGAGGTTGGTTTCGTTGAAATTGTGGCCGTGCGCCATAAAAATCGCGCCCTTTTCAAGTGCCACAAACGCGTACTCCGCGAGCACGGGGAACTCCAGAACCATCTGGTCAACCTCCGCCTCGCAGTTTCCGCGAACGCACAAAATCTCGTTCTTGCACGCGTTCAACAGCTCGATAACCCGCTTCGGTGCGTAATCGCGCGGCAGGTCGTTTCGCGGACCGTGATAGAGCAGGTCGCCGAGCAACAGCAACCGCTCCGCCTTTTCCGCGCGGTACGCGTCAAGCATTTTCTCGCAGTAATACGCCGAACCGTGAATGTCGGACGCTATCATAAGCTTCATCAGCTGTCCTCCTCGTCAAACGTATCCTCGGGAATTACCGGCAACTCACCCACATCGCGAGCCGCTTTCAATCTTTCCTCCGCGGCTTTCTCCTCAAGAGCCGAAATTTCCTCGTCAATCGCCTCAAAGCCGTCTTCCTCGTCCTCAACATCGGGTACATCGGGGAACTCGGGGATTGTATCGGGTTCTTCGGTATTATTCTCGACAACGTTCCCGGTTTCCGAAACCTGTTCCGTTGAAGCTTGCGCCGCCAGTGCCTTTTTGCGCTTTATTTGCTTCAAAGTCAAGCTCAGCGCTATCATCACCATCAACAATCCCGCTCCGCAAGCGGTCATAATCAAGCCCGTTTTCATTCCCGCGGGGAAGAACGACAACGTTATCGTGTGTTCACCGGCAGGTACGTTCAGGCACATCAGCGCGCCGTTAACCGCGGACGCTATCTTACACGGCTGTCCGTCAAGCGTAGCGCTCCAGCCCTCTTCGGCGGGAATTGTTGTGAAAAGTGCGCGGCTTTCTTCGGTGTTCACCCGAATTTCAAACGCGGAGTGACCTGTTTTAACAACCTCGCAAGTCTGATTGCTCAGCGTTTGAGTGTACTCCGAAAGCGCTTCCCTGTCAAGAACGTAAAACTCTGCGTCCTTGAAAATCATCTCGTTGTCATTCGGTTTTATGTCAATCTTGAACTCATCGCCCGCCTCGTAATCGCCGAGGTAAACAATGCAGTGATTTTCGTTCCTGAAATAATTTCGCAGATATTCCCCGTTAAGGTACATTTTGCACTCGCGCTCGTATCTCGTTGGCAGATAAACATAAGCCGCGCCTGCTTTTGGCATCTTCACGCTGAACGAAACAAACGCTTCCTCGCCGCTGATGCGCTTTTTGTAGGTGTAATAACCGTCCGTTGTCGAGCCGATTGTGATGTTTTTGTTGTCGAACACAACATCGTCAATCGGCGTGAAAAGCTCCACGTCATCGCCGTATTCTCTCCCGACAAGCAGGGACGCCAAGCGTTGTTGGAACAGGAACGGCGAGCTGTTCACGATACTGCTTCCGATTATCCTTTCATCGGCAAGATAGGCAATCGGCAACGCGTCGGTGTTCTTGTAAACACGCGCGTCAAGCTGATTTGCCGCAGTAATTTCCTCGTTATACTGAACCGTTCTGTCGTCCTTTGCGATAACGTATTTCACGCCGAAAAGGTCGTCCGTGAGCAAGGTCGCGCCGTCATAACGCGAATAATGGTCGCGCGCACCAAAGCCCAAATCCGCGAGCAGGTCGATAATTTTGGTGTTGTAGGTGCTGGTGGAGTGCGAGAAGCCGTAAAGTCCAACCGACATCGCGTCGTTCACCGTGCGGTGATAGGTCTTTTCCATTCGGTAAAAGCCGCTGTCCTGCGCCTTTACCTGATTGACAATACTCCGCGTCTGCGGGATTTCGTGAGCGTAGCTTTCGCGGTCGGAATAATACACATCGCCGTGGATTTTGTAGATGTACATTCCCGCGTTGAGCAAAAGCTCCGCGCAAACCGCTATGCTAAGTGCAACCTTCATCGAGGTTGACTTGTGGTATTTTCTGTAACTAACTGCAAACGCCGCGATAAGCGCGAGGACAATCAGCGGTATCACGATAACCAAGGTCGTGTTGAAATGCTCGCCGCCCTCGTAATAATCGCTGAACAACAGCACTCCGAGCAATATCAGAAACGCTGTTCCGATGTGCTTCGGGCGAACGTTTTCGATTTTCTCGAACGCCTCCGCGCCGAAGATTATCAGCAGGAAAATTATGGTAAACGAGTAGCGGAACGGCATCCACACGGGTACCTGTCCGCCGTGCCAGAGCATATCGACAGGCTTTATATACATACAAAGCGTCATTACGCCGAGCAAAAAGCCGCCTGCGATTTTTTGCCGTGCGGGGATTTTTTTGCACATAAAGTAAATCAGCACAAAAATCAGCGCCAGAGTGCCGCAGTAAAGCATCGGCAGTCCGTCCGGACGCTCGGTGTCGTAGGTGCCGGGGAACAGCTTGATAAAGCTGTCGGCGATGTTGAAGTTCTCCACGAAGGAAAAGTCCGGCGAGTGACCGAGCTTGCCGTTTTGCAGGGATTTGAACGCGGGGATTATCACAACGCAGGACAACAAAATCGCCGCAACCGATGAAGCCGTGTAAACTCCCACGGCTCTGAAATAGTCCTTCACGCCGCCGATTGTTCTCGAGGAAACGTAGTAAATCGCGTACAGCGCCGAGAAAATTCCCACCATATAACCGATGTAATAGTTCGCGATAAAAATGTACAAAATCGACAGAGTGTAAAGCAAAAATCCGCGCTTTTGGCAAATCCGCTCAACGCCCATTATCACGAGCGGCAAGGCAACCAGCCCGTCCAGCCACATCGGGTTTATCGTGTGCGCGACAAAATAACCGCAAAGCGCGAACATTACCGAGAACAGAATTGTCGTGTAGTCCGAGAAGCCGCGGTGCTTTTTGAGGTAAAACGCCGCCGAAAGTCCAACCGCGCCCGATTTCACCAAAAGCATCACCATAACGCCCTCGGTGATAAATTCGCGCGGGAAAAGCCAGATTATGAAGTTAAACGGGCTTGCGAGGTAGTAAGCGAACGTGCCGAAAAATTCGCCCGAAAGCGAGCCGCTCCAGGTGTAAAAAATGCTCTCGCTCCCGCCGAGAACGTCGTACATATAGTCGAAATACGAAACGTACTGCGCGTTCAAATCAAGCGCCAGCACCGACTTTATTCCGAACGGGAAAACCCTGAAAAGAGCGTAAGCCGCGAAAAGTATCGCGGCGGGGATTATAAAGCTCAGCCAATAGGCTTTTTTTGAAAGGATAATTTTTCCAAAAGAGTTCTTTTCCATAAATTTACTCACCGATAATTTTTACAATAACATATTTTTCGCGCATTCCGTCAAAATCGCCGTACATTATGTACTGCCGCGGGCCTAAATCCAGCTTCCCGTCCGAAATGGGTATCGTCACAGAAGAGCCGAGCAAAATCTGCTTGAGGTGCTGTTTGCCGCGGTTTATGTAGTCAACCTCGTACTCGGTTTCAACGTTCGTAACCTTGTCCAAAAGCACTTTCCAGTCGTGATAAAGGCACTCGTTGTCGTTCTCGAGGAAAACCGCAGAGGTTGTGTGCTGTGACGCAACAACGCAAATTCCCTCGTTAACCATACTCCTGCGAACACACTCCTCAACCTCATACGAGAGATTTAAAAACTGCTCCACATCATCTGTCGTTATGGTGAGGATTTGTTTGAAATGCTTCATTCCTGCTCCTTTCGCGGAGTTCACCGCTTCTTTATCGTTAGTGTTCCCTCTTGAACAGCCGCGTAAATCGACCTTGCACCGCCGTTTATCCCGTAAACTCCACTCCCCGAGGCTCGTCCGCCCGTTATCTCGGGAACGCACGCCCCTGTCTGCGTTTCAAAATCCACGGCAACCGACGCTTTTTGCGAAACGTATATGTCAACGTTTCCTTTTCTCGACAAAATCGAGCAGTTCCTCATAACCGCCTCGATGTCCAGCGAAACAAATCCGCTTGTTGTCGAAATGTTGAACTGCGAAACCGCATTGTTAAAGGAAATATCGCCGCTTTCGGTGATGACGTTCAGCAATTTGCTGTCCACTCGCCCAACCTTTACGTTTCCGCCGCCCGTGACAACCGATATTTCTCGGTAACTCCGCTCGGGCAGATAAACGCTCACGCCGAACTCGCTCTGTGAGCCGGGAAACAGCGATATCACAAACTTTTCGTCCTCGGAAACAGTTATGCTGTTGTCGCCGTGCTCGATTATCAGCGGGAGGTTGTTTTTGTAGCAAACGCGGATTTCATCACCACTGTACGGGATTATCTCGGCGTTCAATTTCACAAGATTTATCTTGATATAATCACACACGGAAAAGCTCTCGTTGCCTTCAGCCGCGTTGTCGTGCTCAGCGTTTCTGAAAACAAAAGCAAGTGCTCCGAAAACCGCCGCCAATGTTGCCGTGATAATCAACAGCCTGTTCACGATTTTTTCCATCACCAGTTCCTCAAAGCATCGCAACGACGTTTTATCCTAAGAAAAAACCGAGATACGATAAACCCGAGCTTGACCGCGAGCGCACCCAAAAATGCCGTGAGAAACGCGCCCGCAAGCCCTCCGAACAGCATAAGCTCGGGAGCAAGCTGAGTTAAGACGAAATCCGCCTTGAACATCAGCACCGCAACCCCCAGCACCGCCATCATCAGCCCGAACGGTATCCCCACAACACACACCGCAAGCATCGCGAACATCACCGCAAAAACTACGGCGAAAACCAGCCAAAATCCCGTGTATAAAGCGACAACCTTCAGCTTCTCCACAAAACTCAAAGCAAACCTCGATTATTCTTCCTTGTTTTCGGTAATTGCGGGCGTTTCCGCGTCAACCTCGGTTCCGATTGCCACGCCCTCTTCAATTCTGCTTGCACCGGCAAGCGCGATTATATCAGCCGCGCAACCCAGAATGAACGAAACACCGAGCAGAATTGCCGCAAGATTGTAAGAAAAGGCGCTGTTGAACGCGTTAAGACCGATTACAATTCCAAGTCCAACAATCAACAGTATCGGAATGAGAAGCAAATACCATTTCTTAAAACCCGCCTTTTTCATCTCGAACATATTCGGCACCTTCAAAATGCCGTAAACGCCCGCGAAAATGCCGACAATCAGCGTGAACACGCCCTGCATACTTTGCCACAGAAAAATAAAGCAAGCACCCGCCGCAACTCCAAGCACCGCGGTTATCAGCATTGTGATATTTTCCTTCTTTTCCTTTTTGAAAAGCCACAAAATCAGCGTGATTAAGCCGTAAGACGCCGCGATTATTCCGAGAATTCGCAGAAGAAATTCCAGTCCCTTGTCATTGTAAATAATGAGGAAAAGTCCGCCGATAAGCTCCACAAGCGACAGAATTACCAGATTTCTCCTCAAGCCCTTCAATTTGTTAAGCTCCATAAGTTAGCCCTTCTTTCAATGTTTATCAACAGCCCCGCTGTCCGAATTATATACATATTTATTATAACTCTTTTTTCCTCTATTGTCAATACCCGCGTAATGTTTTTCAGTTTTTTAATGAAATTTCATTTACCCCCTTGACAAACAAGGTTTTTTCGTGTATAATATTTATGTTGCAATTTTATGGAAGCGTATCGAAGTGGTCATAACGGGACTGACTCGAAATCAGTTGTACCTCACGGTACCGTGGGTTCGAATCCCACCGCTTCCGCCACCAGCGTGACGCTGGACCCTGTTTCGCCCCTAGTTTCTGCTAGGGGTGATTTTTGTGCCCGAAAAGCAACTTTGCACAAAGGTTTTCCACGCGCTTTGCCGGTTCAACGAACGAATTTTCACCCGCAATCAATTTTTGACATTGCACCTCTGATTGCCCGTTAAACACAAAAAAATTTTGCCCCTACTATTAAGCAGGGGCGTTTTTTATCAATCCAAAATGCCATGAATTATCTCTTGGAAAACATACGATGAAATCGGTTTTGTCACAAAGTCGGTTACGCCGATATCCGCAAGCTCCGTCAGCGATAACGCGTGTTTATCCGAGATTAACAGCACAATCGGTAAATCGCGAATATGCCTGATTTTGGCGATTGCCGTCTTAATGTCAGCGAACATCTGCGCGTCGATCACCAGCAAATCCACGCTCATATCACCGAGCAGTTTCAGCATCTCGTCCTCGGTCTGCGTGCAGATAATGCTGTAATCAGTGCTCTCGCTCAGGATATCGGTGACCATTCTGATTGTGAACACCTGTTCATCGGCAACGAGAATTGTCTTGCTTTTGGTTTCGGCTTGGCGCATTGTATAGCCCGTGTCCTCGTCAATCATCTCGAGCATTACATCGGCAATTTTCGCGTCAAACTGCGTTCCTTTTCCGCTCTCAATTTCGTGTCTGACAATTGCCTGCGGGAGCGCCTTTCGGTAGCTTCTGTCGCTCGCCATCGCATCATACGAGTCCGCAACACCGACAATCCTCGCAACCTCGGGTATGTTCTCCCCCGCAAGCCCCATCGGGTAACCTTTCCCGTCAAAGCGCTCGTGGTGGAATTTTGCCGCGTGGAGAATTGCACCCTCCTTGTAGATTTCCTTGAGTATGTAAAAACCCGTTATTGTGTGAATTTTAATCTGCCGGAATTCCTCGTCATTCAGCTTTCCGGGCTTGTTTATAACCTCTTTTGGAACGCGGATTTTTCCCACATCGTGCAAAAGTCCCGCGTAATAAATGTCCTTCTGCTCCTCCTCGGATTTGCCCAAACGCCGCGCAATTTCACGCGAATAGTTGGCAACCCTCTGCGAATGTCCGTTCGTGTACCTGTCCATCGCGTCGATTATGCGGACAATCGTCTTGATGATATCGGAGTTCTGCTGTTTGAGCTGTTCGCGAACCTTGTGCTCGTTCTGCGAGGTTTCGCGCAGGCGCTTCATCATAAACGAGCTGAAAATCACGATTACCCCGAAAATTATCACGCACAAAACGCCGTTTCTGATAAAAATACCGCGGATTTCACGGAACAACTTGGAGCTTTCGATAACCAACACAACCCGCAAATCGTCCATAACCGTGTTGGTGAAAATCTTGCACTGTTGCCCGTCAATCACATAATCGAAAACCGAGCGTTCATCGGGAATTGCGTTCAGCAGACCGCCCATTTCGCCGTCCTCGTAGTAGTTTTTGCCGAGCTCGTCAACATTGTGATGCGCGACAACCATTCCGTCCCGCACCACAATAAACCCGTAACCCATATCATCAAGTCCCATTTGACTTGTGAGAGCTTGAATTTCGTTCAGGGCGATGTCAAGCGAAATAACCGAGTCGCCGTCCGACAACATTCGGCTCACCGAAATCATAACGGTGTGCGTCTGCGCGTCAAGATACGGCGAGACGATAACCGCGTTTCCGTGCGCTTTCTCCGCGGCAACGTACCAGTCGCGTTCCTTCGCCACATAATCCGCCGGCGGCGTCCAACCGATACCGTCAATGTACTCGCCGAGAACCCAACCGTAAACGCCCGTAAAATTCTTGTCGATATCGCTCATATAGCGTTGCGACTCCTCGACCAAAAACTTCTCGATATCCCGCGCGGTTTTGCCCTCCGCCATCATATACTCAACCGAAATCGATGTTACCTTCAGCACGTCCATTCCCTTGTTCAGATAACCGTTGAGCTGTTCGGTTTCGTAAGCGAGAGCGTTTTCTCCGACCGACTGAATATTCCGCACAGCGTTGTCGTAGAACGAGATAAAATTGTACACAGTAAACCCCGCGAGGAGCGCGAGAATAACGACTATTGTCGTAAAAAACAACCGTTTTTCATTCGTTTTCATCGGGAGTTCCTTTCCGCAAAACGCTTATTTGAATTTTTGGATAAAGTTGATGAACACGCCAACCAGCACCGACAAAACCGCGCTCAATGCAATCGGGAACCAAACATTCGCCATCGGCAAGCCGCCCGCGTTTTGGTTTAGGTTCATTCCGTAAAAGCTGAAAACGATTGTCGGGACGGCGATGATGATGGTGATTGTCGTCATTCGTTTCATCACGATGTTCAGGTTGTTGGAGATGATTGAAGCGAATGTATCCATCGTGCCGTTCAAGATGTTCGAGTAAATTCCCGTCATCTCAATCGCCTGCTTGACCTCGATTATTACGTCATCGAGCAGGTCTTGGTCCTCCTCGTACAGCTTCAGATAACGCCCGCGCATCAGTTTTTCGAGCACGCCCTCGTTGGCTTTGAGCGAAGTGGAGAAATAAACGAGTGACTTCTCCAGCCCGAGAAGCTGAATAAGTCCCTTGTTTTTCATCGAGAGGTACATTTTGCCCTCAACGTAATTCGAGATTTTGTCGATTTGTTTGAGGTACTGCAAGTAGCGCGCGGCAATTCTCAACAAAATTGTGAAAACAAACCGCGTTCTCAAATTCGTGTGGATACCCTTGACAACGCCCTTTGCAATCTCATCGATAACCACGTTTTCCTTCGCGCTGACCGTGACAACATTCTCATCGGTGATTATAATCGACATAGGCGTTGTGGAGTAGAGCAAGGTTTTGTCGGGGTCGTTGTCCTGCTCGGCGACAGGATAGTCCACGACAATCAGCGTCACGCCGTCATCGCTTTCAATTCGCGACGGCTCCTCCTCATCGAGCGCGGCTCTGATGTAATCGCGGTCGATGCTCATATCCTCTTCAAGGTCGGAGATTTCCGTTTCGGTCGGGTTTATCACCGAAATCCAACAGCCCGCCTCGCGGTTCTCAATCTCGCAAACCCTGCCCTCAATACTTCTGTAATATTTTACCATTTCGGCACTCCTTTGCTGATTTATTCGCGCAAAGAACCCGCCGTGATTACAAGCGCGGCAAATCCCCTGCTGTTTTTACTTCGGCAAACACCGCCGTCCTCGCTCATAATCTCACCCCTTTAACTCGTTAAAACATTATTTTACATTTTATTATAACATATTTTCGCCAAAAAAACAAGCGTTTTTTTCAAAACGCCCGATTTTTCTTGTTAATCAACTCTTGGTTATCCACTGGCTCATTCCCGCGCCCCAGACCTCGTTTGGACGCTCGCGGAAGCCGAACTGCTTGTAAAACGGCTCTCTGCCGCTCGCCGACATCAGATAGAGTACGATTGTTTCGCCTTTTTCCAGCGTGCCGTACATAAAATCAATCGTCCTGCGCATCATCTCTTTGCCGATGCCGCGGTGCTGATACTCGGGAATAACCATCACGTCCGTGATGAAATTCGCGTAGCTCCCGTCACTTAAAACGCGTATCATTCCGATTGCTCTGCCGTTGTCGCGGACTGTGGTGATGTGAAACGCGTTGTTGAGCGCGTTGCTCGCAATCCTGTCCGACAGCACCATAAAATTCACCGCCCGCCGCATTTCCTTGTACTCATCAAGGCTCGGCGCTTCGTCTATGTATTCTATCATAATTCCCTCTCCATAAAATTCCGCCCCGCTTTTGCGCGGAGCGGATTGATTTTATTCGTTGTTTTCGGAGTTGTCCTCGGTATCCTTGTTCAAATCAACCGCAGGTTCTTCGGTATCCTTGTTCAGGTCAACAGCAGTGGTTTCGGTAACCTCAACTTTATCGCCATCGATGTTGATTTCACCCGCCATCAGCTTGTAGAAATCGGGACCGTCGATTTTCTCGTGCTTCATCAAATACTGCGCGCACTTTTCAAGCATATCGCCGTGAGTTGTGAGAATATCCTTCGCCTTTTCGTAGCCCGTTTCGATAAGCTCGCGGATTTCCGCGTCAATCTCGGACGCAACATTCTCGGAGTAATTCTTGCCCTGCGAGTAATCTCTGCCGAGGAAAACCTCGTGGCTTGCACTGCCGTAGAGAATCGGACCGAGCTTCTCCGAGAAACCGTAGCGCATCACCATATCTCTGGCAACGCCGGTTGCTCTTTCGATATCGTTTGAAGCGCCGGTGGAAATATCGTCGAGTATCAGCTTTTCAGCCGCACGTCCGCCAAGCAGAACGATGATTTCCTCCTCCATATAGGTCTTGGAAACGAAACTTCTGTCCTTCTCGGGAAGGTGCATTGTGAAGCCGCCCGCCATACCGCGCGGAATAATCGACACCTGATGAACCTTATCCTGCGACGGGCAGAAATAAGTTGTAATCGCGTGTCCCGCCTCGTGATAAGCAGTGAGCTTCTTCTCGTCCTCGGAAACAACCTTCGACTTCTTCTCGGGGCCTGCAACAACCTTGATTGTCGCCTCCTCGATGTCCTCCTTGGTGACCGCCTTCTTGTTCTTACGAGCCGCAAGCAGTGCCGCTTCGTTAACAAGGTTCTCCAAATCCGCGCCCGTAAAGCCCGCTGTTGTCGCGGCAATCGTCTTGAGGTTTACGTCAGGACCGATATTCTTGTTTCTGGTGTGAACCTTGAGGATTTCCTCACGTCCCTTGATGTCGGGGTAGCTCACGACAACCTGTCTGTCAAAGCGTCCCGGACGGAGAAGCGCAGGGTCGAGGATATCGCGGCGGTTGGTTGCCGCCATAACAATGATGTTTTCGTTTTCGGTGAAGCCGTCCATCTCAACGAGAAGCTGGTTCAGCGTCTGTTCACGCTCGTCGTGACCGCCGCCCAAGCCTGCGCCGCGCTGACGTCCGACAGCGTCGATTTCATCGATGAAGATAATCGACGGAGTGTGCTTTTTAGCCTGGTCAAACAGGTCACGAACGCGCGAAGCACCAACGCCGACGTACATTTCAACGAAATCCGAGCCGGATATCGAGAAAAACGGAGCGTCCGCCTCGCCCGCAACAGCCTTTGCAAGCAGAGTTTTACCGGTTCCGGGAGGTCCCTCGAGCAGAACGCCCTTGGGTACTCTCGCGCCGATTTCGCGGTATTTGTTCGGGTTTTTGAGGTAATCGACAATTTCGACAAGCTCTTGCTTTTCCTCGTCCGCGCCCGCAACGTCCTCAAACGTCACCTTTTTACCCGTCATCTGACGAACATTTGCGCGGGAGAACGAGTTCATCTTTCCGCCGCCAGCCGACTGACGGAAAATCACAACGGTGAAAATCACCATCACCAGTACCAGGAACAGGTACGGAAGCAAATTCATCCAAAACGAGTTGTCAGAAATCGGAATATAGTTCTCGACAAGCGGTTTGTCGGGATTTGCCTCGTTGTAGCGCAGACGATAGTTCGCGATTTTGCCCGCGCTCGTGTAGCCCGTGTTGATGTCATTTATGAAAATGTTGACGTTCGGCACGCTGTACACATAAACCTTGTTTGAGTCGCCGTCACTTTTGAGCTGGTACCTCAGCGAGCCGCTTCCCAAATCAAGCTCGTACGCCGAAACGTTGAGGTTGTCGAACTCCGCGATAACCTCAGAGTACCGCTTTGTTGTGGCGCGAGAGCCGCTTCCCGCAAGGTTCAGCACCGACACAACTCCCACGATAAGCAGAATAATTATCAAAAAGTAGATGATAACTCCGGATAATTTGTTTTTCTTCATTTAGACCACCTTTCCTTTATTCGGATTTGTATATGCCGATGTACGGCAGATTTCTGTATTTCTGAGAAAAATCAAGTCCATATCCGATAACGAAAAAATCCTCGATTTCAAAGCCGGTGTAATCGGCTTTAAAGCCCTTTACAACGCGTCTTGACGGTTTATCGAGAAGCGACGCCACTTTAAGCGAGCGCGGATTTCTCTCACCGAACAGCTTCTTCAGCGCGGACAGCGTTTTCGCGGTATCGACAATATCCTCGACAAGAACAACGTCCCGTCCGCTCACCTCGGGCAGACCGTTTTCGTCAACCGAAATTTCGCCCGAAACCGTGCCCGTATAGCTCGAAACCCGAATAAAACCGATTTCCAGCGGGCACTCGATTTGCCTGATAAGGTCGCAGAAAAACACGCTCGCGCCTTTCAGCACGCAGATAAACAGCGGATTTTTCCCCGCGTAATCCCGTGTAAGCTCCTCACCGAGCGCTTTCACGCGCGCCGCAAGCTCTTCCTTTGTAAAGAGAATTCTTTCAATTTCCTCGGGAACATACATTTCGATGTCCTCCTACTCAATAAAATATTATATCATACTTTTTATCAAAATGCAAACAAATTTTCTGAATATTTAGTGAAAAATCAACAGCCGATGCCAATAGTTTTCAACAATCAGCCTTTTCTCTCGTTAAAACCGCCGAAATGCTGTTCAATTTCTTCCATAAAACAAATTCTTTTGCGTATCGTGAAAAAGCGATTTTTGCAGGGATTGTACCTCGCCGAGCGATTTTTCAACAGCGAAATCGCCGTCCTTATCCGAAGCGCGGACGGCTCAACACCGCCGTTTGCGAGGATTTTCTTCACCGCGCGCACCTTTATCGGCTCGGCACACTCGTCGATTTTCTCTGCGAGATAACCGCGCCCGCATTTGCTTTCCTCGAGAACCTTTTCGGTTGTTTGCTCAAAATATTGCTCATCGATACGAAGATTTTTGGTCATTCTGCCAATTGTCGTCAAAAATGACGGATTTATCTCCATAATCTCGGGAATTAGCTTCGCGCGGATTTTGTTTCGCGTGTACTCAACCGAGAAATTCGTTTTATCCGTGACAAAATTCTGCCGGTTTTCCGCAAGAAATTCCTCGATTTCACCGCGCTCGATGTCCAAAAACGGTCGGATTATTTGCCCGCGTTCCCGCGGTATCCCGCAAAGTCCGCGAAGTCCCGTGCCGCGAATTAGGTTCAGGAGCACCGTTTCCGCGTTATCGTTGGCGTTGTGTGCTGTCGCCAAAACCGCGTTTTCACCGAAATGCGTGAGCGCTTCCTCGAAAAAATCATAGCGCACCTTCCGCGCGGTTTCCTCAAGACTTTCGTGCTTTTCCGAGTACTCGCGGACGTTCTCGCGCCTTTTGTAGAGCGGAATTTCGAGCTTTTCGCAAAGCTCCGTGCAAAAACGCTCGTCACTGTCGCTGTCCTCGCCGCGAAGCCCGTGGTTGAGGTGACAAGCGGCTGTTGTAAAGCCAAATTCCCCCGAAACCGCCTTCATCGCAAGCAGCAAAGCCGTGCTGTCCGCGCCGCCCGAAAGCCCGCACACAACCGTTTTCGCGGCTTTCACCGCCGCAAATTCCGAGAGTGCCGCCCGCACTTTTCCGATAAATTCACTCATTTCAATTTCCGTTGTTCTCGTACTTTACCTCGACATTCGTAAAGCGCGTGTACTCGCCCTGCCAGCCGAGAATTGCCGTTCCCGTTTCACCGTGACGGTTTTTCGCGACAATGCACTCGCAGACGTTCTGATTCGGGTCGGTCTTGTCGTAGTAAGCGTTTCTGTACAGGAACATTACGATATCCGCGTCCTGCTCGATTGAACCCGAGTCCCTCAAGTCCGACAACAGCGGTCGCTTGTCGGGGCGCTGTTCGGGACCGCGCGCAAGCTGTGACAACGCGATTACCGGCACGTTCAGCTCCTTCGCCATTACCTTGAGTTGCCGCGTTATCTCCGAAATCTCGGCAACGCGGTTTCCGTGGAAATTGCTCACGGCGGTCATCAGCTGGAGATAGTCGATAATCACAACGCCCAGATTTTTCATTCTGCGGAGCTTTGATTTTATCGTCGAAACGTTGCAACCCGGCGTGTCGTCAATGTATATCGGCAGTTGCGAGAGAATATCCGCGCTCTCCATAATCTGCTTCCATTTGTCCGAGGCAACCTTTCCCGTTTTCATCGCTTCGGACGGCAAAAGCGCCTCGGAATTTATCATTCGCGCAACAATCTGCTCCTTCGACATTTCAAGGCTGAATACGCAAATTTCCTTGTCGCGGTACTTTTTGCCCACGTTCACCGCAATGTTCATCGCAAACGAGGTTTTTCCCATACCGGGACGTGCCGCGAGTATCAGCAAGTCCGAGCGGTTCAGTCCGAAAATCCTGCGGTCAAGCTCCAAAAAGCCTGTCGGCAAGCCCGACATTACCGGCTGTCCGCCATTTGCCGCTGTTGCCTTGACAAGCTCGTTGAGCGCTTTCACGCGGTCAAAAAC
This sequence comes from uncultured Clostridia bacterium, assembly GCA_945829235.1. Taxonomy (GTDB): domain Bacteria; phylum Bacillota; class Clostridia; order Oscillospirales; family Ruminococcaceae; genus CAG-115. The sequence goes on along the minus strand of CALZUA010000001.1, from coordinate 62,047 downwards.
AATACCGCTGATGTGCGTCAGGCTCTTGTTTTCAACACCCGCGCGGATATTGTAAATCCGCTGTTCCGCGTAATCGACAATATCATTCGCGTTCTCCGCGCCCGCCGTTGCCGCGTCAATAATCTCCTTTGACGCGATAATAAGGCTTCTCAGCAGGTATTTCTCGGTGACAATTCCCGCGTATTTCGCTATCGAAGAAACGCTCGGAACCGCTTCCATAACCGTTGCCAGATACTTTTTCGCGTCATCAGCCGACTCAAAAACGCCCTGCCGCATACACGCGTCCAGCACCGTTACCACGTCAATGCGCTCGCTTGTCATATACATCTGCGTCATCACGGCGAAAATGTCGCGGTTTAACTGCGCGTAAAAATGCTCGGGGTGCAAAGTGCCGACAACTTCACCCAGCACTCCCCCGTCAAGCAAAACGCAACCTAGCACCGATTGCTCGGCGTCGGGATTGTACGGAAGATTTACCCCCGAAAGGTCGTAATCAGCCATTATCCCTCGTCCTCCACCGATACCGTAAACTTCGCCGTAACACCCGCGTAAAGGCGCGCGTCTGCCGCAAATGTACCAAATCCCTCAATCTTCATCGGAATATTTATCTTTTTCTTGTCAACATCAAGGTTGAGCGACTTTTTGATTGCCGCGGAAACCTCTTTTGAGGTAACCGTGCCGAAAAGTCTGCCGTTCTGACCAGCCTTCGCCTTAACCGAAATCGTCTTGCCCTCAAGCGCCTCGGCAATCGCCTTTGCGTTCGCGGTATCAACATCGATTTTGTGCTGAGCGCTGTCCTTTTGACCTTGCAACAGGTTGAGGTTCTTGGCGTTCGCTTCCTGTGCAAGTCCCTTCTTAATCAGGAAATTGCGCGCGTAGCCCTCCTTGACCTCTTTAATCTCACCTTTTTTACCCGTTCCCTGAACGTCCTGCAATAAAATTACCTTCATCTTAAACACTCCTTATCATTATTTGTCGGAAAGATGCTCGTCAATGGCTCTATGAAGCCGCTCGACAACCTCCTCGAGAGAAATATCGTAGAGCTGTGCGCCTGCCATCGACTGATGACCGCCGCCGTCGTCCACCTTATTTCCCATACTTTCCATTATAACCTGTACGTTGACCTTGCCCAACGAGCGCGCACTGATGCTCCAGCCGTTTTCGATGGGATAAACCGTGAACGAAGCGTCCACGTTTCTGATATAAAGCATCTCGTCCGCCGCCTGCGAACAAAGCACTCGTATGCCGGGGTAATCGTTCTCGACAACCGCAATTGCACAACGCCCGCGGTAAATCGTTGCCGAGGAGATAACCTCAGCCTTTTTCAGCTTGCTCTCAATCGATGTGTCAAACAGCTTCTTCACCGCGATTGTGTCCGCGCCGATTTTCTTGAGGTAAGCCGCCGCCTCGAATGTCGAAACACCCGAGCGCATAACGAAATCCTTCGTGTCAAGCGTTATTCCCGCGAGAAGCGCCTCGGCTTCAAGCGGCGTGAGGAGCGTGTTACTGCTGAAATACTGGATAAGCTCCGTCACAAGCTCCGCCGATGACGAAGCGTTGCTCTCGTGACATTTCACGGCGGCTTCGGTTATCGCGCCCGCGCTCAAACGATGGTGGTCGATAATAACAACTCTGCTCTTCGGCGAAAGCTCGTAAAGGTCCTTGTCCTCGAGCTTTTTCAGAATGTGCGTGTCAACGATAATCAGCACGGATTTAGACGTAATCCACTGCTCCGCCTCGTCCGGCTCGATAACAACCGGCGTGTCGTACTCCGAAAATCTGTCGATAAGCTGTGCGGCGTTGGTTTTTGTTCTGTCGTGAAAACGCGCAACCGTGTACGCGGGAATACCCATTCGCCTAATAGCGCAGGTAAGTCCGATTGCCGAGCCAACGCTGTCGAAATCGCCGTATGCGTGTCCCATTATGTACACGGTATCGGCGGTGCTGATTAAATTCTTGATGTTCTCCGCGGCAAGACGGATTTTAACCTTACCTGTTCTCTCTTTTCCGGGTGAAATCGCGCCGAATGCCGTGAAGCCGTTCGACGTTTTAACAAGCGCCTGGTCGCCGCCGCGCTCGAGCGCCTTGTCGAGCATCTCCGAAGCAAAGCGTTCTCCCTCGGCAAGAGTTGAAGCCGTATCACCAACGCCGATTGACAGCGTAACCGCCGCTCTGTCGCGGACAATAATCTCGTGCGCCTTGTTGATAAGCGACATCTTCTCGTCAATCATCTCGTTAAGGTAACGTCTTTCGAGAACAATGAGGAATTTGTCGCCCGTGATTTTCTTCAAAACCGCCTTTTTCTCGGCGAAATACTCCTCAATCAGCCTGTCAACCTGTATCGTGACATAAGCGCGCTCGGATTCCTTTGCGCCCGAGAGCAGTTCCTCATAGTTATCAACCATAACTATCATAACCACAGGCTTGCCCATTTCATAGTCGTTGCGGAGCTTTTTGAAGTCGGTTATCTCGCGGAAAATCAGCATTGTTATCGTGTCCTTGAGCACGATGCCGTTATCCTTCGCGAAAACAAGCCGCTTGCGGACTTTCTCGTCAAGGGCAAACTCGTGCGGCACGGAATACACGCGAAACCACCTGTCACCGTAACGAATTTCGCGCCCGTCCGAGCCGAAAAGCTCCAGCGGCATATCGGTTACGGGGTCAATCGAGCTTTGGTCCTCGTTTGGGAGGAAAAAAACATCGTTGAAGCTGTCGTTGCTCCAGATTATGCTTCTCCCGCTGTCCACAACCGCTATCGGCAACGGAAAACCGATAAGCGATAAGCTGTCTGTACCTCTGATTTCGCGGCTGAGCTGGTCGAAATACCAGTACTCGCTCTGCCTTATCTGAAGCAGTTTTCCCAGTGCAAGCGCGGAAATTCCCAGCAAAATCGGCAGCGTGAGCCAGAACATAAGCGGCTCACTTCGGAAAACGAACACGTCCACCGTTATCAGCAGTATTATCAGCGCGCAAACCGCTCCCAGAAGAATATTGCTCTTGTAGAAATTTCGCATTTTCTCACCGCTCTTTCAGTTAGTTATGCTACTTGCGGGTGAAAAAATCACCCCTTGAACAAACTATGGGCGAAATTCGCCGCCGGTCGCACCGGTCGCTCCGGTCGCTCCGGTCGCACCGGGGGCTTATAACTCCATTATAATCGGCAAAATCATCGGACTGCGCTTGGTTTCACGGTAAATGTACTCGGAAAGCTCATCGCGCATTGCCGCTTTGATATTGCCCCACTCGCGCACGTTTCTGTTCGCCAAATCACTGAGAACCTGCTTCATCAGCTCACGCGCCTCGTCAAGCAGTTCCTCGCTCTCGCGAACGTACACAAAGCCGCGCGATACGATTTCGGGACCGGAAACAACCTTTCCGGTTTCGCGCTCAATCGTTGCCGCAACAACAATCACGCCGTCCTCGGACAGATGCTTTCTGTCGCGCAGAACCACGCTTCCCACGTCGCCCACGCCAAAGCCGTCAACCAGCATCATTCCCGCAGGCACAGTACCCGACATCTTCATATCAACGCCGTCCGTTTCAAGCACATCGCCAAGCCCGCTCACGAAGATATTCTCCTCGGGTATGCCCATTCCTTCGGCTAAAATCGCGTGCTTTTTGAGGTGCTTGTACTCGCCGTGAATGGGAACAAAAAACTTCGGCTTGGTGAGCGAAATCATCATTTTCAGCTCTTCCTGACAAGCGTGTCCCGAAACGTGCACCTCGTACATACTTTCGTAAATAACCTCCGCGCCCTGCTTCATCAGCTCGTTTACAACCTTTGTCACTAGCTTTTCGTTGCCGGGGATTGGGTTTGCGGAAATTATGATAAAATCATTCGGGTTTATCGAAACCTGCTTGTGGTCGCCGCTCGACATTCTTGAAAGCGCCGAAAGCGGCTCGCCCTGACTGCCCGTTGTGACGATAACCAGCTCCGACGGGTCTAAATGGTTGATTTCGTCAATCTCAATAAGCGTGTTCTCGGGTACTTTGATATAATTCAGCTCAACCGCCTTTGCGATAACGTTCGTCATACTTCTGCCCGAAACCGCTACCTTTCTTCCGCGGCGCACGGCTTCGTCGATAATCTGCTGAATTCTGTGGATATTGCTGGAAAAGGTCGCGATGATGATACGCTTTCCCTCGGCTCTGTTAAACAGACCACGGAAGCTCTCGCCGACGCTTCTCTCGCTTTTCGTGTAGCCGGGGCGCTCAACGTTCGTGCTTTCGCTCATCAGCGCGAGAACTCCCTTGTTTCCAAGCTCACCGAAGCGCGCCAAGTCGATTATCCCGCCCTCAATCGGCGTGTAATCAACCTTGAAATCGCCCGTGTGTACAATAACTCCCGCGGGCGTGTGAATTGCAAGCGCGCAGGAATCGGGTATCGAGTGGTTCACCCTGATAAACTCAACCGACATACAGCCCATTCGCACGTTATGACGCGGCTCGACAACATTGAGCGACGTCTGCGACAGCAAACCGTGCTCCTTGAGCTTGCCCTCGACAAGCCCCAAAGTAAGCCGCGTGCCGTAAATCGGAACGTTTATCTTTTTAAGCAGATACGGCAAAGCGCCGATGTGGTCCTCGTGACCGTGCGTTATAACAATTCCGCGAAAACGCTCCTTGTTCTTTTCGAGATATGTGAAATCGGGCACAACCAAGTCCACACCGAGCATATTTTCATCGGGAAACGCAAGTCCGCAGTCCACGATAAACATATCGTTGCAACACTCGTAAACGTACAAATTCTTGCCGATTTCGTTCAATCCGCCGAGTGCCGTAAACTTAACGGGTGCCGAGCGCACGGGCTTTCTCTGAACGGGAGCAGTCTGCTTTGTTCTGCCCAAAACCGGCTCTCTCGCGGCAAGCTGGCGCTTCGCGGGTACAACCGAAGCCTGTCTGCGCGCACGTTCCGCCGATGAACGGTCGTCGGTGAGGACAGGTCGCTTCACCGGCACGGTGTTGCGCGGTCTTTCCTGTTTAACCTGCTTTTCGCCTTCGTTATCCGATAAAACCTTTTTGTTTGACAATAATCCCATAAAATCCCTTTCTTGAAAAAAGCGCAAAAATTCCCTTTTTCACACCCGTGAAAAAGCAGTCACTCCAAGACGGCAAGCCGCCTTTCCTTGAATAAATATGTAACACGAACCAACCGCCGCGCAGAAAATACAATTTGTCGGAAAGAAAAATGGGAAAAATGAACTTTAATTTTCCGCGGTTTTTTAACCAAAATATTTTTATCGGTTAATTCATATTTTAAAGAGGACAATTCCTCATTATTCCAAATTTAAAAAGTATCAAGCTGTCGTTTTATCGACAGACTGAATTTTTCTCGCAAAGAAAAATACATACATATTATTATACAACTTTTTTCCGAAAAAGTCAAGTAATTTTTTTCCTGTTATTTGCACTTGCGGTTTCGGGGAAAAATCCTCGGCGACCTGTTTTATCCGCTTGTTATTTCCTTTAATATCGGCGGATTTGCGGCGAATTATAATTTCAGCCGGACGTTTCCGGATTTCAAAATTTTCAGCAAAAGAAAGGCACTGCACAATTATGAACAAAAAATTCGCAAAACTTTTTTCGGCAGCCGCAACAGCTCTCGCCACTTGTCTAACCGTAGCTTTGTGCTGTTTTTACGTTGCGCTGCCGTGCAATATAAGCGTTCCCGCAGGGCAATTTGAGGGCGGCGGTTTCTCGGTTGCCACGCTCAGGCAAACCGACAGCGGGCTTTGCTATTACCTCGGGAATATTCCCATAAAACCCGCCGCGGCTGTTGCCAAAGCTCGTCCGACCGTTACCCTTTGCGGAACTCCGTTCGGAATAAAAGTTCGCTCAAACGGTGTTATGGTTATCTCGGCGGCAGAAAATTCCCCCGCCGCCGCTGCCGGTATCAAAACAGGCGATGTTATCACAGAGGTGAACGGGAAAAGCGTCTGCACAAACGCGGAATTTGCCGAGGCTGTCCAGCAAAGCTCCGACGGGACAAGCATTATTCTTGAACGCGGCGGCGGTGAAATCAGCGTTGCCCTCACCCCCGAAAACCACGGCGGCAAGCTCCGCGTCGGGCTTTACGTCCGCGACAGCGCCGCAGGTATCGGCACGCTCACCTTTTACGACAAGCAAAACGGCGTTTTCGGCGGTCTCGGGCACGCGGTTAGCGATACCTCGACAGGCGGCGAAATTCCCCTCAAAAGCGGCGAAATCACTCGCGCCGAGATATTTGACGTTGTTAAGGCAAAGGAAGGCAGCGCCGGCGAGCTTTGCGGGAAAATCTTCTCCGATGATACAATCGGCGAGCTTTCACTAAACACCTCGCAGGGCGTCTTCGGGACGCTTGCCGAGCCGTTTAACGGCAAGGAGTACGAGGCTTCGTTCAGGCAAGAGGTTCACACGGGAAAGGCTACCGTTCTCACCACGATTAACGGCAACGAGCCCCGCGAGTATGATATCGAAATCGAACGCATAAATTTGTTTGGGCTGGAAGGCTCAAAAGGTATGGTTATCAGGATAACCGACCCCGAGCTTCTCGAAGAAACCGGCGGTATTGTGCGCGGAATGAGCGGCTCGCCGATTATTCAGGACGGGCGATTTGCGGGTGCGGTCACGCACGTTCTCGTCAACGACCCCACGCGCGGCTATGCGATTTTTGCCGAAAATATGCTCGGGCAAGCAGAATCGGCGCGTTAACGATGACTTGCCGCGAGTATTCTCACGCCGAAACCAGTGTCCGTGAGGAACCGCGATTTTTGCACAAAATCTGCTCGGGCAAGATCCGCTAATTAACGGCGATTTGCCGCGATTATCCGCACGCCGAAGCCGTTTTTCGTGAGGTAAACCTCAAATTCCCGCCGAACTATTCTTGAACAGGCAAAAACACTGCGTTAACGGCGACTTGCCGCGAGTATTCTCACGCCAAAGCCCTCGTCCGTTGGGTAAACCTCGGCTTTTGAGTTGTCGGGGAGTTCGCCCGAGATTATCCTCCCGCCAAGCATATCCTCAATCTGCGAGGTTATTTTCCTCCGCAACGGGCGCGCTCCCATTTCCTCGTCGAAGGCGCTTTCGCAGAGCTTTTTCACCGCCTTTTCGTCAAACGAAAGCTCAATCCCACGCGAAAGCGCTCTGTCAGCGACATTCTTCAGCATTTTGCGGCAAATCCGCTCCATATTTTCAGCTGAAAGCCGCTCGAAAACCACGATGTTGTCAATCCTGTTCAACAGCTCCGGACGAAACGTCTTTTTAAGCGCTTTCATAACGTCCGATGAACCGCCCGTTGTTTTCCCGAAACCAACGCTTCTTTTCGACAACTCCTCCGCGCCGATGTTGCCCGTCATAATGATAATCGTGCTCTTGAAATCGGCGGTTCTGCCGTCTGAGCCGGTGAGCTTTCCGTCCTCGAGAATTTGAAGCAGTACATTCAGCACCTCGGGGTGCGCCTTTTCAACCTCATCAAACAGCACCACCGAGTAAGGCATTGAGCGAACCTCGGCAACCAGCCGCCCTTCCTGTTCACAGCCTACATATCCCGGGGGCGAGCCGATTAGCTTTGACACCGAGTGCCGCTCGGTGAACTCCGACATATCAAAGCGTATCAGCCGCTTCTCATCGCTGAAAACAGCTTCTGCTACCGCTCGGCAAAGCTCGGTTTTTCCAACGCCGGTCTGCCCGAGGAACAAAAATGAGCCTATCGGACGGTTCGGGTCGCGAAGTCCCGCACGTCCGCGCCGAACCGCGTTTGCAACCAGAGAAACCGCGTTTTCCTGCCCGATAACCCTCTCGCAAAGCCTGTCCTCAAGCCGCTCGAGGCGTTCGCTTTCGTTCTCGGAAAGGCGCTGAACGGGTATTCCCGTAATCATCGCCGCCGCCTTTGCGATGTCCTCCTCATCGACAATAACCCGCTCCCCGCGAAACCGCTCCTTGACCGTTTTGAGCAACCCGCTCCGCTCGGAAAGCCGTCCCGCACGCGCCGCCGCGGCCGCTTCGTCAAGCAAATCAATCGCCTTATCGGGCAGCCGCCTGTCGTTCATATAACGCTCCGAGAGCGTCACCGCGGCTTTTATCGCCTTGTCCGTAATGAAAGCCTTGTGATACTCCTCAAAGCGCGGTCTTAAGCCGTTCAAGATGCCGATTGTCCGCGCTTCATCGGGTTGTTCAACGTTTATCGGCTGAAAACGCCGCTCGAGCGCGCTGTCCTTTTCGATAAAGCGGCGGTACTCGGTTGTCGTTGTTGCACCGATTAAACAGATTTTCCCGCGCGCCAGCATCGGTTTCAGCACGCTTGCCGCGTCAATCGCGCCCTCTGCCGCGCCCGTTCCCACAATCATGTGAATTTCATCGATAAAGAGGATAATATCGGGATTTGCGGACGCTTCATCAAGTACACCTTTCAGTCGCTCCTCAAAATCACCGCGGTACTTTGCACCGCTCAGAATTGCCGCCATATCAACCGAATAAACGCGCTTCCCGCAAAGCTCCGGCGGCACGTTTTCCGCGGCAACGCGTTGTGCAAAACCCTCGACAACCGCGGTTTTTCCAACGCCCGCGTCTCCGATTAAGCAAGGGTTATTTTTACTTCGGCGCAGGAGAATTTGCACCATTCGCTCGATTTCCGCGTCCCGCCCGATTACCGGGTCAAGCCGCCCCTCTCGCGCAAGCCCCGTTAGCTCCACGGCATACTTGGCAAGCTGTGCCGGCTCGTTCCTCTGAACAGCTTTTTTCGGCTTGGTTTCGGGCTTTGCGGGTGTTTCGGAGAAACGCGGCGGCTCGTATTTTTTCGCGCAAATTCCCGCGTAAATCCGTGAAATCGACTCCGTGGGGAGCATCGCATAAGCCGTGCTAGCCCTGTCTGCAAGCAGTGCCAGCATAATGTGCTCCGTACCGACCGTGCTTTCACCGCGCGACAAGGCAATCCCCCGCGCGTTGACAATGAGCTTTTTCAGGCGCGGTGAAAAGTCCTTTTCGGACAATGCGCAGGGTGTTCCCGCACCGGCTCTTTCCTTGAGCAGAAGTATCAGGTCGCGGAAAAACACGCCCTCCCGCGCAAGCGCCACTCCCGCCGCGCTCTCCGTATTCTTGGCAAGCGCGCAGAGCAAATGCTCGCTTCCGATATACTTGTGTCCCATCTGCCCCGCGATTGTCACCGCGTTCGCCAGCGCTTCCGCGACATCTGCGGAAAAAGCCGGCGCGTTGTGATTATCCATAATTAACACCTCTTTACAAAATCAGGTAATTTTATTATGGACGCGCCGGCGGGGTTTATTCAAGGCAAAAGCAAATCCCGATAAGAACGTGTCTTGTCGGGATTACATATGCAAAAAATTACCGATACATCGCAAGCTCAATGCTGTCCATATACTGCCCGAGGGACATATTGAACCGCTGATAATCAGCCTCTTTAAACTCGTCTGTTGCCCCCGCGACCGATACGCTCACGGCGTTTGTCTGATTGTAAAACGTTATCATCAGCGGCACTTTTATAATCTTCGACATTCCGCGGACCACCAAATCCCCCGCTTCATCAAGATGAAGAACGTCCTCTTTCGCCGACACCTCGGCGGCTTCCCCGTCAACCAGAATTTCCAAGCCGTCATAATAATCGAAAATCGCGCACGCCGCCTTGCAGATATGCTCCCAGCCGACCTTGTACGTCAAATTCCACCTCGACAACAGCCAGCCGTTCTCCTCTTTCACTCCGATTAACAGCATTCCCTCAATCTCCCTTTTCTTCCTTTTTCTTCCTGAACACAAACAGCTTGCTCAGGATATAATTCAGCACAAGCACAACGATTGTCGAGAGAACCTTTGCGCCAAATTCGTAGAAGAAATTGTGAATTCCCGTCAAGTCAACCAGCAGGAACATTATCAGTATATCCACCGCTAGCGTGAACAGGCGCGACGCAAAGAATTTCAGCACCTCGAGGATTACAAAAGCGCCTTTTTTTCGGCTTTGGAACACGATTATCCTGTTGGTGAGGAACGCGAAAATGTTCGCGCAAATCCACGAAAGCAAGTTCGGCAAAATCGTGTTGCTGTCCACGCCAAATCCCCGCGTCAGCTCGTAAATCCAGCCAAGCCACGCCGGCACGCTCTCAGCATTCGGGAAAATTATCCTGAACAGCGCGTAGCTTCCCATTGAAATAAGTGTCGTTCCCGCGCCGAATATTACATACAGAATTATCTCCCTGTTCTCGCGGTAAAACTCGCGCCGTCCCTCGCGCGTTTTCAGCGATTTCACTATTTCTCCAAGTTCTTTTCCTTTGATTTTCACGTCATCATCTCCGTTATTTTTTGCATTTATTATATATTAGCATAGTTTAACAAAAATTGCAATAACTAATCTGCTTTTTTTGTCAAAACTATTGACAGAAATTATTTTTTGAGGTATAATTAAAGTTGTATAGCGTAATATGATTTAGCGCTTATTATTAAAATAGGTTATGCGGCAACCAAAAACGGAGGAAATAATATGTCGGATTACATCAGACGACTGCCCGTTTATCTGCTACTTGACTGTAGCGGCTCTATGGCGGGTGAACCTATCGAGGCTGTTAAACAAGGAATAAAAACGCTTGTGTCGGAGCTTAAGGGCGACCCGCAGGCGCTTGAAACCGCGTTCCTGTCGATTATCACGTTCGACAGCTCCGCAAGACAAATAAGCCCCCTCACAGAGCTTATGGTGTTCAAGGAGCCGCAGATTTCGGCGGGCGGTGCAACCGCGCTCGGCGGTGCGCTCAAGGTTCTCGCGGAGTGCGTTAAAAACGAGGTTCGCACGTCTACCGCAAGCCAAAAGGGTGACTGGAAGCCGCTCGTGTTCCTTATGACGGACGGCGCGCCTACCGATAACCTTGACGAAGGTATTGACGCGATTAAGCAGGTTTCCGTGGGCAATATCATCGCTTGCGGTGCCGGTGCCAACGCAAACGCAAACACCCTCAAAAAAATCACCAACAATGTTCTTATGATGAACAACCTCACGGCAGGCGATATGGCGCAGTTCTTCGCGTGGGTTTCAAGCTCCATCAAGGCTTCTTCCAAGAGCATCGATGCAAAGCCCGGTGACGCTATCGAGCTTCCGCCGCCGCCTCAGGGATTTGTTATTGTTCCTTAACCGATTTAAGGTGAATTTATGGATAAAACTGATATCACAAGCGCTAAGCGGCTCTCGGTAACGCCCGATGATGCCGAAAACAAAGATTCCCCGAAAACAACCGCCGATATTGCCGAAAAATCCGAGGGCGATGCGGGTTCTTCGGAAACCTCGCGTGATGAACAAAAAAGGTTGTCGGATATGGAGGTTATCGAGCATACCGCAAATATCTGGCAATATAAGGAAATTGTTGACGACAAGACCGAGCAACACTCCGAGTTTCACCAAAAGCGCACGGTTATGCCGTTCGGCGAGATTATCGGAGCGAGGGTGCGCGGCAAAAAGCACAAGCACGAGGGCACGAACTGCGACGATTTCTTTGAAACAGCGGTGACGGACGACTGCTTTATCGCGGCAGTCTGCGACGGCGCGGGTTCAAAGCGGCTCTCGCGAATAGGCTCGCGTGTTGCCTGCGAAACCGCGGCTTCCTTCCTTAAGGATAAGCTCGAGCGGCTTTTCTACGAGCTTCCCGAGATTAAAGACGGGTTGTCCGCCGATTTAAAATCAACCGAATTTATGGCGGCGTGCGGGAGAATTGCCACGCTTGTTCAACAGTCCGCGCGGGAGGCTTTTTTCGCTCAACAGGACGCTCTCGCGAAGATTGTCGATGATGAAAATTACGAGAAAGCGCTCGGCAGAAAGCCCACGCTTTCCGACCTTTCCACAACCTTTCTCGCGGCTGTTGTCGTGCCGCTTGTTATCGACGGCGAAAAGCGGAATTTTATGGCGTGCGTGCAAATCGGTGACGGCTGTATATGCGCGATTGACAGCACCGCCGACTCCTCCGCTTGCCTGAAGTTAATGGGTGAGGCGGACAGCGGAAAATACTCGGGTGAAACCGATTTCCTCTCCGAGAAAAACACCAACCAAAATTCACTCGGCGCGAAAACCCGCGTCAGCAGAGGTTCTTCGGATATCATTATGCTGATGTCGGACGGCGTAGCCGATGATTATTTCCCGAATGTTCCGAAGATGAAGCGGCTTTACCTCGACCTCGGGCTGAACGGAATTATCCCGATGAAGGGTGAACTTACCGCGGGCGAGGACCCCGCGCCTATCCGCTTTCACTCGGTTTCGATGAGCAGACAAAGCGTTGCCCTGCAATACGCGAAACAGCTCCTCTCCGACGACTCAGCCGAGGGTGTTGACGCGCTCTGGGACAAACGCGAGGCTCTGCGTTGCCACTCGCTCGAGGCGTTTCGTATGAACATCGGCGATACGCCCGAGGAACGCCTGCGCGTGTGGCTCGACAACTACAACGAGCGCGGGAGCTTTGACGACAGGACGCTTGTTGTTATTAAAACAAATGACGATTAGCCGACAACTCGCGGATTCTCTCCGTCATTTCCCGAGGAACAGCTTCGCGTTGCTCGACAACGAGCGCGATTGCTTCGCTGACAGGACGCTTGATGTTATAAAAACAAATGACGATTATAAAGGCTTTGGGGGTAAATTATGCTCAGCGGAAGCGTGTTAACCGCCGTTCTCGACAACGGCAACACAATTGAATATGTGTACGACGCAAACGCGCCCCGCGGCGGTATGAAGCACACCTTTTTCACCCCCGACAGGCGCTTTGCCGTACAATTTTTCAACAATCCCGCAGACTCGCTCAACCCGCGCCTGCAAGACCGCATCAGAACCATTGTCGGCATATACAACCCGACTCTTTCCGAAGCGGACGGCGGCGCGCTCGGAAATACCGAAAAAACCGCCGAATATTTCAGACAGCGCTTTTGCTGGCCTGTCGCGATTGTTCAACAGCCCGAATTTGGGATTGTCTGCCCGACCTATCCGAGAAATTTCTTCTTCGACGGCTCGGCTTCGACGGTGCTCAATCTGAACGGCAAGGACAAAAAATCAAACTGGTTTACGGGAAGAAACCGCAAGTACCTCGCGCCCGCAGAACGCGGCGATTTCAGGACAATGCTCGGCACGGCGATAAGCCTTTGCCGCTCCGTTCGCAGAATGCACCAAGCAGGTCTGGCACATTCGGATTTGTCCTGCAACAACGTGCTGATTGACCCGAAAAGCGGCTCGGCGGTTGTTATTGATATTGACAGTCTTGTTGTGCCGAACAAATACGCGCCCGAGGTTGTCGGAACGCGCGGCTATATCGCGCCCGAGGTGCTCGCTTCAATGGCACTCGACTTCGGTGACCCGAACCGCGCTCTCCCCTGCGTTCAGACCGACCTGCACGCGCTTCCCGTGCTGATTTACGAGTACCTGTTCTTCAGGCACCCGCTTATCGGTCCGAAAATTTACTCCAACAACAGCGCCGAAGAGGACGATTTCCTCGCGCTCGGCTCTATGGCAACGTTTATTGAAAATCCAAACGATACCTCGAACCGACCGCCCGACCTTGACATAACGATAGAGTCGCTGTCAAAGGGCTTGGAAAAGCTGTTTCTGAGGGCGTTTGTCGATGGACTGCACAACCCCGCCGAACGTCCCGCCGCAATGGAGTGGGAACGCGAACTTTTGCGTGCGTGGGACAGGCTCGTTCCGTGCGCAAACCCGAACTGCGAGAAAAAGTGGTTCATTCTGCGCGATGAAAATCAACCCGTCTGCCCGTTCTGCAAAACGCGGCTTCCCGGAAAAATCATTACGCTGAATTTCAAGAGCGAAATGCGCGGCAAAAAGGGCGTGTTCCGCGATAAATCGCAGGTTGTCGTGTACGACAGAATGCCGCTTTACGACTGGCAGGTGTACGCGAATGTCCACAACGACGAGAAAGCCGATACCACAATGCGCGCCTATACCGCGTTTTACAACGGAATGTGGTTGCTCGTTAACAGCTCGGTTGAGGGTATGCTCTCGCCGTCCGGCAGGCTCGTTCCATCGGGGAGCGCAATTGAGCTTAAGGACCGCGCCGTGTTCAGAATGACCGGCAAGGAAAACGGGTTGCTTTGCGAGGTTATGGTGACTTAACTTTACCAAATATGCGGTAATTCCGCTTTATAGAAAGGAAAAACTCAATGAAGAAATTCGGACTTACAGACCAAGAGGTTGCCGAAAGCAAACAAAAATTCGGCGACAACTCTATGACAGAACAAGCCTCCGAGAGCTTTTGGGATAAACTGAAAGGCAATCTCGGCGACCCGATGATTAAAATCCTCATAGTAGCGCTTCTTATCAACGTTGTGCTGGCAATTCTCGGCATAACCGGCGTTATCAAGGAGGGCGCGCCCGAATGGTTCGAGCCGCTCGGAATTTTTATCGCAATCTGCCTTGCTACGCTCGTTTCAACCTTCTCCGAGTACAGAAACGAAAACGCGTTCCAAAAACTCCAAGAAGAAGCTTCGCGCATTATGTGCAAGGTGTACAGAAACGGCGTAATCTCCGAGGTTGCTATCAACGACATCGTTGTCGGTGACGCGATTTTGCTTCAATCGGGCGACAAAATCCCCGCTGACGGTATACTGATTGACGGCGATATCAAGGTTGACCAGTCGGTACTGAACGGCGAGAGCCGCGAAGCTAAGAAAATCGCAATTCCGGACGGTTGGACGGATACCGATGACAACATCAATTTCGACAACGAGCACAAGGTTTTCCGCGGCGCAGTCGTTTGCTCGGGCAACGCGGTTATGCAGGTTACCGTTGTCGGCGACAAGTCGGTTTACGGTAAAATTGCAAGTGAGCTTCAGACCGATGACGACCGCGAAACTCCCCTCAAGCTCAAGCTCACAAAGCTCGCAAACGGCATCTCCAAATTCGGCTACATCGGCGGTGTGGCTATCGCAATCGCAATGCTCGCGAAAACTATTCTGTTCGATACGGGCTTCAATCCTATGCTGTTCCTGCTTGACGCTTCCGGCAATTTCGCTTGGATGGCGCTTATCGAGGCGGTAATTCAGGCAATTATGCTTGCGGTTATCATCATCGTAATGGCGGTTCCCGAGGGACTTCCGCTTATGATTGCCATTGTTTCCGCGCAGAATATGGGCAAAATGCTCAAGGACAACGTTCTTGTCCGCAAGGTTGCGGGTATCGAAACAGCGGGCTCGCTGAACATTCTGTTCTCCGATAAAACGGGCACAATCACCAAGGGCAAACTCGAGGCGATTAACTTCATCGACGGCGCTGTAAACGAGTACAAGACGATGAATGATGTTGACGGAAAGCTCAAAGATTTGCTTGCGCTGTCCATTCACAAAAACACGCTCTCTATTATCAGCGGCGAGGGCAAAGACCGCAAGGTTCTCGGCGGAAACGCAACCGAGCGTGCTATCCTCGGTTACGCTGTCGATAACCCGTCAAATGCGGACGTAATCGCTGTCGGCAATATCCCGTTCAACTCCACAAACAAATACTCCGCAACACAGGTTGACGGTCAGTATTCGCTTTCGCTTATCAAGGGCGCGCCCGAGAAGATTTTGCAGCGCTGCTCTCACTATTACGACAAGGACGGCAACAAACAGCCGTTCAATATGACCGCGCTTAACGCGAAAATTGACGAGCTTGCTAACCGTGCAATCCGTGTTCTTGCGCTGGCAACAAGCGAGGACGCTCTCGGCGAGGACTCGCTTCCCGATGGCAACAACTGGACGCTAGTTGGCTGTCTTGGCATTCGCGATGAGGTTCGCCCCGAGTCCGTTACCGCTATCAAAGAGGTTAAAGGCGCGGGAGTGCAGGTTGTTATGATTACCGGCGACCGCAGAGAAACCGCTGTTGCTATCGCAAAAGAAGCCGGTCTTATCGATGACGAAAAAACAAATCTTATGCTCACGTCCGATGAATTGTCGAAGATGTCCGACGAGGAAATCAAGGCAAAGCTCAAAGATATCCGCGTTATCGCGCGTGCGCTTCCCTCCGACAAGAGCCGCCTCGTGCGGCTTGCGCAGGAGCTTGACCTCGTTGCCGGTATGACGGGCGACGGCGTAAACGACTCACCCGCGCTCAAAAAGGCAGATGTTGGCTTCGCGATGGGCGGCGGCACAGAGGTTGCCAAGGAAGCTTCGGATATCGTTATTCTCGACGACAACTTCAACTCAATCGACAAGGCAATCCTTTACGGTCGAACAATCTTCAATTCAATCAGAAAGTTCATCGTATTCCAGCTCACAATCAACGTCGCGGCAGTTCTTATCTCGTTTATCTGCCCGCTTATCGGTATCGCAAACCCGCTGTCGGTTATCCAGATTTTGTGGGTAAACCTCGTTATGGATACGCTCGCGGCACTTGCATTCGGCGGCGAACCCGCGCTCAAGCGTTATATGAACGAAAAGCCCAAGCGCAGAAACGAGCCGATTATCAGCAAGTATATGATGAGCCAAATCATCACGGGCGCAGGCTGGACGTTTATACTGTCGGTTGCTATGCTGATTTTGGGCAACTACCCCGCAGGCGATGTGAGCTTCCTCGAACAGTGGGGATTGCTCCGCAATATCACCATTGAGGGCGAACCTCACGCAATTCTTCACACAGCGTACTTTGCGTTCTTTATCCTGATTGCCGTGTTCAACTCCTTCAACGCGAGAACCGAAAAGCTCAACATCTTCGACAACCTCGGCAAAAACAGAGGCTTCCTCATAGTTTTCGGCATCATCACGGCAGTTCAGATTGTTATGACCTACGTTGGCGGCGCAATTTTAAGCGGCTGGGGTCTGGTTCTTGTTGAATGGGCGCTCGTTCTGGCAATGGCGATTTCGATTATCCCGATTGACCTCATCAGAAAAGCAATCGCAAATTCCATTTCAAAAAACAAGTGAAAAACGCTCGCTCTTTGAGCTGAACGTATTATAAGGAGGAAATAGTTATGGCAGTAAATCTTTCCAAAGGACAGAGAGTTTCTCTCGACAAATCGGTTACAATGGCGAGAATCGGTCTCGGCTGGGACATCAACAGATACGATGGCGGTCAGGATTTCGACCTTGACGCGTGTGTTTTCCTGCTCGGTGCAAACGGCAAGGTTCTCCGCGACGAGGATTTCGTGTTCTACAACAACCTCTCCGCAAGAAACGGCGCTGTGGTTCACACCGGCGACAATCGTACCGGCGAGGGCGACGGCGACGATGAGGCTATCATCATCGATTTCACGAAGGTTCCGCAGGAAATCGAGAAAATTGCCGTTACCGTAACAATTTTCGATGCACAGCAGAAAAATCAGAATTTCGGTCAGGTTTCCAACTCCTACGTTCGCGTTGTCAAAATCGACAACCCCGATGACCAGAACGGCGAAGAGGTTCTCCGCTTTGACTTGGTTGAGGAGTTCTCCATCGAAACCGCGCTTGTTGTCTGCGAAATTTACCGCTACAACGGCGACTGGAAGTTCAACGCGGTTGCCGCAGGCTATCAGGGCGGTCTTGAAGCGCTTTGCAGAAGCTACGGCGTTAACGTTTAATCTACAAAATAATCCAACTCGGGGGGCGACGCTTTGAATCAGGATATCAACAGAATAATTGACGGCGCGCTTCCCGGCGCGGATATAACGTTGCCTGCGGGTGAATTTGAAGGACCCGTTATTATCGCAAAGCCGCTCCGGATTTCCGGCAAAAACACAACCGTTTGGGCAAAAAAAGGTAGCGTTATCGAGATAAATTCACCCGGCGTTTCCATTTCGGATATCCGCGCGGAGCTTACCGAAAGTAGCGAAACCGACTGCGCAATCAAGGCTTACTTCCCCGCTGACGCGAAAAATGTCGAGGTGCTGGGGAGCGTGTCGGGATTCGGCGCAGAGGACGGATTTTTCGATGTACCGCGGACGATAAATCTCGGGGAATTTCTTGCCGATGCGGAAAACACGTTTACGCTCTCGGTGAACGTTCCCGAAAAAACCGAGATTTTGTGCGATATCAAGGAGATTGTTATCTCGCCGAAAACGCTCGAAAAGGGCAGAAATGACCTCACGATAACGGTAAGCGGTATCTCCGAGAAAACCCTGTTATACGCGGAAATCCTGTTCAGGACGCGGTTTGTAAGGCGGGTTTACCTTATGGGAAAGCCGAAAGCCGATATTCCCGCGGTGAACAAGTGCATTTATACCGCACCCGAGCGTGATTTTTCGCAGACTGCTGTGCAAACAACGTTGCCCGAGAGCGACGTTGTTTCGATGACAAATCAGGCAAACAGCGCGCTCGCCGCTCTCGAAATGAAAAAGGGACAGCGGCTGTCGCTGGCGGGGTACTTGGGTTCACGGTTTTCCGTGTGGTTCACCTGCGAAAAACCTGTCGGAATGGACATCGATGCGTACGTTTTTCTGCTCGATGAAAACGAAAAGGCGCTCGAGGACAGAAGCTTGGTGTTCTTCGGAAACGAAAGCTCACCGAACGGCGAGGTGCGGTTTTTCCCAAAGGACGGGCATATCGAAATCGACCTTGCAAAGGTTGATTATCGGGTGAAGAAAATCACGCTTGCCTACTCGATTTACGCGGGAAATGCCAACAGCAATTTCTCGCTCACGAGAAACCCGCGGGTGTCGCTCAGAACCGACTTTGAACGGCTTTCCTATGTGATGAGCGACTTGAAAAACGAAACCACCGCAGTCGCGCTCGAGCTCTATCTTTACAAGGGCGAATGGAAAATTTCCGTTGTCGGAAGCGGCTACAACGACGGTATGGCAAGGCTTTGCAACCGCTTCGGTATTCAGGTTGAACAATAAAAAAGGGAGAAAAAAGAAATGGCGTTACGGGAGTTTACGAGATATGTCGGCTATGACAACGCCGACAGCTTTCGGGGATTTCTGATACAGCAGTTTGCGGCTTCACAAAAGGGCGGGCTGTTCTTTAAGGAAAAGTTGCCGATGGCGACAACAACCGAGATTTCGGCGGCTTCGGCTTACACGGCGGCAAGCTTCGACAAGGCGGACGATATCAAAAAAGCGCTCGAAATGTGGCTTCACGCCGCGAATATTCCCTGCGACAGCGCGGCAATTGCCGAAATTATGGCGAAGGCTGTCGTGGAGTGCGGCGCGAATAAGAAAAATACTTATTTCGTGATTTTGTGCTGGCTGATAAAATATCTCGGCGCGCGCCCGTCAAATCTGCTGTTTATCGGCGCGCCCACGCTCCGCGAGCTGTATTTCCTGCTGATGATGCAGGCGGCGGGGGTTAAGGTAACGCTCGTGAGCTACGGGCTGGACAAGGATTTCGACAAGCTCGCGTTCTCGGACAGAATTGTCGTAAAAACAGGCAAGGAAACCGCGCCGCTCCAAATCGATTTCAGCAAAATCGACCTGTCACAAGAGGCAAAATTAGCCGAAATGCACGCCGAGGGTGAACGCGTGAGCGGGCTTGTAAAGCGGCTTTCCACAACAGCCGCAGGCATTTTCGAGGACTTCCTCAAGGACAGAAAAAACCGCGTTATCGCAAACGGCGGCGTGTACACGGAGGACGGCGAAATTCCCGTTTACTGTGCGGCGTTGCTCGGATTTGACGAGGACGTTGTGTACACAAATATGCTCGTGAAATTCAAGGAGAGCTTCGCGGGGCTGAAAAAACAGCTCATCTTCATCGAGAAAACGCTCTCAAATCCCAACGCGGACGAGGTGAAAGCGCTCGGCACGGTCACGCGAACCGGCACGGAAGCGATGATTGACGCGTTGGCGATGTCGATAAATCTGCCCGGCGACAGAACCCGAACCGCGCTTGCTCAACGTGCGCTCAAAGAGGTGCTTTCGAGCCTCGATACCGGCAACCAAACCGTTGTCCTCAACTACGCGAACAAGCTGATAACGTGGCTCTACCGTTGCACTCAGGCGCGAAAATACTCCGTGCGCTACGAGGATATTCCCGTGATTTTGTATTACGGAGATATTTCGCAAAGCGAGGTGTATTTCCTCAACTTTATGTCGCGGTGCGGGTTTGACGTGATTTACATCTCCCCCAACCTCAACAACGCCGAGCTTACCGCTTCAAAAAATCTCGACTCGCGAATGCAGATTTTCAAGCTCCCGCAATCTCGAGATAGCGGCACTTATCCCACAAAAGCCGCCAAAATGAAGGTGGCAACGGTTGCGTATTCGGCGGAGCGCGAGCTTGATACAAAGCTCTACGGCGGCGATACCGGAATTTACCGCAATTTCCAGTTCCCGAACAGCCAAAGCGTTACCCTCAAAACAACCTTCGAGGAAATCGACATTCTCTGGAAAGAAGAAGCGCGTTTCCGTCAGGGCTTTTCTACGGCGGGAAATCTGGTTTCCGTGCCGAATGTGTTCGCGAAAATCAGCGGTGTTGAGGACGGAAATCTTGACAAATACTGGGAGGACGTTCGCAAAAAGTTAACTCCCGAAACTATTTTGGTTGAGAAAAAAGCGAACGGAAATGAGCAAATTCCCGATTTGTCGGCGTATCGGCAGTTTTACCGAAACGGTGAAATCGACGCGGAACGGCTCAAGAACAGCCCGATGAACAAGTACGGATTTTTGCCCGACAGAATACAGGATATGCTGTTCTACAAGTTGCAGGAGGCGTGCTCGTCGGGGTTCCTGAAATTGCAGGGCGACGACCTGATGTGCGCGGTAATCCACTACGGAATGAGCTTCAGCAAGGAGATGCTCCAGATTATCCAGCGCTTCGATTTCACGCGGAAAATCCCCAAGCTCATCTACATCGACGCTGTTGAGGACACGTTCACACTGCAAGAGTGCATACAAATCGTTTTGTGCAACCTAATCGGCTTTGACGTGCTGATTTACACTCCCTCCGGTTACAAAAACCTCGAAACCTTCGTCACAAACGACGCTTTCGAGGAGCATATAATGAATAAATTTTTGTACAACGTAGAGGTTCCGAAATTCAAAATACCCTCTGAGGAAAAGAACGGCGGTTTTTTCGGAAAGCTGTTCGGGAAACATTAAAGCGCAATGCGCGAAGTTAAGAAAGGAAAAAGACTATGGGATTACAGTTCACACCCGGCGCCGCTCAGGCACAAGCACAACCTCAGGTTGTTGAAACCACCGGAACGGTTGTTACCACAGCAACTCCCGATGCCGCGGCTCTTGACGCGAAAATCGAAGAGGTCAAGAATTTCAACATCGTGGTAAAGACCGATGAAATCAAGCAACAGCTCGCTACCAGCGAGGAAATCGACAAGATTGTTTCCACAATCAACGTTAACGACAGCTCCACTATCGTTAAGTTTGGTGCGGAAGCGGCTGACGAGATTTCCAAGGCGTCCGACCAAGTGCTTAACTCGATGAGCCTTGCTCAAATCAACGATACCGGCAATATGATGAAGGCGCTCGCGAACATTATGGACCAGTTCGATATCGATGAAATCAAGGACGACAAGCCCGGCTTCTTCGGCAACCTCAAGAAAAAGCTCGAGAAAATCCTTAGCAAGTACGATAATATGGGCAAGGATATCGACAAGATTTACGTTCAGCTCAAGCAGTACGAGAGCGAAATCGAGGCTAACAACAAGAAGCTTGACGCGATGTATGACGCAAATCTCGGCTATTATCAGCAACTCGTCAAGTATATTATGGCGGGCGAGCAGGGCGTGAAGGAGCTTGACGCGTTTATCGAGCAGTATCAGGCAAAGGTTTCCGAGAACCCCGATGACGGCACAATCCGTATGGATTTGTCCAACCTCCAGCAGATGCGTGAAATCCTCGACCAGAGAGTTATGGACCTCAAGGTTGCCGAGAACGTTGCGC
This sequence comes from uncultured Clostridia bacterium, assembly GCA_945829235.1. Classification (GTDB taxonomy): domain Bacteria; phylum Bacillota; class Clostridia; order Oscillospirales; family Ruminococcaceae; genus CAG-115. The sequence goes on along the minus strand of CALZUA010000001.1, from coordinate 40,301 downwards.
TTCAGACGGTTCCGATGCTCAAGACAATGGAATACTCCAACCTCAACCTCGTAAGAAAAATCAACTCCGCGTTCATCATCACAATGCCCGTATTCAAGCAGGCTCTCGCGCAGGCGATTATGCTCAAGCGCCAGAGAATTCAGGCTGAAAGTATGGCGGCTCTTGATGAAAAGACCAACGAAATGCTCCTCAAGAACGCGCAGAATACTGTTGACCAGTCGAAGATGGTTGCGGCTATGGCGGCAAATTCCTCTATCAAGGTTGAAACGCTCCAGCAGACTTGGCAGACTATCGTCAATGGTATCGACGAGGTTCAGGCAATTCAGGATCAGGCTCGCGAAAAGCGCAAGACCGACGCTGTTGCTCTCGAGCAGATTAAGGCTGATTACAAAAAGCGTATGAAAGCGTAAGATTACCCGATAAAACAAGAGGGAGTGCAGTTGCATTCCCTCTTTTCTTTTATTCAAATTTTTCCTTGTACATTTTGTCGAAGCGTTCCTCGGTATTTTGCCAATTTTCGTAAATCCGCTCAACAAGACCGTCCCCGCGGATATCGGCGCGGCGGAAGCTCTCGATTGAGAAATACTCGTGCTCGGGATTTTGGAGGGTGAGGTTTATCGCGTAAAACGGCACCCCGCCTTGTTCCATCAGCTTGTCGATTTCAACAAGCACCTCCGCGGCACGCTCGGGTGTTGCCTGCTCCGAGTCAATGTTCACCGTAACAAGTCCGCCCTCGGCACCGAGCTTGGCGATATCGTACAATTTATCCGGCGCGAGAATACTCTTCGGCAACCCGAAACCCTCGCCCCTGTCCTCGAAAACAAGTTCACCGTAACAAACCCCTGTTGAGTACGGATTTGCCGAGCTTTTCAGAACGCTGTTTGCAAAATCACCGTATTGTTTCTCCAGCCGATAGCGCGTGTTATCGCCGTTTTTGACGCGGTTTTCGTAGTCATCACCGCGAAGCGAGCCGTCCTTGCCGTAGTACAAAACGAATTTGCAATCCTCGCTATTCGGCTTCTCGGCAACCGCAGAATAAACACCGAACTTAAAATTATAGCTCACGCTTTTCAAAACGTACCCCTCGCCGCCGTAGTTTTCCGCGAGATATTTCTCGGCATTGCTTTTGTTTATCGAGTACATAATCGGATTTCCCAGCAAATCGCTCGCCCCCCACAACAGATATCCGGTTATCGCAAAAGCCAAAATTGCCGCTAAAACTCTGAAAATTGTGTGCGTGTTGACAAAGACTTTAACTCTCGAAAAAAACGTTGTAATTCTCGAAAAAACCGTTTTAACGCTCATTCTTACTCTCCTTTCCCGAAGAATGTTTGCCGAACGCGAACCTAAAGAGCATTGCTATAACAATCCCCGCGGCAATGAACAAAATGTAGATAATCGTCCACATCATCAGCTCCGAAAAGCCAAGCCGTTCCGCTGAAAACAGCCCGAGCGCGTTGGTTATAATGTTCATCACGAGCAAAATTACCGGCACGATAAACACCGATTTCCACCTGAACGCGAGGTAGCCGAGCACACCCGCCACGGGCATTATCAAAACATTGTAAAACAAATCTATGCTTGACGTGACGCTCAGCCCAACGTAAAGTCCCAGCACCATCAGCACGATGTAGATGCAGTTCAGCCAGCGCTTGACGCGCTTTAACACTTTCGGCGGCTCGGGCGCATTTGGAACAGCCTCGCCGTCAAAAAGTCCCGCGCACTCGGAACAGCCGCTTGTGTGTTGTCGAACAGCCGCTTCGCTGTCTGCGCTTGCCACGCCGTCCTTGACAAGCGGTATAAGGTCGCGGCAAATCTCGCAGTTTATCTCGTTACTCATATTCAAAGCCCTCCTCCTTCAGCTTTTGGCGAATTTTTTCCTTTGTTCTGAAAAACATAACCCGCGCGGAATTTTCGGATATCCCGCAAGCCTTGCCGATTTCGTAGAACGAAAACCCGTCAATCCGCATCAGCGCAACCTTTCGCGGACGTTCTTTCTCCTCATCGATAAGCTCGTATATGCGCTTCACCAACTCATCAGTCAAATAAACGCTTTCCACGGACGGACTGACGGACGGTTTCAGCTCAATAAACTCGTCAAGAGCCTCGCTTTCGATTGTCCGCTTTTTTCGCCGCAGATATTCAAACCACTTGTTTCGCGCAATTGAAAACAACCAAGTTTTCACATCGCACTCCTTGCGGAACGTTCCGATTGACTTCACCACGGCGAGAAAAACCTCTGAGGTTAAGTCCTCCGAGAGCGAAGCGTCGCGGCAAAGGCTGAACAAATAGCGGTAGATGTCCTTGCTGTAATCGGAATAAAGCCGTTCCAAAGCCGTCATACGTTTCACCCTCTTTCTGTTAAATTAGTGATTTTTGGGGAAGATTTGTTACATTTTTTATAAAATTTTTTACAGCAAAAAGTCCGAGTAAACGCTCGGACTAAATACTTATTATAAAGGTTAAATCGGCTCGGTGACTTTGCTGAGCCAGATTTTTTCGTCCTCGGAAAGCAACGGCGAGAGCTTGTCAAAAACGGCTTTCTGATATGTGTTGAACAACTCAATTTGTCGCTCGGTCAAATATTTTTTGTCAACACCCTGCCTGTCGAAAGGCACGAAAGTGAGCGGCTCGAACCGCAGAAATCCCTCGTGGCACGATTTCACGCAGAGCAACAGGCTCTCGTGCCGCACACCGAATTTCCCGTCAACATAAAGTCCCGGCTCATCGGACGTTATCATTCCCTCACAAAGCGGCGCGTCATCAAGCGCGCGGCGGCTGATACGCTGAGGACCTTCGTGTACGTTGAGCAAAAAACCAACTCCGTGACCTGTCCCGTGGTTAAAGTCAAGACCGTGCTTCCAGAGCGGCTCGCGCGCGGTGTAATCGAGCGTGTGACCGAAAACACCCTCTGGAAATTCCGCGTCAAGCAGGTTCAGATGCCCCGCGAGAGCAAGCGTGAAACCGCGCCTTTCCTCGTCCGAAAGTTCCCCGAGAACAAACGTGCGCGTGATATCGGTCGTGCCGTCAAGATAGTGCCCGCCGGTATCCGACAACAACAGCCCGTGCGGCTCTACAAGCGCGTTCGTGGACTCGTCCGCGCTGTAATGAACAACAGCCGCGTGTTCCCCGTAAGCCATAATCGGCGCAAAGCTCTGCCCCAGATAACCCTCGCCCATTTTGCGAAATTCTTCAAGCTTTTCTGCGGCGAAAATCTCAGTAACCGAGCCTTGCGAAACCGCATTGTAAAGCCATTTCCTGAACCTTACAACAGCCACGCCGTCCTTTAAATGAGCACGTTTTTCGGCGGCAATTTCTGCGGAATTTTTCACAGCTTTCATCAGAGCAATCGGGCTTGGTTTTTCAATCTTTTTTGCATTATCAAGCGCCGAATAAAACGAAAAATTCACCGCCGCCAAATCAGCCCAAACCGCGCCGTTAAGCCGTTTCAAAGCATTATAAATCTCATCGTAGGCTTGAATTACAACACCGTCATTTGCAAGATTTTGAGCAATTTCCTGCGAAAAAATATTCTGATTTGCAAACAAAAATACTTTGCTATGCGTAACAATCATAAACGCGAGAAAAAGCGGACAAAAATCGATATCGCCGCCGCGCAAATTCAGCGTCCAAGCAATCTCATCAAGCGCAGAAACCGCAACATAATCAGCTTTTTCGGCTGTCATACGAGCGCGAATATCGGCAATTTTTTCACCGCGATTTTTTCCGCAAACATTTTCCGGCAACTCAAAAACAGGTTTTTCGGGAAGCGCCGGTCGGTCAACCCAAACCAAGTCACCCGCGTCAAAAGTTGGCACGAATTGAACATCAAGCTCGCGAAGCGTTTCTCCAAGCCGTTTAACGAAGCGCGCTGATAAAATTCGTCCATCGAAGCCAAGCCGAGAATTTGTCGGCAAATGCTCGAGAAGATACCTTTCTATTGACGGAACGCTCTTCTCGCCCATTCGCATCAGCTCAATTCCGGAGCCGGAAAGCTCGCGTTCAGCCTGCAAAAAATACCGCCCGTCCGTCCAGAGTGCCGCGCCGTCAAGCGTCACCACAAGCGTGCCCGCAGAACCCGTGAACCCGCTTAAATACTCGCGTAGCTTGAAATGCGCGCTCACATATTCCGATCCGTGGAAGTCGTCAGTCGGGACGATGCACGCGAAAATTTCCTGCTCTTTCATTCGCAAAATCAGCTGTTCAATCTCACTTTTCATCATCAATTCTCCTTGCAACAATCACGCCAAAATCCGCGCTGTAAAGCCGTTTTTTCGTATATAACGGCTCGTTTGAAGCGGAATTTTCGTCAATAAAATACTCAAAATTTCCATCAAAATTCGTATTAAATCGACAGTTAGTAGTGTTAATTATCATATAAAATCTATCTTTAGCAAGCAAAAAATTACCGTCAATCTGCTCGAAACAACAATCGCGAAAAACGCCGTAAAACCGCTTCCTAAAAGCAATCAAGCCTCGATAATACTCAACGATTTCGAGGTTCTTTCGCACCAAATTCCACTTTATCGAGTTGATTTTATCGGGCAAATTGTAGCTGTTTTCCGAGAAATTTTTCGAGCGCAAAAATTCTTGACCGGCTTGAAAAAATGCAATTCCACAGCTCAAAAAAATCAGCGCGGCGGACATCTTTTCGGCAGAAATAATGCACTCTGAACCCGCATTGTTAAGCGAAATTTTCAGCTTGTCAAAAAGCGTCAAATTGTCGTGACATTCCACATAATTTATCGTTTGAGCAGAATTTTTTGTCCAAAAATTTTCGGAAAATTTGCCCGAAATTGATGAGAAAATCGGCAAAAAATGCGCGTAATCGGGCTTTCCGTTCACGAAACCGCAGTCCTTTTTGTCGAAAACATTGCCCTTCACCGCATCGCGAAAACTGTCGTTGAAAAAGGCGATTTCTGGCAACTTTTTCGCGTTTCCCTGAACCGCACGAAGCCTCTCGAGAAGCGGGCTCACGCCACCTGTCCAACCCTCGCCGTAAAGCAAAACCGCGGGGTTTATTTTGCGCAAATTTCGCTCAATTTTACGCATAGTTTGCACATCTAACAATCCCATTAAATCAAATCGAAATCCATCAATATGATACTCTTTTGTGAGGAATTCCAAGCTGTCCAAAATGAATTTTATCATCATAAATCTTTCACTCGCAACTTCATTCCCGCAACCAGAGCCGTTTGAAAATTCCTCGTCACCACGAAAAAAATATCCCGGAACCTGCTTTTCAAAGCTCGAATTTTCCACCGAAAATGCGTGATTATAAACCACATCGGCAATCACGCCAAGACCTTTTTTATGCGCGCAACAAATCAACTCGCGTAGCTCTAAAACCGCATTGTTAAGCGAATAGCAGTTGCTCGGTGCGTTGTAAAATCTCGGGTTGTAGCCCCAGTTGTACTCACTTCCATCGCTGTCAAAATCAAAGATCGGCATAAGCTGGATATGCGTTACGCCGAGATTTTTTATATAATTCAGCCCGATTTCATCGCCGTAAGAATTTTTGACATTCTCCTCGCAAAATGCAATAAATTTTCCACGACTTGCAAATTTCGCGTGTTTATCCATCGAAAAATCGCGCACGGATACCTCGTAAATCACAGCTTTTTCCTGCTCGATTTCGCCCAAAAACCTGTCATTTTCCCAGCCATCCGGCGTGTTTTTCCGCATATCGGTTACAATTCCGCGCGTTCCGTCCGGTGTCACGGCGCAAGCGTAAGCGTCCGCAAAAACGCGCTCACAGCCGTCCTCAATTACCGAAAAATCGTACAAAAATCCCTCGCAATTTCCGCGTTTTTCGTACTCGAAAATGTTGTTTTTTCGGTGCATTTCAGCGCGAAAAATTTGCTCACAATCCGCATTATAGAGCCGCAAAAGCGCCTTCTCCGCAAACGGTTGCCAAAACCTGAAAACCGTTTTTTCCGGTGTGAAAATCGCGCCGAGTTTTCCGCGAAAAACCCGCTTTTCCACTTCCTGCAAATCAATCTTTTTCATCATATTTTTCAAGAAAATCGTGAGCGCCACGCTCGTCCTTGTACGAAATTATTCGGTCAAGCGGAATGTTTTGTACTGCGCGGAAAATGTTCATCTCGACCTGCGGGTTATCCACGCAAAGCCGCTCTATAAGCCGTTTCACGAAGTCCCGCTTTGAGTTGTCGCCACGCTTTGTGAGCACGCATTTGCACCCCGAAAGCTCCAGCCCACAATAGTTTGCCCACGAAACTACGTCCCGCTCGCGCACGAAATACAGCGGCCGTATCAGCTCCATTCCCTCGAAATGCGCCGATTTCACGCGCGGCAACATCGTTCCCGTCTGCCCGCCGTACAAAATTCCCATCAGAATGCTTTCGATTACGTCATCGAAGTGGTGCCCGAGCGCAATTTTGTTGCAGCCAAGCTCGCGCGCCTTTTTGTACAACAGCCCGCGCCGCATTTTCGAGCACAAAAAGCACGGATTTTTCTCCCCCTCAACGTGCGAAAAAACATCCGTTCTGAAGAACTCTAAATCCACGTCAAGCCGCTTTACATTGCGCTTTATCTGCTTCTCGTCTTCATCGGAAAAACCCGGGTTCATCGACAAATATTTCACCGTTATCGCAAACTTTCCGTGCTTTTCGTACTCGCGAAACAGCGCCGACAGCAACAGCGAATCCTTTCCGCCCGATACGCAAACGCAAATTTTGTCGCCGCTTTTCAGCAATTTGTACTCGTCAATCGCCTTGCCGAATTTCCCGAGAAGCGCTGCCGAAAACTCGCGCGTAAGCCCGTTATCAATCACATTTTCACTCATAATCTCATATAAATTTCCGCATATTCGTGCAGTTTTTCAGCCGTTTTTTCCTTGAGCGCGTTCGGCTTCATTCGCCACGCCCAGTTCCCGCCAAGCGTTGACGGAACGTTCATTCGCGCCTTTGCGCCGAGGTTCAGCACGTCCTGCATCGGCACAATCGCAAGCGCCGCCGGTGACGCGTAAAGCGCCTTTATCGCGCGGTCGTTCAGGCTCTTGAACAACCCTTTTTCAAGGTACTTTTTCGCCATATTTCTCGTTGCCAAATCAGCCTCGGTGTACCACTGCCGGAAGGTCGCGTTGTCGTGCGTTCCCGTGTAGCAGACGCAGTTTTTCGGGTAATTGTGCGGGAGATGGTCGTTGTCCTCGTTCTTGTCGTTGAACCCGAACTGCAAAACCTTCATTCCCGGGAAACCCGTGTCCGCGAGCAATTTTTTCACGCTGTCGAAGATATCGCCCAAGTCCTCGGCGATTATGTCAACGTTCTTGATTTCGCTTTTTATCACGTTGAACAAGTCCATTCCGGGACCTTGCTCCCACTTTCCGCACTCGGCTGTCGGGTGACCGAACGGGATTGCCCAATAGGTGTCGAACGCGCGGAAATGGTCGATGCGCAACATATCGTAAAGCTCCGCGGACTTTTTCATTCGCTTTATCCACCACGAATAGTTGTCCTTCTTCATCGCGTCCCAATCGTACAGCGGGTTGCCCCAAAGCTGTCCCGTTTTCGAGAAATAATCCGGCGGCACTCCCGCAACGCGCTTCGGGTTCAGCCGCTCGTCAAGCTCGAACAGGTGCGGGTTCGCCCAAACGTCCGCAGAGTCGGGTGAAACGTAAATCGGGATATCGCCGATGATTTTGATGCCGCTTGTGTTGCAGGTCTGGTGAAAGCGCGTCCACTGGCGGAAAAAGATGTACTGGCAGAATTTCTCGTAACGGATTTCCTCGGCAAGCTCCTCGCGGCACTTTTCGAGAGCCTCGGGCTTGCGGAACTTGATGTCATCGTCCCAAACCGTCCACGGTTTCCCGCCGTACTTGTTTTTCAGCGCCATAAACAGCGCGTAGTCCTCGAGCCAATCCGCCTGATACAGGTTGAACGAGGTGTAGCCGACATCGTCCTTGAACGCCGCGCAAGCCTTGTGAAGAAGCTCACTGCGCGTTTTGCTGATTTTATCGTAATCGACAATATCGGGGTCAGCACCGTAATCGGCATTTTCGCAGTCCGTTCTCGACAACAACCCTTGGTCGCAAAGCTCGTCAAGGTCAATCATCAGCGGGTTTCCCGCAAATGACGAGAACGGCTGATACGGCGAGTCACCGTAGCCGGTAGGTCCCGTCGGCAAAACTTGCCAATAGCTCTGTCCCGCGCTTTTCAACCAGCGCGCAAATTTCTCCGCTTCAACGCCCATTGTGCCGATACCGTAGGGCGAGGGGAGCGAGGTGATGTGCATTAAAATTCCGCAACTTCTTTTGTTCATCAATCAAAACTCCTCACAAGTTAATTTATGTAAAATCTTAACGATTCCAGTATTTTCGGTCAAGGCTCCGAAAACCGATTGCCTGAAAAATGTGGTTTTTCTCGATTTTCTCGCTTTCATCAAGGTCAGCCAACGTTCTCCCGACTTTCAAAATCCTGTCGTATGCCCTCGCGGACAACCCGAGCTTCTCAAAAGCAACGCGGAGTGTTTCCTCAGCTTCGGTTGTCATAACGCAGACATCTGCGATGATATCGGGCGTTATGCGGCTGTTGGACTTGATTTGCGTGCCCTTGAAACGCTTTGCCTGAATATCCCGCGCCCTCTGCACCCGCTCGGCAATCGCCGCCGAGCTTTCCTGCTTGACGCGCTTGTAGAGGTCATCGTATTTCACGGGCTGAACCTCAATCTGAATGTCAATTCTGTCGAGCACGGGTTGCGAGATTTTATTCAGGTAGCCCGTCACCATTTTGTCCGAGCAGGTACACTTTTTCAGCGGATTGCCGAAATTCCCGCACGGGCACGGATTCATTGCCGCAACCATCATCACCTCGCACGGATAATTCACCGAGCCGGACGCTCTCGAAATGGTAATTTCACCGTTCTCGAGCGGCTGTCGGAGCGTTTCGAGCACTCTCCTGTCAAACTCGGGCAACTCGTCAAGAAAAAGCACGCCGTTGTGTGCAAGCGAAATCTCGCCCGGGTGCGGGACGCTTCCTCCGCCGATAAGCCCGACCGCACTCGCGGTGTGGCTCACAGAGCGGAACGGGCGCGTTGTGATAAGCGGCTCGCTCGGGTTTATGTAGCCCGCAACCGAGTAAATCTGCGTGGTTTCGATGCTTTCTTCAAAGGTAATTTTCGGGAGCACCGAGGGAATTCGCTTTGCAAGCATTGATTTTCCCGAACCGGGTGGACCTATCATCAACAAGTTATGCGAACCTGCCGCGGCAACCTCAATCGCTTTTTTCGCAACAGCCTGCCCCATTACATCGGCAAAATCACCCATTCTCCGCACAGCTTCCTCGGTTGACGGAATGTAACGCGGTTCGCGTGAAAGCCCCGTTCCGTGCCGCAAAAATTCAACAATCTGCGTTATATGTTCTGCACCGTAAACCTCGATATTTTCGGCAACGGACGCTTCCTTCGCGTTGGCTTTCGGGAGGAAAATCCGCTTAATCCCGTTCTGCGAGGCGGTCAAAGTCATTCCGAGCGCGCCGTTTATCGGGGAAAGCGTGCCGTCAAGCGAAAGCTCGCCGATAAAAGCGCAGTCCTTGCAGTCACTTTGGATAACGCCGCCCGTTTTCATCAGCGCGATGATAATCGGCAAATCGAAAATCGCGCCGATTTTCCGAACGCTTGCGGGAGCGAGATTTACGGTAACTTTTCCGTTCAACAGCTTCAAATCCAGCTGCCCGAGAACCGCACGAATACGCGCCTTGCTCTCCTGAACGGCGATGTCGGGCATTCCCACGATATCGAAATTCGGCTGCCCGGGGGAAAAACTCGACTCTACCGTTACCGGAAACGCGTTCAGCCCGAAAAGTCCCACGCTGTTTATCTTACTGAACATATACTATCCTCTCAAACTTTGCTTATTAAATTAACATCTAATCTATATTTTACCATATTTTTGTGTAAATTGCAATGGTAATCGACAGTATTTTTCACGAAATTTTATAAATCTTACATATTTTTACTGTTGAAATCTTATTTAAAATATGTTATAATAAAGAATGTATGATTTTAAATTTGTATTAAATTTGTGATAAAAAAGGAAAATTATGGATAACAACGAAAAACAGATAATTTACGGAAAAAACGCTGTTATGGAAGCGTTGCGGTCGGATAAAGAAATCGACTCGCTTTTTGTTCAGAAGAACGCAAGCTTGGGAAGCATAATTGATGCGGCACGCAAGCGTGGTGTTGTGATAAAGCAGGTTGCCGAGGAGAAGCTCACGGCGCTTGCCGGCACTCCGAAGCACGGCGGCGTGGCTGTTGAGCTTTGTGCGGGGAATTATTGCGAGGTTGAGGATATCCTCGAAAACGCTCGTCAAAAGGGCAAACCGCCGTTCATCATAATCGCCGATGAAATCGCTGACCCCCACAATCTCGGTGCAATTATCCGAACAGCCGAAGCCGCGGGCGCAGACGGCGTGATTATCCCGAAAAGGCGCTCCGCGTCACTCAACTCAACCGTTTTCAAGACCTCGGCAGGTGCCGCGGCTTACGTTAAGGTTGCGCGCGTGTCAAACCTTGTCGATACCATAAAGCAACTCAAAAAGCAAGGCGTCTGGGTTTACGGAATGGAAGCAGACGGCGAGCCTTACAACAAGGTTGATTTCTCGGGAAGCACGGCACTCGTTGTCGGCTCGGAGGGCTTCGGGCTGTCAAGGCTGGTGCGCGAAACCTGCGATATGGTTGTGTCACTGCCGATGCTGGGTAAGGTCAACTCCCTCAACGCGTCGGTTTCCGCAGGAATTTTGATGTACGAGATTGTCAAATACAGAGCTCTCTGATGGAGGTAAAATAGATGGCAGGAAAAAGCTACGATATTGACGATATTTTGAACGAGGTTGACTCGTTTCGCAAAAAAGACGGCAAGCCCATTCTTACCGGTACGCAGAAAAAGGCTGAAAAGCCCGCCGCAAGCCGCTCCGGCAAGGATTTGAGCGTTACGCAAATCCTCACGGATATGCCCGAAAAACGCGACAACTCGGTTGCCCGTCAGCTCTCCGAGAAGCAGTCCGAGGAGCGTTTACAGCGCGATATCTCGGCGGCTTTCAACTCGAGAAAGCCCGTTAAAATCGACATCGAGGACGATGAAAAGGAAACTCGCTCCGCGCGACAGCTCACCGAGCAGGAGTACGAAGCGCGCGTTGCCCGTGATATCGACAGGGCGGCAGATGTCAAGCTGTACGAGAAAAACAAGGTTAAGCCGTTTGACCCCGATACCGCTGATACCGCCGAGGTGGACAAGTTCTCCGAGCACGTCAACGCTTTCGTTAAACCCGCGGTTTCCGAGGACGATGACATCATCTTCCACACGCGCGGCGACCTTGTTACCACGGAAACGATGGAAATGCGAAAGCAACAAAAAATCGAGGAAATCAACCGCGCCCTGCTCAAAGCTGACCGCGAGGCGGAATCCCCCGAGGAAATGCTCGACTCAATCAACCCGATGGAGTCAAAGCAAAAGGTTGCGGATATGTTGCGCGGCGATGATGATACCGATACACTGACCGTTGCCGGCGATGATTTGAAGCGGATTTCCCGCGGCGGTGAGCGCGTTAAGGAATATCAGCCCACTGTTTCCCGTAAAAAAGACCTCGACAACGTGCTGTTCTCAAAGGCGGGAAAACAGTCGAAGCCGATTGTCGGCGAACTTCACGTTGGTGAATCCATCGTTGACGCGCTGAACAAGAAAATTGCCGAGGACAACAAGCAGAATTACGCGCTTTTCAAGGAAGGCGAAGACCCCGATGAAATTGCGGCGGCGGCGAAAAAAGAAGCCGAAGCCGCTGAGGAAAAAGCCGCAAAGGACGAGCAGGTCGAGAAAATCAAGGCGGCAAACGAGCTTGCTCAAAAGAGAATGAGAAAAATCTCGGAGTTTATTCTCGAGAACCCCGAGGACGATGAAAAACCCGAGCCCGATGACGAGGAAAAAACCGCTCCCTACGATGAGGAAACCGAGGAAGCAATCGACCTCGATGACGAGAACGTTATCCGCGACAGGCTTTCCCGCGCTACAAAAGGGCTTGTGAGCCGTCTGATTATACTCGGAGTGCTGTTTGCGGCAACGGTTTTCGTTGCAATCGTCAACATCGCAAACCTCAACGTTGGCTCGCTCACGAACATAATCAGCCTGCGCCGTTCGCCCGAAAACTACCTCTACACCCACCTCACAATCGGAATTTTGTCGTTTGCGGCGTGCTCGTCTGTAATCACAAACGGCTTCTCGCGGCTTGCAAAGCTCCGTCCCGACGGCGACACGCTCTGCGCGTTCGCTCACACCGCGTCAATCCTCGCGCTTATCCCCTACCTCATTTACAATGAATATATCCAACGAAGCTATTCTCACGTTTATTTGATGATATCGCTCGGACTGTTGTGCTTCAACACGATTTCCAAGCTGATAACCGTCCGCACTGCCAAAAAGAACTTCGCTTTCACCTCGGGAGCGGGTGCAAAATACTTCATCGAGCGTTGCGACGGCGAAGGCGCAAAACAGCTTTCCAAAGGCGCGGTTTCGGGGATACCCGTTGTTTCGTCAATGCGTAAAACCGAGATGCTTTACGACTTTATCGTGTCAACCTACTGCGAGGACGCGTCCGACAGGATTCTCGGCAAAAACGCCGTGGTTGCGCTGATTGCTTCGATAATCGGCGGCGTTGTCGCGTTCTTCATCGAGGACGGCGGCGCTGTGAAAGAGCTTGCGTGGGAAACAGTCGCGCTGAACAAGCTCTCGTGGGCTATGACCGTTATGACCGCGATTCTTTGCCTTGGAGCGGCTTTCTCCTGCTCGATGGTTGTTACGCTTCCGCTTTTGATGACGGCGAAAAAAGGCAAATCGAACAAGTTTGCGGTGCTTGGATACGGCGCTGTCGAGCAGTTCAGCGAAACCAATGCCGTGCTTCTTGACGCAAAAACGATTATCCCGCCGAGCGCGGTGAAAATCACCAACATCTGCGGCTACAACAAGCCTCAGAGCCGCGGCGAGGGCAAGGTTAACGTGGACGAAGCGATTATTTACGCCGCAAGCCTTGCCGTTAAATCGGACAGCGTGATGGCGGACGCGTTTTTCAATATGCTCGGCTACAAGCAGGATATGCTCAAAAACGTCAGCGGCATTGTGTACGAGAATAATCTCGGTGTTATGGGCTGGATTGACCGCAGAAGAGTGCTTCTCGGAAACCGCGCGCACATGAAAGCGCACGAAATCTCCGTGCCCAACGTCAAGAAGGAAATGGCGGCAAATGTGCATAATGACGAGGTTTTGTACCTTGCGGTAGGCGGCGAGGTTTGCCTGCTGTTCTTCGTGGAAATCACCGCCGACAAGACTGCCCGCGAGAATGTTGAAGACCTCGCAAAGCGCGGTGTATCGCTGATTATCAAGACCGTGGACGGTATGATTACAAGCACGCTGGTCGCGGATTTGTTCAACCTTGACGAGAAAACCATCAAGATTATCCCGTTTGAAAATCACGAAATTTTCAACAACCACACGCAATTCACGCCTCGAGGCTCAGCGGCGTTTTGTTGCGACGGCACGCTTTCGTCCTTCACCGGTGCGCTCTGCTCGGTTAAATCGCTCAAATCCCGCATCACAATCGGCTGTATAATGCAGATTTTCGGCGCGGCGCTGGGAGTTTTGCTGGCGTTCATATTTATGCTTTTCTCAAAGTACGAGATGTTCAACGAGATAAATCTGCTGATTTACAATGTCGCTTGGGCAGTGCTCACGCTCGGTGTTCAGCTCAGCGGCGGGTTGTTGGAAAAGCTGTTTGACAAGCGAAAAAAGTCGGTTGACGAAACCGAGCCTGCCGAAGAACAATGAGCGAAAATATAACAATTTCCCCCGTTCTCACGGACGAGGAATATATGGAAAAAGCACTTGAACTGGCGCGAGAAGCGGCTTCGCGCGGGGAAATTCCCGTGGGAGCTTTGGTTGTCGATAAGGACGGGAAAATTATCGGCGAGGGCTTCAACCGGCGCGAGGAATTGCAATCTCCGACAGCTCACGCCGAGGTTCTCGCGATAGAACAAGCCGCGAAAACGCTTCATAACCGGCGGCTGTCGGGCTGTACGCTTTACGTCACGCTCGAACCGTGCCCGATGTGTGCGGGAGCCGTGATGAACGCGGGACTGAAGCGGCTCGTTTACGGCGCGTTTGACGATAAAAACGGCGCGTGCGCGTCCGTGGCAACGCTTTTTGACGAAAAATTCACTCATATTCCGATGGTTAGGAGCCGCGTTTTAAAGGAACGATGCGGCGCAATCCTCTCGGAATTTTTCAAGGACAAAAGATAAAGTAGGAAACAAAACCGATGAGTAACAACAAGTACCGAACCCTTGCGAGCAATATCATAATTCTCGGCATCGGGCAGTTCGGCTCGAAGCTACTTGTGTATGTAATGCTGAATTTCTACACAAGTATGCTCGGCGAAGCCGCATACGGCGACCTCACAAATATCATCAACGCCGCTTCCCTGTTTATATCGGTGTTTACGCTGTCGATTGCGGACGGCGTGCTTCGCTTTGCCCTCGAGAAAAACAACGATGGAAAAGGCGTTTTCTCGATAGGAATAAATGTTGTGCTATGCGGAATGTTTGTTTTCGCCGCGTTTACACCGCTTGTTGGACTTTTGCCGATGCTCTCGGGCTACGAGTGGCTTGTGTTCATCTACGTCTTTATGGGCGCGGTTAAGGAAATCTGCGCGATTTACGTCCGCGCGCGGCACTCCGTCACGATTTACGCAGTTGACGGCATCGTCACAACCGTTTCGATGATAATCTACAGCCTTATCTTTATGGGAATTTTCCAGCTCGGTGTTGCGGGATACGTTTTCGCGGTGGTTCTGGGCGATTTCACGTCAATCATTTTCCTGAACGTAACAACAAAGCTGTTCAAGGAGTACCGCCCGGTTAAGAACGACCCAGTGCTGAGATGGTCTATGCTTAGGTACAGCATACCGCTGATGCCGACGATGATAATGTGGTGGATTATCAACACCTCGGACGGATTTATGGTAACAGCGTACCTCGGAAGCGCGGCAAACGGCTTGTACGGTGTCGCGTACAAATTCCCGAACCTCGCGACAGTAGTTGTCGGAATTTTCTCGCAGGCGTGGCGAATGTCCGCGATAACCGAGCGCAACTCCCGCACGGTTTCCAACTTCTACTCAAATATTTTCAGTATGATGCAAACCGTAATGTTCCTCGCAAGCGCGGGTATTATGCTGATTTTGCGCCCGCTGATAATGCCGTTTTTCGTTGCCGAGAGCTTCGGCGAGTCGTTTTTCTACGTCCCGATTTTGCTCGGAGCGGTTGTTTTTCAGAGCTTCAGCAACTTTTTGGCGAGCATCTACGAGGCTTCCCGAAAGACAACTCACTCCCTTATCTCCTCGGCAATCGGCGCGGCGGCAAATGTCATTCTGAACCTGATTTTGATACCCACAATCGGCATCGCCGGCGCGGCAATCGCTACGCTTGTGAGCTACATAATCGTGTTCGTTTATCGAATAATTGACACGAAAAAGTTGCTCTATATGAAGGTTTACTGGGCGAAAATCGGCGTGAATATGACGCTTTTGCTGATTATGGCGCTGTCGATAATGTTCCTGCCCTACGGCGCTTTGCAGAACGTGATAAACGCGGTTGTTTTCGTTATCATCGCGGCGTTGAACTTCAAGTCCTGCATTCAGGCGGTTCGGCTGGTATTGAACAAGAAAAAAGAAAAATCGGAGAATTAAAATGAAACAGTATCTCGAAACGGCAAAAATTGTTGCAACTCACGGCATTCGCGGCGAGGTGCGCTGTCAGTATTTCTGCGACTCGGCGGAGTTTTTGTGTGAATTTGACGAGCTTTATCTTGACAAAAACGGCGAAAAGCCCGTAGAAATCGCGCGCGCTTATCCGCACAAAAATGTGGTAATAATTAAGATTGACGGCATCGACACGGTTGAGGACGCGCAAAAGCTCATCGGAAAAACGCTCTATATGAACCGCGATGATGTTGAGCTTGACGAGGACGTGTACTTTATTCAGGATATCATCGGGCTTGTTGTCAAGGACATCGACAGCGGCGAGGTTTACGGGAAAATTTCCGAGGTTTATCAGAACGGCGCAACCGATGTTTATTCGATTAAGAAAGAAAACGGCACGGAGCTGATGTTTCCGTACATTGACGAGGTTGTGAAGAAAATCGATATCGAAGCGGGCGAAATGCTGATAAAACCGCTTGAGGGGCTGTTTGATGAGGATTGACATAGCAACGCTGTTCCCCGAGATGTGCGAGAGGGTGTTCTCCGAAAGCATTGTGGGGCGCGGGATAAAAAACGGGTTTATCGAGGTTTACGCGCACAATATCCGCGGGTACACCGCCGACAAGCACGGAAATGTTGACGACAAGCCCTACGGCGGCGGCACGGGAATGGTTATGCAAGCGCAACCGATTTTTGACTGCGTGCAAGCGATTTTGGCGCAACACAAGTCACCGCCGCGAATTATCTACCTCTCGCCACAGGGTGAAACGCTCACTCAAAAAAAGGTGTCCGAGCTTGCGCGTGAGGACGGGCTGATACTGATTTGCGGGCATTACGAGGGTGTTGACGAGCGGGTTCTCGAGGAGCTGAATGTCGAGGAGATTTCAGTCGGTGATTACGTTTTGACGGGCGGCGAATTGCCCGCGCTGATTTTAACGGACACGGTTGCACGGCTACAAAAAGGCGTTCTCCCGAACGAGGACGCGTACAGCATCGAGAGCCACTTCAACGGGCTTCTCGAGTTTCCGCAGTATTCAAGACCGGAAGTTTGGCGCGGAAGAAAAGTGCCCGAGGAGCTGCTCACAGGCGACCACAAAACCGTTCGCGAGTGGCAGGAAAAAATGTCGCTTGAAGTGACCGAGAAAAAACGTCCCGACCTCTACCGTGCGTTTATCGAACAAAAACTGAGCGAAATCAAAGCGAGCTTCATCGCGGAGAAAAATCCCGAAATCACCGAGAACACGCGTTTTCTCGCGCTCAAAATCACAAAAGAAGAGCTGAAGCTCGTTCTTCGCGGAAAGCAGCGCGAGCTTCCGAACAACGATTACAGAAAAGGCGATTTCCTGATTTTATCGAACGAGCAGGGTGTGCCGAGGGGAATTGTGCAGGTCACGAAAACGCTTGAAAACGCGGTTTATTTCAGAACCGTCTACAAATACAAGGGAGAAAAAAATGACTAAAAACGCATTTATCGCTATCACGGGCAGACCGAACGTCGGGAAATCCTCGCTCACGAATTTTCTTGTCGGCGAGAAAATCTCTATTGTCAGCGAGAAGCCCCAAACCACGCGAAACCGCATAAACGGCGTGCTCACGAAGGGTGAAACGCAGTTTGTTTTCATCGATACACCGGGCTTTCTGCGCCCGAGAACCAAGCTCGCCGAGCACATGGTGAAGTCGGTGCGGACAAGCGTGGACGATGTGGACTGCGCGATTTTGATGGCGGACGTTACCAAAAAAATCTCTGCCGTTGAACAGGAGCTTATCCGCTCGTTTGCCGAGAGAGGAACGCAGGTTGTGCTGATTTTGAACAAGATTGATTTGCTCAAATCCAAGAGCGACATTTTGCCCGTAATCTCGCAGTACAGCGCGCTTTATGACTTCGAGGAGGTCATTCCCGTAAGCGTGAAAAACCGCATTAACACGGACAAAATTCTGCCGGTGCTCGAGAAATTTGCCGTCGAGGGCGAGCACTTTTTCCCCGACGACATCGCGACCGACCGCACCGAGCGTTTTCTCTGCGGCGAGATTATCCGCGAGAAGCTCCTTTGGACAATGCACGACGAAATCCCGCACGGCACGGCTGTCGAAATCGAGCAGTTCAAACAGCGCACAAACAAAAACAACGCCGAAATCATCGACCTCGGCGCGGTTATTGTATGCGAAAAAAATTCTCATAAGGGAATGATTATCGGCAAGGACGGCGACAAGCTCAAAGCTATCGGCACGCTTGCCCGAAAGGATATCGAGAACTTGCTCGGGGTTAAGGTGAATTTGCAGATTTTCGTGAAGGTCAAGGAAAACTGGCGCGAAAACGAGCGTTTTATCCTCGAGAACAATATCGCAGACGAGTAATTACAGCTTCTCCAGCTCGCGCTCAACGTTGCTCACAACCGAGAACAACGCCGCGCTCTGCCGCGGGTAATCGCGCTCAATGCGGGAATTTGTGATACGCTCGTCCGCCGTACCCTCAGCCGATGCCGCCTTTGCCGCGACATCATCGAGAGCAAGCTTTGCGGCACTTTTTCCCGAAGCCGCCGCGCTCGGCACGGCAAAGCAGTTTTCATCGTTTTCGCCGCCCGCGCTGTAAACCATTCGGTACGCGCGGTAGGTTGCGGTGAGGAGATACGAGCCGACCGCTTTTGCGAGCTTTTGGTTCTTCGTCTTAATCAACAGCGAGAAGATAACCTCAAGCGCGTTTGTAATCAGCTTTTTTCGCAAAAACGTGCCAGTTCCCTCAATCGAGCCATCGTAGTTCTCGGAAACACTGCTCTCGGGCAACTCGTTTTCGGTGATAACAACACCGTTTCGGGAGCTGGTTCTTCCCAAAAGATAATCCACGGAAACGCCGTAAAAATCCGCCGCCTGAACAAGGAAGTCCAAGCCGCACTCGCGCTTTCCGTTTTCATAGTGCGACAAAAGCGCCTGCGCAACACCAAGACTGTCCGCGGCTTCTTTTTGACGTATTCCCCGCTCCTTGCGAAGAAGCTTCAATATTCTGGGTAAATCCTTGTTCATAATTACAAATCGCTCCAAATCAACATCATAAATTCAAAAAACAGTCCGCGAGAGAGATTTTTAGGGAAATAGATATATTGTTATCGATAAAGCGAACATTTTCTTATTGTATATTATAGCTTATTTATTCCGATTTGTAAAGCGGCATAATAACCAAATTTTCGACAGTATAATGGGCAATACTCACAATTGCACAAGATAACGGAGGTAAAGCAATGAAAAACTACTATATATACCTGATAAGGCACGGAATTACGCAAGGAAATCTTGACGGACGGTATATCGGGCAGACAAATCTCTCGCTATGTCCCGAGGGACGGCGGCAGATTGAGTCGTTCTGCGCGGACGGAGTGTACCCCGAGGTTGAAAAGGTGTACTCGTCACCGCTCGAGCGTTGCCTTGAAACCGCCGAGATTATTTATCCGGACAATAAGCTGATGATAATTGACGAGCTGTCCGAGATGAACTTCGGTGACTTTGAGGGCAAAACGCAAGCTCAGCTTCAGGACCTGCGCGAGTACGCGGATTGGCTCAGAGGCGGCGCGGAGTGCGCTCCCCCGAACGGCGAGAAATACGGCGACTTTATGCTTCGCTGTATCGAGGGCTTGGACGCGGTTTTCAGCGATATGATGAGCGCCGACATCAACGCCGCCGCGGTTGTCACGCACGCGGGCGTTATCACGAATTTGCTCTGCGGGTACGGCTTGCCGAAAGGAAAACCCGCCGACTTTATGTGCCCCCCCGGCGGCGGGTTTGAGATTATCCTCACGCCGTTTTTGTGGCAGAAGGGGCCGACCTTTGAGATAAGCGCGCGTTTGGTTACCGAGGACTTTTAACTGCGGGATTTTTGGCTTAATACCGCGATATATCAAGGATTGAGCGCAATTTTCGGCAATTTGACGAGCACGATTGAACAGGCAATGCGTGTTGCAGATGACGAGGGATTTTAGTATGCGAAAAATTTTGGCTTTTTGCACGGCAATTCTGCTGATGTTCACCTTCAGCGGTTGCCAAAACGCCGAGAAAAATTATGTGAACCCGCCCTTTTTCACGGTAAAGGACGAAAGCACGGGCGGCGAGGTGTATATGCTCGGCTCGATGCACGTTGGGCTTCCAAACACGGTTTACCCCGATGAAATTTACGATGCGCTGAACCGTTGCAATGCGCTCGCCTGCGAGGTTGATGTCATTCGGTTCGGCGAGGACAGGGCTGAAATCAACGAGGCAATGAAGGTTTTCGAGTGCAACTCGGCGGCTGAGCTTATGGGTGAGGATTACGACGAAATCAAGCGTGTTTTCGTGGAAAAAGGGCTTTACAATGCGAATTACGAGAGGTACATTCCCGCGATGTGGAGCATTACCCTCACGCAAAAAGCGGCTCGGGACAGCGGTTATAGCTCAAATTACGGCACGGAGCACGAGTTTTTGAACTACGCGAAAAAGAACAACATCTCAATCATCGAGCTTGAAACTGCCGCTGAGCAATACCAAATCAACGCCGGTCAATCCCCCGCTTTACAGCTTTATTCTCTTAAATCAACCGTTGAAATGCCCTACGAAACGCTCAAATCGCAGAACACCGCGCTCTACAACGCGTGGCGCGAGAACAACCGCCTTTCGCTTGAAATTATGCTTTCACCGAGCGGTGTTCCCGAGGAACTTGCCGAGGATTTCGCAAGCTACTACTCCGAGATGTACGAAAAGCGCCAGAGAAAAATGGCGGATTTTGTGATAAAGTCGCTCAAAAACGGCGAGAAAATCTTCCTTATGGTCGGAGCGGCGCATTTTTATGCTTCGCCGGATATTCTCGATTATCTCGAGGACGCGGGTTATTCGGCAGAAACCGTTGAGTTCGGGAACGCGGCGTGAGTTGATTTGAAAAATACTTTGGCAACCAAACTATTTTGGTTGCTTTTTTTGCACCAAAAGTTGCACGAAAAACCGCGAATTTCATAATATATGTTATGAGAACTCAGTTCTCATAGTCGGCGATATAGTCGGTAATAGCCGACACAACATATATTTCAAGGTTCACTCAGTGATTCTTATAATATGTATTGTCATCAACTATGAAATCGGGTGAAATTGTGACTAAACGAAACAGATTGTCCGATATGAAAATCGGCGAAACCGCCGTTGTGGAGCGGCTTCTGATACACGGTTCAATGCGCCGCAGACTGCTGGATTTGGGGCTTTGCGAGTGTGCACGGGTGAAATGCGTCGGCAAAAGTCCGCTCGGTGACCCGTCTGCCTACCTCATTCGCGGCGCTGTTATTGCAATCCGCGCGGCGGACGCACGTTGCGTTATCGTAAGGGGGATTTGAATGGGACTTACTGCGTCTTCAACGGGAATTTCCGCGGCAGATAACGGTCTTGTCGTGAAAAAACGTTCCCCCGATGATAAGATAATCGCTGTTGCCGGCAACCCGAATGTCGGCAAAAGCACCCTCTTCAACGCGCTCACCGGTCTTCATCAGCACACCGGAAACTGGCCCGGTAAGACGGTTGCCTCAGCGCAAGGGTACTGTCAGACCGAGAATTTCGAGTACGTTCTCGTGGACATTCCCGGCACCTATTCCCTGCTCGCGCACTCCGCCGAGGAAGAGGTTGCACGGAATTTTATATGCTTCGGCGGTGCGGACGCGGCGGTTGTCGTGTGCGATGCAACCTGCCTTGAACGCAGTCTTAACCTCGCTTTGCAGGTTATGGAGGTGTTCCCGAACACAATTGTCTGCGTAAATTTGCTTGACGAGGCGAAACGCGCAAATATCAAAATCGACCTCGCGCTTCTTGAACAACAGCTTGGCGTGCCGGTAGCCGCAACGTCCGCGCACAAGAAAAAAACGCTGTCCTCACTCACCGAAAAGCTCGACAAGGTTTGCTCGGGTGAAATCGTGCCAAATCCGCGAAAACTGCGCTACACCGAGCCGATTGAGAGAGCGGTTTCGGTTGTCGAGAAGGTTATCGAGAAGCGGTATTCGGGGCAAATTCCCGCGCGGCGGCTCGCGCTTATGGTTATCGACAACGACGCTTCGCTGAAAGCTGAACTCAAGAACCAACTCGGTGAGGATTTCTTCAACGAGGAGTTGAACAGCGCGGTTATGGAAGCGCGGAAAATTCTCGCCGAAGCGGGAATTACCGCGGATATGCTCTCGGACAAAATTGTGTCGTGTATCCTCAAAAATGCTGAGGAAATCGCTCGCGGTGCGGTTTCGCAGAAGGAAAAGGAAATCTCGAAAATCGACAAAATTCTCACGAGCAAGTTGCTCGGGTTTCCGATAATGATTTTGTCGCTGATGGTGATTTTCTGGATAACGATTGTAGGTGCAAACTATCCGTCCGAGTGGCTTGGGAGCGCGCTTTTCTGGCTCGGCGACAGGCTGGCGGATTTCTTCGTGTACATAAACGCGCCCGATTGGTTGCGCGGGGTAGTCGTGGACGGCGCTTACCGCGTGCTGGCGTGGGTTGCGTCGGTAATGCTCCCGCCGATGGCGATTTTCTTCCCGCTGTTCACGTTGCTCGAGGACTTGGGCTATCTCCCGCGCGTTGCCTACAACCTCGACAAGCCGTTTTGCAAGTGCAAAGCCTGCGGTAAACAGGCGCTTTGTATGATGATGGGTTTCGGGTGCAACGCGGCGGGGGTTGTCGGAGCGCGGATAATCGACAGCCGCCGTGAACGGCTGATTGCAATTCTCACCAACAATTTTGTCCCGTGCAACGGGCGCTTCCCCATAATCCTCAGGATAATCTCGCTGTTCTTCATCGGCGGAGCAATCGGGCTTCTCGGGAGCTTTCTCTCGGCGGCGGCGCTCACGGCGGTGATAATACTCGGCATACTGATGACGTTTCTCGTGTCGCGCATTCTCTCGGCAACCATCTTGAAAGGCGAACCGTCCTCGTTTACCCTCGAACTGCCGCCGTTTCGGAAGCCGCAAATCGGGAAAATTCTGGTGCGGTCGCTGTTGGACAGAACAATTTTCGTGCTGGGGAGAGCGGCGGCGGTTGCCGCGCCTGCGGGTGCAGTAATCTGGATTTTGGCGAATGTGAGCGTTGACGGAGCGTCACTTTTAAGCTATATCACGAACTTTTTTGAACCGTTCGGTCAATTCATCGGAATGGACGGGGTTATCGTAACGGCATTTCTGCTCGGAATACCTGCGAACGAAATTGTAATCCCGCTTGCCGTGATGATGTATATGCAACAAGGCGTGCTGGCGGAAATTGCGCCGTCGCAGATGCTCGAGCTGTTCACCGCGAACGGCTGGACGCCTGTCACGGCGGTCTGCGTGATAGTTTTCACGCTGATGCACTTCCCCTGCTCAACCACCCTGCTCACGATAAAAAAGGAAGCCGGCGGCGTAAAATGGGCGGCGCTCGCGTTCGTGATACCAACGCTCTGCGGGATAACGCTCTGCGCGATTATCGCGGGAATTTCGCGCGTTATTGTATGAAAGTCACTGAATAAACAAAAGGGTACCGAGTTTTGCTCGATACCCTTTTTTATATCGCCAGTTTTGTGCTTATGTAATCACTTTTTCTTGAGGTCAACGTAGGACAGGAAAACCGTCGCGCCGAGAGCAAGGAAGCTCAAAATCATCATAAATACGCCGAAGCCCGAGAAAGAAACCGAGCTGCCGCCTCCTGCGACAAAGCCGATTGTGATGAACTGCGAGATAATCGAGAAGAGGAGCGCGCCCGCGGTTGCCGCATAAGACGAGCAAGACGGAAGCGGAAGCTTAACCTGCGGAGCAACTTTGGGGAGAACTGTAAGTACGATTCCCGCAAGCGCGAGGAGAATGGACAAAATCATCAGAATGAGCACAGGAACAAACTGGGGGCTGGCAGAACCCGCCAATGCGTGCAATCCCATAAAGCTGAAACTCATCTTCAGGAACGAATTTCCCATACTGATATACGCGAGCAACGGTCCAAACGCCGCCCAGAGCGAAATTGCGCCGAGCGCCAGCTTGATTATCATCATAATCATCGGATTTCCCGTAATCGTGTCCAACGAGAAACCACTCTTCGGTGCAACGGGTTGCTGATACGGCTGAACCGGCTGTCCCATCGGCTGAACCGGCTGTCCCATCGGCTGAACCGGCTGAACGGGCTGACCGAAATTCTGCACTGCACCGCCAAATCTTGCACGGCAATTTGCGCACATCGTTTCCGCTCCATCGGGAATCTGCGCACCGCATTTTTCACAAAACATTATATTAACCACCTTTCAAATTTTGGTAAATACATTACCAATTTAATTATAACATACTTTTTTCGGCTTGTCAACAGGCATTTTTTAAAAATCAAATAAAGTTTGCTTAGCCCCACTTAAACTGCGCGAGCGGTGAACGCAAAAGCATCGGGAGCATTGTGTTCATAAAGTTTATCGCGGATTTTATGCTACAATTGTCATCGAGGAACATAAAAAATCCGCAACCCATTGTGAGCGAAATCATAAACTCCTCGAAGGACGCGAATTTTTCCCGTGCAACCTGCGCGAGCGCAGTCATACAGCCGAAAAAGTCGCTGTTTGAGAGCAGGTCGCAGGCGTAGCACTGCCGCGCCATTCCAACCTTTTCCGAGATGTCCCAGCCGAGAACATTCGACTCGGTCATACACTCGCGGATTGCGTTGAGGTACTCCGAGCAGTCGTCAAACAGCTCGCGTCCCGTACCCGCAAGCTCCGTTATCGGAAACCGCGGCTTGCCGTCAAGATACGCCAGCACATCTCCCGCCATACCATATAAATTATACTTCATATCCTCGTGATAGAACCGTTTGAAGCCGTCCGTGTCGGTTATCCCGAAGTATTTTTGCAGAAAATCCTTTGCAATCGGCTTTTCGTCATCGCTGTACTTTTTCATAACATCGTCAAAAAGCAACGGTTTTTCCAAACCAATCGGCACTCTTATCCCCGGCAAAAATCCCAGATAAATGGTAAATTCCGGCTCGGAAAGCTCCACTCTGTCCTTCTCGGCAACCTCCTCGCAACGCGCGTGAATTGCCTCGACAGCGGCTCTGCCGAAGCCCTTAAGCTCCATCAAATCGCGGGAAATAAAGCCGTCGCACTCCTCGATAATTGCCTTCAAATCCAAGCCCGCGCTGTCCTCGGGGTCAAAATCGAGCGCCCTTTTAAAGCAGTGCGAAGCCGCCATTTCATGGTCGTTGACATAGTGAGCGAAGCCCGTGTTGTACCAAAAACGCGCGCGCTCGGCGGGAGTTATGCAAAGCGGCTCGATTTCCTTTAGCTCGCTCATCGCTCCCTCAAGCTTTTTCTGATTGTTCAGCGCGCTCACCAAGCGGAACCTCAGCTCAAGGCTCAGCTCCTCTCGCGGAAGCTGTCGGATTTCCCGTTCAATTTCAGCGAATTTATCCTCGTCAAACAGCTTGTCGAGCTGTTTCAGAAGCGATTTTTCATCAAAACTCATTCGTTATCCTTTCAGCATTTGCTCGATAAGCTCACGAACGCGCTCAAGAGCGGTTTCGGGCTTGATTTTCTCGGAAATTGACTTGTCGCGCGAGGTAAGCTCGAACACACCCTCGTCCAGATTTCTCGGGCTGACGACAACGCGAAGCGGTACACCGAGCAAATCCGCGTCCGAGAACATAACACCCGCTCTCACGTTTCGGTCGTCGTAGATAACCTCAACACCCGCGTTCTGCAAGTCCTCGTACAGCTTGTCCGCCGCCGCCTTCACCTTCTCGTCATCGGAACGCACCGCGCAAAGGTGAACCTGCCACGGCGCAATCGCCATCGGCCAGATAGGACCGAAGTCATCGTGGCAAACCTCGCAAACCGAAGCCGCAAGCCGCCCCACGCCTATTCCGTAGCAACCCATAATCGGTATCTGCACGTTTCCGTCCTTGTCGAGATAGGTCATTCCCATCGATTTTGAGTACTTTCTGCCAAGCTGGAAGATGTTTCCAACCTCAATTCCCCTCGATATCGAAATCGCCTTTTCACCGCACTCGGGGCAGATGCCGCCGTCTGCAATTTTCGCGAAATCGTGGTATTCCGCGTTCGGCACATCGCGGCTCATATCAAGCCCCGTGAGGTGATACTCGTCCTTGTTTGCACCGCAGGAGAGGTTGTTTGTGTTCTCGAGGGAGTTGTCGTAAAGCACGGTGAAATCGCCGTTAATCTTGAGGTTAACCGGTCCGATATAACCCGCGTTCAGCCCGCATTCCTCGGTGATAACCGCGGGGTGAATGTCGCAACCGAGATAGTTCGTAACCTTTGTTTCGTTGATGTCAAGGTCGCCGCGAATGAAAATCACCACAAAGCTGTCGTCCTGATTTTTCTGATAAACAACCGCCTTACAGCTCTTCTGAAGCGGCATTTTGAGGAACGCGCAGATATCCTCAATCGTGTGGATATCGGGCGTGTGAACCTCCTTGAGTTCCTCGGAAACAGCGTCGCGGGTGTTCTCGATAACCGATTTCGCCGCCTCAACATTTGCCGTGTAGCCGCAGTGCTTGCACACGGCAATGCTGTCCTCACCGATAGGCGTGAGCAACATAAACTCGTGCGAAACGCTTCCGCCCATCATACCGCTGTCCGACTTGACCGAGATAACCTGCGGCACGCCGCAACGCGCGTAAATTCTCTCATACGCCTTGTGAACGCGAACGTAGTACTCCTCCAAATCCTCCTGCGAGGTGTGGAACGAGTACGCGTCCTTCATCGTGAACTCGCGCACACGGATTAAGCCGCCGCGCGGTCTTGCCTCATCGCGGAATTTCGTCTGTATCTGATAAATCATAAACGGGTATTTCGTGTAGCTGTTCGCGTACTCGCGGACAAGCTGTACAGCCGCTTCCTCGTGCGTCATACCGAGCACCATCGGCTGTTTGTTGCGGTCGGTGAAGCGCAGAAGCTCCGAGCCGATACTCTCGTAGCGCCCGCTCTCCTGCCAAAGCGAAGCGGGCATTACCACGGGGAACGAAACCTCCTGCCCGTCAACAGCGTCCATTTCCTCGCGGATAATGTTCTCGATTTTCTTGGTAATGCGCTTGAGCGGAGGGAACGAGGAGTAAATTCCGTTCGCCACATACTTCATATAACCGCCTCTCGTCATCAGCGCGTGGCTGTCAATCTGGCAGTCCGAGGGGCGCTCCTTGAAGCGGTCTCCGATAAGCTTGTCAAGTTTCATAAATTATGTCACCTTTCATAAAAAATTTTCACAAAGTATATTTTATTCCGAGCTTCTCGCAATGCTCCGCCAAGTTGTCCACACTTGACTTCAGCTCGGAAAATTCACCGTAATTTCTGCGGTACAGCTCGACAATCAGCGCACCGCCGTAACCCTTGTCCGCAAACGCTTTGAGCAGTGTTTCAAAATCGAACTTTCCCGCACCCACGGCAAGGCAGTCGCGTTCTTGGTCGGCATCGCTTATGTGGCAATGCACAACGCTTTCGCCAAGCTCACGGATATAATCGAGCGGGTTTTCGCCGCTTCTGCGAGCCTGTTTCAGGTCGAGAACAAAACGCGCCGCTTCGGGTATATCGCGCTTCATTTTTTTGAGGAACTCGAGGTTTCCGCTCATACAGTAGCTCACGTTCTCCTGAGCAACCGTAATCCCGAACTCCCGCCCTACTTCGGAGAGCATAGCGAACTGCTTCATATAATGCGCGGGCGAGCATTTGGAGCTTAAAATCGCGCCGTGAAGCACGAAAATCTTTGCACCGAGCTTGTTCATACTCCCGAAAAAGCCGCGGTAAAGCGTCATCATCTCGTCAATTCTGCGGTCGTAGTCCGAGAAGAGAAACACGCTTTCCATCGGTGAAGAAAACGGGTGAAACGAGGTTATACGGACGTTGTTTTTGTCGCGCATTTTGAGGATTTCCGAAACTATCGGCTCTTGACCCTCGGCAGTGCTGTTCGCGAAAATCTCGGCGGTTTTCACACCGAGAGCGCAAAGCGTCCCGAATGCGTCCTCAACGTGATACGGGTACAAGGACGCGGTTGATACTCCTATTTTCATATTTCAATCCTTTGGCAGAATTTTTTTCATACATTTCTATTATAACACAATATTGTCAAAATTGCAATAGAATATTTTTCAAAACTCGCCGAATAATATAAGAAATAGTTTAAAGAGGTGTTTTCTTTGGCAATCGTTCTTATTCGCGCGGTAATTCTTTACATCGTGATAACCTTTTCCCTGCGGCTTATGGGCAAAAGACAACTCGGTGAGCTTCAACCGTCCGAGCTTGTCGTGACAATCCTTATCTCAAACATCGCCGCAATTCCCGTTGAGGACAGCAGTGTTCCGATGATAATGGGAATTGTTCCCATTTTAACGCTGGTGTGTCTGGACGTGATAATGTCGGGGTTTATGCTGAAATCACCGAGAATGCGAAAGCTGATTATCGGCAGTCCGCGCATTATCATAAGCGAGGGAAAGGTTCTGCAAAAAGAGATGAACCGGCTTCGCTACACGGTTGATGATTTGATGGAATCGATGAGAAATCAGCAGATTTTCGATGTTGACCAAATCCACTACGCGATTGTTGAAACAACCGGCAAAATCAACTTTTTCCTCAAAAAAGACTTCCAGACCGCAGAAAAACAGGACGTCAGCGCGGGCGGCTCAACCGAAAATCCGCCGTCCGTGATTATCCGTGACGGAATTATCGACAACGAGCAAATGCGCTTGCTCGGGCTCGGCGAAAAGTGGCTTACGAAAACGCTTCGCGAGGAGAAAATCTCCGAGAAGCGCGTGTTTTTGATGACTGCGGATAAAAACGGAAAATACGGGATTATCGAAAAGGAGTAGAAATGAAACGAATTGTGATAAGCGTGATTTTGCTTTGCGTTGTGGCTTTCGGGTGCTTTTACTCGGTGTACGCAGTGAACGATATCACGGGGAAAATGCTGGACAAAATCCACGAGGTTGAACGCGCGTTTGAGGACGGCGATACCGAAAAATCCGTGCAGACCGCAAAGGAGCTGTCCGAGGACTGGAACAAGTTCATCGACTTTGCAATCCTTGTAAACGACCTCGGGCACGCGCTCGAAATCACCTCGTCAATGGCGGAAATTCACTCCTTCGCGCAAGAGGGCGATGATGAGCTTTACCCCGCCTGCGACCGCGCAGAAGCGCAGATTGATATGTTCCGCGATATGCAAAAACCAACCTTGTGGAAGATACTGTAAATGAAAAAATCCCCGAGTTTTTCGGGGAAATTTTCGTTGAGGAGGAAAACTAGAATTTGATTATCTCGAAGTAATTTTGGGCAATCAGCCACGCCGGCGTGTAGCAACGGTTTATCGTCCACCAGCTTGCTCCCGCGAGGTTAAACTCATCGACAAGCCGGAGCTTCGCGTCAATGCTCCGTGGGTCATCGAACCACACAACGTGCCGGACATCGTTTTCGGTGTAGTTGAAATAGGGAGTCTGCGTGCGCTCATCGTACATAATCTCAGAGCCCGTTCGTCCCGCAAGCTCGGTTGCCGCCGCAAAACCGATACTCTGAGCCGCAGTGCCCCGCATATACGGCAAGGTCCAGTCGTAGCCGTAATTCGGCATTCCCATCAGGATTTTCTCGGACGGTATCTCCGAAACCGCGTAAGTCAGCACCTTGCGCACCTCTTCAATCGGCTGAACGGACATCGGCGCGGAAAACGTATACCCCCACTCATAACTCATGACAAGACAGTAATCAGCGTATCTCCCCTGCACCGCATAGTCGTGGCTTTCGTACAGGATACCCTGTTGGTCGG
This sequence comes from uncultured Clostridia bacterium, assembly GCA_945829235.1. Classification (GTDB taxonomy): domain Bacteria; phylum Bacillota; class Clostridia; order Oscillospirales; family Ruminococcaceae; genus CAG-115. The sequence continues at coordinate 10,798 of CALZUA010000001.1, read as the reverse complement.
CGCTGTATTTGGGCGCAAGAGCTGTTACCAAGATGTACCCGCTGTCGTGAATCCGCTCGGAAAGCTCCGCGAGAAACGCGTTGTAGCTCTCGCGGTCATCGGGCGCGATGTACTCCATATCAAGGTTTACGCCGTAGTAACCCTTGTCGTCAAGTTCAAAGAGAATGGACGAAATCAAACGCTCACGGGCTTCATCATCGTTCAGAATTGCCGTCAGAACCTCGGTTGAGAACGTGCCGTCAAAGATGTTGGTGACGGTCATAAGCGGCATCACCGCGCTCCTCAAAGCGCGCAAAACCAAGTCCTCGCCGCGCGGTGCAATCAGCTCACCGTCCGTTGTCAGCGAGTAGGAAAACGGGCTGATGAACGTCAAAAACGGGAGCGCGCAACTCAACGCTTCGGCGGTTATCGTGGGATAAGCGTAGCCGTTTATCAGCGCGGGACGGCGGGTGAAATTGCGCGTCTGCGGGATAACTATCGTTTCGCCCACGCGAAGCGAAATCGGGTTCAGCTCGGGGTTTGCCGCAAGAAGCGTTTCAAGAGGCACGCCAAACTCGCTTGCAACCGAATACAGCGTCTGCCCTTCCCGCAAAACATACCGCCGCTCGTTTGACATTATAACAAGACTTTGCCCGACAGCAAGCCTTGCGGGATTTAAAAGCGTGTTGTCGGACGCAATTTTGTTCACGGGAACACCGAACATTCTCGAAATACTGCCCAGCGTGTCGCCGCTTTTCACCGTGTAAATAAACATAACAGCACCTCAACTCAAAAAAATCTCTCTTCTCGCGCCGATTATATGTATCGGGAACAGCTCGGAGTAGCCGTAAGTGGAAAGGCGGCGGTTGCGCGCGTCATCGGAGTGAGCGCAGACGAAAACGTTGTCGGGCGTGACGGGATAAAGCACAACCGAGACAAAAACCGTGTGGTAAAATCTGCCTTCTTCGTTTATCAGCTGGATAACATCGCCGCGCCTGATTTCCGAGAGCGGCACTTCTTCCCCGTAAACGGCAGCGCCGAGGTTGGTGAGGAGGAACTCGCGAAGGAAGTTCACGCCTGTCCACGAGGGCGCGCGGTTGTCGGAATTTATGTAAAACCAGCCGTTTTCGCGGGAGTAATTCATCACGCCGCACCCCGCGTAAAGGCACTGCGAAACGAAATTCGTGCAGTCGCCGCCGATATTGTGAAAATCGTAAAATCTCGGGTTTCGCGCATACGCCCAGGTCAGCGCGTACCGCACCGCCGCTCTCCTGTTGTACTCCGTTTCAATAAGCATTTTTTCGCCCCCTTGCGCTATTTTATGCAAATTGCTCAAAATCGGTTCATCGGATTTTTGTAAAAAGTTAACCAAAAGTTGAAAAAATCCTATTGAATTATTAGGAGTGTTATGGTATAATTGTATCGATATACGACAATTTATTTGGATTTTTGTCGAAAAATTCGGCAAGAATAAAGGAGCAGAAAAATGAAAAGCATAAAGCAAATCCTGTTGAAAAAAATCATCAGAGGCACGGTTATTTCGCTGGTAATAATGGCGGTTTTGTGCTTCTTAATTCAGGCGATTTTCGCCGACAACAGTATGAAGGAAACCGCGCTTATGCGAATTTCCGACGCTAAGGCAAATTTAGCCGCAAGCGCCGCGGAAATCACGCAGATTACCGCGGATATGAGCGAGGAGTATCTTGCGAAAACCCGTGCGTTCGCCGAGATGATTGAGCTTAACCCGTCCATTCTCGAGGACAACGACAAGCTCATTCAAATCAGGGACGAGCTGAAGGTTGACGAGCTTCACGTTACCGATGAAAACGGTCTGATTAAGTGGACAACAATCCCCGGTTACATCGACTTCGATTTCAGTTCCTCGGAACAGACAAAGCCGTTTTTGCCGGCACTTCAGGACAAGAATTTCGAGCTTGCTCAGGAGCCTCAGCTTAACGGCGCAGAGGGAATTTTGTTCCAGTACATAGGCGTTGGCAGACGCGACAAGTCGGGCATTGTTCAAATCGGTATGGAGCCGAAAAAGCTCTCGGACGCGCTCAAGAAAAATCAGATTGACGCGGTGTTCAAGAGCATAACCGTCGGAAAAAACGGCACTCTGTTCGCTGTCAACAAGTCCGACAAGACGCTCGCGGCGTTCTATGACGAGCAATTTCTCGGCAAAGCGGCAACCGAGGTTGGGCTTTCCGATGGGTTGCTCGCGATGAACGAGAACTCCATCACGCGCGCTTTTGTGAACGGGAAAAACGTACTCGTGTGCGTTTCGCAGACCGATGATTATTATATCGGCGCGCTTGTTCCCTCGGAGGAGTCTATCACAAACGCACTCCTTTCAACCGCGCTTATTATGCTGATTGCGCTGATTGTAATACTGCTTCTCGTGTTCATCGTCATCAAGGACGTAAACAAGAACGTTGTAAACGCGCTCGGGAGCTTTGTTTCCAAGATTGACGAGATTTCAGCAGGCAACGACAGCGAGCGTGTAAACGTGAGAAACTGCGCGGAAATAGACGCGCTCAGCAACGGCTTTAACGCGCTGTTGGACGGAATTGACGAGAAAATTCGCGAAACCGAACAGCTCAACGTGAAAATGCAAGACCTTATCGGAAATGTTGCAAGCACCTCGCAGAATATCAACAGCCTGTCTGTTGAGATGAAGGACGTTTCAAGACGAATTTCAGACGGTTCCTCGCAACAGGCTGATACCGTGAAACAGCTCAGCGACACGTTCCACGCTATCTCGAACGATGTCCGCGAAAACGCCGCGGCGGCTGAACAGGCAAGCAATTTCTCCAAGTCCGCGGGTGAACAGCTTAACGTGAGTGTTGAAAAAATGAACAGCGTTAAGGAAGCGATGGGCAAAATCACCGACTGCTCGCAGGAAATAGAGAAGATTGTCAAAACCATCGATGATATAGCGTTCCAGACGAACATTCTCGCGCTCAATGCGTCTATTGAAGCGGCAAGAGCGGGTGTTGCGGGAAAAGGCTTTGCGGTTGTTGCCGATGAGGTTCGCAACCTCGCAACCAAGAGTAGCGAAGCGGCTCAGAGTACAAACGAGCTTATCGCGCAGACTCTCGAGGCGGTTGAAAACGGCAATGTGACCGCGCAAGCCGCCGCAGAGGAGTTGCAGAATATGATGAGCGACATTGAGAAGAACATTGAGCTTATCGATGCAATTTCCGCCGCTTCCGCGAAGCAGGCAGACGCGGTTGACGCGGCAAAGGACGGCATGGACGACATCAGCGAGATTGCTCAGCGGAACTCCTCGGTTTCCGCGACGGCAAACGATACCGCAGACCGCCTCGATACCGCCGCCGCAGACCTTATTTCGCTTGTTACTTGGGATAACAAGTGAGTTGCCGGCAATAATTACTCAGCCGCTCGGGAAAACTCGGGCGGCTGTTTGCGTAAATTTTGCGGCTGTGGGGGAACTTGGGCGGTTGTTTAGGAGCTTGGGCGGCTACTGAGTAACCCACGCGATTGTTGAATAACCCGCGCGGTTGTTGAGGAACTCGGGCGGTTGTTGAGCAACTCGGGCGGCTTTTTCACTTGAAAAATCTTGCCGAATGTGGTATAATTGAACATAAACGAAAGGAGAAACAAAATGGTATTATTTGTGAATTGCTGTCCGCGCGACAACTCACGCACCGAACAGCTCGCCAAAAAACTCCTCGACAAGCTCGGCGAATACGAGGAGATAAATCCCGAAAAGGAATGACTTGTTCCGCTTGACAACGAGCGGCTGAATTACCGCACGGAGTTGCTCGAAAAGGGCGATTTGTCCAACGATATTTTCAAGTACGCAAAGCAGTTTGCCGCCGCCGATACAATTGTAATAGCCGCACCGTACTGGGATTTGTCGTTCCCGTCAATCCTCAAGGTCTACATCGAGAACATCTACGTCACCGGAATTGTGTCGAAATACAACAGCGACGGTACTCCGAAAGGGCTTTGCAAAGCCAACACGCTCTATTACGTCACGACCGCGGGCGGACCTTATGACGAGCGTTTCAGCTTCGGCTATCTGAAAGAGCTCGCCGAGAGCTTTTTCGGTATCGAGAAAACGGTTTTGATTAAGGCTGAAATGCTCGATATCATCGGGAATAACCCCGAGGAAATCCTCGCAGAGCGTATGAAATTCTACGGAATAGACTGAATAAAAACAAAGCCGTTTGAGCGAAATCAAGCGGCTTTTGGTTTGCCAAAACTTTTTTCGCAAAAAGCTATTGACAGCGATTAACATTTGTGGTATAATCAAACCACAAACGGTAATTCCATTCTTATCCTGTTTGAAAATCACAAACTAAATCATTGTAAAAAGGGGAGTATTATGGAGTACACAAAATATCAACACGTTGAAAGATACGGTCAGCCCGAGGTTGTAGGTATCGAGAAGGGAACTTGCTGGGTGTTCCCGAAAATTGACGGGAGCAACGGTTGCGTGTGGCTGGGTGATGACGGCGCGGTCAAGGCGGGCGGCAGAAACCGCGAGCTTTCCGAAACCGACAACAACCGCGGCTTTTTCGGCAAGGTAACCAAAGACGAGCGCTTCGCCGCTTATTTCGCCAAGCACCCAAACCATATCCTTTACGGAGAGTGGCTTATTCCCCACACGTTGAGGAACTATCAGGACAACGCGTGGAGGAAATTTTATATTTTCGATGTTGTTGAGAACGGGGATTATGTTCCGTATGAACAGTACAAGGTGTGGCTTGAGGAATTCGGCATCGAGTACATACCGCTGATAAAATCACTGGAAAATCCCGATTATGAACAGCTCGTTGAGTGCCTCGAGCACAACGGCTTCCTCACCAAAGACGGCGGCAACACCGGCGAGGGTATTGTTATCAAAAACTACGATTACCGCAACAAAGAAGGCGTGAGGAAATGGGCGAAAATTATCTCCGCGGAGTTCCGCGAAAAGCACGGCACAAAGGAAGAGGACACGGTTGAACAGAAAATTCTGTTCGATTACGTCACCTCCGCGTTCATCGAAAAGGAGTTCGCAAAGCTGACGCAAGACCAAGAGTGGAGCCCCAAAATGACACCGCAGTTATTTAACACGGTTTTCCACGTTCTTATCGAAGAAGAAATGTGGAATATCCTCAAAAAGTACAAGAACCCCACGATAAATTTCAGCGTGCTGAACTACCTTGTTATCAAGAAGATTAAAGAGGTTAAAAGCGATATTTTCAAGGCGTAAAAAAGCAAATCCGCTCGAGGAAACTCGGGCGGCGGTTTTTTGATAAAATTCGCCCAAGCACAAACTCGGGGCAAAATGAATACATCTATCCAAGATTAGCGCAGTACCCGCGGCTTTCACGCGTTTCGTGCTTGTGCGAAATTGCCAAAAACGAAGAAGATGACGGTCGCAAAGTTGCTTGCGGGCACAAAAAGCGCCCCTAGCACACACTAGAGGCGAAATTGGGTCCAGCGTCACGCTGGTGGAGCTGGTGAACGGACTCGAACCCCCGACCTGCGCATTACGAATGGCGGAAGAAACGTTTTGCCGCGTTTTACAACGTTTAACAAACCGCTTTGTAATGCGATTTTAGGAGCGGTTTTGTTTAATTTCATCAAGTCTTATTTCGTGAAATTTAGTGCAAATGGCGCACTAAGGCGCACTCAAATTCGGCGGTTTTTGACTGACGAAAAGGCGCTGCGGGGTGCTGTTTTCTCGGCGCAAAAATGCGCTGTGTGGGCGGACTTTGAGGGATGGGGAAAATTCCCCTAAATGCGCTGGTCTATGAAATGTATCAGCGCGCCGGCAAACAAATCTGCTTCAATTTCTCTTTGTTCTCCGGTTTCCGTGCAAAAGTCGCGCCCGTTGTCGCGAATGTGAAGCATATAATGCCCTATCTCATGCGCTAGCGTGAAGCGCCGCTCTTGCCTGCTACGTTTTTCGTCAATCACTATATAGGTTTTATGCTCATCGGGAAACACCATAATTGTTCCGTATTCATTAGGGCGCAGCATATCAACTTGTTCATTATAGATTATTCCGGTAATACCGATACTATAAGCAAAGTCGAGCAGATTGAGCGAGCCGCTCTGCTCACGCGCTGCTATATCAACGATATCAGCAGCATACCGCATTATATCCCAAATTTGAACGTGTCCGCCCTCACCTGCGTATTTCCGAAACGCGCGCAAATATGCGCCCGTTAGATGCAATTTGTTCATGTGTGTTACTCACCCCCACGCCAAATAGTATAAGAATGCCTCAATTTTATGATATCATATCACCCCGAAATTGTCAAGCCTCTTCGCGCGAACAGAAAGCCTCGGTAGCGAGCCGCAAGCCGAGTTTTAAGCCTTGCTCGAAGCCGTGCTGTTCTGCCTTGTACGTCATATCCCCGATTATTTCGTCAAAGCAGTTTTGCTGTTCGAGGGTGAGCCCGTGCCGTTCATAAGCGCGTTGAAGTCTTTTGTCGCATTCATCAAAGCCCACGAGCGGTTTATAAAGTTCCTTTGCCTTGCCTGCACCCGATACAAACGTATCAAAAAGCAATTCCGCTACATCTGCACTCATTGTTCAAGCTCCTTTCTATCGGCTGAAATTCGGCTGTAATACTCGTCAACCGCCGCGCCTATGCCTTTAGCTATTGCTTCAATCTTTTCATAAGCCGCGGTTATAAGGGCTTCGCGCCGCTCTACTCGGCTGGCGAATATCGCGGCTTTCGTTCCGTTAATTTCTGCCACATCTCCCCGCGGGCATTCTTCGGCAAATTCAAGGTGCATTCCGAGCAAATCACAAACCCGCTCCAGCTCCACAACAGCGGTTTCAAAATCATAATCGAGGTTCATTGTTCAACCGTCCTTTCCCTTGTTTTGCCGCTCGGATTTTCTTTTTCGGCTTTGCCCTTGTGGTAAAAGTCGTTGATTGATTTATCTATACTTTGAATAATCGCGTCTGTTTTGACAAATGCGGCTTCAATCACGCTCCCGAACGTCCCCGCACGCCGTGCGAAAAGCACCGTTTCATAGTCAAACTCGGGCTTTGCGGGCAGTTCCTCGTCCATAAACTCTATAACTATCGTCAATAGGTCGCGAACGCGCTCGAGTTCCACTTGGCAGGTTTCAAGGTCAAAATCAAATTCCATAATTCAAATACTCCTTTTTACTTGACTTTTGAGCGGGAATGTGGTATAATATCTTTGGATTTGTGGCAATTGATTTCGGAAAACAAGACTTATCTCTTTAGAACGAGTTGGCTTGCCGAAATCAATAACCACGCTCCGCCCACTTGACAGCCTTTGCAGTTCGCCTCTGCAAGGGCTTTCGCTTTATACGGCGATACTGATATTCAAGCCGTAGTTTAAGAAATAATCCTCGCCGCCCGTAATTGCTTTAAACGCGCTTACAACGCGCTTGCCCTTATCCAACAAGGGAGCAATCGCAGCGGCGAGCTGCCTGTTTAAGTAGCCCATAACCGCCGAGCCTTTCCCGCGAACCGCCGCAATCACCTGCACCGCGTTTCTATCTGCCTTGTTGTCCCGCTCGCGCTGGAGCGATATTGTGATATCTTCGGGAGAGTACCGCGCGAGGCGTGCGAGGAGTTTCTGCCGGTTGCCGCGAGTAACGCCCGCTGTTTTGGTTTCAATGCGGCGGAGCTTGACTGTTATCCACGCTTGAACCATAGCTGCCGAGCGGCTCATTCCTTGCTTTACGAGGTTGTTTGCAATCGTCATAACCTTGCTTTTCATAGTGTAACTTCCTTTCATTTGGTTTTGCTCTGTTGAGCTTGATTATATTATAGCATACTTGCACAAGTATTTCAATATGCAATTTCAACAAACTTGCACTAGTATGCTTGTGGATTTTGCATACTTGCACTAGTAATAAAAGTGTGCTATAATGGGTATAGTAAAGGAAGGTGATAAAATGGGAAAGACATCGACAGCGAGCAAACAGAAATACAACGAAAAAGCATACGATAGAATAGCATTAGTTGTCAAAAAAGGCACGAAAGACCGATTGAAAGTGCACGCAGAGCAACAGGGAGAAACGCTCAACGGCTTTATTAACCGTGCAATAGCCAACCAAATACAGACCGATAACGAGAATAGGGAGTGAACCGATTGAATGAACTGACGGCAGAGCAAATCCGCGAGCTTGCGGCAGATGTAAATAATATTGTAATGTCAAGCCACGCGAATATGCGTTGCATAAAGCGCATAATAGACAGTAAAGATATACTGAACGTTCTTCGGAGCGGCGAGATAATTGAGCATTATCCCGAAGATTATCCTTTCCCGAGCTGCCTTGAACTTGGCTTATCGCTTTCGGGAAAGCCTCTGCACGTTTGTTGTGCTATAGGGGACAGCAAGCTTTGGGTTATTACGGCGTATTATCCGACAATGGATAAATGGGAAAACGATATGAAAACGAGAAAGGCGGTTGAATAATATGACTTGTTTCTTTTGCAAGGGGAATATGATTGAAAGCACAACTACTTTTATGGTACAGCTTGATAACTGTATTGTAATCGTGAAAAACGTTCCTTGCCACAAGTGCGACCAATGCGGAGAAGAGGCATTTTCATTTGAGGTTTCACAGCGGCTTGAACAGATTGTTGACAAGTGCAGAGAGGCTCTTACCGAAATTGCTGTAGTGAATTACACGGCTGCATAATGAAAGGAAAATATTATGTTGTCTATTTATCCTGCTTGTTTCTACGAGGAAAAAGAGGGCGGTTATTCCGTAATTTTTCCCGATTTGAACCACCTCGCGACTTGTGGGATCACTCTCCCCGAAGCTTTGGAAAATGCTGTTGACTGCCTCGCGGGTTATCTTTATTCCGCAAAGCTGGACGGTGAAACGCCTGCCGCTCCGTCAGATTTGGCTTCTGTTGATGTCAACGCCGAATATGATGAATACAAGAGCGCATTTGTCAATCTGGTATCGGTGGACGTTGAGGAATACGCTAAATCCCACTTTAACAAAGCGGTCAAGAAAACGCTCACTATTCCCGCTTGGCTTAACGATATGGCGGTAAAGCAAGGCGTGAACTTCTCACAGGTGTTGCAGAACGGGCTCAAAAAAGAACTCCACGTGCAGTAAATCGCTGTTGTGAGTTCCAACCGGGAAAATAATCGCGAGCGGCTTATTCCTTAACGGGTGAGCCGCTCGGCTTTGTTTTTTGGGGGCGGTCAAAATTGCACGGGGTATGCCGCGAAATCAGCGAACCCCTCTCACACGCGCCACAATCGCCTGTACCGCGTTTTATGTGTCTAGGGGTATAATATCACTATCGAGGAATAAAACCGCTCACACGCGCGATTTTCGCCCTATTTTGAGGGGCGCTGTGAAAAGCGCTCGGAAATTCGGTTTTCAGCTAGGCTTTTTCAAAGCCGCTCCCGCCGTTTTGCCTAGCAATACGGCTATTGAGTATAGCGATATTGATTGACAGACGCAAAAATCCGCTCGTTAAAGAGGACAAGAGGTGTAGCTGTGGTTTCAAGTTTTTTCAGGTTCTCGGGATACGGGCGCGAACATTAGGATTTATTAGGTTCTGCCAACTCTGCCGCGCGCGTGCGCGAACACTAGGTTTTATGGGGCTTTCGGCTCTCGCGTGCGCGAACGACAGGTTTTGACAGGTTCTTCTATTCACTTGTATATGGAGCGAAAAGAGCGAGCCTTTAAAAAGAGAGCGGTTTCAACGTTATTCAATCTTGACAAAACTTGACATTCTGCGAGCGGCTTCGGCGTTCCTCTTGTGATGTTTTCCTGCCAAATCACCATTTCGGGAATTATTCGTTTATAATGGGGGTTGTCTATTGATTTCGGAAAACAAAGTGTATCTCTTTAGAACAAGTTGCCTTGCCGAAATCAATAATGTGAAAAAATCTCGGGCGAGCGGTCATAAATATAGGGGGGGTACTCTGAATAAAGCCGCTCAAACCCTAGCAAATACTAGCGTAAATGCTAACATTCTCAAAAGAAAATGGGCTGCGAAATGCAACCCCATTGTTATTTATAAACCGCTCGACAATCGCCGCAGAACATAATCTTCAACCTCGGAGCTGCCCGAGGTGAGAAACGCCGACAAGCCCTTGTGATAACAACGAACCCGCGGCGCGTACTCGTCACCGTAGATTTGCCGCAAGAGCCGCCCTGTTTCCCCGATACGCAGCAGCCGCAGCGCTTTCCGCTCCATTCCCGAAACGGCTTGTTTTGTCACTCCGCGCCGCTCGGCAATTTGTCCGAGAGTAAGCCCTTCAAAGTACCGCTGCCGAATTATAGCGCGCTCCCGTTCCGGCAAGCTGTCAACCGCCTCGTATAACGGCTGAAATTCATCGGCGCGTTCTGCCTGCTCGAAAGCGAGAGCGGCGTGCTCGTTATTGATTTCGGAAAACAAAGTTTATCTCTTTAGAACAAGTCGGTTTGCCGAAATCAATAGGCACAATGTCCGAGAGCAGTAGCTCGCCGCCGTCCTTGTCCTCACCTATGGGCTGGTCGAATTGCATTGTACCGCTTTGGCTCAAAACGTCCTTGTTATTCAATAAGCGCCGTACAACGTGCTTTAACGCGTAATTCAAGTAGGTTGTGAACTTATACGGCTTGCCCTTGTCGAACTGCTCCACGGCGTACACAAGCGCGTTGTAACCCTCTTGCGTGAGGTCTGAAAGCTCGTAGCCGTGCCGCCTTAACACATCCGAGAAACCGCTCCAGATGTGGTTGCATTTCAAGAAAATCAGGTCTTTTGTTTTGTCCCACAATATCGGCAATAACTCGTCATTCCCGCCCACTTGAATAAACTCCGCGAGTTGCTCGTTTGTCAATTCGGCGCTCCTTT